>NZ_VIVQ01000001.1:616290-1232580 GCF_007829035.1 Rudaeicoccus suwonensis
GCTCCAACCAGAGCGTCGCCAACCGTGTGATCGGCCGCGTCGAGGGACGCACCTGCATCCTGGTCGACGACATGATCGACTCCGGCGGCACGATCTGCAATGCCGCCGAGGCGCTGATGGCTGACGGCGCGGCCAGCGTCGTCATCGCGGCCACCCACGCGATCTTCTCGAATCCGGCGGCGGCCAGGCTGCGGGACTCGGTCGCCCGTGAGGTGATCATCACCGACACCTTGCCGATCACAGCGGACAAGGGCTTCGAGAAGCTCACCCCACTGTCGATCGCGCCGCTGCTCGCGCAGGCCATCCGCGAGGTCTTCGAGGACGGCTCGGTCACCTCGATGTTCCAGGCCTGAGGCACCCGTAGTCGTCGTTTCGATTTGGGGGCGGGCGGCCCCACGTCATACGATCGTCGGCGTTGCCTCGGCGAGGGACGTCGCGTGGACGTCCGTGATCGACAAGGTGCCATCGACATCCGGTATGTCGTCTGCGCCCCGATCCGGCCTCTGTTCATCCGCCCGCGCCACGTCCCGCGTCGAGGCATGAGACCCCACATCGTTCACGAACGTAAGGAATCACCATGGCTCAGCACGAAATTCGTCTGGACGCGCAGCTGCGCTCCGAGTTCGGCAAGGGTGCGGCTCGCCGCATCCGTCGCGACAACAAGATCCCGGCCGTGCTCTACGGCCACGGCACCGACCCGGTCCACCTGACCCTGCCGGGCCACGAGACGATGCTCGCTCTCAAGAACGCCAACGCGATCCTGACGCTGTCCTTCGACGGCAAGGAAGAGCTCGCTCTGGCCAAGGACGTGCAGCGCGACGCGATCAAGCCTGTCATCGACCACGTCGACCTGGTCATCGTCAAGCGCGGCGAGAAGGTCACCGTCGACGTGCCGGTGCACGTGGACGGCGAAGCCGCCCCCGAGACCAACGTGGTCGTCGAGAACGGCACACTGTCGGTCGAGGCCGACGCGCTGAGCATCCCCGAGTCCGTCGTGGTGTCCGTCGAGGGCCTGGGGGCCGGCAGCCAGATCCTGGCCAAGGATGTCACCCTCCCCGCCGGCGTCACCCTGGCCGCCGACGAGGAACTGCTGGTCGTCAACGTCACCGCGCAGGTCACCGCCGAGGCGCTCGAGGCGGAACTGGCCGAAGCCGAGGCTGAGGCCGGCATCGAGAAGGACGAGTCCGATGACGAGGCCGCCGAGGGCGACGCCCCGGCCGCCGAGGACGCGGAGAAGACCGAGGACTGAGTCCCAGGCGTCCTGCCTGTTGCGCAAAGGCCCGGTCGTCCCGCTGCAGCGGGACGACCGGGCCTTTCAACGCCTGCACACCCGCTGCGGCATACTCGCTGATTGTGACCGACACCGCGCCCTGGCTCATCGTGGGGCTCGGTAACCCCGGCCCCACCTACGCCGGCAATCGCCACAACATCGGCGCGATGGTCATCGAACGTATGGCGCAGGATGCCGGCGTCGCCCTGCGTGCACACAAGGCGCACGCTCGCGCCGCCTCCATCCAGTTGGCCGGAGAGCGGGCGATCATCGCGGTTCCTGGGTCGTACATGAATGAGTCCGGCGGTCCGGTGAGCGGATTGATGAAGTTTTTCAAGGTGCCGCTGGACCGGTTCATCGTCATCCACGACGAACTCGACATCGACTTCGGCGTGCTGCGGCTCAAACGAGGTGGCGGCGAGGGCGGCCACAACGGACTGCGGTCGATCTCCGGATCACTGGGCAGTCGCGACTACCTGCGCGTGCGCGTGGGCATCGGACGGCCGCCGGGGCGGATGGATGCTGCGACCTACGTGTTGAAAGACTTCGCGTCGACCCAGCGCCAGGAACTTGAGTTTCTCATCCCTGCTGCGGTCGAGGCGACGGAACTGCTGCTGCAGCGGGACCTTGCCGATGCCCAGAACGTCGTCCACAGCCGCTGACGAAAGTTTTTTTCCACGATCTTCCGCCCGCTCCGCGGGCGTCGCGGCGACCCTCCGTCGGACCCGCCACGGACGCGTCCAGTCGTCGTCGCTGACGGCGCACCACGTGCGAATCCGCTTGCGCACCAACGGTTGACGCTCTCTTGGTGAACCGGTTTTGCCATCTGTCAGGATTTCCTCAGTAAACCTATTCTTATCCGTGTTTAGACGCTCGTATGGGACGACGGTCCAGAGACTTTCCTGTCAAGTGGTTGAAAGTGGTCAGAAGTTCTCGAATCGTCCCGTAAGCTTTCGCCTCGGATACGTATTGGACGCTCGTATAGGGGAGATCTGATGAGCACTACGCCGCATGGCGTCACCCGCCGTTCGAGGTCGGCTGGACAGACGCAGGACACGGTGCCGACCGCTGGCCGCGCCGGCCGTCGCACGGCGCGCGGTCTGTCGCTCGTGGCCGCAGTCGCCGTCGTCGGCCTGTGCGCCGGTTGCGGCTCGTCCGGCAAGGTCGCGGCGTCCGCCAGTAGTACCGCGTCCGCCGGCACGCAGAGCTCAGCTTCCGCCAGCGCCTACCCATCGTCGTCGGGTACCGCGTCCGCGCCGTCGAGTCCGCTCGCCGGGGCCGCCAAGCCCGTGGTCCGGGACGGTAAGACGCCGCACCCGACGATCACTGCGGCGACGGCGAGTTTCGACACATCCGTGACGTATCCGACGGGTGTCGTCCTGACGATCACCTCGATCAAGCAGGCGAAGGAAACCGGCCAGGGGCCGGGAGTCTTCGCCAATGCGCCCATCACGGAGGTGACGGTGAAATTCACCAACGGTTCGAAGTCGACCATCAACCTTGAGCAGGTCGTCGTCCAGATGACCTACGGCAGCCCGGCGCGCATCGCATCACCGGTCTACAACACCTCCGCCGTCGACTTCAGCGGTTCGGTGCGACCGGGGGCCTCGCAGACCGCGACATACGTCTTCTCGATCCCTTCAGCTGGCCTGAAGCACAACACGATGACCGTCGACTTCGACGGGACATACGCAGCGGCGGACTTCACCGGTTCGGTGCAGTAAGTCAACCGGCCGCCCGGGCCATCCCGGGTTGCCACCTCCACCCATTCAGTTGCTTTCTGCACAATTCCTGGAGTAACAAGCATGAACGCTCACGGTCCGTCAGGACTTCGCCGCCCGGGTACGCGGCTTTCGGTCGCCATCCTCGTCTTCGCGTTGGCGGCTCTCGGCATGATCACTGTCAGCCCGGCGGCGAAGGCCGACACCGCCCCGCCGAGTGGCACCCCCGCCACGGTCAGCGCAGATGCGCTGCCCACCTGGCAGATCAACGGTGTGGTGTGGAGTCAGGTGACGGTGGGCAACATCGTCTACGCCACCGGCAGCTTCACCACGGCCCGCCCGCCGGGTGTGGCACTGAACGGTCCTGGACAGATCAACGTGGGCAATCTCATCGCCTACAACATCACCACCGGCAACCTGATCACTTCGTTCAACCACGTGCTCAACGCGCAGGGCCTGACGATCACCGCGTCACCGGACGGCTCGCGCGTCTATGTCGGCGGTGACTTCACCACCGTCGACGGCATCGCTCGTTCGCACATCGCGGCGTTCGACACCGCGACCGGTGCACTCGACACCTCGTTCGCGCCGTCGATCAACGGCGAGGTGCGTGCCATCGTCGCCACCAACACCACGGTGTATGCCGGTGGTGCGTTCATGAGCGCGGCCGGTGTCGCCCGTACCCGGCTGGCGGCGTTCACCGCGTCCAACGGCACGATGCTGCCGTGGGCACCGACGGCCGACAACGGTTACGTCTGGGCCATGGTCATCACGCCCGACCAGAGCAAGGTCGTCATCGGCGGCCAGTTCAGCACGCTTAGCGGCCAGTCGGTCTACGGCATGGGCGCCGTCGACGCGACCACGGGCGCAGTGCAGCCGTGGGCTGCGAACGCGACGATCCAGGATTACAACAACGGCGCGATCGACACGCTCACGACCGATGGCAACCAGATCTACGGCGGCGGTTTCGCCTATGGTGCCGGTGCCACGTTTGAGGGCACGTTCGCACTCAATCCCAACACCGGCGCGATCAACTGGCTCAACGACTGCCAGGGCGACACCTATGGCACGCTGCCGGTCGGGCAGGTGCTCTACACCGTCAGCCACGCGCACAACTGCCAGATGATCGGTGCCTTCCCGCAGAGCAACCCGTGGGCGATCAACCAGCGCCACGCACTGGCGTTCACGACCTATCCGACCGGCACCAACTCTGGCCCGGACGAATACGGTTGGAACTACGCGGGAATTCCGGATTCCTCACTGCTGCAATGGTTCCCACAGTTGTACACCGGCACCTACACCGGCCAGGACCAAGCGGCTTGGTCGGTCACCGGCAACTCGCAGTACATCGCCCTCGGCGGTGAGTTCCCCGGCGTCAACTACAAGTCACAGCAGGGCCTGACCCGGTTCGCGATCTCGAGTCTGGCGCCGAACAAGATGGGCCCGGTCGCCGCGACCGGTTCCACGAACCCGGTGGCGATTCCGTTGGCCGGCAACTCGATCCGGGTGAGCTGGCAGTTGCCGTGGGATCCGGACAACAACACCCTGTACTACAAGGTCTACCGCTCCGGCACGACAGCGCCGGTGTACACCACGACGCAGAACTCCAACTACTGGACAAACCCGACGGTCGGCTTCATCGACACGACTGCACCCGCGGGCGGCAGTTACACCTATACGGTCGTGGCGAGTGATCCCTTCGGGAACACACTGACGTTACCGGCGACCAACAGCGTCACCCCAGGCACGGCATCGTCGAGCAAATATGCCGGAGATGTCAGTCAGGACGGTGCCAGCGACTTCTGGCGCATGGGTGAGAGCGCCGGCCCGACGGTCTACGACAATGTCGGTTTCAACGACGCCACAGCTCAGTCGGGAGTGACCTTCGGCACCCCCGGTCCGCTCAGCGGCGACCCGACCACCGCGGCGACATTCAACGGCACCTCCACCGGAGCTGTGGCCACGAATTCGACTGTGACCCCGACGAATTCGCTCACGATCGAGGCATGGTTCAACACGACCACAACCTCCGGAGGCAAGATCGTCGGGTACGGATCGAGCCAGACCGGTCTGAGCGGCAACTACGACCGACAGATCTACATGGACAACGCCGGACACCTGATCTTCGGTGTCTACAACGGCGGAACCCAGACCATCCAGAGTGCCAACACCTACAACGACGGCAACTGGCACTACGTGGTCGCCACCTTGAGTGCCACCAACGGCATGACGCTGTATGTCGACGGCCGCAAGGTGGGCACCAACTCGGGCGCCACGACCTTCCAGCCGTACACCGGTTACTGGCGGATCGGCGGTGACCAGCTCGCCGGCTGGCCCAACCAACCGAGCAGCAACTACTTCGCCGGGTCGATCGGTGACGTGGCGATCTACCCGACAGCGTTGAGCATCCAACAGGTTCAGACGCACTACACCGACGGCGGTGGCGTGCTCAACCTGCAGCCGGTTCCGACCGACGCCTACGGCAAGCTGGTCTACAACGCCAACCCGGATCTGTACTGGCGTCTCGACGAGTCGTCCGGTCCGACCGCGTTCGACACCAGCCCGAACATGGACAACGGCGTCTACAGCTCGACCGGCGTCACCTACGCGGCGACCGCCAGCCAGATCCCGGGCACCAGCAACACCGCCGTGACCTTCGACGGCCAGTCCGGCTCGATCGGCTCTACGACGATGGCGCAGGCGCCGACGGTCTACACCGAGTCGTTGTGGTTCAAGACGACGACGACCTCCGGTGGAGTGCTGATGAGCTACGGCGACCAGCAAAGCGGCCTGAGTTCGAACTACGACCGCGAGATCTGGATGACCCCCTCCGGTCAGCTCAACTTCGGCGTCTGGACCGGCAGTATCAACTCGGCGACCTCACCGCTGTCCTACAACGACGGCAAGTGGCACCAGGTAGTCGCAACCCAGGGCCCGGACGGCATGACCCTGTATGTCGATGGCGCTGTCGTGGCAACGAACGCCCAGACACAGGCGCAGTCGTACTCCGGTTACTGGCGCGTCGGTGGCAACACCGCCTGGAGTGGCAGCAACTACTTCGCCGGCACCATCGACGAAGTGGCCGCTTACTCGCACGAGTTGAGCGCCACCGATGTGGCCAACCAGTTCGCGGCCGGCGGCGGCAGCGTCCCGGCGCAGGCTCCGACGGCGTCGTTCACGGCGAGCACCAGTGGTTTGGGTGTGAGTGTGAATGGGTCGGGTTCGACGGATCCGAATGCTGGTGGGTCGATTGCCTCGTATGACTGGAATTGGGGCGATGGCACTGCTGATGGTTCTGGTTCGTCGGCGACGCACACGTATGCCGCTGCTGGGACGTACACGGTGACGTTGACGGTGACTGATGCTGCGGGGTTGACGAACTCGACCACGCAGAGTGTGACGGTGACTGCTCCTGCGCAGGCTCCGACGGCGTCGTTCACGGCGAGCACCAGTGGTTTGGGTGTGAGTGTGAATGGGTCGGGTTCGACGGATCCGAATGCTGGTGGGTCGATTGCCTCGTATGACTGGAATTGGGGCGATGGCACTGCTGATGGTTCTGGTTCGTCGGCGACGCACACGTATGCCGCTGCTGGGACGTACACGGTGACGTTGACGGTGACTGATGCTGCGGGGTTGACGAACTCGACCACGCAGAGTGTGACGGTGACTGCTCCTGCGCAGGCTCCGACGGCGTCGTTCACGGCGAGCACCAGTGGTTTGGGTGTGAGTGTGAATGGGTCGGGTTCGACGGATCCGAATGCTGGTGGGTCGATTGCCTCGTATGACTGGAATTGGGGCGATGGCACTGCTGATGGTTCTGGTTCGTCGGCGACGCACACGTATGCCGCTGCTGGGACGTACACGGTGACGTTGACGGTGACTGATGCTGCGGGGTTGACGAACTCGACCACGCAGAGTGTGACCGTCGCACCGGCACCGACGGTAATCGCGTCCGACGCGTTCAACCGGACAGTGGCCTCAGGCTGGGGTGTTGCCGACAGCGGTGGCACCTGGGCTGTCAGCGGCACCGGGTTCTCGATCACTCCTGGTGCAGCGGTGATGCCGCTGGCGACGGCCGGTGCGAGCCCGAGCGCTTTCCTGAAGTCGGTCTCGACGATCAACACCGACGAGCATGTGACGGTCGCGTTGAACAAGGCCCTCACTGGCAACGGTGCGTACATCTACGTGATCGGCCGGTGGGTCAAGAACGTCGGCGACTACCGCGCCAAGGTGCAGGTCCGTGCCAACGGCACCGTCGCCCTGGGCATCAGCCGTTTCGACGGCTCCACCGAGGTTGCCGCCGTTCCGCTGACGGTGATCTCCGGACTGACCGTCCAGCCGGGCCAGGCACTCAACATCCGCTTCGACGCCACGGGCACGAGCCCGACGACGTTGCAGGCGAAGGTGTGGGCTGCGGGCACCACCGAGCCCAGCGCATGGCAGGTCAGTGCGACCGACACGACGGCGGCGATGCAGGTGCCCGGCGCAGTCGGCCTCGGTGCGTACCTGTCCGGCAGCAGCACGAGTGCACCGGTCACGGCCACCTTCAGCGGGTTCACCGTGTATGACGCATCCACCGTCCCGCTCGCCGCGCAGGCGAACGTGCGGGTCGGCGGCAAGATGATCCCGGCGAAGGTCACCCGGCCTGCACCGACCAAGTCGAAGCTGCAAAAGCTCACGACAGTGACCAAGGCGAACGCTCGTTCGCTGGGTGCGGTCAGCCGATGGTGGCATCCGTGAGCGAAGGCTCACCGACAGTCGCTGATCCGGAGGCGCGGGTCACCGCGCCTCCGGCGGTGACGAAGTGCGCAGTGGTCGTTGTGAACTTCGGTTCACACCGGCTGCTGCGCACTAACCTTGTGCCGCTGCACGAGCAGGATCCCGAGCTGATCATCGTCGTCGTCGACAACTACAGCGGGGCAGTCGAGCGGCGCGCCATCCGTGATCTGTGCGAGGAACACGGCTGGCACCTGGTCTGTCCTCCGGGCAACCCGGGTTTCGGTGCCGGCGTCAATCGCGGCGTCGTGCGCGCCCTCGAGCTCGGCGCCGACCAGGTGCTCATGCTCAACCCGGACGCCCGCATCGACCAGGCCGACCTCGACATCCTGCGGGCTGCAGTTGCTGCCGCGCCGCTCACCATGGTGGCTCCGGTCATCCGACGTCCTGACGGCTCGGTGTGGTCCGACGGGCATGAACTCGAAACGGCGGTCGGACGTATCCGTTCGGTCCGCACCAAACGGCCGGTGCACGGCCCCGTGGTGCCGTGGCTGAGCGGCGCGTGTCTGCTGATCAGCCGTGAACTCTGGTCGCGCGTGGGCGGATTCGACGAGCGTTTCTTCCTCTACTGGGAGGATGTCGATCTGTCGGTACGTGTTCAGGAGGCCGGAGGCGAGGTGACCGTGATGCATGACGCAGAAGCAGTGCACGACGAGGGCGGCACCCAGCACCGGTCCAGCGACGTCGCCAAATCGACGACCTACTACCGCTACATGGTCCGAAACAGGTTGTTGTTCGTGGGAATCCACGGTGACCGCCGACAAGCCGCGGCCTGGCTGCGCTCCGCCCCGCAGGAGGCCTGGCAGGTCGTGCTGCAGGGCGGCCGTCGGCAGTTGCTGGCATCGCCGATGCCGGTCATTGCTGCCGGCAGAGGTCTGATCGACGGCGCCGGCCGGCTGTTCGCAGCCCGGCGTGGGCGGCGCGCCGAGTCGGTCACAGACTCCGGTCCGGCCGACGCTGCGACCTCGACCGACCGCATCGTTGTGCTGCAGTCGGTGCCTCGTCCCCGTCCGACGACCAACCCCTACAACGTCATGCTTGCGGACGAGCTGCGGCAGCGCCCCGACGTCGATCTGCGCATGTTCTCCTGGCGCGAGGCCCTGACCCAGCGTCATGCGGTCTTCCACGCCCACTGGCCGGAGATCCTTGTCGCGGGTCCGACACCGATGCGGCGTGCGGTGCGCCAGATGCTTTTCACAGCATTGCTGCTCAAGTGGACTGCGCAACACACAGCTATCGTTCGGACTGTGCACAATCTCGAACTCCCTGAAGGCATCAGTCGCCGCGAGCGCCTGCTGCTGCAGTTGTTCGAGCGACGCACGGTCGGTCGCGTCCGCCTCAACCCTCAGACTCCTGTTCCCGCCGACACCCCGGTGGCCACTATCGTGCATGGGCACTACCGGCCGTGGTACGCCCCGTTCGAGCGTCCGGCGTCCGAGCCAGGTCGTCTCACCTACTTCGGATTGCTCCGCAGATACAAGGGCCTGGACACGCTCATCGCAGCCTTCGGGCAGACGGTCGCGGATCACCCGGAGCTCACGCTGGCGATCGCAGGCAAGCCCTCCAGCGTCGAACTCGCGCAGAGCCTGCTGGATCTCGCGGCCGACGATCCGCGGATCTCCCTGCAACTGGATTTCCTCGACACCCGCGAACTCGTCGAGCATGTCAGCCGCGCCGAGATCGTGGTCCTGCCGCACACCCACATGCACAACTCCGGCAGCGCACTGGCCGCGCTGTCCCTCGACCGCCCCGTCCTCATGCAGGACAACGAGGTCAACCGTCAGCTCAGCAACGAGGTCGGGCCGGGATGGGTGCACCTGTATGCCGGTGCACTCACCGGTGAGGTCCTGTGCGACGCGCTGGATCGGCTGCGCCGGGAACCCCCTGCCGCGCGGCCGGATCTGAGTGCTCGTGAGTGGGCGCCGGCTGCGCAGGCACACGTCGATCTGTATCGGCGATCGGTCGCCGCCGTCAGCAGTCGAACGTTGAGCGAGGTCGGGGGCCGGCAGTGACTTCCGGCGCGACCACCGATCTTCCCTCGGTCGTCATCGCCATACCGACATTCCACCGCCCTGAGCGTCTCGCCCCGTTGCTGGCCGAGGTGCGGCGTCAGGCGGAGGCGGTGCGGCATCTGGTGGCTGACGGGACCTCCCCGCAGATCCTCGTCGTCGACAACGATGCCGAAGGCAGCGCCCGTGACGCCGTCACGCAGGCCGACGTCCCCGGAGTGCAGTATGTCGTCGAGCCGATCCCCGGCATCGCGGCCGCGCGCAACCGTGCCATCGACGAAGGCTGCGACCATCGGTTGCTGGCTTTCATCGACGACGACGAAATGCCTTGTGAAAGATGGCTTTCCAGTCTCATCGCGACGTGGTCGGACACGGGCGCGGCAGCGGTGAGCGGCTACGTCATACCCGACTATGAGCAGACTCCGGACCCCTGGATCGTCGCGGGCGGTTTCTTCGTGCGGGCGCACGAGCCCACCGGCACGCTGCGGACCGTCGCTCCTGCCAACAATCTGATGCTCGACCTGCAGCAATTGCGTGCGGTCGGGTTGCGATTCGAGGACCCGTTCGGGCTGGCCGGCGGCGAGGACACGCTGCTCACCCGGCGGATGTCGGCAGCCGGACTGCGCATCGTCTGGTGTGAGGAGTCCGTGGTCGCCGACCTGGTGCCCGCGGCACGCGCACGGCGCAGTTGGGTCCTCAAACGGGCTCTCAGCCATGGCAACACCAGCAGCCTCGTCGAGCGCGAACTCGCCGGCAATCCGCGGAAGCGGCGGGCCGTCAGCGCACGACTCGTCGCCGGTGGCTCCGCCCGGGTCGGCGCCGGTTCGGCGAAAGCCCTGGCGGGCACCGTCGTGCGCTCACAGCAGTTGCAAGCCCGTGGCCTGAGGCTCGCGTTCCGTGGCGCTGGCATGACTGTGGGCGCTCTCGGCGTCGTCGTCGAGGAGTACGCGCGTGGCACCGGGCGCCGCCGACGTACCCCTGCAGCGCTGCTGTCATCGGCTAGGAGCGGTCGGTGATCACGGCCATTCCGGCCTTTGCGCCGGGCAAGATGCTGTCCGCGGACAAGGTGTCGATGCTGATCCTGGTCGCCGGCTTGCTCGCGATCGTGCTCGGTGTTCTGGCGACCCGACCCAAACTCGGCGTGCTTGCATGGTTCGCCGTCATCTGTTTCATCCCGTGCTGGATCGAAGTCACGGTCAAGGTGTCGTTCTCGGCGGCCATGGTCATGGCGATCCTGCTGGTCCTGGTTCTGCTGCCCGCGCGACCGTCATACATCTCCGTCGCCGACTGGATCATGGGCGGGCTGTTCATCGCCGGGCTGGCCCCGATCGCCGTGCACGCCTCCACCAAGACCGCTGCCTTCGACGTCCTCACCCAGTGGCTGACCGGCTACCTCGTCGGCCGCACGATCGCCGTCCGGGTCGGGATCGACTGGATCTACCGGTGCGTCGCAGTCTTCTTCGGCATCGTCGCCGTGCTCGGGCTCATGGAGTTCGCGACGTCGTGGAACCCGTTCCTGATGCTGAAGATGAACAACGCCGCCTACCTGGAATGGTCGCCCCAGCAGATCCGCGGCGGCATGCTGCGCGTCGACGGCGCGTTCGGGCAGTCGATCGCCTTCGGAGCGAGTCTGGCGCTCGCCATACCTCTCGTCCTCGCGGCGAAGATTCCGTGGCGTCACCGGATGACGATCGTCACTCTCATCCTGGCCACCGAGGTCGTCACATTCAGCCGGACCGGCATGATGTCCGCTGCGCTCGCGATCGGGTTCTCGCTGCTCGGCCGCAATGACATGACCGCCAGGTTGCGGGCGCTCGTCGTCACGGCGACGAGTCTGATCGTCGTGATCGCGGTGCCGCTGCTGCTCAACACGTATGCCGACGCCGGCACCGAAGCAACCGGCAGCGCCGACTACCGGCTGCGCCTGACCGAACTCATCCCTGACATCTCCACTCTCGGCCTGTCATCGGTCGCGCACGTCGCGCCGGACGGCACCTTGTTCTTCGGTCAATTCCGGTCGATCGACAGCGAGGTCATCCTCATGGGGCTGACCTACGGGCTTTTGGCTGTGGCCATCGCTCTGGCGCTGCTGCTGGTCGGCATTTATCTTGTATTCACTCGTCAAGCAGCTCCGGCGACGATCGCGGTGGTGGCGCAGATCCCCAATCTTCTCACCGTCGCGTTGATCACGCAGTATCAGATCTTCTTCTGGTTCATGGTCGGCCTGGCGGTGTATTCGCAAGCCGCGAGGTTGATGTCCGATCCCAGCCGAGGTCGGCATGACAAGGGGATCCGGCAGTTGCAGCCGGCGCACATGACGTATGCACGATCCGACACAGGGGAGGACCTCTGATGCAACTGCTCAACTATCTCGCCGTGCTGCGCAAGCGGTGGATATCCGTCGTGGTGTTCACTGTGCTCGGCGTTGCCATCGCTCTGGGCAGCTCGCTTGCGGCGACCCCGCAGTACACCGCCAAGGCGGTCGTCTACTTCTCGCTGCCGTTCGGCACGACAGCCGCCGACCTGTCGGCCGGTTCGACGTTCGCCCAGCAGCAGGTGCAGTCGTACGCCGAGTTGGCACGTATGCCGGAGGTCCTCAACCCGGTCATCGAGCAATACAAACTGCCGATCTCCTCGCGCCAGCTGGCCGGCCAGGTCGGCACCACGGTCACCTCCGGGACCGTGCTGCTGACGATCACCGTCACCGATCCCTCGGCGCCGAAGGCCACCGAGCTGGCGAACGCCATCGCCTCCAGCCTCGGCCAGCGGGTCGGCTCGCTGTCGCCGAAAGACACCGGCGGCGGCAACACCGTCGACTCGACGGTGGTCGCGACCGCTTCGCAGCCCTCCTCGCCGTCGTCGCCGAAGACGACCCGCAATGTGCTCGCCGGCCTCCTCGGCGGTCTGCTGCTCGGCATCGTCGCTGCCTTCGTGCGCGAGTTCACCGACACCCGCATCAGTTCCGCGAAGGACATCGAGGCGCTCACCGACCGGCCGCTGCTCAGCCAGGTCGCCAAGTCCTCCAAGAAGTCGGACGGACCGCTGGCGGTCACCGACAGCGGTGACGTCGCGGCCAGTGAAGCGTTCCGGCGGCTGCGCACCAACCTCAACTTCCTGAAAGTTCAGCGTCAGGCCTCGGTCATCGCCGTGACCTCCGCGCTCGCCGGCGAGGGCAAGTCGACGGTCGCCGGCAACCTCGCCGTCTCTCTCGGTCGGGCCGGCCACACCGTCCTGCTCGTCGACGCGGACCTTCGGCGCCCGTCCGTCGACAAGTTCGTCGGCATCGACTCCGCAGTGGGTCTCACCAATGTCCTCATCGGCCAGATCGACTTCGACGAGGCGGTCCACACGTGGAACTCGGTGGGCATCGACGTACTGCCGGTCGGCCCCATTCCGCCGAACCCGGCGGAGATGCTGGAGTCGACCGCAATGGCCCAGCTGCTCGAAAAGTGCCGTCAGGACTACGAGTTCGTCATCGTCGACACCGCTCCGTTGGTGCCGGTCGCCGACACCTCCGCGCTCGCGTCCGCCGTCGCCGGCTTCGTGATCGTCGCTCGTGTCGGCGCCGTCACCACCGCCCAGTTCTCCACCGCGCTGGGCAACCTTTCGCAGGTGGGTGCCCGGGTGCTCGGGGTGGTGCTCAACGGCGTCAAGGTTTCCGGGGGCACCTACGGGTATGGCGTGACGCCCTCCGACGGCGATGCCCCGCTGACTCGCCGTGCCCGCCTTGCCGGCACTCGTGACAGGGGTGACTCGGTGCCCGAAACCTCCTCCGATAAATCGTCCGACCAGACCGACGACAGTGACGTCAGCCACTCCGTCTCGCGCTCTGCCGAACCCGCTCGCGCGGGCTTCGGCCCCTCCGCCGACTGAGGTGTCGAAGTCACCAGTCACTGCCGACGACCCTGATGCAGGTATCCCGGCAGTTCCCAGCATGGGCGAACAGCCATCGATCGTGTCCGACGGACAAGCCGTGGCCGACCTCGTGAGCGATTCTTCGATGGGGGCGGTCGACGCAGACGCGAACGCGGGGGAGGATGCGCCGACGGCGTCCGACGACAACCAACCGGTATGGCGCACGGTGGGTCGCAGCGCGATCCTGCGGGCGCTGGTGCTCCCGGTCAGCGCCATCCTCGGCATCATCATCACCCGCGTCATCATCGGCAATTACGGCCCGGGCGCCTTCGCGCAGTACGGCCTGCTTGTCGGTATCGGTGCCATGCTGCCGTTCACCGATCTCGGTATCTCCGCCGCGGTGGTCAATGCGCTCGCTGCCGCACCCAGCGACACCAAGCAGGAACACGTCTATCGCACCCTCGTCGCAGCCATCCGGGTGCTCGTCGCGTCGGCGGTGGTGCTGCTGGCGCTGACGGTGGCTCTCAGCGTCACCGGCGCGTGGCCGACGCTGCTCGGTGCCGGTCTCGACCCGAAGCACGGTTCGCTCGCCGCGGGTCTCTGCCTCGGTTTGATCGCTGTCGCGGTGCCGGTCGGCATCGGTCAACGGGCACTGGTCGGGCTGGGCAAGAACCACGTGTCGATCATCCTGCAGGGTCTGCAGTCGCCGATGGTCCTCGCTGCACTTCTGCTGGCCATCTGGGTCGGCATCGATGCCGGACCGTATGTCGCTGCCGTCGCCTACGCGGCGACCTTCGTTCTGGCGATCGTGTCGACGGTCATCGTCGCGCGGATGTTGCCGGGCAACTTCGGACGTGCGACCCGAGACGCCCCGCGGATCCGGTCGGTGCATGGAGAGAAGGTCTTCGACCAGGCGTGGCCGATGCTGGTGCAGTTGGTTGCGATGCCGATCGCGCTGCAGACCGACCGGCTGATCATCAGCCACGTCAACACGGTGAGTGACCTTGCGTCATACAACCTGGCGTCGCAGATGTTCACACCGGTCGCGCAGGTCGCGAGCGCTGCGGCATACGCGCTCTGGCCGATGTTCGTCCGCGCCCGCACCAGCGACGGCCCGCCTCCTGTGTCACCGCAGAAGACCGCCTGGCAGTTCTGCGGCGCGGCGACCGCGATGTGCCTGCTGATCTGCGCGGTGTCGGGCTGGCTCGCCAATCTCGCCTCCGGCGGCAAGATCAGCCTGTCGCTGTTGCTGATCGCGGTCTTCTCGGTGCTGATGATCCTGCAAGCGGCCAAGAATCCGCTCGGGATGTACATGACCGACGCACCCGGCCTGCGCTTCCAGGCGTACATGGTGATGCTCATGCTCCCGGTCAACCTGGTCATCTCGTGGGTGCTCGCCAAGCCCTGGGGGCCGGCCGGCCCGGTCATGGGCTCGATCGTCGGAGTGCTGCTGTTCCAGGTGCTGGCCAACGCGATCTACGTGCGCCGCGACCTCCGCCGGAGATTCGCATGAGAATGCCTCAGCGCCCGGTCCGGCGCTCTCGACGAAGTCACGGAGGAAGCGGCGAGCCCAGCGTTCTCATCGCTCATCCGTCCGCCGACCTGTACGGCGCAGACCTCCAATTGCTCGAGTCCGTCACCGGATTGGTCGATGCGGGCTGGCGCGTCGTGGTGGCGATGCCCGACACCGGGCCGTTGCAGGCGCTGCTGGAGCAGCGCGGCGCCGAGGTTGCGATTGCGCGGTTCCCGGTGCTGCGCCGCGCGTACGCCTCACCTCGCGGCATCGTCCACCTGGCCGGGGCCAGTGGCCGCGCGCTCCCGGCGCTGGTGCACCTGGTCCGCAGCGTCGATCCGGCGGTCATCGTCGTCAACACAGCCACCTTGCCGTGGTGGCAACTGCTGGCGCGGATCTGCCGCGTGCCGGTCCTGGTCCACGTACACGAGGCCGAGACCGAGGATCGCTGGGCGATCCGGTTCCTGCTCACTGCGCCGCTGATGCTCTCGACCTCTGTGGTGGTCAACAGCAGGTCGTCGGCCGCGGCGGCGTGCGACGCGGTGCCGCTGCTGCGCTCGCGGATACGGCTGGTCTACAACGGGGTTCTCGGACCTGACCACCAGCTCGACTCCGCTCCCGACGGTCCACTGCGCGCCGTTGTCGTGTGCCGGCTGTCGCCGCGCAAGGCACCGGATGTCGCACTCGAAGCGATGGCGCTGGTGCGTGCGGCGGGCGTCGACGCGGATCTGGAGGTGTGTGGCACGGCGTTCGAGGGCTACGAGTGGTTCGAGGAACAGCTCACCTCACGTGCTGAGCAGGTGCCGTTGACTGGGCACGTCATCTGGTCCGGTTACGTCTCGCCGATCTGGCCCGCGCTGCAACGAGCGCATGTGGTGCTGGCTCCGTCGTTGCGTGAGCCCTTCGGCAATGCCGTCGTGGAGGCACAGCTTGCCGGCCGTCCGGTGATCGCAGCCGCTGCGCACGGACACCTGGAGACGGTCGAGGATGGTGAGACCGGCCTGCTGGTCGCGCCCGGTGATGCGCAAGCACTCGCCGATGCGGTGGTCCGCCTCGATGCCGACCCGCAGCTCAGGCTCCGCCTGGCGCAGCAGGGGCGGCGCAGTGCCGAAGCCCGCTTCTCCGTGGCGCGCTATCGCACCGAGTTCGCCTCAGCTGTTGCTGACATCGCTCGCCGCCGGGTGCAACTCACCGCCGCCGAACCAACCACCTCAGACCCTCCCGCCACACGTGGGGCAGCAACGGCATCGAGTCACCGATGAGTCGGCTGAGCGAGCGATCGGCTGACCGCATCACCTCTGGAGTTCACGTATGACCGACACCGAAACCTTCATCGCGACGCTGCAACGGCTTCGTGGGTCGCAGAAGACCGCAAAGGGGGCGCCGGCATACTCCCGGTTCGTCAACCGCAAGGCCGGTCGAGTGCTGGCCGCGCTGAGCTACCGGGCCGGGCTGACGCCCAACCAGGTCACCGGCATCAGTGGTGTCTTTTCGCTTGCTGCGATCGTGCTGATCGCGACGGTGCATCCGGGGGTGCTGCTCGGCATCGGCGTCGCGCTGCTGCTCGCGATCGGGTATGCCTTCGACTCCGCTGACGGGCAGTTGGCCCGCTTGCGCGGCGGCGGCAGCCCGGTGGGCGAATGGCTCGACCACGTCGTCGACTGCGCCAAGATCTGTGCATTGCATCTGGCCGTGCTGATCTCGTTCTACCGCTTCGGTTGGCCTGGCGACGATCGCATCCTGCTGATTCCGCTGATCTGGACCTTCGTCGGGTCGGTCAGCTTCTTCGTCATCATCCTCAACGACCAGATCCGGCGGTCCCACGGCACGACGGCCGAGATGACGACCAGCGCGTCGGTCGTACGCAGCCTGCTGGTCGCACCCACCGACTACGGCGTGTTGCTGCTGATCTTCGTGCTGTACGGCGCAGGCACTGTCTTCGAGGTGATCTACGGATTGCTGCTGCTGGCCAACGCCGCGTATCTGGTGCTGGCGCTGCACCGGTGGTTCCGCGAGTTCAGCGCTCTGCCGGCGAAGCCCGCCAAGGGCCACTAGCGCGGTACATGCACGTGACGGCCGGGCGGCATCCTTGCCGCCCGGCCGTCACTTGCCATGCCGGTGTAAGAATTTCGAAACGTCAGTGACGCCAGGTGGATTCGCGACGGCGGCGACCGGAGAAACGGCCCCGCTGGGAGTTGCCGCGGGCCATGTCGTCGCACAGCGCTTCGTACAGCTTGGCGACGACGTCCCAGGTGTACATCGTGCCGACGCGGCTCTGCAGCTCGGTGCCGAGGTCCTGCATCGACTGTGGGCTCTGCTCGGCAGCATTCAGCAGAGCGGCCAGCGCGTCGGGGGAGTCGAAGAACTGTCCGTCGGCGCCCAGCACCTCGCGGTTGAAGCACACGTCATACGCCAGCACGGGGCTCGCGGCGCCCATCGCGCGCAGCAGTGACGGATTCGTGCCGCCGACGGAGTGACCGTGGATGTAGGTCGCGGCGTGGGCGTACATCTGGTCCAGCAGGTCCTGGTTCCACACACCGCCCATGAGGCGGATCCGGGGGTCGCTGGCCGCGAGGCGCTCGATCTCGGCGGTGTAGTCGCTGGCGTACGGCGCAGAACCCACCAGCACCAGCGGAAGCTTTGCATCGCTGCGCAGATAGCCCTGTACTGCCGGAAGGACGTTGTTCTCCTTCTCGAAGCGCGCGACAACGAGGTGATAACCGCCCTTGGTGAGGCCCTCGGCCTCCAGCAGATCGGTGTCGAGGTCGCTGAGGATCGGCGCGCCATACGCGATGCGTTCGGTGTCGGCCGCGAACTCCTCGCGGTAGTAGTCCGAGATACCGTCGGCGTCGGCGATGAGGCGGTCCGACCAGCGCACGGCCAGTGCCTCGGCGACGCGGTAGTACTTCTGGCCGGTGGGGCCCCACTTTCCGCGGCGCCATTCCAAGCCGTCGACGTGTGTCGCGACAGGGGTGCGGCGCAACCAGGTGAGCGGCAGCAGTACCGAGTTCGCCGAGTTGAACACGATCATCGCGTCGGCATTGCCGTGCCGAGCGTGGTGCGCCAGCGACAGGGCGGTGTGGCTGAGGGTCTCCAGCGAACGCCGCCGGAGCTTGGGCAGGTAGATCAGCTTCATGCCGTTGTGCTCGTCCGGGCGCTCCTGGCCCGGTTCGGTCCGGCAGTACACCGTGACCTCATGGCCCTGGGCGACCAGGCGGGTGCCGATCTCGTCGACAGCTGTCTCGAAGCCGCCATACCGGGCCGGCACTCCACGAGTACCCACGAGTGAGATGCGCATGTGCTGTGCCCCTTCCGGGGTGTTGAAATCGTCAGGAAGCAGTGATGCCGAGCACCGACCGCAGGTGCGTGCTCGACGTGTGTGCCGTGTAAGGCAGATAGAAGACCTCGACGCCGACCTTCGCGAACTTCCGTTCGAGGCGGTCACCCTTGGCGGTTCCGCGCCAGTCGTCGCCCTTGAAGATCACGTCGAACGGGTGGTCGGCCCAGACGTCGAGCTTGTCGGGGACGGTTTCGGCGACGGCCTCGTCCACGAAGTCGATGTGGCTGACGATCTCCAGGCGCTCCGAGAGCGGAACGACGGGTGTCTTGCCCTTCGCCATCAGCGTCATCTCGTCGGACACGACGCCGGCGATCAGGTGGTCACAGCGCTCACTGGCGCGACGCAGGATGTTCAGATGCCCGATGTGAAAAAGGTCGTAGACCCCGGGTGCATAACCAACACGCTTGGTCACTTGGGCCTCCGGATCGGTTTTCGACGGGTCCTTTACGGGTGTCCCTGACAGGTGTATGAAATGAAGTCTTGACGACTGTAAGGGAAAGTCTGGTCACTCGTCCAGTCAACGCAAAAACCGGCCCGTGGATGTGATGCAATCGACACAGCTCCTCTGTCGTGACAGTGCTGTCGACCCCGGATGGCCAACTTCCGCGCGGGTGTTCAGCTCTCACGGCGCCGTCAGTGGTGCCGGGTACTGTGAAGCACGCACCCGGTGGCCCCTCGGCTGAGTCCGGGCCTTTGTGCTGTCATCGTCAAGGAGCCTTCCGCTGTGAGCCTCGCGCCCGTTCTCGATCTGCTGGCCTCCGACGAAAGCGTCGGGCGGATGCTCGGGCATGTCGGCAACGCCAACCTGGTCGACGTCGCGGTCGCCCCTGGCGCGCGCGCAGCCCTGCTGTCCCTCATCACCGGCGCGACCGGTGGCGCACCGGCCAGTGCCGGGACGGATCACGCATCCTCGATGGTTCTTGCGGTCACCGCCACCGGCCGCGAGGCCGGAGATCTGGCCACCGCGCTGCGCAGCTTCATGCCTGCCGAGCGCGTCGTGGAGTTCCCCAGCTGGGAGACCCTCCCGCACGAGCGGCTCAGTCCGCGCAGTGACACCGTCGGTCGCCGGCTCGCCGTTCTGCGTCGGTTGGCTCACCCCGACTCCGAGGACGACACGTACGGCCCCGTCGACGTCGTCGTGGCCAGCGTCCGCGCGGTGATGCAGCCGATCGCCAAGGGCCTCGGCGACCTTGCTCCGGTGTCGCTGCGTGCCGGTCAGGATGCCGATCTGCCGCAGGTGGTCGCCGCGCTCGCCGGCGCGGCATACACCCGCACCGACCTGGTCGAACGACGCGGCGAGTTCGCGGTGCGCGGTGGCATCCTCGACGTCTTCCCGCCGACGCAGGAGCACCCGCTGCGCGTCGAGTTCTGGGGTGACACCGTCGAGGAGATCCGCTGGTTCAAGGTCGCCGACCAACGCAGCCTCGAGGTCTCCGAACACGGTCTGTGGGCGCCACCGTGCCGTGAACTGCTGCTCACCGACGCCGTTCGCGAGCGCGCCAGAGCCCTCGCCGCGCAGCTGCCCGGTGTCCAGGACATGTTGCTCAAAGTCGCCGAAGGCATCGCCGTCGAAGGCATGGAGTCCCTCGCCCCACTGCTGCTCGGCAGTCAGATGGAGACCCTGCTCGATGTCCTGCCGCAGGGGGCGCACATCGCGTTGTCGGATCCGGAGCGCGTGCGTACCCGAGCACACGACCTGGTAGCGACCAGTGCCGAGTTCCTGTCGGCCAGCTGGGCGAACGCCGCTGCCGGAAATGCGGTGCCCGTCGACCTGCAGTCCGTGCTCGGCACGGCGTCATACTGGTCGCTCGCCGAACTCCGCGACCACGCACTGACGACCGGCCGCGCGTGGTGGACCTTCTCATCCTTCGCCTCCGACGCCGAGCTGATCGAGTTCAGCGAGGACGAACTCGCCGGTGAGCGCGTGACCATACCGACGACCGAGGTGCCCGCCTACCGAGGCAGCACCGAGCAAGCCGTCGCCGACATACAGCAGTGGACCAGAGACAAACAGCGCGTGCTGATCGTCACCGAGGGTCCGGGCCTGGGGCACCGGGTCGGCGAGGTGTTGCGAGAAAACGACGTCGTATGCCGCCGGGCGGAGCACCTCGAGCCGGGCGTGGCCGAACTCGCGACCGGTTGTCTGGGCCACGGCTTCGCGCTCCCGACCAGTGACCTGGTGCTGTTGACCGAGAGCGATCTGACCGGCAGCGCCGGTCAAGGCGGGTCGACCAAGGACATGCGCAAGATGCCGTCCAAGCGGCGCAACGTCGTCGACCCGCTGCAGTTGCGCCCGGGCGACCACGTGGTCCACGAGCAGCACGGTGTGGGCAAGTTCGTCGAGATGATGCAGCGCACGATGGCCGGTGCCACACGCGAGTACCTCGTGATCGAATACGCCCCGAGCAAGAAGGGCCAGCCGGGCGACCGGCTCTTCGTGCCGACCGACCAGCTCGACCAGGTCACGAGGTATGTCGGCGGCGAGCAGCCCACCCTGAACAAAATGGGCGGATCCGATTGGCAGACAACCAAATCCAGGGCCCGGCGGCATGTCCGGCAGATCGCGGCTGAGCTCATCCAGCTCTATTCGGCACGTATGGCGACCGAGGGCCACTCGTTCGCACCCGACACGCCGTGGCAGCGCGAGCTCGAGGACGCCTTCGCCTACGTCGAGACCCCTGACCAGCTCAGCAGCATCGACGAGGTCAAGGCCGACATGGAGAAATCCGTGCCCATGGACCGCCTCATCTGCGGTGACGTGGGATATGGCAAGACCGAGATCGCGGTGCGCGCCGCTTTCAAGGCGATCCAGGACGGCAAGCAGGTGGCCGTCCTGGTGCCGACGACCTTGTTGGTCAAACAGCACCAGCAGACCTTCGCCGAGCGGTATGCCGGATTCCCGGTCACCGTGCGTGCACTGTCGCGTTTCCAGTCCGACCGTGAGGCCACAGAGGTCATCGAGGGCCTGCGCACCGGCGCGGTCGACCTGGTCATCGGCACCCACCGGCTGCTGTCCGGCGAGGTGAAGTTCAAGGATCTCGGCCTCGTCGTGGTCGACGAGGAGCAGCGTTTCGGTGTCGAGCACAAGGAGCAGCTGAAACAGATGCGCACCGCCGTCGACGTGCTGGCCATGTCGGCGACACCCATCCCGCGCACCCTCGAGATGGCCGTCACCGGCATCCGCGAGATGTCCACGCTGGCCACCCCGCCGGAGGAACGCCATCCCGTCCTCACCTTCGTCGGCGCGTATGACGAGAAGCAGGTCACCGCTGCAATCCGTCGCGAATTGATGCGCGAGGGCCAGGTCTTCTACGTGCACAACAAGGTCAGCTCCATCGAAAAGGCCGCTGCCCGCCTGCGCGAGCTGGTGCCTGAAGCGCGCGTCGTGACCGCCCACGGCAAGATGAGCGAGCATCGACTGGAGGATGTCGTCACCGGGTTCTGGGAGCGCGAGTCCGACGTGCTGGTCTGCACCACGATCGTCGAGACGGGCCTGGACATCTCCAACGCCAACACGCTCATCGTCGAACGCTCCGACATGCTCGGGCTCTCGCAACTGCACCAGCTGCGCGGCCGGGTCGGCCGTGGTCGCGAGCGCGCGTACTCCTACTTCTTGTTCCCCCCGGAAAAACCGCTCACGGACACCGCGCACGACCGGTTGCAGACCATCGCCAGTCACACCGACCTCGGCGCTGGCATGCAGGTGGCGATGAAGGACCTCGAGATCCGCGGCGCCGGCAACCTGCTCGGCGGTGAGCAGTCCGGTCACATCGCCGGCGTCGGCTTCGACCTCTACGTGCGCATGGTCGGTGAGGCCGTGGCCGATTTCCGCGGCGACGGGTCGACCCCGCCACCGGCGGAGGTCAAGATCGAGTTGCCCGTCGACGCGCACCTGCCGCACGACTACGTGCCCGGCGAGCGGTTGCGCCTGGAGGCCTACAAGAAGCTCGCCACGGTCGAAGACGAAGCCACGCTCGGTGAAATCGAGGCCGAACTCCGCGACAGGTATGGCGCTCCGCCCGAGCCCGTGCAGCACTTGTTCGAGGTGGCGCGTCTTCGCACGATCGCCCGCCGGGCCGGCATCAGTGACGTCGCGTTGCAGGGTCGCTCGGTGCGCTTCTCGCCGGTCGACCTGCGCGAGAGCCAGCAGTTGCGGCTCGAGCGCATCTACAAGGGCACTCTCGTCAAACCGGCGCTGCACCAGATCCTGGTGCCGCAGCCCAAGACGGCGCCGGTCGGTGGGCAGCCGTTGTGCAACACCGACGTGCTGAAGTGGGCCGCCCAGTTGATCGAGGCCGTGCTTCTCGACGATGTAGCAGCGGCTGCAAACGCCACCCAGTGACAGGTGCGGGCAACCTTGGTCCCGCTGTCCTGACCCGCCCTGGCATGATGAGTGCCGATCATTCGTCTGGAGAGGTTCTTACGTATGCCGAACATCCGGCGCGCCAACTACATCCGCGCCGCGGTCGCCGCGGTCACTGCCTGCTGCGCTCTGACGCTGACCGGTTGCGGCAGCGACAGCGTCATACACAACGGGAATGACGGCGTCAGCTTCGCCGGCGGTTCGGCCACCGCTGCCGATCTGCAGGCCGCTTCGGTGCAGATCACCCAGGCGCTCGGCCAGGGGACGATCACTCCGGGCGATGTCGCGACTGTTCTGGCGCTCGGCCCGGCCGCCGTCAAGCTCGGCCAGCAGCACGACGTGGCCGTCTCCGAAGCGCAGATCCAGAACGCCTATCCGTCGGTGAAGTTCAACCGGACCGCGCTGCAGGCGCTGCAGTCCAACGACCTGCTCAGCCAGTTGCAGACATCGGACCCTGCGGGTGTGACGGCGCTGCTGGCCTCGGCCAAGGTGAACCTCAATCCGCGATACGGCACCTGGATCGCCGGCCAAGGCGCCGTCGCAGCCAGTGAACCGTGGATCAAGTCGACCCCGAGCTCGTCCGCCCCGGCTGTCGAGCAGAACGGCCACCCGGCCCCGTGACCTCGGGCACAGCGGCGTCGCTGACGCTGCTGGTGACCAGTCCTCGAGTTCCTGCCGGTCTGATGTCTCGCGACGCGTGGGACGTCCTGGCTTCTGCCGCAACGGTTTTCGCAGCTGACGCCGACGATCCGGTGACGGCTGCAATCGCCACGTCGGGCGTCGAGGTGGCGGTTCTGTCAGCCGACACAGCCGAGCAGCGTGCCCGTGCATTGGTCGAATCCGCCGAGCATGCCCCGGTCGTCTGGATCGGCTCCCCGGACGCCGACCCCGGTCTGACCGATGCGCTCGCCGGTGAACTGACGCGCCTTGAGCAACCACCCTCGATCGAGGTGCTGGTCGCGTCCTGGGATCTGCCCGGAGCTCGCATGCTGGATGCGGTCGCAGTGATGGACACGCTGCGCTCACCCGGCGGCTGTCCGTGGGATGCCGAACAGACCCATGCATCGCTGAGCAAGTACCTGCTGGAAGAAGCCCACGAGGCCGTTGAGGCCATCGAGGCCGACGACTCCGAGCATCTGGCCGAGGAGCTCGGCGACGTGCTCCTGCAGGTCCTGTTTCACGCTCGGATCGCCGCCGAGAGCGATGCCGGCTTCGACATCGACGACGTCGCAGCCGGGCTGGTCGCCAAGATGCTCCGCCGCCATCCACACGTGTTCGCCGACGGTGAGGCATCCTCGCCGGAGGAGGTCGAGGCGGCGTGGGAGACGATCAAGGCCGAGGAGAAGCCCGAGCGCGATCGAGCCGATCTGCTGGCCGGGATCCCGGTCTCGTTGTCCACCCTGCTCATCGCCGACAAGGTGCTCGCCCGCGCCGAGCGCCGCGGCACGCCAGTGGCGCTCGATGGCGACGACATCGGCTCGCGATTGCTCCACCTTGTCGCTTCCGCGCGCGAGAGCGGCCAGTCGGCCGATGCCCTGCTGCGAGCACGTCTGAGGGCGGTCACCTAGTGCGGTGGGTCGCCCGCGACGGCAGCAGCCTCAGACCTGCTGCACCGCACCGGAGCTGAGTGCGACGGTCCTGGCCACCTCGGCAGCGGTTGTCTGCAGCGCGGTCACGGCGACATCGACCGCGCGCGGTCGTGGGGGAGCGCCATACGTGACGACCTGCACGCGCCTGGTCGCCGCCAACCGGGTGACGCGGACGCCCGGGTGACGATGCGCTGCCAGCGCGAGCCCCGGCAGGATGCTCACCAGATCACCCTCGGCGACCAGCGCCTGCACGGCGATGTAGTCGTCGGTCGCGAAGCTGATGTCGGGCTCGAAACCCGCGGCACCGCACAGATCCACCAACTGTGCGCGGCACCGCTGACAGCCGGCGACCCAGCGAGTCTCTCGATGAGCGCGCAGCGCGCGGTCCGCCCGTCGTGACGGTGTGCCGGTCGGCTCGACCAGATAGAGGTGATCGTCGGCCAGCGTCGTCGAGGTCAGTTGTGGTGACGGCTCGTCATCGGCATATGTGAACGTCACCGCGACGTCGATGGCTCCGGCCCGCAGCATCGCGATCGCGTCGGGCGGCTCGGCCTCCACCAGTTCGACGGCGACGCCGGGTGCACCCGTGCGCAGACGTGTCAGCATGGCGGGCACCAGCGTCGCGGCAGCTGAGGGAAATGTACCCAATCGCACTCTGCCCGAACGTAATCCGGCCGCCGCCTGCAGTTCGTCCTCGGCACGCTGCGCGAGGGCGAGGATCTCTTGCGCACGTGTGGCGAGCGCCTCGCCCTCAGCTGTCAGTCGGACGCCGCGGCCGACTCGCTGCAGCAGCACGGTGCCGGTCTCCGCCTCCAGCCGCTGCAGGTGGTGGGAGATCGTGGGCTGACCGTAGTGCAATTCGTCGGCGGCAGAGCTGACAGAGCCGGTCCTGGCGACAGCGACGAGAGCCTGCAGACGGCGAAGATCGAGCATCTCGCATATATATCGAAGATGTCGCTGGAATTGCAATAATCAATCTATTGGACTGATACGACGGTCGGCCTTCACACTGGCTGTCATGACAGCGCTGACCTTTGCCGGAGTCCTGCAGGCCGCTGACGCGATCGCCACGGAGTTGCCGCCCACGCCTTCGTGGAGCTACCCGGCACTCAACGCCACTGTCGGCTGCGACATCGTCGTCAAACACGAAAACGTCCAGCCCACGGGCGCTTTCAAGGTTCGAGGCGGTGTCTCCTTCATCTCCGGGCTGAGCGAGCAGGAGCGTTCGCGCGGGCTGGTGACCGCGTCGACCGGCAATCACGCTCAGAGCGTGGCGTATGCCGCGCGGCTGGTCGGAGCACAGGCCACCGTCGTCATGCCCGAGTCCGCGCCACAGGAGAAGGTCCTGGCCACGCAGCTTCTCGGCGCGACCGTCGTGACCTTCGGCGGCACCATGGGGGAGTCGTGCGACCACGCCCGCGAGTTCGCCGCCAGCACCGGCATGCGCTTCGTCAGCCCGGGTGACGAGCCGGCCATCGTGCACGGGCACGCGACCATCTATCTCGAACTGCTGCAGCGCCATCCGGACCTCGAGGCGATCTACGTGCCGGTCGGCAGCGGCTCCGGTGCCGCCGGCGCCTGCGTGGTCCGCGACGCCATCGCCCCCGGCTGCCGCATCATCGGTGTGCAGTCGCAGCTGGCGCCCGCGGCATACAACTCGTGGCGATCCGGCCAGGTCGAGTCCGCGGAGTGCCACACCCGATTCAGCGGTGTCGCGACTTCGCGCGGATCGGCGCTGCCACTGTCGGTGATGCACCCGCGACTGGACGACTTCGTGCTGGTCAGCGACGAGCAGATCACCGACGCGATGCGCCTGCTGGCCGGCACCGCGCACACCCTGGCCGAGGGTGCGGCGGCCGCCTCGCTGGCCGGTCTGCTGCGCGACGAGCATCGCCCGCAACGCTGCGCGGTCGTGTGCACCGGCGGAAATGCCGACGCCTCCGAGCTGGCCGATCTGGCGGCGAGCAGGCACCTGGCCGCGGCCCTCTGACGTCGGGCCGCGAACCGGCTCGCGTTGTTACTGCCCAGTCCGCGGGTCGCTCCCCGCCCTGCGGGCACAAGGCGGATAGGCTCCACGACGTAGGCCGTAGGCTCTTTTCCGGATGCTCTGCGCTGCCGGACAGCCCGATCCACCGATGCTCCAGGAGACACGCACGTGGCCACGATCGACGCCCTGCTCGCCCGCGAGATTCTCGATTCGCGCGGAAACCCCACGGTCGAGGTCGAGGTGGCCCTCGACGACGGCACCGTCGGGCGCGCGGCTGTTCCCTCCGGCGCCAGCACCGGGCAGTTCGAGGCCGTCGAGCGTCGTGACGGCAACAAGAACCGCTACCTCGGCAAGGGTGTCGAAGACGCCGTCGACGCGGTGGCCGAGGACCTCGCTCCGCATCTGCTGGGCTACGACGCGAGCGAGCAGCGCCTGGTCGATCAAGAGATGATCGCGATCGACGGCACCGACAACAAGGGCAAGATCGGCGCCAACGCGATCCTGGGCGTCAGCCTGGCCATCGCCAAGGCCGCCGCCGACTCCGCCGACCTGCCGTTGTTCCGTTACGTCGGTGGCCCCAACGCGCACCTGCTGCCCGTGCCGATGATGAACATCCTCAACGGTGGCGCCCACGCCGACTCCAACGTCGACATCCAGGAGTTCATGATCGCGCCGATCGGCGCCGGCTCCTTCCGCGAGGCGCTGCGGTGGGGCGCTGAGGTCTACCACGCCCTCAAGAAGGTGCTGCACGACAAGGGTCTGTCCACCGGATTGGGCGACGAGGGTGGATTTGCCCCGAACCTGGAATCCAACCGCGCTGCGCTGGACCTGATCCTCGAGGCCATCAAGGCCGCAGGTTACGAGCCCGGCAAGGACATCGCGCTGGCGCTCGACGTCGCCGCGAGCGAGTTCTGCGCCGACGGCAGCTACACCTTCGAGGGTGCGCAGAAGTCGGCCCAGGAGATGACCGACTACTACGCCGACCTCGTGGCGAACTACCCGCTGGTGTCCATCGAGGACCCGCTCGACGAAGAAGACTGGCAGGGCTGGAAGACCCTCACCGACGCGCTCGGCGACAAGGTCCAGATCGTCGGCGACGACCTGTTCGTCACCAACCCGACCCGCCTGCAGCGCGGCATCGACAGCGGCACCGCGAACGCGCTTCTGGTCAAGGTCAACCAGATCGGCACCCTCACCGAGACGCTCGACGCTGTCACCCTCGCCCAGAGCAACGGCTACCGCTGCATGATGAGCCACCGTTCCGGCGAGACCGAGGACACCACGATCGCCGATCTGGCCGTCGCGACCGGCTGCGGTCAGATCAAGACCGGTGCTCCCGCCCGCTCCGACCGTGTTGCGAAGTACAACCAGTTGCTGCGCATCGAGGAAGAACTCGACGACGCCGCGGTGTATGCCGGCGCCGGTGCCTTCCCCCGGTTCCGCGCCTGATCGCAGCATCGACATACCAATGGACCGCCGGAAGGAGTGGACATGACACGGGACGCCCGCCCAAGCGGCCGCAACCAGCCTCGTTCGTCCACCCGTCCGGCGGTCAACCGGCCGGTCTCCGGGCGCCCGTCGGCCCCTCGGGGCACGCAGACCAAGCCGTCGACGAAGCCGGCTCGTCGTGCCCGGGTGACAAACTCCCGGGTGAGCCGCACCCCGCGGAATCCGCGCTCGATGCGGCGGCTTGCGGTCATCGGTGTGCTGCTGGTCTTCCTGGCCGTCGTCATCACGCCGACGCTGCGCGCCTATCTCGCCCAGCGCTCGCAGATCGGCCAGTTGACTCAGCAGGTCGCCGCCCAGCAGGCCAACATCACCTCGTTGCAGAACCAGCAGAAGCAGTTGAACGACCCCAAGTACATCGCCGCCCAGGCGGGCGCACAGTTGGCATTCGCCAAGCCGGGTCAGACCCTGACGATCTACGTCACCACGGAGCCCAGCGCAGCGGCGAAGGCGGCCGCAGCGGCCAAGAAGGCCACGTGGTACGGCTCGCTGTGGCAGTCGGTCGTCAACTCCGGCAAGCACTGAACGCGCTCGTATGACGCATCAGCCTGATTCCTCCGTGGACCCTGCCGACATCGCGGCGATGGAAGCACAGCTGGGGCGTCTGCCTCGCGGCGTCGTCGACATCGCGCACCGTTGCCCGTGCGGCTGCCCGGACGTGGTCCGCACGCTGCCGCGTCTGCCCGGCGGCACGCCCTTTCCGACAACCTTCTATGCGACCTGTCCGAAGCTGACCGGCGCGATCAGCACGCTGGAAGCCCGGGGGATGATGCGGCAGATGACGCAGGATCTGGCCGACGACCCTGTGCTGGCCGCCGGCTACCAGGCTGCGCACGAGGACTACCTGCGCCGCCGCGCGGACCTGGGGCAGGTCGCCGAGATCGACGGTATTTCCGCCGGTGGCATGCCCGACCGCGTCAAGTGCCTGCACGTCCTGGTGGCGCATTCGCTGGCCGTCGGGCCCGGCGTCAATCCGCTCGGCGACCGCGCCCTCGAGGCGCTGCCGCAGTGGTGGCTGGGCGGCTGTTGCTCAGGCGCTGAGGGTGCCGACGCTGGTGATGCGGACACGACAGATCGCAACGACGCGGCAGATCACAACGGCACGACGGATCAGCAGGTATGACGCGCGTCGCCGCCGTCGATTGCGGCACCAATTCGATCCGGTTGCTCATCGCAGACACCGACGGTTCTCGCCTGCACGACCAGGTGCGACGGATGGAGATCGTGCGCCTCGGCCAGGGCATCGACCGAACCGGCCGAATCGCTGCCGACGCCATGGAGCGCACGCTCGCAGTCGCCCGCGAATACGCCTCGCAATGCACGCAATTGAAGGTCGATCGGGTGCGATTCGTGGCCACCTCGGCTTCCCGTGACGCAGCGAATGCCGCCGATTTCACTGATGGTGTCGCCCGTGCCTTCGAGCGTTTCGGCATCGATCCGGAGGTCGTCACCGGTGCCGAAGAAGCGGCGCTGAGCTTTCGTGGTGCGACGAGCGTGGTCGGTGCGGGGATGCCTGCGCCATACCTGGTGATCGATCTGGGCGGAGGATCGACGGAGTTCGTGCTGGGCGAGCGGGAGGTTCGCGCCGCACGGTCGGTCGACATCGGTTGTGTGCGCCTCACCGAACGTCGGCTGCACACCGACCCGCCCACGGATGCCGAGATCGCGGCGACAATTGCGGACATCAGTGCTGCGATCGACCAGGCCGCCGCCGAGGTGCCGCTGGATCAGGCCCGCACCCTTGTCGGACTGGCCGGCTCGGTGACGACGGTGACGGCACACGCGCTGGGGCTGTCGTCATACGACCCGGATGTCATCGACGGGGCGCGGCTGCCGGTCGACCGGGTGATCGAGTCCTGCAATGCGCTGCTGCACGCGACCCGCGATGAGCGGGCCGCGATGGGCTTCATGCATCCGGGCCGTGTCGACGTGATCGGCTCCGGGGCGCTGATCTGGCGCACCATCGTCGAGCGCCTCGCTGGCGTTGCCGGTCTCACCGAGGTCGTCACGAGCGAGCACGACATCCTCGACGGCATCGCCCTCGGGCTCGGCGACCAGCACTGACTACTCTGGGCCTGCCCTCGTAGCCCAACGGCAGAGGCAGGCGACTTAAAATCGCTGCAGTGCGGGTTCGAATCCCGTCGAGGGCACTGCAGGTTCGACGTATGACATCAACGCGAGGCCGTGACCTGAGCACGCTGTGTGGCGGTGAGGTACCCACGGCGGGCACCACCGGCCCCTGCGGACTGCACTGCTATGGCGCGTGATGTCTCAGCGGATGCGTGATCCCCAAGGAGGGAGCGTGATCCCCAAGGAGGGAATCCGGTCCACCGGTCCGCAGCTTCGGTGATGTCGGCCCGTCCGCCGGTCCGCCGGGTTAGCAGCGTCGCAGGTTCGGTGGCCTCGGCTGGGGTCGCAGCGTCGCAGGTTCGGTGATGTCGGCCCGTCCGCAGGTCCGGTAATGCCCGCAGGGGCGCGCGCCACGAACGTCCGGCAGCCGATGGACGCCAGCAGTTGTTGCACCACCATCCGCTGGTGTCGATCGGAGCGGTTTCCTCGGACTGTAGTCATGAGATGTCATTCCTGGTCGCTACCGGGTCGAGGAAGCGGCACATGCTGACATCTCGTGGGTGCGGCGGCTTGAGGAAGCGGCACATGCTGACATCTCGTGGGTGCGGTGGCTTGAGGAGGCGGCACAAGCTGACATCTCGTGCGCGTAGCTCGTCCGATGACCGGCAACGACGGACATCTCGTGGGTGGCGCCTACCGGAAACTCGCCGAATCGGCGAATTATCTGTGGCCAGTGGGGCCCATGAGACCAATGCGACCGATGTGGCGCTGAACCCGACCGAATCGGCGACTTGTGCATGATCAGCCGCGCTCTGATCAGCCTCGCTCTGATCAGCCTCGCTCTGATCAGCCGCGCACCACCAGTCGCGGCCCACAGCGCAGCCGCCCTCGCCGCATGCTGTCAGCGCACGAGATCCTCAGTGGAAGAAGACGGTCAGCACCAGGCTCATCACCACAGCCGCGCCACCCATCACCGGCAGCCCGACGGTGAGTTCCTTGCGGTACATCGCGTCCTGCTTCTCCGGTGGCGAGAAGCTCATCACCATCGCTCCACCCTCGGAGTATGGCGACACTGCCATCGACAGGCCACCGATCGTCGTGCACACGAACAGCAGCGTGGGGTTGAGGTGCGCGATCGCTGCGATGGTGGGAACGATCGGGAACAGCGCCGGCGCCGTCACACCGATGTAGCTGCTGAACGCCGTGATCACCGCGGCCACCAGAGCGAGCAGCACAGGGATCAGGTAGCTCGGGATGTGGTCCTTGCTGAGCCAGTGCGCCAACTGGTTGATCGCACCCCCGGCCACGCCAACCTGAATCAGCATGCCCATGCCGCTGATCATGATCAGGATGTGCCATGGCACCCGCTCGATGACCCTGCGGTTGTCCGCAGCGCCCATGAGCAACGCGACGACGGTCAGCAACACGCTGACCAGTGGCGGGTCGACGTTGCCCGTCCAGGTTCCGAAGATGTCGACGCTCGGGAACAGCACATGCAGGATCGACGGAACCAGCGCCAGCAGCAGGAAGACCGCGATCAGCGCCAGCGTCATACGTTGGGCTCGGTCGAACGGTTCGGGTTTGACGACCTCGATCCGCTCACGCTGAGCCTCGGCACCGCTGCGTATGGCGCGGCGCCGGTACACGAGCGTCAATCCGGTGATGACCAGCAGTCCGAGCACCAGGTAGGCCACGAAGATCCAGAACGAGAAGCTGAACGCCCTCGAGCTCGAATAGCCGAGCTTCTCGAACAGCCCCTTGAAGACGATGCCGTTGAGGCTGGTCATGAAGTTGGAGCCCACCTGCGCGCCGACGATCACGCCGACCCCGGCGAGCAGGGGTTCGATCTTGACCTGCGTACAGATGACGAGGGCAGCTGGCGCAAGGAAGACCATGACCGCGTAGAAGCCGGCACCGAGCGCAGCAACCACTGCGGCGGTGAGGAAAAACACCACCGCAAGACCCCATGCGAGTCCGCGCGATCGGAACAGCATCAAGCCCGAGATCTTCTCCAGGGTGCCGTTCTCGATGGCGACGGAGAAGAACAGCGTCACGGCGAAGATGGTGAAGAAGATCGTCACCGGCCACATCGCGGTGACGTCTTTCGGCGTCAGACCCAGGACGAAAACTCCGATGAGATACGAGAACGCGATCGCCAACAAGCCGGTGTTGATCTTGGTGCGGTAGCTCACCCCGATCGAGATCACGATCGCCAGGGCGATCAGGAGGGTGTGCGCCAGGCTCCCCGACTGGGTGGGGGCGTCGGCTGCAACGATGCTGGCTGCGATCACGATGTGCTTCTCTCAAATGCTGTGGCCAAGGAGGCTTCTCGTCGCGGACCGTTGCCGCGACGGCAGCGGGGAAGGGCGCACGAAAACGTATCAACATCGTCCGCCGCAGTCGGGGACTTCGGCATGACGTCTTCGTAGCACGTCGCCGGGGCATGGCCGGAGCCCCAGCAGCGGCATGGCCCGATCCATACGTCGAGGGTCGACAGATCGATCGGGCCACGCGAGATTGAATTTTCCTGCTGTATGCCGCAACTCGCTCAGGCGAACGGGATGTTCTCGTTCGTCGCGAAGCGAATGCAGTCCGAGCGCACCCTGCCGGACAGCACCAGCCGGATGTCGCTGGTCTTCTGCAGTTGTTTGGCGCCGTTGTACGTCTTGTGCACGACCACGACCAACGGGTTCGACGGCGTGGGTGTCAACCCATTCATGGTCGGATCGGTGATCGTCACCTTGCTCGATCCAAGGCTGGAGTCGATGACCGCGAAAATCGGCGTGCCGGGCTTCTTGTCGCCCGCTGAGGTGACTGCGCGGTTTGCCTGAGCGCTGAAGCGCACCAGGTTGATCGTCGCAACACATTGCTCGAAGTTGATCGGGATCCCGGTGTTGGTCGACGCAAAGTCGGTGTGTGTGATCGCACCGGTGCACTGGTAGTGCGTGATCCCGTGACCGTACGCCGTGTCGTGCGAGAAACAGTTGGTCGTCGTCAGCCCGTTGGTGAAGTTGAAGCCCATGCCACTACCGGCCACCGGTACCCCGGCCGAGTTGCGACCGTCGACCTCGACGTTCTGCATCGAGGTGTTGACACTGCGGTAGTCGCACACGCTGAACGTCTCGCCGGGGTTGAAATCGGAACTGCCCGGGATCCCTTTGACCAGCACGTCGTAGACCTTGACGCCCTTGCACGAGTAGAGCCGCAGACCGTTGTACGTCTGGGGCTTGCCCGTCTTCGGATCGACCGGCTGCGTGGTGCCGAGCAAGGTGAAACCCGCGACCTGGTAGGGCCGCGACGAAGGAGCGTTCGACCAACCGTCGCCGACGCGCATCAGGCACAACTGGTTGGTACCGCCAGACTTCTGCGCGGGGATCGACTTGGCCTGAGTCGAGGTCCCTGGCGTCATCTGGAATACGGTCTTGGCCGAACCGGATCCGTAGACACCGGTGACATTCGAGGTGAACATCACCCCGTAGGTGTGTGCAACCGCGAAGTCCTTGCAGGAGAACGTTCCCGAAGCGAAGGTGACACTGGCGTTCGGTGACACCGTCGATGCTGTTGCGGTGATCGACCCGCGCTGCGCAAGTTTCTCAAACGGCTGATATCCGGCACCGGTCGGTCTAGCATAGCCGGTGGGCACGCTGATCACCGGCGGCCACGTGGGCGGGAGGCGGATCGACCAGAGCGCAGCGGACAGGCCACCGACGGCGGTGAACGCCAAGAGTCGTCGTCGGGGCAGGGTCGCATTCGGTAATTCTGAACTATTCATGACGGAGACACCTCCGTTTGGGATGAGGAGAGTCGCGCGGCAACGTGACTCCCAAAGACTAGGGCGCTTGACACCTGTAATGGGAAGTCTTTCGCGCCCTAGTTTTTGCCCGAATTCCCTGACAGTTGTTCAAGATTCGCCTGTCGCGCCACGAAAATTTCGCCAGCCTGCCTGAAGAAGATCATGGTCTTCGCCCCCTGCCGTCGAAGGTTTCGTGGACCCGCCGGGTGCTCGCCGTCGATGTCTGTCCACACGGCGAACTACACTTTGGGTCAGGGATGGTGGCCATCAGGTCACCGCAACGACTGGGAGTTGACAATGGCATCGAATCCGGTGTTCAGACGCTTCAATCAAGACCTCGCTGCCGGGCGCTACGCGGGAGATCAGCAGCCCCAGTACGGCCAGTTCGGCACTCCACAACAACAGCAGGCCGCGCAGTATGGCGCGCAGCCCGGCTACCCCCAGCAGCCTTACGGCCAGCAGCCTTACGGCCAGCAGCAGTACGGCCAGCAGCCGAATTACGCCCAGCCCGGTTATCCGCAGCAGGGTTATGGCCAGCAGTACGGCCAGCCGCAGCAGTATCCCGGCGCGGGTTACGCGACCGGGCCCGGTAAGCAGGCGCCGTACACCGACAGCCGTCGGATGACGCTGGACGACGTGGTCACCAAGACGCTCGCGTTGTTCGGAATCCTTTTGGTCGCAGCAGCTTTCGGCTGGTTCGTCGCCAAGGACAGCCAGGCAGCAGGCATGGGTCTGTTCCTCGGCGGGATGGTCGTCGGCCTGGTGATCGGTCTGGTCATCTCGTTCAAGCGGATCATCTCGGTGCCGCTGATCTTGACGTATGCCGCCGCCGAAGGGCTCTTCCTCGGTGCGGCCAGCGCCTTCTTCAATCAGATGTACCCCGGTGTCGTCAGTGAGGCGGTGCTGGCGACGCTGTGTGTCTTCGCCGGAATGTTCGCCGGCTGGAAATTCGGCCTGATCCGGGTGACCGAGCGCTCTCGCAAGATCTTCGCGATGATGGTGATGGGCTACTTCCTGTTCGCCCTGATCAACGTCGTCCTCGTCTGGACCGGTGTCTTCTCGAGTCCGTTCGGTGCCGGCGGCAGTGGTTCGCTGGGCATCATCATCAGCCTCTTCGCGGTCGGCCTCGCGTCATACTCCATCGCCGTCGACTTCGACACGATCCAGCGCGGCGTCAACTCCGGTCTGCCGGAGAAGTACTCCTGGCTGATGGCGCACGGTCTGCTTGTCTCGGTCGTCTGGCTGTATGTCGAGTTGCTGCGGCTGTTCGCCCGGATGCGCAACTGACGCGTATCTCGCTCACCAGCAACAAGACTGCGCCCCCGACCGACGACTTCGGTTGGGGGCGCAGACTTTTACGGCTGTGACGCCTCGCAGTTCGGTCGATGGGCTATCCGCTGATCAGGGCAGGGATCGCCGCAACTGCGCAAGACTCTCGAGCAGGCCGTCGGTCACCCCGGCGACCTGGGCGTCATACACGACGACGGTCAGCTGATCACCGAGCGCAGCAAGGCCCAGGTCTGGTATGCCGAGCGGCTCACAACCACACCGCGCGCGTGTGCGGTCCGCCAGCGATTGGGTGAAATCCCTGAGCACTGAGGCGAATTCGGCCGCCTGTTCCTCAGGCAGCTCGTGCCAGCGGCGCGCTATCCGCCGCGTTTCGGTCTCAAGTGCACGCCAGCCCCGGTCCGCTGGCTGCGGACCGAGGCTGGCGTCGAGAGGCTGGTTCAGGAGAGACGCTCGTAGATGATCGCCATCCCCTGACCGCCGCCGACGCACATCGTCTCCAGGCCGAAGGTGCCGTCGCGTGACTCCAGACCGTTGAGCAGCGTGGTGGTGATGCGGGCGCCGGTGGAGCCGAACGGGTGGCCCAGCGCGATGGCGCCACCGTGGACGTTCAACTTGTCGAAGTCCATGCCCAAGTCGTCGGCGCTCGGCAGCACCTGCGCCGCGAAGGCCTCGTTGATCTCGTACAGATCCATGTCGGCGATCGTCATCCCGGCTCGCTTCAATGCCTGACGGGACGCCTCGACCGGGCCGAGGCCCATGATCTCCGGAGACAGCGCCGAGACCCCGGTGGACACCACGCGCGCCAGCGGCGTCAGGCCCAACTCCTTCGCTTTGGTATCGCTCATCACGACAACCGCGGCGGCACCGTCGTTCAACGGGCAGCAGTTGCCGGCCGTGACTGTGCCGTTCTCGCGGAACACCGGCTGCAGGGTGGCGACCTTCTCCAGCGTCACACCGGCGCGCGGGCCGTCGTCGGTGGAGACGACGGTGCCGTCGGGCAGGGTCACCGGTGCGATCTCGCGGGCGAAGAATCCTTCGGCAATGGCCTTCTCGGCGCGGTTCTGGCTGGAGACACCCCACTCGTCCTGGCGTTCTCGGCTGATGCCGCGCAGGCCGGCGACGTTCTCCGCCGTCTGTCCCATGGCGATGTAGATGTCCGGCAGCTCGCCGTTCTCGCGCGGGTCGCTCCAGGTGCTGTTGTCTTTGGCGATCTGCTCGGTGCGCTTGATGGCGTCGGCGAACTTGGGGTTCTGCCAGTCGGCCTTGCTGCCGCCTGCTCCGGCGAAGTCGGCATAACGCGACACACATTCGACCCCGGCCGACACGAAGACGTCGCCCTCGCCTGCCTTGATGGCATGCGCCGCCATACGCGTCGTCTGCACGGATGAGGAGCAGAAGCGGTTGACTGTCGCGCCCGGCACGTGGTCGAGACCGGCGAGCACAGCGACGACGCGCGCCATGTTGCTCCCGTGCTCTCCCCAAGGCTCGGCGCAGCCGAGGTAGAGATCCTCGATCAGCGACTGATCCAGGCCCGGGAGCTTGGCCAGGGCCGCCTGGATCACCTGCGTCGCCAGGTCATCGGGGCGGATGTCCTTCAGCCTGCCCTTGAAGGCCCGGCCGATCGGGGTCCGCGCGGTGGAAACGATGACTGCTTCGGGCATTTGTCCTCCGTCATTGCAGGGCTACCGGGCAGTACCGCCCGGGCTCTCCCGAGTGTATGGCGACCGTATGACGCCGCGATCGTCGCACCACAGGTCGTGACGGCGGCAGCGGGCAGGTCCGATCAATCGCTGCCGCGCAAAGCAGCCGCAGTCGCGGCAATGGCGTCCGGGTCACCCGCCACCGGTCGCCACGGCAACTGCAAACTGTCGTCGGTGTATCGCGGAACCACGTGCATGTGGAAGTGGAAGACCGTCTGCCAGGCGACCGGTCCGCAGCAGTTGAGCAGGTTGACCCCCTCGGCCCCCAGTCTGTCGACCGCTCGCCCGGCCAAGCGCTTCGCAGCGACAGCGACCGCCGAGAGGCTGTCATCGTCGATCTCGAGCAGATCGCGAGCATGCTTCTTCGGGATCACCAGCGCGTGCCCGGTCGAGCCGGGGTTGATGTCCATGAACGCGATCGTGTCGGCGTCCTCGTCCACTCGTTCCGCCGGGATCTCGCCGGCGATGATCTTGCAGAACAGGCAGTCGGCTTCAGCGCTCATGGAGCCGACTGTATGCCGTTGTGATCGGTCCCGACAGCCGTTGGATCATCTGCCGGCAGCTCGGATGACGCATCGCCGGTGGGCTGCTCTGCCTCGACGGCGTCGGACTCCTGCAGCGGCGTGCGTTGACGTCGCATGAGCACCGCCCATCGACCCCGGCTGCCCCGCTGGGACCCGTGCACGTCGGTGCCGGAAACCTCCGTGCCGGGGTCGGCGACGGCTCGGGTCGCTGCCACCGAAACAGGACCGACCGTCTCACGCCGGCGAATATCCGGTGCGTGTCGGTCGTCGACGCCGGACTGACCCAGGGCGTCCAGCACACTCGGCAGGAGCGCGGACGCAGCCCTGGCATATCCCGCCGCCGACGGATGAAAGCGGTCCGCCGAGAACATCACCGCGGGACTCTTCGAGAACTCCGGCCCGAGCAGGTCCCCGAGCGACACGGTGCGACCCCCGTGCTCGATGACTGCGACGGTCTGCGCCGCCGCGAGGTCCCGTGACCAGCGACGGGCAAGGGTGCGCAACGGCTGTGGAACCGGCTGTATGACGCCGAGGTCGGGGCAGGTGCCGACGATCACCTCGGCGCCCGCCTCTCGCAGCGCAAGGACGGCCGCCGACAGGTGGCGCACCGAGGTCGCCCGCGGCAGGCGGCTGGTGACGTCATTCGCGCCGATCATGATGATTGCGGCGTCCGGCGCCGGCACGGCTTCCAGTGCCTGCTCCACTTGACCCGTCAGATCCGTGGAGACGGCACCGACCACTGCGACATTCGTCAGATGAACCGGCCGCCCGGCGAGGGCCGCAGCTGTCGCCGCGATGATCGCGCCCACGGTCTGGTGCGCTTCGTCCGCGCCCATTCCCCGAGCAGTGGAGTCTCCGATCACGAGCAACTGGATCGGTTCACCGGGCCCGGCGCCATACGTGCCGTTGGAGTCAGGTGCGCCGTCAAACGGTTGCCCGACGATGCGCCGTGCTATCACGGATTCCCCGAGCAGCAGTCCCCACGTGGTCAGACCTGCGCCGATCAGCCCCGCGGCACCGATACCCCCGCCGTATGCCGCCCTCGACGCGATCTTGCGTGCTCGCCTCGCCCGCCCCATGTGCGCACACCCGCCCTTCGTCCGGTCCGTCGGTCACCCCGATATTGTCACCAGCGCTTCAGTCGCCTGCCGAGTGCGTCAGTGGTTCAGAATCTGAGACGATCGACACATGAGATATGCCGAGCACATCGCCGACCTCGTCGGTGGCACCCCCCTGGTCAAGCTGAATCACGTCACCGAGGGCGTCGCCGCGACCGTCCTGGTCAAGGTCGAGTACCTCAATCCCGGCGGTTCGGTGAAGGACCGCATCGCGCTTCGGATGATCGAAGCCGCCGAGGCATCCGGTGCCTTGCAACCGGGCGGCACGATCGTCGAGCCCACGTCGGGCAACACCGGCGTCGGTCTGGCGTTGTTCGGCCAGCGCAAGGGTTACAAGTGCATCTTCGTGTGCCCGGACAAGGTGAGTGAAGACAAGCGCAATGTCCTCAAGGCGTATGGCGCAGAGGTTGTCGTGACGCCCACGTCGGTGCCGCCGGAGCACCCGGACTCCTACTACAGCGTGTCCGACCGCATCGCGGCTGAGACTCCCGGCGGCTGGAAGCCGGACCAGTACTCCAACCCCGAGGGCCCGAACTCGCACTACCACTCGACCGGCCCGGAGATCTGGGCCGACACCGACGGCGAACTCACCTCGTTCGTGGCCGGCATCGGTACGGGCGGCACGATCACCGGCACAGCGCGTTACCTACGCGAAGTGTCCGCGGACCGTGCGGGCGGTCGCGTGCAGATCATCGGCGCCGACCCGGAAGGTTCGGTGTACTCCGGCGGCACGGGTCGCCCGTACCTCGTCGAGGGGGTGGGTGAAGACATGTGGCCGCGCGCCTACGATCCCTCGGTCGTCGACGAAGTGATCGCCGTCAGCGATGCGGAGTCCTTCGAGATGACGCGTCGCCTGGCTCGTGAGGAGGGCCTGCTCGTCGGCGGTTCGTGCGGTATGGCGGTCGTCGCGGGTCTGCGGCACGCACGCACGCTGCCGGCGGAGGCGACGGTGGTCGTGCTGCTCCCGGACTCCGGCCGTGGATACCTGTCGAAGATCTTCGACGACGGCTGGATGAGCTCGTACGGTTTTATGCGCGAACGCGCCGACGAGACCACGGTCGGCGAGGTCCTTGCGGCGAAATCGGGTCAGATGCCGGCGCTGGTGCACACCCACCCGACCGAGACGGTGCGCGACGCGATTCAGATCCTGCGCGAGTACGACGTCTCGCAGATGCCGGTCGTCAAGGCGGAGCCACCGGTCATGGCAGGCGAGGTCGCCGGTTCGGTGAGTGAGCGCGAACTCCTCGACGCGCTGTATGCCGGGTCAGCCCACCTGGCCGACCCCGTCGAAAAGCACATGGAGGCTCCGTTGCCACTGATCGGTTCCGGGGAGCCGGTGTCCGTGGTGCGCGAGCTGCTGCGCAAGAACGACGCCGTGATGGTCGTGGACGGCGGAAAGCCGACCGGTGTTCTCACCCGTGCAGACCTGCTCAGCCTGCTGGTCGACTGACGGCGCGGTTTCTCTGCAGGCGTGATGGGGGTGGGCACGACGCAGGCGTCGTGCCCACCCCCATCACCGCATCGCACGTGACCTCCCTACGGCGCGTCCACTGGCATACGCCGTGCGCGAGTTCAGCACGACTCGTATCTGACTTCTACGGGCCGACTCACTTCTCGTGAACCACACAAAACCTCAGTCGCGCCCCGCGGTTGCTGGGCTCCACTCCCTCCGCGGCACCTCGATTTGGAACTTCTCCTGAGGTTGGTCTACTGTTCTTCTTGTCAGCCCGACGGGGCAGGACGCGGACAGGCTCGCCTGGCTGCGCGGCCCACCGAAGACTGACCAGTCTGGTTTGAAGCAGTCAGTGGCTGTGTTAAGCTAGGCACCGATCGAAGCCAAGTGCGCGAGAGTCCAGAAGGACTTGCCGCCCAAGATTCAGATCGAAACCAGAAATTAGCAGCAGTGCTGACCTGTCGCCTCAGGGTGACAGCGATGTAGTGTCTGGTCGTTTTTTGAGAACTCAACAGCGTGTCGAGATGGTTGATGCCAGATTTTTGTTTGGTTATTGATTGGTTTTGAGTTTTTTTGCTCTTGATCAGTTTTTGCCGGATTGGATTTTTTGTGTTTTTTTGCGGAGAGTTTGATCCTGGCTCAGGACGAACGCTGGCGGCGTGCTTAACACATGCAAGTCGAACGATGATACCTGTGCTTGCGCGGGTGGATTAGTGGCGAACGGGTGAGTAACACGTGAGTAACCTGCCCTTCACTTTGGGATAAGCCTTGGAAACGGGGTCTAATACCGGGTATGACTGCGCATCGCATGGTGTGTGGTGGAAAGCTTTTGTGGTGGGGGATGGACTCGCGGCCTATCAGCTTGTTGGTGAGGTAGTGGCTTACCAAGGCTTTGACGGGTAGCCGGCCTGAGAGGGTGACCGGCCACACTGGGACTGAGACACGGCCCAGACTCCTACGGGAGGCAGCAGTGGGGAATATTGCACAATGGGCGGAAGCCTGATGCAGCGACGCCGCGTGGGGGATGACGGCCTTCGGGTTGTAAACTCCTTTCAGCAGGGACGAAGCTTTTGTGACGGTACCTGCAGAAGAAGCACCGGCTAACTACGTGCCAGCAGCCGCGGTAATACGTAGGGTGCGAGCGTTGTCCGGAATTATTGGGCGTAAAGAGCTTGTAGGCGGTTTGTCGCGTCTGCCGTGAAAGCCCAGGGCTTAACCCTGGGTCTGCGGTGGGTACGGGCAGGCTAGAGTGTGGTAGGGGAGACTGGAATTCCTGGTGTAGCGGTGAAATGCGCAGATATCAGGAGGAACACCGATGGCGAAGGCAGGTCTCTGGGCCATAACTGACGCTGAGAAGCGAAAGCATGGGGAGCGAACAGGATTAGATACCCTGGTAGTCCATGCCGTAAACGTTGGGCGCTAGGTGTGGGACTCATTCCACGAGTTCCGTGCCGCAGCTAACGCATTAAGCGCCCCGCCTGGGGAGTACGGCCGCAAGGCTAAAACTCAAAGGAATTGACGGGGGCCCGCACAAGCGGCGGAGCATGCGGATTAATTCGATGCAACGCGAAGAACCTTACCAAGGCTTGACATACACCGGAATCATGCAGAGATGTGTGCGTCTTCGGACTGGTGTACAGGTGGTGCATGGTTGTCGTCAGCTCGTGTCGTGAGATGTTGGGTTAAGTCCCGCAACGAGCGCAACCCTCGTTCCATGTTGCCAGCACTTCGGGTGGGGACTCATGGGAGACTGCCGGGGTCAACTCGGAGGAAGGTGGGGATGACGTCAAATCATCATGCCCCTTATGTCTTGGGCTTCACGCATGCTACAATGGCTGGTACAGAGGGTTGCGATGCCGTGAGGTGGAGCGAATCCCTTAAAACTGGTCTCAGTTCGGATTGGGGTCTGCAACTCGACCCCATGAAGTTGGAGTCGCTAGTAATCGCAGATCAGCAACGCTGCGGTGAATACGTTCCCGGGCCTTGTACACACCGCCCGTCAAGTCACGAAAGTCGGTAACACCCGAAGCCGGCGGCCTAACCCCTTGTGGGAGGGAGTCGTCGAAGGTGGGATTGGCGATTGGGACTAAGTCGTAACAAGGTAGCCGTACCGGAAGGTGCGGCTGGATCACCTCCTTTCTAAGGAGCGTTTGAACCTTTCATCACCGAGTGTGTGGTGGGGTGAGCTCATGGGTGGAACATCAACCGTTTGTGATGGTGTGTGGCAGTGTCCACCGCGAGTACGAATCGTGCTTTCACTTTTGTGTGGGGGTGTGGTTGTGGAATGTGGTGGGTGGTGTTGGGCGTCGTTGTCGGCACGTTGTTGGGTCCTGAGGAAACGACCGTTCGCTGTCGTGTGGTGACTGTCATGGTGTGAGCTGTGGTGGTTGGTGCGTGGTGGTGGTTGTTTTTTCTGGTACTGCCTGCTGGTTGCGCCGCGTTGGTGTGGTGTGGTTGGTGGTGTTGGTGTGTTGTTTGAGAATTGTATAGTGGACGCGAGCATCTTTGTGGCTTTTAAGAATTTCTTAATTGTTTAAGTTTTTAAGGGCGCATGGTGGATGCCTTGGCATCAGGAACCGATGAAGGACGTAGGAATCTGCGATAAGCCTCGGGGAGCCGATAACCGGGCTGTGATCCGAGGGTTTCCGAATGGGGGAACCCCGCACCAGTTATGTGGTGTGACCCGTACCTGAACTCATAGGGTGCGTGGAGGGAACGTGGGGAAGTGAAACATCTCAGTACCCACAGGAAGAGAAAACAATATGTGATTCCGTGAGTAGTGGCGAGCGAAAGCGGATGAGGCTAAACCGTGGTTGTGTGATACCTGTCAGGGGTTGCAATCAGGGTGTTGTGGGGCCTTTTTTTACCGTATCTGACAGTGCGGTGCGTGGCGTGTGCGTGTAGTCGAACCAGTGTGAGTGCTGGACCGTAGTGGGTGGGAGTCCCGTAGGCGAAACACGTTGCTGTCATGTGGGAGGGTGCCCAAGTAGCACGGGGCTCGAGAAATCTCGTGTGAATCTGCCAGGACCACCTGGTAAGCCTAAATATTTCCTGATGACCGATAGCGGACTAGTACCGTGAGGGAAAGGTGAAAAGTACCCCGGGAGGGGAGTGAAATAGTACCTGAAACCATGCGCTTACAATCCGTCAGAGCCTCCGTTTGGTGGGGTGATGGCGTGCCTTTTGAAGAATGAGCCTGCGAGTTAGTGCTCAGTGGCGAGGTTAACCCGTGTGGGGAAGCCGTAGCGAAAGCGAGTCCGAACAGGGCGCCTTGAGTCGCTGGGTCTAGACCCGAAGCGGAGTGATCTACCCATGGCCAGGTTGAAGCGACGGTAAGACGTCGTGGAGGACCGAACCCACTTCAGTTGAAAATGGAGGGGATGAGCTGTGGGTAGGGGTGAAAGGCCAATCAAACTCCGTGATAGCTGGTTCTCCCCGAAATGCATTTAGGTGCAGCGTCACGTGTTTCTTGCCGGAGGTAGAGCTACTGGATGGCTGATGGGCCTCACCAGGTTACTGACGTCAGCCAAACTCCGAATGCCGGTAAGTGAGAGCGTGGCAGTGAGACTGCGGGGGATAAGCTCCGTAGTCGAGAGGGAAACAGCCCAGATCACCAGCTAAGGTCCCTAAGCGTGTGCTAAGTGGGAAAGGATGTGGAGTTGCTGTGACAACCAGGAGGTTGGCTTAGAAGCAGCCACCCTTTAAAGAGTGCGTAATAGCTCACTGGTCAAGTGATTCCGCGCCGACAATGTAGCGGGGCTCAAGCACATCACCGAAGCTGTGGCAATCACACATGTTCCTAGCCCCTTTTGGGGGGTTCAGGGGTGTGGTTGGGTAGGGGAGCGTCGTGTCACCAGTGAAGTCCCGGTGTGAACCAGGGGTGGAGGTGACACGAGTGAGAATGCAGGCATGAGTAGCGAATGACGGGTGAGAAACCCGTCCGCCGAATAACCAAGGGTTCCAGGGTCAAGCTCATCTGCCCTGGGTAAGTCGGGACCTAAGGCGAGGCCGACAGGCGTAGTCGATGGACATCCGGTTGATATTCCGGAACCGGCGAAGGACCGCCCATATCGAATCAGGGGATGCTAACCACCCGAACTACCGTGTTGATCCCTTTCGGGGGTGATCGTGTGTGGGGAGCGTGGGACCCGATCTTGTAGTAGGTAAGCGATGGAGTGACGCAGGAAGGTAGCCTCCGCGGGGCGATGGTAGTCCCCGTTCAAGCGTGTAAGCCGACTGGTAGGTAAATCCGTCAGTCATGTAGGCCCAGGCGTGATGGTGACCACGTAATGTGGGAAGTGGGTGATCCTATGCTGCCGAGAAAAACTTCTAGCGAGGTTCGAGCCGCCCGTACCCCAAACCGACTCAGGTGGTTAGGTAGAGAATACTAAGGCGATCGAGTGAATCGTGGTTAAGGAATTCGGCAAAATGCCCCCGTAACTTCGGGAGAAGGGGGGCCTGATCCTTGATGTCATTTACTGACTAGGGGTGAGGGCCGCAGAGACCAGGGAGAAGCGACTGTTTACTAAAAACACAGGTCCGTGCGAAGAAGTAATTCGATGTATACGGACTGACGCCTGCCCGGTGCTGGAACGTTAAGGGGACCGGTTAACACGTGAGTGTGAAGCTGAGAACTTAAGCGCCAGTAAACGGCGGTGGTAACTATAACCATCCTAAGGTAGCGAAATTCCTTGTCGGGTAAGTTCCGACCTGCACGAATGGCGTAACGACTTCTCCACTGTCTCAACCACGAACTCGGCGAAATTGCACTACGAGTAAAGATGCTCGTTACGCGCAGCAGGACGGAAAGACCCCGGGACCTTTACTATAGCTTGGTATTGGTGTTCGGTACGGCTTGTGTAGGATAGGTGGGAGACTGTGAAGTACCAGCGCCAGCTGGTGTGGAGTCATTGTTGAAATACCACTCTGGTCGTTCTGGGCTCCTAACTTCGGTCCGTGATCCGGATCAGGGACAGTGCCTGGTGGGTAGTTTAACTGGGGCGGTTGCCTCCTAAAAGGTAACGGAGGCGCCCAAAGGTTCCCTCAGCCTGGTTGGTAATCAGGTTTCGAGTGTAAGTGCACAAGGGAGCTTGACTGTGAGACAGACATGTCGAGCAGAGACGAAAGTCGGGACTAGTGACCCGACGGTGGCTTGTGGAAGCGCCGTCGCTCAACGGACAAAAGGTACCCCGGGGATAACAGGCTGATCTTGCCCAAGAGCTCATATCGACGGCATGGTTTGGCACCTCGATGTCGGCTCGTCGCATCCTGGGGCTGGAGTAGGTCCCAAGGGTTGGGCTGTTCGCCCATTAAAGCGGTACGCGAGCTGGGTTTAGAACGTCGTGAGACAGTTCGGTCCCTATCCGCTGCGCGCGTAGGAAACTTGAGAAGACCTGTCCCTAGTACGAGAGGACCGGGATGGACGAACCACTGGTGTGTCAGTTGTTCCGCCAGGAGCACCGCTGATTAGCTACGTTCGGAAGTGATAACCGCTGAAAGCATCTAAGCGGGAAGCACGCTTCAAGATGAGGTTTCCATCAGGGATCAAACCCTGGAGAGGCTCCCAGCTAGACGACTGGGTCGATAGGCCGGACGTGGAAGCACAGTAATGTGTGGAGCTGACCGGTACTAATCAGCCGACAACTTAAACACCACAAAACACGTTCAAAAAAGCGTCCACTATACAATTCTGAAACAACACCCACCCCGCCCCCGGAAAACATTCCAGGGTTCGCAGGCTGGTTGGTGATAGTTTCATAGAGTTACGGCGGTCATAGCGAAGCGGGAAACGCCCGGACACATCCCGAACCCGGAAGCTAAGCCCTTCAGCGCCGATGGTACTGCACTCGGTAGAGTGTGGGAGAGTAGGACACCGCCGAACAACCATTACACGTTTCAGCGTGGAACCCCCACCCCAACCCCCAACCAAAGGGGGCCAGGGACGGAACAGGGCTCCACGCTGAAACCATTTGTGGGCACATGTGCCGAGCCCGCTGTACGAATCTCTCGTATGGCGGGCTCTTTGTGTACCGCGGTTGTTCCCGAGCGCTGACTGGTTGCCCAGCGACAGTCCGCTTGGGGCCGAAGGGTGCCGGCCGATCCCATCATCGCGGCGACAGCGGAGGACATTTGAACGGCCAACCGCGGATCCTTCTCGTGCGTCATTTCAGGTGAGGCCGGGCGGTTGACGCCGGGCTTCATGTCAGGTGAGGCCGAGGTGGTTTTCATCTGTGCTGAAGACGTGGCCGGTAGGCTGCTCGAGGTCGGCATCAGCCGAGTTCATCACCCGGGGTAAAGGTAAGTCGATGCAGGCGAAGGCGCCGAAGCTGTTGCGTGGATCTTTCAATCCATACGGTGGGGCGACGCCGTCTCGAGACAAGTCTTCGGTTCCGTGGCGCGAGCGGGTAGCGCAGTGGACTGGACGGCTGTACCTGTTGGCAGCGGTGTGGTCGCTGATCACCTTGCCGTTGCGGCATACAGTCGTTTCGGACATCGGCGGTGATGCGCTCGGTCTGGTGAATGTGCCGTCCGCGCCGAGCCTGTTCATCGTGTGCTTGCTCCTGGCACTGGCCGGGGCGATCCGCCGTCGGCTGCGGGCTGCGCACACCGTGACTGTGGTCCTGAGCGCCGTCGGTGTGCTGGCGAGTGCGCTGCTGTTCGTCGGTTCCATCGCCCACAACGACTTGTTGCGCGACACCCACGTCAGGGGCTTCGAGCGTGAGTATGTCGACTTCACCAATGGGGTCTTCTTCAACACCGTCGCGTTGCTGATCGGTGTCGTCGCTCTCGTGCTCGTGGTGATGAGTCGGCGTGAGTTCCCGGCGAAGCTGGCCGCAGGCAGCCGAGTGGCGGCGACTGCGGTGCTCGCCGGAGGGCTCCTCGTGTCCTTCGTGGTGACCCTTGTCATCACGGCGACCGCCCGGCATACCTTGCATGGCTCCCGGGAAGTGGTGCGCTTCGCGCTGCGGTCGACGTTCGGGATCTCCAGTGATCCCTCGACACCGGGTATGTCCGGTCACACCGGATATCCGTGGATCTACGGGTTGGCCGGGGTCATGTCGACCGTCGCGCTGGTGCTCGCGATCCTGGTGTTTCTGCGGTCTGGGCGTGGCCGGCAATTCCAGTCCGCCGACGAAGAGCTCGCAGTCCGTCGGCTGTTGCTGCGTTTCGGTGAGAACGACTCGCTCGGCTATTTCGCCACGCGCCGTGACAAGAGCGTGATCTTCTCCGCTGACGGTCAGGCGGCGGTGACCTACCGCAACGAGGGCAGCGTCAGCGTCGCGAGCGCGGATCCCGTCGGTCGTCCGAGCTCATGGCAGTCCGCCATCGAGGCGTGGCTCGAGCAGTGCCGTCAGCACGGGCTGTATGCCGCCGTGCTCTCGTGCTCGGAGCAGGGCACCAAGGAGTATGTCGAGGCGGGGCTCAAGGCGTTCGCTCTCGGCGACGAGGCCATCATCGACGTGGAGTCGTTCTCGTTGCGCGGCCGTACCATGCGCCCGGTGCGTCAGGCCGTCACCCGCATCACCCGCGCCGGCTACACCACCCAGGTCCGTCGGCACAGCGAACTGTCGGCCGAGGAGTTGGCCGAGATCGGTCGGCTGGCCGAGGAGTGGCGTGGTGAGGAGGCCGAGCGCGGCTTCTCGATGGCGCTGAACCGCCTCGGTGATCCGGCCGACGGACGATGCGTCATCATCACCGCGCACGACGCAGAGGGCCACATCCGCGGTTTCCTGTCGTTCGTGCCGTGGGGCGTGCGTGGGGTGTCGCTGGACCTGATGCGTCGCGACCGCGATGGCGAGAACGGCCTCAACGAGTTCATGGTGGCCAGTCTCATCGAGGCCGCGCCCGAGAGCGGCATACGGCGCATCTCGCTCAACTTCGCAGTCTTCCGTGAGGTGTTCAGCAGCGCCGACCAGGTGGGCGCCGGTCCGATCACCCGCATCAACGACGCGGCGTTGTCGTTCGCGTCCCGCTTCTTTCAGCTAGAAAGCCTGTACCGCTCCAACGACAAGTACAAGCCGACCTGGGTGCCGCGGTTGCTGTGTTACGACCCCGCGCTGACGGTCCCGCGAGCCGGCCTGGCGATGGGTATCGCCGAGGGCTTTGTGCCGATGATGGGCCCGCGATTCCTGACCGGGCCACGTCCCTCGGATGTGCAGCCGCAGCGGATGGAGCCGTGGTTCGTCGACCGGGTGCGTGAGCAGGAGCAGGCGCTGCTGCTGCCGGCACCGCCGGTCGTGCAACTGTCCGAGCAGCAGCGGGTGCGCCGCGACAAACTGGTCACGCTGGACGAGGCCGGTTCGCAGGGGTATCCGGTGGCTGTTCCACGAAGCGACCGCGTCCGGGACATCCTGCCGGCATACAGCACGATGCAGCCGGATCAGGTGAGCGAGCACGTTGTCGCGATCGCGGGGCGGATCCGTGCCGTGCGCGACCTCGGCGGCGTGACCTTCGCGGTGCTCGACGATGAGGGCGCGTTCATCCAGATCATGGTGACCAAGTCCGACTCCCCGGATGCCGAGCGCTGCCTGTGGCGCAAGACGGTCGACCTCGGTGACCTCGTGAGCGTCACCGGACCGGTAGCCACCTCACGCAACGGCGAACTGTCGGTGCTGATGACCGGGTGGCAGATGGCCGGCAAGTGCCTCAGCCCGATGCCTGATCTGCGGGCGACGTTGAGCGATGACGTGCGGACCCGTAACCGGTCGCTCAACCTCATCGTCAGCCCGGACGCACGCGGCATGCTGCTGCGTCGCTCGCTGGCGGTCCGAGCGATGCGCGAGGCGTTCCAGGACCGTGACTTCATCGAGGTCGAGACGCCGATGCTGCAGGCGATCCACGGCGGCGCGGCCGCACGGCCGTTCAAGACCCACATCAATGCGTACAACATGGAACTCTTCCTACGTATCGCGCCCGAGCTGTATCTCAAGCGGCTCGCGGTGGGCGGGATGCAGCGCATCTTCGAACTCAACCGCAACTTCCGCAACGAAGGTGCCGACGCTACCCACAACCCGGAGTTCACCTCGCTCGAGGCGTACGAGGCGTACGGCGACTACAACACGATGCGGGAGCTGACCCGAGAGGTCTTCCTCAAGGTTGCGATCGCGGTCAACGGCAAGCCGGTCGCGCTGCGCCCGAACGACGCCGGCGGGTTCGACGAGGTCGATCTGACGCCCGAGTGGCCGGTCGTGACCGTGCACGCCGCCGTGTCGAAGGCCGTCGGTGTCGAACTCACCTCCTCCTCCAGCTGGGAGGAGGTCGCCGACGTATGCCGCAAGCACGGCGTCCCCGCGAAGGCCGAGCACTCCGCCGGCAAGCTCGTGATGGAGTTGTACGAGGCACTGGTGGAGAAGCAGACGACCTTCCCGACGTTCTACTGCGACTTCCCGGTGGAGGTCTCACCGCTGGCGCGCAAACACCGCAGCGATCCGCGGCTGACCGAGCAGTGGGACCTGGTGGCCTTCGGCGCCGAGATGGGCACTGCCTACAGCGAACTCACCGACCCGGTCGACCAGCGCCAGCGGTTCACCGAGCAGTCGATGGCCGCGGCCGCCGGCGACCTCGAGGCGATGCAGCTGGACGAGGCCTTCCTGTCGGCGCTCGAATACGCCATGCCGCCGACAGGTGGTCTGGGCTTCGGAGTCGACCGGTTGGTGATGATGCTGGTCGGTCAGAACATCAAGGCCACGCTGGCGTTCCCGTTTGTTCGACCGCAGGGTGGCACGACCGCCGGGTGACGTGCGGTGCGTGGAATGCGTGCGGTGAGTTCGGACGAAGCAGTGGGTCAGGCCACCGTGGTGCATCAGGGCCGGTCGGGGACGATCTCGGGCTGGCTGGACCACGGGAAGTCGATCCACAGATCGGTGCGCTTCCAGACGTACTCGCACTTGACGATGGAACGCGGCTTTTCGTATATCACCGCGCACCGGGTCTGCTTGACGTGGCCCTCGCAGAATGTGCGGACCAGATCCAGCGTGCCACCGGTGTCGGCGACATCGTCGATCACGAGCACGGTCGCGCCGGACAGATCCACCGGCTGGGGAACCGGTGGAAGCACCACCGGCATGGCCAGGCGCTCGTCGACACCGGTGTAGAACTCGACGTTCATGACGTGGACGTTCTTGATGCCGAGCGCGTAGCTGATCGCGCCGGCGGGGATCAGGCCACCGCGGGCAATGGACATGATCAGGTCAGGCTCGTAGCCGTCATCGGCGATGGTTTGGGCCAGCTCACGACTGGCGGTGCCGAACAGGTCCCAGGTGAGGATCTCGCGCTGCGTCATACTCCACAGTCTGGCGGATATCGTGCGACGAGTGACCCACCAGCTGGTATTGCTCAATGGTCCGCCCGGTGTCGGCAAGTCGACGCTGGCGCGGCGCTATGTCGACGAGCACGACGGATCGATGTGCGTCGACATCGATCTGCTGAGAGAGATGTTCGGTGTGCGGGTGCGCCATGAGACGCGATCCCTGCTGACGTCCCGGGTCGTGGCACTGAACGTCGTCGCGGCCGGCCTCGCGGGAGGATATGACGTGTGGGTGCCGCAGCTGGTGCTCGACACCGCATTCGTCGATGAGTTGGCGGGTGTCGCGGGCGGGGCGGGTGCGGAGTTCAAGGAGGTTCTGCTGATGGACAGTCTGCAGCACATGCAGCGACGAGTGGCTGAGCGTGCGCGTGAGTTCGATCCTGATGCGAACGAATTAGCCTCGTATCACGAGCGTTTCGTGCATTCCATCGGAGTGCGGCCAGAGGTGCTGATCCTCAACTGTGGCGAGGGTCTGCAGGTGCAGACGTATGACGCCCTGCTGCAGGCGATCGCATGAACGATCAGCTCATCACGCCCGGACCATCCTGCGATGACGAGATCGCTTCGTATGTCGAACGACTCGGCGTGCCGGGACTGGCCGACATTCACGTGCACTTCCTGCCGGAGCCGATGCTGGCCAAGGTGTGGGCGTACTTCGACCGGGCCGAGGAACACTACGGTGCGCCGTGGCCGATCCAGTACCGATTCGACGAGCAGACGCGGCTGACAGTGTTGCGGGGCTTCGGAGTTCGGGCGATCCCGGCGTTGACCTATCCGCACAAGCCGGGAATGGCGCAGTGGCTCAACGAGTGGTCGGCGCAGTTCGCGAACCGGGTGCCGGATGCCGTGCACTGCGGGACGCTCTATCCCGAGGCCGGCGTCGGGGAGTATGTCGGTGAAGCGCTGGCGTCGGGTGCGCGCTTGTTCAAGATGCATGTGCAGGTGGGCCAGTTCGCACCGGACGACCGGTTGCTGGACCCGGCATGGGACGTGTTGGCAGAAGCGGGTGTGCCGATCGTCATACATGCCGGATCTGCGCCCTTGCCAGGGGAATTCACCGGTGCGGAGCGAATCGCGCGGGTGCTGGAGCGCCACCCGACGCTCACGCTGGTGATCGCGCATGCGGGAATGCCGGAGTATCACGCGTTCGCGGATCTGGTCGAGCAGTTCGAGCGGGTGCACCTGGACACCACGATGGTTGCGACGGACTACACCGAACGGTTTGCGCCGCTGCCGGGCGGGTATGTCGAGCGACTGGCCGAGCTGCGTGATCGGGTGGTGCTGGGATCGGACTATCCGAACATCCCGTATCCCTATGCGCACCAGATCGATTCGCTGGTGCGTCTGGGGCTGGGTGATGAGTGGATGCGCTCGGTGCTGTGGCACAACGGAGCCCGCCTTCTCGGCCTCGATGGTTGAGCGGCGGCTCGATCCGGTATCGACGTCGAGCGTCGTGGGCGGCGCCACGCGAGTTGAGGCACAGAGCGGCGTGAACCGCGCGACCCGAGTTGACCTGGCGGTAGGCGTCGTTACGACGCGGTTGTAACCGCATGTGCTGCCAGGTCAAGCCGTGGGAGGTGCCGTCGGATGGCGCCGAGTCTGCCTGCGGTGGTGGCGGATGATGGCAGCAAGTGGTCGGAGCGATTAGCGGTGGCGGAGCGCCTGCGCGAGGGCGTCCAGCGACGTGACCGGTTGATCGCAGACGAAGCCTCGGCATACGTAGGCGGCCGAATGCCCTTCGACGAGAAGGCGATCCGCGAGCAGCGGCAGTCCCGGCTGACCCGGTGTGCCGGCGACGGTGACCAGGCCGGGGGAGGGGCTGCGCCATACAGCGCGGTGCATTGCACGGGCGGCGCGGTCGGTGCCGACGACGGCGACTTGAAGAGGGCCGGTCGCGTCGGCTTCGGCGACGGCCAGCGCCCAGCCGGCGAAGCGGGGGTCACCGTGGATCACCTCGCTCATCGACGCGGCGGCGTCCCGTGCTCGGCGAATCGCGTCTGCGTCGCCGGTGAGGGCGCCGAGCGTCAGCAGCGCGGCGGCGATGCTCGACGTGCCAGAGGGTTCGGCATTGTCGCCGCGGCCGCGCGGCGTGAGGAAGAGCTGCTCGCCGTCGTCGGAGGTGTCGCGGAAGCCGCCGTCGCCGGCATCGAAACGGTCGCGCGCGACCTGCAGCAATTCGCTTGCAGCAGTGAGGAATTGAGGGTTTCCGGTTGCCTGGTGCAGAGTGAGCAGGCCTTCGGCGAGATTGCCGTAGTCGTCGGCGACGCCGGGTGCGCTGCCCACCCGGCCGTGCCGTGAGGTGCGCCGCAGGCGGCCGTCGACCAGATGCGTGGTCAGCAGGTATGCCGCGCAGTCGGTCGCGGCGGTGACCCAGTCGGGTTCGCCGAGGATCATGCCGGCATCCGCCAGAGCGGCGATCGCCATGCCGTTCCAGGAGGTGACGATCTTGTCGTCGCGCGCCGGTTGAGGCCGGGTGCGGCGGACGCTCGACAGCTTGGCGCGGATGTCCTCCCACCACTGTTCGTCGTCAGGGTCGCTGCGTCGTTGCAGGGTGGAGCTGCCGTGCTCGAAGGTGCCGGCCGGTGTGACGGACAGCAGTTCCGCCGCCCGCGGCGCGTCGTCGGCGCCGAGCGCTTCGCGAAGCTGGTCAGGAGTCCATGCGTAGGTCAGTCCCTCGATGCCATCGGCGTCGGCGTCGAGTGCCGCAGCGAAGCCGCCTTCCGGTGTGCCGAGGGTGCCGATGATGAATTGCGCTGTCTGTGTGCAGATTCGTGCCGCAAGTGGGGACTCGGTGATGCGCCACAGGTGTGCGTAGACGCGCAGCAACTGAGCGTTGTCGTAGAGCATCTTCTCGAAGTGCGGCACGACCCACGCCGCGTCGACGCTGTAGCGGGCGAAGCCGCCGTCGAGTTGGTCGTAGATCCCGCCGCGGGCCATCGCCTCGCAGGTGCCCTGCGCCATACGTAGGGATTCGGCGTTACCGGTGCGTGCGTGGTGACGGAGCAAGAACTCCAGCACCATGGACGGCGGGAACTTCGGGGAGGTGCCGAAGCCGCCGTGCTGTGCGTCATACGTGCGCTGGAGTGTGGCGACGGCTTCGTCGAGAGTGGCGCTGGTGATGGGTGTGGACTCGCCACGCGCTGTCGCGGACTGCAGTTGTTGGGCGACATGGTCGCTGGACGCCAGCACGTGGTCTCGCTGGTTGGTCCAGGCGTCGGAGGCAGCCGAAAGCAGTTGCAGGAATTGCGGTTTCGGCAGGTAGGTGCCGGCAAAGAAGGGCTTGCCGTCGGGTGTCAGCAGGCAGGTCATCGGCCAGCCGCCGTTGCCCGTCATGGCGGTTGTCGCCGTCATGTATGCCGCGTCGACGTCCGGGCGTTCTTCGCGATCGACCTTGATAGCGACGAAGTCCTTGGCCAGGGCGGCCGCGACGTCGGCATCCTCGAAGGACTCGTGGGCCATCACGTGGCACCAGTGGCAGGCGGAGTAGCCGACGCTCAGTAGGATCGGCACGTTGCGGCGGCGCGCTTCGGCAAAGGCGTCGTCATTCCACTCCCACCAGTCGACCGGGTTGTCGGCGTGCTGCAGCAAGTAGGGGCTGGTCGCGTTCGCGAGACGGTTGGCCATGTGCGGGTGACTCCTGACGATCTGGTGCCCGGTCGCCGGCCTACGGTGGGTGCTGGTGCGACGGTGTGCTGGTCGCAGTGTTGGTGACGGCCGACCGTTCCAGCCTAGGTGGGATCTCCGCTGCGCACGTTGGAGGAGTGTGTGCGCGAGTCTTCAGGTTCGGCATGGAGCATGGCGGTGACGGATGCTCGACACCAGGGCGGTCCTAGCCGACATGGTGTCGAACATCCAGTGCCCGGCCACGTGGGCATGTCCGCGTTGGCACGCGGCGTGTGGGTTATCGGACGAGGCGGTTGGTGGCTTGCAGGACCTGTAGGGCTTGGGCGGGTCCGGTGATGGTGGCGGTGCCGGGCAGGTTGGCCCAGTCCTGGTCGTCGACGGAGAACTGTCCGGAGTACACGACGGTGGCGCGGGTGGTGACGGTGCCGGGGTGGGTGTAGGTGTGGACCAGGTCCCCGCCTGGGTATCCGCCGCCGGTGCTGGTGGCGGGTCCGAGGGTGGTGCCGTCGCCGAGGGTGATGGTGGTGGTGTGGAAGACGGGTCGGATCCGCACGGTGTGTCCCAGCAGGGTGGTGGTGCGGACTTCCCCGGGGCCGTACCCGCCTGCTGGGAAGGTGGCGGTGAAGTAGGTGGGCAGGTTGACCAGGGTCCGGTTGCCCACCGGTTCGATCCTGATGACTGGTGCGGTGAAAGGGGTGCGGTCGAATTCGGACTGGATCATCGCCAGGGTGAGTCGTGGTTTGTCGATGGTGTTCGGGACTAGATCCGGCCAGCACGTTTGACCCAGATAGTCCCACGTCGCTGGAGGCTGTCCAGGTGGCATTACCGCCCGGCGATAGATGCGCGACAGGGGGCCATTTGAGTCGGCCACGTTGTTGCAACCGGTCAAGGACAGGACGCAGTCGAATTCGTTATTTTCCGCGTCGTTGTTGGGGCACGCGGGCGGGGCGGAGTATTCGTAGGAGACTCGGCGTTCGACTCTTTGTCCATGGTCTGAAATTTTCACGGTCGTGCTCGGCGGGAGGCCGGAGGTTTCGGTCTTGCTGAGGCCGACGTATACACCGTCGTCTTCGACACCACCGCACACCGATCCGTAACACGGTTCGCCGGTTTCTGCCGTTGCGAGCACTGGGCTGAAATTCAACATTACGAATGCCGCAGAAGCGGTCCACGCTATTCTCAGGGTGCGCATTATTCAGTCGCCGTGGGATCAGTCTTGATGGTTGAAACGCGCCAACCATTCTTCCAATCAAGGCCGAAAACGAGCCCTTGGTTCGCATCGGCTGGGTAGGTCTTCAGGACGTGATTCGACTGATCGAGTCGAGCACCTTTCAGGGGCGACACGACCGCAGTGATGACATTCTCATTACTAGGGTCCAGATTTGCATACGTTCGAACAATGGAGAACTGCGGACCGCTGAATCGTTCTCGGTGACTGGATAGGTAAGCAGCGGAGTCCTCAAAGTTGGCGCAGGTCTTGCACGAGTCGAGACTGAGGGGCTCAAGAACGCCAGGTTTCGGATTTTGCCCCAACCGGTTGACTAGGTCGATGTAGTACCTGGCGAAAGCTTCAGCACCGGCTGCGGTGTGCTGGCGAGCGGGCTCCGGCACTCCCGGTGCGCCCGCGGCCGTGCCGCTGGGACTCGGCGACGCCGATGTGCTCGTCGTGCTCGACGCCTTCGACGACGGTGTGATCACCGGCACCGACGACCCGGCAGCCTCGCTCGACGAACCACCGCAACCGGCCACTCCGACGAGACCGATCATCGTCAGACCGGCCACAAACACGCGTGACGGAACCATGCACACCCTCCTGAGAAATTCCTGAGTCCCTCAGTATTGTGCGCGATGATCGTCGATGGCGCGAGTCTCCGATGGAATTGTGTGGACAGTGCGATGCGCCATCAGTCTCAGGCGGGTGGTGCCACCTGGGCTCCGGTCTGGCCGGAGCGACGCAGCGCGTCGGCGACGAAGCCGCTGGCCTTGAGCTCCTCGACGATCGAGCGAACGAAATCGATCGCCACCACGCTGCGGTCACGCGGCATCGCAACCGCCTGCTCGATCTGCATGAATGCCGGCTCGACCACTCGCATGTCGCTGTGCTGCTCGGCAAACGCGGTCACCGGTTGACGGATGCCGGCGCCCACCTCGAGACCTCCGGCAGCGAAGACGTCCACGCCTTCGGCGCCGCGCACGATCGTCGCGTGCTGCAGCGTCCGCGTGAGGAAGAGGTCGTATGCCGATCCCTCCTTGACGCCGATGCGCACGCCCGGCCGGTCCGCATCATCCACCGTGCGCACCGGCGACGCATCCGTCACGACGAAGATGCCTTCGATCACGGCATACGGCGCGGTGAAACTGACCTGCCGTGCCCGTGCCGGCTCGATCGCCAGGAAGCCGATGTCAGCGGAGCCGTCGGTCAGCTCCTCGAACGACTTACGGGCGGCGTCGAAGCACACGAACGTGCACTCGACACCCAACCGCGTCGCGATCTCAGCGGCCAGATCAACGGTCACACCACGTGGATGATCCGGATCGCCCTGCGCAAGAACGGGATTGCCGAGATTGATCGACGCGCGAAGTCGCCCGGTCGGTGCCAGCTCGTCGATGACGGCCGCGCTCAGTTCACTCACGAGCCTGAGGCTACGCGCCGCTGACGTCGGTATGGCGCTGCGCTGGTTCGCGCACGGCAGGGACCGTGGCCAGCGCGACGAGCGCGGCTGCACCCACGGCCAGCAGTGCATGCAGCACCCCGACGTGCTGGCCGAGGAATCCGAGCAACGGCGGCCCTGCCAGGAACGCGGTGTAGGCGATCGTGCTGACGACCGAGATCCGCGCGTGTGCACGCTTCGGATCGTCCGCCGCGGCACTCATGCCGATCGGGAAGCCCAGCGAGACACCGACGCCCCAGACGGCGACTCCGGCATACGCAAGCCACGTAGGTGCGAACACGACGACGAGGCAACCGGCGATCGCCATACCGAAGCAGACGCGCAGCGCGGGAACTCGGCCGAAGTGGTCGATGAGGGAGGTGCCGACGAGCCGCCCGCACGTCATGAACGACAGGAAGGTCGCGAACGCCAGAATCCCCGCCCACTTCGGCACATGGTGGCCCTCGACGAAGGCCACCGACATCCAGTCGTTGGCAGTGCCTTCGGTGAAGGCCGCGACCAGGGTGACCAGGCCGATCAACAACACGCGACGTTCGCGCCAGGCTCCCCAGTGCGAGCTGGTTTCTTCGGGTTCGTCTGCAGGAGAGTCAATTTCGTGGTCGTCCTCTATGGCGTTGAAGCCGCGCACGCACCAGATGGTGGTGGCGAGGATAAACGCCATTCCGATGAGCACGTGGGCAAGAATCGAGACGTGCGCCGCGGAAATCCCTGCGGCGATCAGGGCGGCGACGACGGTGCCTCCGCTGAAGGCAGCGTGAAAGCGCGGCATGATCGACTTGCCCAGGCCGCGCTCGACGACGGTGCCCTTGAGGTTCATCGCGACATCCCATGAGCCCATCCCGAATCCGGCGACGAACAGGCAGATCGCGGCCAGGGCCACATTGCCGAGGCTGACGCCGATGGCAGCCCCGGCATACCCGGCGGTGGTGGCGCAACTGGCGATCAGCACGGTCCGCAACGAGCCGAGCCGGCCGGCCACCCAGCCGGACAGGGGGAGCCCGGCGACGCTGCCGGCGGACCCGGACAGCAGGAAGAGGCCTAGGCCGGCAGCGGACAGGCCGAGCTGCGCCTTGACGTCCGGGATCCGGGACGCAAAGGTCGCGAACGACGCACCGTTGAGCGCAAAAACCGCAATGACCGCCCACATTGCCCGCTGCAGCGCAACGCTGCGCTGCACGTCGTCCGGCAGGGCACGGGCTGCTGTGCTCGAAGTGGTCATTGGGTTCCAACTCCTGGGTGGATCACGTGCGAGTGGTGCGGGATGTCATCGGTTGTCGTAAGGGATGCGCGTTGGCGCACAATGATTGTCGAATCGATTCGACGAATCGATTCGATAGTCTGCTACCCATGTCAGTGACAGGTCAAGCGGGACGCAACGGTCGAGCCACTTTGCGAGATGTCGCCGAGCTCGCCGGAGTGGCCACCTCGACGGCGTCACTGGTCTTCAGCGGCAACAAGCCGGTGGCTGCCGAAACCGCTGAACGTGTCCGTGCCGCAGCGCTCGACCTCGGGTATGCCGGGCCGCACCCGATGGCATCCTCGTTGCGAAACGGCCGCAGTGGCGTCATCGCGGCGGTCGTCGAGCGGCGAATCCTGCACGCGTTCCGCGATCCGTTCGTGGTGGCCGTGCTCGACGGGCTGGCGCAGGTGGTCGGAGAGCTCGGTTGCGGGCTGTTGTTGCTGCCGGACGTGAGCGAAGGTCATGGTGACCAGGCTCCGCAGCCGTCGCGGGTTGCGGCCGATGCGGTGGTCTTCCTGCTCTGCGGTGAGGAGCACAACGAGCTCGCGGACCAATTCCTCGCGCGTGGCATACCGGTCGTCGGCACGAGTTCGCCCACGGGCGACGAAGTCGTGCGGGTCGAGGTGCCCGAGCGGGCCGCAACCCGCGACGTCGCCCAACACCTGGCGGATCTGGGGCACACACGCGTCGCGCACGTGATGATGCCGTTGCGGTGGGGAAGCGGCCCCGGTCGGCGCACTGTCGGACAGGTGCGCGCGAGCGGCTTCCCTGATACGCGCGACCGCGCGCTCGGCGTGCTGGATGTCTTTGCCGATGCGGATCTCATCGAGGCTGCCGAGGCCGACTTCGCCTCCGGGCGAGCGGCGGCCGACGCGGCGCTGGATGCTCCGTCACCGCCGACCGCGATCATCGCCCAGAGCGACCTGCTCGCCGCCGGCGCAGTGCAGGCCGTGACACAGCGCGGGCTTCGTGTGCCGCAGGATGTCTCGGTCACCGGTTTCGACGGTGTCGCGTTGCCGTGGTTCGACCGCACGCTGACCACCATCGACCAGCGTCCGATGGCCAAGGGGCGCGCGCTCGGGGAGAAGGTGCGCGGGTTGCTCGAGGGGCAGCAGGTCGAGAGCTCCGTCTTCGAAGTCAGCCTGCGGATCGGCGACACCACCGGGCCTGCGCCAACGGAGACGATGCACGTCTGAGGTTGGCGCGCACTACTCGTCGTGGGAGATCCGATCCGGCTCGCGGGTCGTGTCCACCTCACCGGCTACGATCGTGGTGCACGACTGGCGCAGGTGGGTCACCACCGGGGAGTGCACCGCTCGAGATCGCATCGCCCGCCTGGGTGCCCTCATCACTGATGAGGAGTATGTCGAAATGCATTCGCAGGCAAGGCTTTTGGATGGAACCGCAGTGGCGCGCGAGGCGAATGCCACAACTGCGACGCGGGCTGCAGCGTTCGCCCAAAGAACTGGCAGGCGGCCGTTGCTCGCCACTGTGCTCATCGGCGACGACCCCGCGTCGCAGACCTATGTCGCGATGAAGCAACGGCAGTGCGAACGGCTCGGGATCGACTCCCGTCACGTCGCACTGGATGCCGCATGTGCCACGGTCGAGGCCGTTGCAGCAGTCGCTGCACTGTCGGCGGACGTGGTGGTCGACGGGATTCTCGTGCAGCACCCCGCGCCGCGCCAGATCGACGAACGCGCAGTTTGCGAAGCCATCGACCCGAGCAAGGACGTCGACGGTGTCACACTCGCGAGCTTCGCCGCGATGGCAATGGGAGACGACTGCTTTCGATCGTGCATCCCGCCGGAATCGTCGATCTGCTGGCGGCGTATGACATCCCGGTGGCCGGCCGCACTGCGTGTGTGGTCGGCCGTAGCGCGATCCTCGGCAAACCGGTGGCGATGTTGTTGTTGCAGCAGGACGCGACCGTGGCCATCTGTCATTCGCGCACGCCGGATCTGGCCGCAGAGGTCGGGCGGGCTGACATCGTGGTCGCTGCCGTCGGTCGTGCCGAGCTGATCAAGGGGGAGTGGATCAAGCCGGGTGCCGTCGTCGTCGACGCGGGCTACAACGAGGGAAATGTCGGCGACGTCGAATTCGCCACTGCAGCAACACGATCGGCATACATCACGCCGGTGCCTGGAGGTGTCGGGCCGATGACGATCGCCACGCTGATGTCGCAGACGGTCACCGCCGCGGAACGACGCGAATGACGATCACTGGAAGTCACGCGAGCGGGTGCGCACGTGGATGGTCAGGTGTTCGAGCTTGTCCGCCACCAGATTGACGACACCCTCCTTCGACCGTTCGAGTATGCCGCGCACCACCATCGCGGGCGCCGCTCTGGCGATGCGGCGGTGTCGATGCCAGACACCGCGGGACACGATGACGTTGAGGATCCCGGTTTCGTCTTCGAGGTTGAGGAAGGTGATGCCGCTGGCGGTCGCCGGCCGTTGCCGATGCGTCACAACCCCGGCGACATGGATCCGCCGGCCGGTCTCGAAGTGCAGCAACTGGGTGATCGGCAGCACTCCGCGGGCATCCATGTCGGCGCGACAGTGCTGCATGGGATGGTCGGCCGGGCTGATGCCGGTCGACTGCAGGTCGTGCGCCAGCAACTCGCCCAGGCTGAGTTCCGGCAGCAGCGGAGGCTGGTAGGGCACCCGCACCTCCAGCTGGCCGGAGCGGATCGATGCTGCCTCGGCTGACTGCCATAGCGCCGCGCGTCTGGAGCCGGCCATCGAGTCGAGCGCACCCGAGAGCGACAGCGCCTCCATCTGCTCGGTGGTCAGTTCCGTCCGGCGCGCCAGATCGGCGAGGTCGCGGTAGGGCCCACCGAGATTGCGTTGCTGCACGATGCGCTCGGCAGGTGCCGCGCCCAACGCGGTGATGTCGGCCAGGCCGAGGCGCACAGCGTGCTGCCAGTCGCGGCGATGCTCCTGCCAGTCCGGGGGTGCAGCTGCATCGAATTCGCCGATGTCCGTGTGTGCATGATCGTGCAAGCACTCGTCGCGGCCGCCTCGGCGGGCCAGTGCGTCGGCTGACTCGGGTTCGAGGTCGGCGTACACCGACGAGTGGACGATGTCGGGCGACAGTACGGTCACGCCGTGCCGGCGGGCATCGCCGGTGAGGGTCTGCGGGGAGTAGAAACCCATCGGCTGCGCACGCAGCAGGGCAGCCAGGAAGGCCGCCGGGTAGTGCAGTTTGAGCCACGAACTGGCATAGACCAGCACCGCGAAACTCAACGCGTGCGACTCGGCGAAACCGAAGTTCGCGAAGGCCTCGATCTTGTTGTAGATCTCATTGGCGACGTCATCGGACAGACCGTTGGCCGCCATACCGGCGAACAGTTTGGCGCGCAGCGAATCCATACGTTCGACACCGCGTTTGGAACCCATCGCCCTGCGCAGCAGGTCGGCATCGGCGGACGTGCACCCACCGACCGCGATCGCCATCTGCATCAGTTGCTCCTGAAAGAGCGGCACACCGAGGGTGCGCTCGAGCACGTCCTTCAGCAGTGGGTGCGCGTAAGTGACGTCTTCCTGGCCGGTGCGCCGACGGATGTAGGGGTGCACGGCGCCACCCTGGATCGGCCCGGGGCGGATCAGACCGATTTCGATCGCAAGGTCGTAGAAGGAGCGCGGTTTCAGCCGGGGAAGGGTGCCCATCTGGGCGCGACTCTCGACCTGGAAGACGCCGATCGAATCGGCCCGGCACAGCATGTCGTAGACACCCGGCTCGTTGCGGGGGATGGTCTGGATCCGCCACTGCTCATCGAAATGGCGTTCGACAAGGTCGAAGGTGTGCTGCAGCGCGGAGAGCATCCCGAGTCCTAACAAGTCGAACTTCACCAGGCCCATCCAGGCGCAGTCCTCCTTATCCCATTGCAGGACAGTGCGATTGGTCATACGCGCGTGTTCGATCGGGCAGACCTCACCCACCGGACGATCGGTGAGCACCATGCCGCCGGAGTGGATGCCGAGGTGACGCGGGTAGCCCAGCACCTGGTGCGCCAGGTCGATGACAGGGGCCGGGATGTCGTGATCCTGGCTCGAAATCTCAGCGCCCCAACGCTCGACCTGGCGAGACCAGGCATCCTGCTGGCCCTGGCTGGCGCCGAGGGCCTTGGCCATGTCGCGCACGGCGTTCTTGGGCCGGTAGGTGACGACATTGGCGACCTGGGCCGCGTTGTGCCGGCCGTAGCGGTCGTAGACGTGCTGGATGACCTCCTCTCGTCGGGCCGAGTCGAAATCGACGTCGATGTCAGGCGCCTCCGCGCGCAACTCGGACAGGAATCGCTCGAACGGCAGACCGTAGAAGATCGGGTCGACCACCGTGATGCCCAGGACGTAACACACCGCCGAAGCCGCCGCCGATCCTCGCCCCTGGCACAGGATCCCGTGGTTGAGAGCAAACTGAACGATTTCGTCAACGATCAGGAAATAGCCCGGAAAGTCTTTGGCTTCAATGACTTTCAGCTCACGTTCGAGGCGTTCGTATGCCGCAGTGTTGTCCGCCGGGTAGTGCTTCGCCGCGCCGCGCATCGTGAGTTCACGCAACCAGCTCATCGGGGTGTGGCCGTCGGGAACCTCCTGCCGCGGTAGTCGTGGCGTGGCCGCGCGAAGGCTGAAACCCAGATCGTCCGCCAACTCGACCGTGCGTTCGACCGCACCGGGGAATCGTGCGAACCGGGCCGCCATCTCGGCGCCGCTACGGATGTGGGCGCCGGGGGTCCCGGGCAACCAGCCGTCGAGTTCTTCCAGGCTGCGCCGCGCGCGGACGGCGGCCAGGGCGGTCGACAGGGGGTACTGCCCAGGGTTGGCGTAGTGCACCGCGTTGGTCGCGACCGTCTGCGCTCCCGCTTCGAGCGCGACCGCGGCCAGTCGGTCACACCGGGTGCTGTCGCCCGGCGAACCATGATCGGTCAACTCGACGAAGACGTTCGATCGGCCGAAAAGCATTTGTAGATGGCGTAATTCGGTGACTGCAGCAGCGTGGCCGTGGATCTCTAGCGCTCGCGGGACGCTGCCCTTGCGGCATCCGGTGAGCACCGTCCACTCACCCGCAGCCTCCGCGGCGACCGCGTCGAGGTCGTAGACCGGACGGCCTTTCTCCGCGCCCTCGGCCAACTGGGCGGTGGTGATGGTGCGGGCCAGCCGTCGATAGCCGCCCTCGCCGCGTGCCAACACCACCAGGTGGGTGCCCTCGGGGTCGGCGTGACCGTTCTGCGGCGCGGTCAGATCCAGCGACAACTCTGCGCCGAAAACCGTTGTCAGGCCGAGGGTGTCGGCTGCCTCGGCGAGACGCACCACGCCATACAGTCCGTCGTGATCGGTCAGTGCCAGACCGTGCAGGCGATGCTGGGCGGCTGCGGTCGCCAGAGCCTCCGGTGATGCGGCACCGTCGAGGAAGCTGTAGTGCGAGTGCGCATGCAACTCGGCATAGGGCACCACGGGTCCGGTGTCGAGCTGAAGATCCGGAGCCTTGAACGGTTGCCGTTTGCGGGACCAGCCGGGTGCGTCACCGCCGTCTGCGGGGCGGCTGAAATCCTCGCGGTCGGGTGGGCGCACGCCCTGCGAGAGCGCCTGCTCCAGCTGGGACCAGGGGATGGCCGGATTAGACCAGCCCATGACCGGCGCCCTCAGTCATAGCGGCCCTCGGCCCACCACTGCCGACCGTCGGTGATCACCAGCCAGGCGGCATCATCGTTGTCTGCCAGTTGAAACCTGTTGACTGTTGCGGGGTTTCGCCACCACCGCTGGTTGATCGGCCACGGGCCGGCCCATGAGGTGATGCGCCGCCGGTCGGTCGGTAGCAGCAACCAGACCGGCTCCGAGCGCAGTGCGCCGCGCTCGTTGACGGTCACTGCGGTGCCGTCGGCTGTGTGCACCCGCACCGTGAGAGCCTGCGCGAACACTGTGGCCGGAGCAGGGCCGGGCATGCTGCCTGGCCAGGGTTGCTCCAGTCGTCGCTCGCGCTCGGTCGGCAGCGCGTCGCCCCAGGGCCACAGGATCCGACGCTCATGCAGCAGACGCCCGCCGCCGACGGCGCTGGTCAGAACGCCGTCGTGACCCAGCCGGTGTTGCAGTCCGGTGAGAGCGAGCTCGATGCGCTCGTCGGGACGATCGCCCCACAGACCTTGAGCGTGATGTGCTGCGGCGTCCACGGATTCGGGTGAGATCTGCACGGTGCAGATGCGGTAGGGCAAGGCCTCGTCGTCGATGGTGGTGCTGTCGGTCGCGATGTCTTCGAGCTGCCAGCGCACTCGATCCAGGATCTCGGTCTGCCCGAACTGCCATGGGTGGCGCCAAATGCGCTCCAGCAGTCCGTCCGGCTCCAGCTGGACGCCCACCCGGATCTCGGTGCAGACCAGGGAGGAGTGGGTGAGCTGTTCGGTGAAGCGGGCGGCCGCCGGTCGGCACCGGGCGATGATCTGCTCGACCCGATCGGTTGGTGGCTCGAAATGGATGGTCGCGGTGAGATCGGCGGGAACGGTGCGCGCGTTCAGCGTCGGAGCGTCCTGGCCGCAGGCCAGCTTGTGGGCGTGCAGACCGGCGGCTCCGAAACGCGCGTGCACCTGATCGCGTGGCAGCTTTGCGAACTCGCCAAGGCGGCGAATGCCCATACGTTGCAACAGATGAGACATCTGTTTGTCGCAGGCGGTGCTCACTGGCAGCCCGGCGAGGAAGGCAGCCGAGCCACCGGGAGGTATGACGGTGACCGGTGTCGCGATGGTGGTGTTGCGGGCGGCGTGCTCGGCTGTGAAGAGCCCGTCGGCGACGGCCACGCGCAGATCGATGCTGGTGCGCAGGTCACGCTCGGCATACGTTCGCAGGTGGGAGAACAGTGCGTATGCCGCTTCGGATTCGCCGCCGTAGAACCGTCGCGGACCCTGCGCCTTGACCGCAGCGATGCCCGGCCGGACGACATGCACGTCAGGAACGATGTCCTCGATGATGCGGACCATAGGCTCGAAAGCACGGGTCTCGGCGAGGGTGTCCTGCGGCAGGACGATCAGATCGGGACACCGGTGTTGTGCCTGACGGAGGCGAAGACCGGCAGTTACGCCTTCGGCCACAGCCGCATCGGATGCGGCCACGATCACACTGCGGTCGGTGAGTGCCAGTGCTGCATCGGCGGGGATGCCCTGGATGAGACGAGTTGCCAGAACCGACCAGCCGGGGCACCACAGCAACAGCACGCGGACCGGGTCGGCAGTGGCAGGTGAGGTGGTCACGAGCGCACCGGCACGTCGAACTCGGCGCATCGGCGGCGGTGGTGCTCGACGACCTCCAAGCGCAGGCGTTGCCCGTGGATGCACCCGTGACCCTGGTGCAAGCCCTCCCATCGCACCGTGCGGGCGGTGAGCTGTGCGGCAGCGCGTGGCCAGGGGCCCGTGACGAGCAGGGTGCTGCCGCAGCTACGCAGCCGGGCCAGCACCCGGGAGATCTCGCCCGCGCTGATGTGCTCCGGTGGTGCGGCAAGCACCAGATCGCTCACCTCGATCAACGTGGCGACCACACTCGTCCACTGCGTGGCGTCGAGGCGGGGGACCAGCACCAGTCGGTCGAGGTCGACCCCCCACTGGGCGGCGGCTTCGACACTCAGGTGTGGCAGCCCGACCGCCGCGCACCAGGAGCCGGCTCGTGACGGACCGGCCAGCAGCGCCAGTGCTGCGGTGAACGAACCGTCGAGGGAGTATGCCGCCCCGGCCCTCAATCCCGTTGGGAATGCTGCGGATAACGCAGGATGCAGGGGCAACCCGGCCATGCTGGCAGGGGGCGAGTCGTGCCGTTGCAACAGCTGCTGCAACTCGGCGACGGTGCTCGATGTGGTGGCCGGCATGCGGTCAAGTATCGAACACGCGTTCGAAAAACGTCAACTCGCACCGGGTGGCGGTAGCTCGGGTTCGGCACCTGGTGACCTGTCGCGATCGGCCAGCACAAGGTGAGCGGACCGTTGCTCGGGCCCAGCACCTGTTGACCTGTCACAAGGTGCCGTTATGGCGCACTCTTAACAACGTCTGCCGCCAGGTCAACCGCGGACGAAGCAGGGGAGTGGAGAAGCAGGGGGAGTGGAGAAGCAGGGGGAGACAAAGCAGGGGAGTGGAGAAGCAGTAATTCTTGGACGCGGTGCAGAAAAAACAGCGGGTCCGCGGCGGCTGTATGCCGGCGAACCCGCTGCCGTGACGAGCAGTATGACGGAGCGCGTCCTACTGAGCGGTGTTCTCGGTGGTGGCGGTCGGACGCTGGGCGAGGTCCTCGTCCAGGCGCAGCAGGCCGGGGCCGTCGTTGTCGATCAGCTTGATGCGGCCGACGATCTCGCTGACCGTCGATTCTTCCTCGACCTGCTCGGACAGGAACCAGTTCAGCAGCGGGCGGGAGTCGAGGTCGTCGGCGTCGTCACCGGCGCGGTAGAGATCGCGGATCGATGCCGAGATCTTCTCCTCGTGACGCAGGGCGGCCTCGAAGCAGGAGAGAACCGAGTCGATGTGCAGATCCGGGGCGGCGATGGCGCCGATCAGCGGGTGGTTGTCGCGGTCGCTCAGGTGGTCGATGAACTTGTTGGCGTGCACGATCTCTTCGTCGGCCTGGTGGCGCAACCACGCCGCCATGCCGGGGAGGTCCATGTCCTCCATCTCGATCGCCAGCTGGCGGTAGACCATGGAGGATTCGAATTCCATGGTGATCTGGTGGTTGAACTTGGCTTCCAGCGACTCAGTCATCTTCATGCGACGACTCTACGAGGTCGCCGACCGTGCGACCAGTAAGGCCCGGCGTTCACAGGTCACGTTTTGCGTCGACCGACCGAGGGCGTGTCGGCGACCGCTCCCCTCATCCGTGCTACGGCATACAGAACGACGGCATCACACCGCACAGGACACCGAAAAAGCGTGCACCGCAACGACATTGCGGTGCACGCCTTCTCGGCGTCGAGCAGATGGCGGTCAGGAGGTGCGCAACATCCCGTTGCTCCTGCTCGTCAACGACTGCACGTTGCCGGAGCTGAATCCGCCGCGACCCTCGATGGCACCCAGGATCGACGCCTCCATCTGCTGGGCGAGCGAGTCGCGTGCGAAGCACAGGCCGGTCAGCGTCTTTTCGGTGTTGATGTAGGTGCTGTCACCGGGAGAGGTGCTGGTCAGTGCGGCCGTCGACATCTTCAGCGTCGCCATCGCGAACTGCCCTGTGGGAGCGGTCAACTGCTTGTATGCCGCACTCAGTGCGATCAGCTGCTTCTCGTGCGCGCGCACCTGAGGCGAGAGCACCTTCGGGGAGATGATCGGCAGCAGTGGAACGCCGTCGACCTGGTAGCTGTCGCGCAGCCCGGTCAGCGTCATGATTGTCGGACGCATGTCGACCTGGTCGGTGAACGTGGTGTTGGTGCCGCGTGCCGAGATGCCGGGACCGACATAACCAGCCCAGATGTCCTGCATGTCCGACCAGTCGCCACCGTGGTTCCACGCGTAGCCCTGCGAGGTGTAGACGCAGGAGGAGTTGCAGTTCGCCGCACCGCTACCGACATACGAATCCTCGCCGGAGAACAACGTCAGCGTCGGCGTGCGAGCGGCATCCGCGCTGACGAAGTGCAGGATCTTTTCTTCCGCGGTGTCGGCCATGCTGTAGGCCACCGGTTCGGACTTGGCGGTGTAGGGGTTGGTGAACTTCACCTTGGCGATCGCATGGTCCAGTGCACGCACGGTCGAACTGTTGCGGGCCGGGTTGCCCTCCACCCACAGGGCGGGGGCGGGGTCGTCGTGGATCGCAAACGGCGTCGTGTTGCCGGCCTGCGTCGCAAGCAGCCCCGGCAGGTTGACGTCGACCTCGGAGCGAGTCTTGTAGTTGCAGTAATTCCCAGGCGTGCCAGTGCAGTTCGCCGGTGTCGGCGCGGTGCCCGCAAAGTGGTCGCCCTCGTCGGTGGTGAAGGTGAACAGGGTGTTCGCCGGGGTGATCCCGTCCTTCTTGAGCCGGGCGAAGAATGTCGCGAAGGCCGCGTTGTATGACGCGAGCTGCTGCGTGAAGGTCTGCTGGCCAGGGCCCATGTCACCGGTGTTGGCGGCGGTGTGGTCACCGTGCGCGTCAGAGACGTAGATGTTGACGTCCTGCACCCCGTGCTCGAGCATCTGGGCGCCGTACCCGAGCGAGTTGTTCGGCGTCTCGGAGTCGAATCCGGGGAAGCCGGGGTTGCCGGTCGGGTCGGCGATGATCTTGCCGTCGGTGGAACGCACCGGTCCGCTCGGGCTGATCACCGGCTGGATCTGAGCGGCGCCGAACAACGCTTTGTAACCGGCGTAGCCGCCCGGCTCGTCCGGCAGCGCGTCGGTCTCACCGGATGCGCACAACCGGGAGGTCTTGGCGCAGTGCACGGCGAACCCGACCATGTCCGCCTGGGCCTTGGTCGGGTTGGTGGCGGCCTCGGCCGCCTGCGGCGAACCGGCTCCGAACACCTTGGTCACGTCGGAGGTGGTGTTTTCCAGAACCGTGTTGGGAGAACCGACTTCGCCGACATTGCAGCCGGCCTCGGTGAACGGGACCCACGGCGCCGGCACGTTGATGCTCTTCTTCGGCGCGGCCTGGGTGCGCGATGGCAGGTAGTCCATGTTGTACCGCTGGTCGGTCATGCCGCCCGAGGGGTCGTAGACCGAGTCGGTCCAATAGGCGAACGAGCTGTCCGGGTGGGTGGCGCCGGACGGGTCGTAGTAGTCGCCGCTGTTGGACTGGGTGATCGCGTCGCGGTCGGGGTAGAGCCCCGTCATGTCCGAGATCATGTTGGTGCCGGTGTGCACCAGGTCGTCGTGCGTGTTGGTCATCAGCACGCCTTGGCTCTTCATGAAGTTGAGCAGAGCCGGCATCTGTTCCAAGTCACTCGCGACGTTGGGGTTGTCGCGGGTGAGGTGCACGTTGTCGAAGTCGACCTGCACGACGTGCTTGATGCCGTTGGCGAGCTGACAGTTCGTCGGCGACGAGGGCGAAGACGGTGTTGCGGTGTGCCGGGCCGGGGTCTGGGCGGCTTGCGCAGCTGCGCCGACCCCGACTCCACCCGCAGCGAGGGCCGCGACAGCTGTCGCGGCCACGATGGCGTTCCGCACGATGTTCCTCCTGATGACGTAGGCGGCTAAGTGCACGCTGACCCATCGTGGCGGCTATGGAAAGGCTGTGGGGATATTGAGAGTGTGAATATTTGGTGTCCATACGTATGACGAGCGCCCCGCTGGTAGCAGGACGCTCGTCATACGTGCGGCGGTCGACACCGCGGGAGGTGGTGCCGACTCAGGCGGCCTCGGCCAGGCGCTCGCGGCGAACGACCTTGCGCACCAACGGCTTCGGCGCGCGGCGCGGACGAAGGCGCTCGGCATACTTGTTGGGCAGCGACAACCGGATGACCTTCATCCACGCCGAACCGACCTGGCGCGGCAGCGATCCGGAGGTGTACTGCAGGCCGTAGCGCTCGCAGATGTCCTGCACGCGCGGGGCGATCTGCTGGTAACGGTTGCTCGGCAGGTCGGGGAACAGGTGGTGCTCGATCTGAAAGCTCAGGTTGCCCGTCGCGATGTGCATCGCCTTGGACCCGGAGATGTTGGCCGAGCCGATCATCTGCCGCAGGTACCAGTCGCCGCGGGTTTCGCCGGCGATCGAGGTGCGGGTGAAGGTCTCGACGCCTTCGGGGAAGTGGCCGCACATGATGACCGAGTGGGTCCACAGATTGCGGGCCAGGTTGGCGAGGTAGTTCGCGGCGAGGGTGCGCCGGGCCGACCCGGTCACGGTCGCCAGCAACGGGTGCAGCACGTAGTCCTTGGTGACCTGACCGCGGATCTTGTTGACCACCTTGGTGGCGTCCCGCTTGAAGACGTCCTTGTCCTTGCGGCCGGCGAAGTACTTGCCGAGCTCGAGATCGTAGGCGGCGATGCCGTATTCGAAGAAGCAGGCGTTGACGAAGTTCCACACCGGCTGACCGAGGTAGACGGGGTGCCAGCGCTGGTCCTCGTCGACGCGCATGATGCCGTAACCCAGATCGTTGTCGCGGCCGAGCACGTTGGTGTAGGTGTGGTGCAGCTCGTTGTGCGAGTGCTTCCACAGATCGGCGGGGGAGGCGTTGTCCCACTCCCAGGTCGTCGAGTGGATCTTCGGGTCGCGCATCCAGTCCCACTGGCCGTGCATGACGTTGTGCCCGATCTCCATGTTCTCCAGGATCTTGGACACAGTCAGGCCGATGGTGCCGAGTGCGAAGGCCACGTTGTTGCGGCTGGCCAGCAGCACGAACCGGCTGCCCATCTCCAGTTTGCGTTGCACGTCGATGACCCGGCGGATGTATGCCGCATCGGCTGCTCCACGTGAGTCGACGACCTCTTGGCGCAGCGCGTCCAGTTCTTCGCCGAGGGCTTCGATGTCCTCGCGGGTGAGGTGCTCGATCGGGTTGACGTCCTTCTTCTGCAATGCAGTCATGGTCGTGATCCCTTGCTGTGGTTGATGGTTCAGGTCTTTAGAGCTGTATGTCGCAGCGTCCCGCGACAGCCGAGATGCAGGTCTGCACGAGCACCCCGTCGCCGGGGGTCGCGGTGGTGATCTCGCCGGTGCGCAGGTCGCGCACGGCGCCTTCTCGTAGCGGCAGGACGCACCCGTAACAGATGCCCATCCGGCATCCGGACGGCATCAGGATGCCGGCGTCCTCAGCGTGGTCGAGGATCGGTCGCGCGCCGTCGCATTCGACCTCGCGGTCGAGTCCGGTGAAGTAGGCGACGCCGCCTTCACCGGGTTCGACGACCGCGGGCCGGAATCGCTCGGTGTGCAGTCGGTGCGCGTGACCCTCGTGTTCCCAATGGTTTTCGAGCATCTCCAACATGCCCGCGGGGCCGCACGCCCAGGTTTCGCGATCGGCCCAGTCCGGCACGAGAGCGGCGAGTTCGTCGGTGTCCAGCATGCCCTCGTGATCGGTGTGGCGTTCGAGCAGGGTGATCCGCCCCTGTTGGGCCAGGGACCGCAGCTCGTCGGCGAAGATGACGTCCTCAGGTCGAGGTGCGGAGTGCAACAGGATCACGTCGTCGAGTTCGTCGACGGCATGCCGCAGGATCCCCATCACGGGAGTGATGCCGCTGCCGCCGGTGAGCAGCAGGATCTGCCGGGGCAGCACCGCCGGCAGCACGAAGGCGCCGTCGGCCTGTTCCATCTGCACGATCTGCCCGACTCGCAGGGTCTCGATCAGGTGGGTGCTGACGGCGCCACCGCTGATCGCCTTGACGGTGATCGCGATGCAGCCGTCATCGCGGGGACCGGATGTGACGGAGTAGGCACGCCACAGGCGCACGCCCTCGACATCGACACCGATCCTGATGAACTGGCCCGGGATGTGACCACGCCAACCGCGGCCGGGCCGGATGGTGACGGTGGCCGCGTCCTGGGTCTCCATCTGGATGTCGGCGACCCGGCCGCGCAAAATCGTCCGCGAGCTCAGTGGTGCGAAGAGGTCGACATAGTCCTGCGGGACCAGCGGGGTCACCAGTGAGCGAGCCAACCAGCCGGCGCCGGAGCGCAAGGCGCTCGAGGGCGAGGTACCGGTGGACTTCATACTTACTATTGTGTTCGATTCGGCATATAAAATCTTTGTGCCGCCGGTTGGCTCTGCGGCAAGAAATTAGCACTGGACGCTAATTTCTTACTGCGCCCGGGCGCAGGTCAACTCAGCGGGATGCCCTTGTCGCCCTTGTCCGCCTGGTAGGTCTCCGACAACTTGTCGTAGATCGTTCGCAATGTCGCGGCTCGGGTCGCCAACTGTGGATCGGCGGACCGGCGAACCTCTTCGGCCAGATCGATGCTCGAGAAATACGCGTTCTGCCGGTTGTAGAGGTCGCGGTTCGGATCGGCGGCCTCGCGGTCCGGATCGGGCACGGCATACACGGCTTTGAGGATCTGGATGTCATAGGGGATGGCGAACGAGTCGGCGGAGTCTCTGTGGCTGAAGAGGTAGCCGAACGTGGTGAATCCGCTCCAGGTGATGCCGGACAGGCAGAGCGAGCACGGCTCGTGGGTGGCGAGGAAGAAGCAGTCGGCGGGTGCCGGACGCGCCGATGCGGGCAGTTCGTAGAACTTCTTGATCGCGTGGATCTCGCCGTGCCAGAGCGGATTCTCGATCTCGTTGTTGGTGGCCGCGACCACGAGTGACAGGTCGGATGTGCGCAGGATGGCGGCTCCGAAGAGCTTGTTTCCATCGGCGACGCCGACCGTGGTGAGAGGCACGATGTCAGCCTCGATGACGTGCAGCAGTCGGTCGAGCGATGTGTGATCCATGACACCAAGAATACCGCTAAACGAAATATAAATTCCACTGAATGGAAGTTCTCGTTGTCCGCGAGATGTCGCTCGTGGTCGGGGTCCACTTCGCGAGATGTCGGTCCTGGTCGGGATTCACTTCGCGAAATGTCGGTTCTGGTCGCTGTCCGTTCATGGAACCGGCACATCGCGACATCTCGTGAGCGAGTTCGGGGCGTCGCCCGCCGATCAGGCAGGGGGAGCGATCTCCTGCTGGCTGGGCAGCTGATCCTGGCGCAGGATGCCGACCGGGCAGGTCATCCCGTTGGGTCCGTGGTTGCAGTAGCCACCGGGGTTCTTGTGCAGATACTGCTGGTGGTAGTCCTCGGCGTAGTAGAACTCGCCGACCTCGGATGCCGGTCGCATCTCGGTGCTAATGTCGCCGAACCCGTTGTCGTGCAGCACCTGCTGGAAGGCCGCGCTGGTCGAGGCGACGGCCTGCGCCTGCTCGTCGTCGGTCCAGTAGATCGCCGAGCGGTACTGCGTGCCGATGTCGTTGCCCTGCCGGTTGGCAGTCGTCGGGTCGTGGTTCTCCCAGAACTGCTTGAGGATCAGTTCGGCGCTGGTGGCCTGCGGGTCGTAGGCCACCAGGACCGTCTCGGTGTGACCGGTGCGACCGGTGCACGTCTCGTCATACGTGGGGTTGGGGGTGAACCCGCCCATGTATCCCGCTGCCGTCGTCACGACACCGGGGATGCGCCACATGATCCGCTCGGTGCCCCAGAAACACCCCATCGCGACATACAGCACCTTCGTGCCGTCCGGCCACGGTCCGCGCATCGGCGAACCGAGCACGACATTCGAGTCGGCGATGCCGGGCAGGGGCGTGGGGCGCCCGGGGAGTGCGTTGTCGCGCGAGACCATGGACGTGCTGCGTCCGAATCCGAAGACCATGTATGCCGCAACGTATGGCGACGCCCAACCCTTCCCGTTACGGCGCGGCGTGTTGCGGAGCTCAGATGCGGCAGGTACGGCGTGACACGGCCGGTGCCGGTTGGTCGCGCCTCGGTAACCTTGCGCCGTGCTGACTGTGCAAGACGCCCTCATCCGCCTCCAGAAGTTCTGGACCGACCGTGGCTGCATGATCGTGCAGCCCTACAACACCGAGGTCGGTGCAGGAACGATGAACCCCGCCACCTTGATGCGGGTGCTCGGTCCGGAGCCGTGGCGGGTGGCGTACGTCGAGCCGTCGGTCCGCCCCGATGACAGCCGGTATGGCGAGAACCCGAACCGGTTGCAGACGCACACCCAGTTCCAGGTGATCCTCAAGCCGGACCCGGGCAATCCGCAGGAGCTCTATCTGGAGTCGCTGCAGGCGTTGGACATCGACATCCACGCGCACGACGTGCGCTTCGTCGAGGACAACTGGGCGCAGCCGGCGATCGGCGCCTGGGGCCTGGGCTGGGAGGTGTGGCTGGACGGGATGGAAATCACCCAGTTCACCTACTTCCAGCAGGTCGGTGGACAGAACCTCGACCCCGTCGCGGTCGAGCTGACCTACGGCATCGAGCGCATCATGATGGCCCAGCAGGGGGTCTCGCACTTCAAGGACCTGCAGTACGCCCCGGGCGTCACGTATGGCGAGGCCTTCGGTCAGCAGGAGTACGAGATGTCGAGGTACTACCTGGACGACGCCGACGTGGCCACCAATCAGGAGTTCTTCGACCGGTATGTCGCAGAGGCCACCCGGATGGTCGAGGCGCGACTGCCGATTCCGGCATACAGCTATGTGCTGAAGTCCTCGCACGCGTTCAACGTGCTCGACGCGCGTGGGGCGATCTCGACGACGGAACGTGCGAAGGCCTTCGCCACGATGCGGGGACTGGCGCGGGACGTCTCCCAATTGTGGGTCGAACGACGTGGCGAGCTCGATTTTCCGCTGCTGAAGAGCGAGGCGCCCAAGGTGCTGCTCGGCGCGGCGGTGCGCCACCCGGCGGACGATCAGGAAGACGTGGATCCGGCTGCGCTGCCACAGGATTCGCAACTGCTTGCGCTTGAAATCGGCGTCGAGGAGCTGCCGCCGCACGTCGTGCAGCAGGCGATCGATTTCGTGCGCGCGTCATTGACCGAACGACTCGACGCGACCCGGCTGACGCATGGAGCGATCGACGTGGTCGGCACTCCGCGGCGCATCGTCGCGACGGTCGCTGCGCTGTCGGCACACGAGCCGGACGCCGAGAGCCTGCGCAAGGGGCCGAAGGTCGCTGCGGCATACGACGCGGACGGCAACCCGACGAAGGCGTGCGAGGGTTTCGCGCGCGGTCAGAAGGTCGACGTGGCCGATCTCGTGCGCGCGGAGTTCGACGGGGCCGAGCATGTGGCTGTGCGGGTCACCGAGACCGGGCGTGGCGTGATGGAGGTCGCCGGTGAGCTCATCGCGGGCGTCATCGAGTCGTTGCGCGCCGACAAGAACATGCGCTGGTCGGACCCGCAGCTGTCCTACAGCCGGCCGATCCGCTGGCTGGTCGCCCTCTGGGGCGAGACCGTCGTGCCGGTGCACGCGTCCGACCTGGTCGCTGGTCGCACCACCTATGTCCACCGCACCAACCCTGAGCCACTGGTGCGCGTCGCCAAGGCCGACGATCTGGTGCATGTCTTGACGACCCACGGACTGGTCGTCGATCCGGTGCAGCGCCGGGCTCAGGTCGTCGAACAGGCTCGGCAACTGGCCGGATCCGTCGGTGGCACCGTCGATGTCGAGGGTGAGTCGGCGCTGGTCGACGAGATCACCAACCTGGTGGAGCAGCCGCACGGGATCCTCGGCACCTTCGGGGAGAAGTACCTCGAACTGCCCGAGCAGATCCTCACGACGGTGATGCGTAAGCACCAGCGGTACCTGCCGGTGCGCGACGACGCGGGCAAGCTGCTGCCGTATTTCGTGACGATCGCCAACGGCGACTGCGACGACGAGTTGGTGCGGCTCGGCAACGAGAGCGTCATGCGTGCGCGGTACGAGGACGCCGCGTTCTTCTTCGCCGCCGATCTGAAGGTGCCGCTGGAGGAGTTGCGCGCCGGCATCGCCAAGCTGACCTTCGAGAACAGGATCGGCTCGGTCGCGCAGCGCGCCGACCGGATCCGTGACATTGCCACCGGCTTCGCCGACACCCTCGGCATCACCGGCGACCAGCGCGCCACCCTCGACCGCGCCGGTGAACTGGCGAAGTTCGACCTGTCCTCGCAGATGGTCATCGAGATGTCGTCGCTCGCCGGGCCGATGGCCAAGGAGTACGCACTGCGCGCCGGTGAGCCCGCCGCGGTCGCCACCGCCCTGCTGGAGATGGAGCAGCCGCGCACTGCCGGAGGCGAGGTCCCGCAGACCACGCCAGGTGCGGTGCTGGCGCTCGCCGACAGGTTCGACCTGCTCTCGGCGATGTTCGCGATCGGCGCCAAGCCGACCGGCTCGTCCGACCCGTATGCGCTGCGTCGTGCGGCGCTCGGCGTGGTGAGCATCCTGCGGGCGCACCCGCAGCTGGCCGGCATCACGATCAGCGGTGGCCTGAGGGCCGCGGCGGATCGCCTGCGCCAGCAGGGCATCGACGTCTCCGACGAATCCGTGGCAGCGGCAACTGAATTCGTCGTCGGACGGTTCGGTCAGCAGCTGCGTGACGAGGGCGTGCCCGTGGGGCTGGTCGCCGCAGTGACTCCTCTAGCGGATGCACCTGGGGTGGCGACGCAGGCGCTCGCTGACATCACGGCCGCACGGGCGGAGACGCGCTTTCCGGCGCTGGTCGAGGCGGTGCAGCGCATCACGCGGATCGTGCCCGAGGGCACGCCTGCGGCATACGACCGCGCGTTGTTGGTCGAGGATGCCGAGCAGGCTCTGCTGGTATATGTCAACGAACTGCCTGATCACGCGAATGACGCTCTGCCGCAATGGATTCCGGATGCATTGCCGCTCGTGGCACCGCTCGCCCGTTTCTTCGACGACATCATGCTCATGGCCGAGGACGAGGCGCTGCGAGCTGCTCGTCTCGGCTTGGTGCAGACCGTCGTCGAGCGTGCTCCGCGCGGCATCGATTGGCGGGAGCTCAACTCCGCTCTCTGACAGGGTGTCCCGCGACACCAAGACGGAGACGTGTGTCCGCGTGCGGGGGTATACAGGTCTGTGAGGCGAGGAGGCTTCCATGACCCCACAGATGCCGGACGAGACAATGCGCTGGTTGCTGGCCGGTGATCCTTCGATCCGTTGGCAGACTCTTGCCGACCTCACCGATGCGTCGCCGCAGGAGGTGGCGGAGGCGCGTTCTGAGGTGGCCGAGTCCGGCTGGGGCAAGGACCTGCTCGACCGGCAGTCGGGTGGCCGGTGGGCTGACGGCGGCTGTTTTCCGGCGCGTGACTGGCACCCGACCGTGCCGATCACCGGAGATCCCGACGGGCAGCCCTGGGTCGCGACGTTGCCGACGCTGCGCCTGCTGCGCGCATTCGGAATCGCGCCGGACCATCCGCGGGTGCGCGCTGCGATCGAGGCAGTCGCGGAGCACTGCACGTGGGAGTACGACGACGCCCCATTCTTCGACGGAGAGGTCGAGCCGTGTATCAACGGCGGTGCGCTGTCCGTCGGCGCCTACTTCCGGCGCGACATGGACGCGCTCGCTACCCGACTCGTGGGAGAACAGCTGCCGGATGGCGGGTGGAACTGCGAAGCCGAGCGAGGCTCCACGAGGTCTTCGTTCCACACGACGATCTGCGTGCTTGAGGGGCTGCTCGACTACGAGTGCAACGGTGGTGAGGTGTCGGTCGCCGAGGCCAGGCGAGGTGGTGAGGATTATCTGCTCAGCCGGGCGCTGTTCCGCAGGGCCAGCACGGGCGAGCCGGCTGACGACAGTTGGCTGAAGTTCTCCTTCCCGACGCAGTGGCACTACGACGTGCTGCGCGGCGCCGACTACTTCCGAGGCACGGGCGCGGCACCCGACCCACGTCTCGGCGAGGCACTCGACCTGGTGCGTGCCAAGCAACAACCGGATGGCAGCTGGCTGTTGGAAAACACCCATCCCGGCCTGGCCTGGTTCGCGCTGGACACCGGCGACGGTGCGCCCAGCCGATGGAACACGTTGCGTGCCCTGCGGGTGCTGAGCTGGGCGGACGGGGGCGCCTGACCGGCCGCGCAGCGCCCGCGGGTCGCACGGGTTCGTTCAGGGTGTGACTCGTAGACTCGCGCGCATGACTGGTTTCTCCACGCGCGCCATCCACGCAGGACAGGAGCCGGACCCCCGAACCGGCGCTGTCGTCCCTGCGATCTACCAGACCTCGACCTACAAGCAGGACGGTGTCGGCGGGCTGCGTGACGGCTACGAATACTCCCGTTCGGCCAACCCGACACGCACCGCCCTTGAGGAATGCATCGCCGAACTCGAAGGCGGCGCAAAGGGTTTCGCGTTCGCCTCAGGCCTCGCCGCCGAGGACACGATCATGCGGTCGCTGCTCTCGCCCGGCGATCACATGATCATCCCGACCGACGCGTATGGCGGCACCTACCGACTCATCGACAAGATCCAGAAGGTGTGGGGCATCGACCACAGCCTGGCGAAGGTGTCGCAGGCGGACGCGATCCGCGGCGAGATCCGCCCCGGCGTCACCAAGATGATCTGGATCGAGACACCGACCAACCCGCTGCTCGGCATCGCCGACATCGAGGCCATCGCCGCGATCGCGCACGAGGCCGGGGCACTGCTGGTGGTCGACAACACGTTCGCATCGGCATACCTGCAGCAGCCGTTGGCACTCGGCGCCGACATCGTGCTGCACTCGACGACGAAATACTCCGGCGGCCACTCCGACGTCGTCGGCGGCGCTGTTGTGGTGTCCAAGAATGTCGCAGTGCCCGAGTTCGCGGATGCTGCCACCCGCATCGGGTTCCACCAGAACTCCATGGGCGCCGTTGCGGGGCCTATGGATTCGTGGCTGGTGCTGCGCGGCCTCAAGACGCTGGCGGTGCGCATGGAGCGACACTGCGACAACGCCGAGAAGGTCGTCGACTACCTGCGCTCACGCTCCGACGTCACGCACATCCACTACCCGGGCCTGGACAGCCACCCGGGTCACGACATCGCTGCGCGGCAGATGCGCCGGTTCGGCGGGATGGTCAGCTTCCAGCTCGCCGGTGGTGAGCAGCACGCCGTCGACGTGATCGGTCGGACGAAGATTTGGACCCTGGGGGAGTCCCTCGGTGGTGTCGAGTCGCTGATCGAGCATCCGGGCCGTATGACGCATGCCAGTGTCGTCGGCACCGAACTCGAGGTTCCGGCAGATCTGATCCGCCTGTCGGTGGGTATCGAGGACGCCGACGACCTGATCGCCGACCTGGCGCAGGCTCTCGACGCCTGAGGACAGCCGCCGCCATGTGGGATGTCGTCGTCATCGTGTTCTGCCTCGCCGGAGCGCTCTTGCTGCTCGTGCAGACCGTGGTGCAGCAACGCATCTGGCGCCGGCACCTGCGTGAGGTCACCGAGTACAACGCCTGGCAGCAGTCGAAGGTGGGCGCACCCTTCGACCAAGATGGCAGCGGCCCGCCCCTGGTGACCTCGCCGTATGCCGTCCAGCACCGCCCCCTGCCGCCGAAGCCAGGCGCGGGACGGCTCATCTGGGCCGGTGTGCTCGTGGTGGTGGCACTGCTGGTGTTCTTCGCACGACTGGCATAGCGGCCCTGACCACCGTCGACGTCGGTCGCAGGCCGTGCTGTGCTGATCCCTCCCGGGACCGCCAGCGCTCGGCGTCTCAGGCGGTTTCGGCTCCGATCTTGCGCAACAGGTCGCGCAAGGCGGTGACTTCGCGCGCGGTCAACTGAGCGAAGACCTCAGGGGGTGTGTTGTCGGCGATCTGCGCGCGCCTGGCCATCCGCCGGCCTGTCGGGGTCAGCACGATCACCTTGATCCGGCGGTCGGTCGCGTGCGCCTGACGCGACGCCAATCCGTGCTTCTCAAGGGTGTCTACCAACGATGTGACGTATGACGTGTCGCACCTGAGGCGTCGCGCAAGGTCGCGCATCGGGATCGCTTCATCGACGGGCAACACCAGCAGCGCGCGTAACGCGGCAAGTGGCAGGCCGGTGTCATGCACCAGTCGGTGAAAAGCTGCCATGGCTGCCGGATTGTGCGCGATGGCGCGGATGCGCTGCCATGCCTCCGTGGCGGGGTCTGCCCCGGGGTCGACAATGCCCGGTGCGGGAAGGTCTGCGGCCGAGATCACCTGTTGATGATATCGCGAAGCAATAGATGACTAAAACAATGGTTGAGCAACTCAATAATGTTGGTAGTTTGAGATCATGCGTCATACAGAGCAGGGGTTCGCCGTCGCCGTGGGCTGTCGTGGTGGCACTGGCGGTCCCTGATACCGACACCTCGGCACGCCGCAGCTGCGGCATACACAACGACAGACGAAACGGGTCGTTCGCAACGAAAACCGTTGCGAACGACCCGGGTCGCGTACGCGCGATGCTCAGCCGTGGTAGGCCGTGGCCTCCAGGATCTTCACCTCGATGATCTTGCCGTTGGGAGCTTCATAGGACACCTTGTCGCCGACCTTGGCGCCGTTGATGGCAGCACCCAGCGGGGACTTCTCGCTGTAGACGTCGAGCGCGGAATCGCCGGCGATCTCACGGCTGCCGAGCAGGAATTTTTCCTTGTCGCCGAACATCTCGGCGGTGATGACCATACCCGGGCCGACAACGCCCTCGGCCGCCGAAGCCTGCCCGACGACGGCGTCGCGCAGGATGGCCTCGAGCTGGCGGATGCGGGCCTCCATCTTGCCCTGCTCCTCCTTGGCTGCGTGGTAGCCGCCGTTCTCCTTCAGGTCGCCTTCCTGGCGAGCTTCCTCGATCTTGGCGGCGATCTCGCTGCGACCCTCACCGGAGAGGTGGTCGAACTCGGCCTTCAGGCGGTCGTATGCCTCCTGAGTCAGGAAGCTGGCCGAAGCGTCGGCAGTGTTGGTCACGGTGTCTCCTAGTGCAGTGAATCGTTGTGAACCCGGTGCGGATGTGGGCGATGTTGCTGGTCGGTCGCTGAGCAGTTGTCCGCGACCTCGCACGCACCGAACCGGGTGCCCTCGAGCGGTAAACAAGTGGGTCCGGAACCGCTCCGCGTCACTCGCGGATGCCGGTTCCAGACCCGTGTGTAGCCATCGATCATAGCACCGCGGCAGGCGTCGACCCGGTTCGTCGTGGTCCGGGGACCCGTGCGGGCGGTCCGGGTCAGTTGTAGTTGCAGGAGTCCACGAGCGCGGTGACGGCCTTGGATACCGTCTTGATCGTGACCGTGTATTGCGCGACGGACTTCTTGGTCGGAGGCAGCGTCACGTTGGCCACCCCGACCTCGTTGTGGCTGTAGTCCTGCGCTTCGAGGTTGCAGATGACCGACTTACCGTCCTGGTTGCCCACGTTGAAGACCAACTGGATGCTGCGGTCGTTGATGTTGTGCACCTGGGCGACGCCGAAATCGACTCCGCGGCTTGCTGCGATGCCGAACCAGGTCGCGAACGCTGTCATCACCACGACTCCGACAACTCCGATCACCCACCACTTGCCTTGACCGGGTGCGGGTTTGGGGATCGCCATGAGGTGAGAGGATAGGCGAGTTGTCTCAACGCCCGATGGGTGGTTCTGCACCGCGCCCCGGGCATGCCTCATCAAGGAGAGCGAACACGTGAGTGACCAGCTACGGCTGATGGCAGTTCACGCACATCCGGACGACGAGTCCAGCAAGGGCTCGGCCACGATGGCGAAGTATGCCGACCTCGGCCACCGTGTGATGGTGGTCTCCTGCACAGGGGGCGAGCGGGGGGACATCCTCAACCCCAAACTGGTCGACAACCCCGACATCCAGCGGGACCTGCCGCACTTCCGGCGGGCCGAGATGGCCAAGGCGCAGCAGATCCTCGGTGTCGAGCACACGTGGCTCGGTTTCGTGGATTCCGGGCTGCCCGAAGGCGATCCGCTGCCGCCGCTGCCGGAAGGGTGCTTCGCGCTCGAGCCACTCGACATCACCACCGAGGCGCTGGTGCGCGTCATACGCGAGTTTCGTCCGCACGTGATGACGACGTATGACGAGAACGGCGGTTATCCGCACCCCGACCACATCATGACGCACAACGTGTCGGTCGCCGCCTTCGCCGCGGCCGGTGACCCGACGGCCTTCCCGCACGCCGGCGAGCCATGGCAGCCGCTGAAGCTGTATTACGACCGCGGTTTCTTCAAGGCAAAGATGGTGGCCTTCCACGAGGCACTGCTCGCCGAGGGGCGCGAATCGCCGTACACCGATTGGTTGAAGCGGTGGGACGACCGACCCGAGGGCCGGGTGACCACCCGTGTTGAGTGCGCGAAGTATTTCCCGCAGCGAGAACAAGCGCTGTTGGCGCATGCGACCCAGATCGACCCGGACGGGCAGTTCTTCACGCTCAGCCCCGCCGAGCAGGGCCGGATCTGGCCGACGGAGGAGTTCGACCTGGCGCGGTCGTACGTCGCGCTCGCGGAGGGCGAGGACGACCTGTTCGCCGGATTGCCGCGCAGCGCACAGGAAGCCGACCACCTTGCGACCGGTGACGCCGGGACGCTGATCATCGATGACGTCGTCGAACGTCAGGCAAAGGAGCGCCACCATGGGTGACGGAGGCAATGAGAGCGTTGCGGTCACAGCCGGCATCTGGGGATTCCTGGTGCTGTTCGCGCTGGCCATCGCCTGCTGGCTGCTGTTCCGCAGCATGAACAACCACCTGCGCGGAGTGCGCTGGCGCGAGGAGGACCGCGAGGCGGCGCTGCAGGAGCAGCAGGCGCAGGTCATCCCGCCGCGTCCGGTCACGCCGCCCGCGACGGGCACCGACGGGACTGCGGCGCCGCCTGGCGTCTGAGCCGACCTCCGTCGGCGCACGAGTCGCGCCGAGTGAGTCCGACAGCAGCTACCGGCGAGCGGTGACCTGGCAGCGACGCAGTGCGCTGAACGCCGCAGCCCCGTCATACCGATTGGTATGACGGGGCTCTCATGCGTCGTGAGCGGTCGGGTCGGGGAGCGGTCAGATCGAGGTGCCGTGCTGGTAGATCGCCATCGAAGCTGCGACGTAGTGAGCAGCGAAGGCGAGAATCGTGAACGAGTGGAAGACCTCGTGGAAACCGAACCAGCGCTTGGAAGGATTCGGGCGCTTGGTGCCGTAGACCACCGCGCCGAGTGTGTAGAGCAGTCCGCCGACCGCGATCAAGGTCACGACGGCGACGCCACCGCTGCGCATCAACGGTCCGAAGTAGAAGACCGCGACCCAGCCGAGGGCGACATACACCGGGGTGTAGAGCCATCGCGGGGCGCCGACCCAGAAGACCCGGAACGCGACTCCGAGCGCGGCGCCGCCCCAGACGATCAGCAGCAGAGTCGTGGCCTGGCGACGGTTGAGCAGCGTGACCGCGAACGGCGTGTAGGTGCCGGCGATGATCAGGAAGATGTTGGAGTGGTCCATTCGCTTGAGCAGCCGCTCGACGCGCGGAGTCCAGCGGCCACGGTGATACACGGCCGACGTGCCGAAGAGCAGCACCGCCGTCAGGGCAAAGATGCCGGCGCCGATGCGGGCGTGCTCGTTGGGCGCGAGAGCGACGAGCACGATGCCGGCCACCATGGCCAGTGGGGCCATCCCGGCATGCAACCACCCGCGCAGCTTCGGCTTGACCGCCCGCAGGAGTTCGGCGGCGTCCTGCTGCAGTTGTCCTGCGGCATCGCGGGAGAGTTCGACCATGCGATCAAGAGTAAGTTACGGCAGCGTAGGTGTCAGCCTCGCCGTGTTATCCGTTGGCTAGGACTACCCTGAGAGGTGAACTCGACCGGCGAAGGGGATCGAACATGCGCGTGAGCGATCTGCTCTACAGCGCTTATGAGCGGCATGTTCAGCACTCGCTGCCTGTTGAGAATCTGCCCCGCCACGTCGGTGTCATGCTCGACGGCAACCGACGGTGGGCCAAGGCACGCGGCGCCAACACCGAATCGGGGCATCAGGCCGGCGCCGACAACATCAAGCCGTTGCTCGGCTGGTGCGAAGAAGCCGGTGTCGAGGTCGTCACGTTGTGGCTGTTGTCGACGGACAACCTGAACCGGCCCACGGCGGAGCTCACGCCCCTGCTGTCGATCATCGAGCGGGCCGTGCAGGGCTTGGCTGCGGAAGGTCGCTGGAGGCTGCATCCGGTGGGGGCGCTCGATCTGCTGCCCGACCAGACCGCCACTGTGCTCAAGGAAGCTGCCGACCGGACTGCCGATGCCGACGGCCTCATGGTCAACATTGCCGTCGGGTATGGCGGTCGCCGCGAGATCGCCGACGCGGTGCGCGCGATGCTGCAGGAACAGGCAGCGCAGGGGCGTTCGCTCGAGGAACTCGCCGAGATCCTCGACGTCGAGCACATCGCGGATCACCTCTACACCAAGGGCCAGCCGGACCCGGATCTGGTGATTCGCACCTCGGGAGAACAACGGCTCGGGGGGTTCCTGCTCTGGCAGAGCGCGCACTCGGAGTTCTATTTCTGTGAGGCGTACTGGCCGGATTTCCGACGAGTGGATTTCCTGCGGGCACTGCGTGCGTATGCCGAGCGTGATCGTCGCCTCGGTCGTTGAGCGGTTATCGGCGCGCTATTCGCCGAAGTGCGCGGTGATCGTGTGGGTTCGGCCGTCGACAGTGACCGGACCGCCATACGGCAGCAGAAGTTGCGGGCCGGTGTGCCCGAAGTCGACATCCAAGACGACAGGTATGCCGGGCGCATACGTGTCGATGGTGGTCGTCACCACGTCGCGGTATTGCTCGCGCACGGCAGCAGCCTCGGTCGCGGTCGAAGGATGATCGTGATCACTGACGGGCGGCCTGGCCCACAGCACCGCTGACGCGCCGCCCAGGATTCCGCGTTCGCCGAGGTTGCGGAGTAGATACCCCACTTCGGTCGGGCTGGGCTGATCCTCGGAGATCTCGAGCATCAGGATGGCCCCGACATACTCCTCGGTCGAATGCATCCACTGGTTGGTTGCGAGGGTCCACTCGACGATCTCGAGGCATCCGCCCCACGTCGGAGCGGTCACGGCGGTGGTGTCGCAGTGCCAGGTCCATGGCTCTGCGGGCAGGTCGGGTGCGGGCGTGACCAACACGTCGGGGTCGTCCCAGCGCAGGCCGACATCGCGGGTGCGCGTCGGCGGAACCAGCACGTGGTCGGTGCCGAACAGCGCGGCTCGCAGCGAGTCGAGGTGTTCTGGATCCGGCACGGGGCCAAAATGGACCTGCGTCGATCCTCCGTACACCCCGGCAATGCCGTGAAACCACAGGTAATTCAGCAGATTCGTGTTGTCGCTGTAGCCGAGGAACCGCTTGGGGTTTGTGGTGATCACGGACATATCCAGATGTCGCAACACGGTGATCTGGTCGTCTCCGCCGATCGTGCTGATGACGGCAGTGATGGTGGGATCGGCGAACGCCGCGTTGAGGTCGGCGGCGCGGGCTGCGGGGCTCGAGGGTGCTCTGGTCGTGGCGAACTCGACCGGGTGGAGACCGAATTCGTCATGGAGTCGCTGTATCGCGCGGTCGTGAACCTGCGGAAAGAAGTGCGGCGCGGCCCAGCTTGGGGACACGACGGCGACGCGGTCGCCGCTTCGCACAGGTGGGGGCAGAGGTCTCGACTGCGGCATACGCAAGATCCCATCGCGATCGCCGGGAGTCGGTCAACCGAATTGCCAGGGAGGTGGGGCGCGCTTGGTGTGCGGCGCGTAAGTCGCCGATGCGGTCTTTGTGGGTGGCGCACGCGTCGCTTCGGTCACATGAGTCGCATCAGGCACACATAAGTCGCCGATGCGGCGAGTTCCGCGGGCGCTGCGCCCCTTAGAGATTGCGCGGGTAGGTGCTGGGTGTGGCGCCCACCGTATCCGCCATCGCCCTCCGTACGTCGCCGAATCGGCGACGTACGGGTGCCCGGGCTGGCCCCGGCACAGCGAGTGCATGGTCGAGATGACGATTACTTCCCAGTATCGCGACCGCGACCGGAAGTAATCGTCTTTCCAACCACCCCAGCGTTACTGCCGTGGCGTATGTGGCGGGTGGGAGTCACCGCACCACGCGAGGGGTCCTCGTCGTCGCCGCATCGGCGACTGATGCATGATGCGTGAGGCCTTCGGGGCTCATGCGACCCATGAGGCGACCCCTGGTGCCACATCGGCGAGGTACAGACTGTGCGGGCATGTACTCGGCGCTCGCCAGGAGCCGGCACGGTCGCGAGGAGCGGGCACCGCGTCTGTTACCAGTGGGATCTCCGCGTCCGCACCGAACGACGCCGAGCCCGAGCCGACCGACGACGCCTGGGTGAGGGATCTCCGCGTCCGCACCGAACGACGCACCCCGATCATCAACGCGTTCATCGCCCTGGCCAAGACGATCACCATCACCCGACTCCTCATCCGCACCGCCTAGACCACCCACCGCTGGAACCCAGGCCCACACACCGGCCATGACCTACCCGCGCGATCTCTAAGTCGCCGATGCGGCGGGTTCGGGTGGTGCGTGGTGCATAAGTCGCCGATGCGGTCTTTGTGGGTGGCGCACGCGTCGCTTCGGTCACATGAGTCGCATCAGGCACACATAAGTCGCCGATGCGGCGAGTTGCCCGGGGGCTGCCGACTTCCGCATGTGATGGGTGTGGTTCAAAGTGACGAATGGTGCTGGTGTGAATGAACATTCGACGACGATCACTGTGAGATGCCACGACACGCCGCGCCGCGCCGTCGGCGGTGCGCGAGGAAGTCGGAGCTGCGTCATACAGTCGGAATCGACGTGACGCGATCCGCGCGGCGCGTTCGGGAGGCCCACCACATGGAGCGATCTTTGCTCCGGACGGAGGGCCGGCACCGGCTCTCCTGGGCCCGGTCCCGGCACCTCGTCCGAGAGTAGGTCACACGGCTTGCGCCGCTGTGCACCTTGAGGAGATCGACCATGGCATCCAGCACGTCTTCGCCTTCGACCGCCACGACCCAGCCGCGCGAGCCCGACCACCGCACCTACGTCCTCGATACCTCGGTCCTGCTGTCCGATCCGCGCGCCATGACCCGGTTCGCCGAGCATGAAGTGGTTCTGCCGGTCGTCGTGGTCACCGAACTCGAGGCCAAGCGTCACCACCCTGAGCTGGGGTACTTCGCCCGCTCGGCGTTGCGGATCCTCGACGATCTGCGGGTCGTCAACGGTCGGCTGGATTCCCCTGTGCCGATCGGCGACGGCGGCAGCCTGCGCGTCGAGCTGAACCACACCGACCCGCAGGCGCTTCCCGCCGGATTTCGCCTCGGCGACAACGACACGCGCATCCTGTCGGTCGCCCGCAATCTCGCCAACGAAGGCCACAACGTCACCGTCGTCAGCAAGGACCTGCCGATGCGGGTCAAGGCATCTGCGGTCGGCCTCAACGCCGAGGAGTACCGCGCCGAACTCGCCGTCGACACCGGCTGGACCGGCATCACCGAGCTGGATGTCTCGCGCGAGCAGATCGACCAGCTGTATGACGATGGTCGTGTCGAACTCGCCGATGCTGCCGAACTGCCCTGTCACACCGGGGTCGTGATGCTGTCGCCGACCGGCAGCGCCCTCGGGCGGGTGATGGCCGACAAGTCGGTGCGCCTGGTGCGCGGAGACCGCGACGCCTTCGGCCTGCACGGCAGGTCCGCAGAGCAGCGCATCGCTCTAGACCTGCTGCTGGACCCCGACGTCGGCATCATCAGCCTGGGCGGCCGCGCAGGCACCGGAAAGTCGGCGTTGGCGCTGTGCGCCGGGCTCGAGGCGGTCATGGAACGCAGACAGCACCGCAAGGTGATCGTCTTCCGCCCGCTCTACGCCGTCGGCGGCCAGGAGTTGGGCTATCTGCCCGGCAGCGAGAACGAGAAGATGGGCCCCTGGGCGCAGGCCGTGTTCGACACGCTGGGCGCCGTCGTCTCGCACGAGGTGATGGAGGAGGTCGTCGACCGGGAACTGCTCGAAGTGCTGCCGCTGACGCACATCCGCGGTCGTTCACTGCACGACGCCTTCGTCATCGTCGATGAGGCGCAGTCGCTGGAGCGCAATGTGCTGCTGACGGTGCTGTCGCGAGTCGGTCAGAACTCCCGCGTCGTGCTGACCCACGACGTGGCGCAGCGGGACAACCTGCGCGTCGGTCGCCACGACGGCGTCGCCGCCGTCATCGAGAAGTTGAAGGGGCACCCGCTGTTCGGCCACGTGACCTTGCACCGCAGCGAACGCAGCCCGATCGCCGCGCTGGTCACCGACCTGCTGGAGGGTCCGGACGCCTGATTCGGACTTTCGTGCCGATGCCGTGCGAGCGGGGGGCTGGGCTGATACCGGCTGGATGGCAGCGCCACCCGCAGCCGCGCCAGCCTTCCGTCTCACGCATTTCACGAAGAGTGACGCGGCGGCCGGGTGTGGTCATCCACCACTTCCGGCCGCCGAGTTGCGGCCAACGGCCTGGTTTGAGACTCTGGTCCGGTTGTCTCAGTTCGGTAACGCTCCGGCCCCCTGCAGAGATAACACACTCGGGACGCGCTCGACTCCCAGGCCGACAGGCCTGAGCCGCAGTGCGTCCTTGCATGTGTCCCCTCTGAAAGGTTGCTCTATGTCCCGTCCTGTCGGACGTCACCGTGCCCGTCGCGATACCGGGGTCCGCGCGCTACGCAGACCCGCGATTGCAGCAACTGCAGCGATTTCGGCAGTGTCAGTTTCGGCAGCGGGATACGCATCCGCCGCTTCGGCGCTCTCCGGTCCGGCCAGCGCCGACCTGCAGTTGCGCGGTCAGGCCGACGGCCTGGATGCGGTGAACGCAGGCAACTCGGCCGTCTACGCCAACGGCGATTCGCAGAGCCAGGCCGCGGCGCAGGCCGTCGCCGCGCGCAATGCGGCCAACGGCAAGTCGAAGGGGGCGCTCGCCAGCCTGGCCGCTCAGGCACGCGCGCTGCAGGCCCAGGCCAATGGGTCGGCGGCATCCGCTCGTGAGGCCGCTGCGGCGCAATCCGACTCGAGCAGCAGTTCGTCCGGTAGCGGTAGCGGTAGCGGTGGCGGCACGACTGTCACGACCTTCTCCGGAAGCCCACAGGCCATCGCTGCGGCGATGCTCAGCTCCTTCGGATGGGGCCAGAACCAAATGGGCTGCCTGGTCAGCCTCTGGAACCGCGAGTCCGGCTGGAACGCCAGCGCCGAGAATGCGTCCTCCGGTGCCTACGGCATCCCGCAGGCGCTGCCGGGCAGCAAGATGGCCAGCGCCGGTGCTGACTGGCGCACCAACCCGGCGACGCAGATCAAGTGGGGCCTGGGGTACATCGCGTCCCGCTACGGCTCGCCGTGCGGCGCCTGGGGTCACTCTCAGGCCACCGGCTGGTACTGATACCCCGGATCCTCTCGCATCTGTTCATTCGAAGATCTGTTGATCGATCGTCTTATCGGCGACCCTCCTCGGCCCGCTGACGGCAGGTGCAGCACGGTCGCGTGTGCGGGCCTGAGAGATGTCGGCACCGCCATACGCGTCGGCGCGTTTGTGATGTCGCTCGGCACGATCTTCACGTAACTTAAGGCCCATGTTGTTGCAGAAGCGCTGGTTCGTCGCGTCCTACTGGGTGGCGGCGGTCGTGCTCGTGGGGGTCGCCGGGGCACTGGGCGCACGGTGGGGCGACGGCGAGGCTCCGAACTTCGACAACGACGACAAGGGCGGGGTGCCTGCGACCGGTATGTCGCACCTGCTCTACCAGGTGTTCGGCGGGATCCTGCTGGCCGCACTGGTTCTGGCGATCTTCTCCGGGGTGTGGCTGCTGATGTGGATGCGCGCCCGGCGGGCGGCAGCCGCGGCCGATGACGGCGCTGACGAGGTGATCGACGAAGACGAGATGTCGGTCGACGACGTGGAGCACATGTTCGACGACGAGGACGACGACTCAGAGCCCGATGACGTCGAGGCGGATGAGGTCGCGGGCAGCGCCCCGAACCGCACCTGGTGATCCGGTGCTCGACCGTCGCACCGTCACACCTTCACACCTTGCGCAGGCGGATCCTGGTCACCCCGTGATCGGGGCCTTTGGTCAGCACGAGCGTCGCCCGGCTGCGCGTGGGAGCGACGTTCTGCGTGAGATTCGGCGCGTTGATGCTGTCCCAGATCTGCACCGCGCGGTCGACGGCCTGCTCGTCGGACAACTGGGCATACCGGTGGAAGTAGGACTCCGGATCGGCGAAGGCCGTCTCGCGCAGCCGCAGGAAGCGATCGACATACCAGCGGCGGATGTCCTCCTCGCGGGCATCGACATACACCGAGAAATCGAAGAAGTCGGACACCGCCAGGTTGTTGCGGCGGTCCGGCGTCGGGATCGAGGGCTGCAGGACGTTGAGCCCCTCGACGATCAGCACGTCCGGCTGGCGCAGCACGATGCGTTCGTCCGGCACGATGTCGTAGGTCAGGTGCGAGTAGACGGGGGCGCTCACCTCGGACTTGCCGGCCTTGACCTCGGCCAAGAAGCGCACCAGCTTGCGCCGGTCGTATGACTCCGGAAAGCCCTTGCGTTCCAGAAGGTTTCGTCGCTCGAGCTCGGCATTCGGAAACAAGAATCCGTCGGTGGTGACCAGTTCCACGCGCGGTGTGTCCGGCCACCGAGCGAGCAGTTCGCGCAGGATCCGTGCCGTGGTCGACTTGCCCACCGCAACCGAGCCGGCGATGCCGATCACGAAGGGCGTGCGGGCGGGCGTCTCACCCAGGAAGTCGGTGGTCACCCGGTGCAGCCGCGTCGTCGCGCCCACGTAGATGTTGAGCAGTCGCGACAGCGGCAGATAGACGTCCTGCACCTCTGGAAGCTCGAGCCGGTCGCCGGTGCCGCGCAGTCGGCGAACGTCCTGCTTGGTCAGGCTCATCGGATGCGAGGCGCGAAGGCCGGCCCAGGCGGCGCGGTCGAACTCGACGTACGGCGACGGGATCGACGGATGGTGGCGGGACACCGCGCCATTGTCCATGACACCGTGCCCCTGGCTGCAGGTATGGCGACCGGACTCACCCGTGCCGGTGATTCAGTGACTGAGCCGCTTCGACGTTAGGGTGTCGCGCATGTGTGGAATCGTGGGTTATGTCGGTCGCGACGACAGCACCAAGGCGCTCGACGTGGTCCTGGACGGTCTGGCTCGACTGGAATACCGGGGATATGACTCCGCCGGCATCGCGCTCGTCGCGGGCGATGTCGTCGAGACCCGGAAACGCTCCGGCAAGCTGGCCAATCTGCTCACGGAGTTGGACGAGCAGCCGCTGCCGGAAGGCCGCACCGCGATCGGTCACACCCGGTGGGCAACCCACGGTGGACCCACGGACGCGAATGCGCACCCGCATCGCGGGGGCACCGACGGCAAACTGGCGCTGATCCACAACGGCATCATCGAGAACTTCCACTCTCTCAAGAGCGAATTGCTCGACGCCGGAGTGCATTTCGAGTCCGAGACGGACACGGAAGTTGTCGCCCAGATGCTCGCCGAGCTGTATGACGGCGACCTCACTGCCGCGATGCTGGCCGTCGTCAGTCGACTCGAAGGCGCCTTCACCCTGCTGGCAGTGCACGCCGACCAGCCCGGTGTCGTTGTCGGCGCGCGACGTAACAGCCCGTTGGTCGTCGGACTCGGCGACGGTGAGAACTTCCTCGGCTCCGACGTCGCGGCCTTCATCGGATACACCCGCGCGGCGATGGAGCTGGAGCAGGACCAGATCGTCACGATCACTCCGGAGTCCGTCACGGTGATCGGCTTCGACGGCCAGCCCGCCACCGGCAAGCAGTTCCACGTCGACTGGGATGCCGCTGCTGCTGAGAAGGGCGGCTACGACACCTTCATGGAGAAGGAGATCCACGAGCAGCCGCAGGCGGTCAACGACACGCTGCTGGGGCGCACCAACGAGGTGGGCGCCCTCGAACTCGACGAGCTGCGCATCTCCGAGGAGCAACTGCGAGCGGTCGACCGCATCACGATCGTGGCGTGCGGGACAGCGGCATACGCGGGGATGGTTGCGAAATACGCCATCGAGCATTGGACGCGCATCCCGGTCGAGGTGAGCCTGGCGCACGAGTTCAGATATTGCGACCCGATCGTCGACGACCGGACGCTGGTCGTCTCGATCAGCCAGTCCGGCGAGACGATGGACACGCTGATGGCGGTCAAGCATGCGCGCGAACTCGGTGCCCTGACGATCTCGGTGTGCAACACCCACGGATCGACCATCCCGCGCGAGTCCGACGCGGTGCTCTACACGCACGCCGGCCCCGAGGTCGCGGTCGCATCGACCAAGGCATTCCTCGCGCAGATCACCGCGTGCTACGTGCTCGGGCTCTACCTGGCCCAGCTGAAGGGGCAGTCCTACGCGCAGGACGCCAAGGCCGTGATGGCGCAGTTGCAGCAGGTGCCCGACCGGATCACCGAACTGCTCGGCGACCTTGACCGGGTGCGCGAGATCGCCCGGTTCATGGCCGACACCCGGTCGGTGCTCTTCCTGGGCCGACACGTGGGATTCCCGGTCGCGCTGGAGGGGGCTCTCAAACTCAAGGAACTCGCCTACATCCACGCCGAGGGCTTCGCCGCGGGCGAGCTGAAGCATGGGCCCATCGCGCTGATCGAGCCGGGGCAGCCGGTCTTCATCGTGGTGCCCGGGCCGGACACACCGCACGGTCTGCACGGCAAGGTCGTCTCCAACATCCAGGAGATCCGTGCTCGCGGTGCGCGCACCCTGGTGATCGCCGAGGACGGTGACGACGCGGTGGTGCCCTTCGCCGACGAGGTCATCCGGGTGCCACGCACGGCTCCGCTGCTGCAGCCGTTGCTGACGGTGGTGCCGCTGCAGGTCTTCGCACTCGAACTGGCCACGGCCAAGGGCCTGGATGTCGACCAGCCGCGCAACCTGGCGAAATCGGTGACCGTCGAGTGATCGTCGGGGTCGGCATCGACGTTGTCGACGTGCCTCGATTCATGGCGAAGCTCGAGGCGACACCGGCATTGCTCGAACGACTGTTCGCGCAGCCCGAGCGCGGTCTGCCGCCGAACTCACTTGCCGGCCGGTTCGCGGCGAAAGAAGCGCTCGCCAAGGCGCTCGGTGCGCCCGCCGGATTGCACTGGGTCGACGCGGTGGTGATCAAGAACGCCGACGGTCAGCCGTCGTGGTCACTGCACGGCACCGTCGCTGCGCGAGCGGCGCAGCTGGGTGTGACCGCGCTGCACCTGTCGATTTCGCATGACGGAGGGATCGCCTCTGCCATCGTCGTGGCCGAGAGCTGAGGAGAACACCGAGATGATGCGTGCTTTCGCAGTCGCAGATGTCCGTGCCGCCGAGGAGGCGGTGCGTGCCCAGTTGCCGGAAGGCATGCTGATGACGCGTGCCGCCGAGGGACTGGCGGAGGTCGCGATGGCACGGCTGGGCCGGCACGGGTCTCGCGTTGTCGTGCTTGCCGGGCCGGGAGACAACGGCGGGGACGCGCTGTATGCCGCTGCCGCGCTCGCCGGGGACGATCTCAACGTGCTCGCAGTCCTGACCGGCCCGGCCGAACACCAGGGTGGTCTGGAGGCCGCGACGGGGGCCGGCGTGGTGATCGAGGAATGGCGCGACGGTCCTGCCGGCGATGCGGTCACCGGTGCGTTGGCCGATGCCGATCTGGTGATCGACGGGATCCTGGGGATCGGCGGACGACCGGGTCTGCCGGAACATCTGCGCAACCTGCCCGACCTCATCGGTGGCGACGCCTTCGTGCTCGCTGTCGACCTGCCATCGGGCTGCGACCCGGCCGGGCTGGTGCGATCAGACTCGATCTATGCCGACGAGACGGTCACCTTCTCGCTGGCGAAGCCGGTGCACCTGATGCCGGTCAGCGAGCCCGCCGTCGGGATGCTCACGGTCGTCGACATCGACGTACCCGACCCGGATGCCATTGCTGTGCAACGTTTTTCGCATCAGGATGTCGCATCGTTGTGGCCGGTGCCCGGCCCGGACGATGACAAGTACTCGCGCGGCGTGCTGGGGGTCGTGGCCGGGGGCGAGCACTACACCGGTGCGCCGGTGATGGCGGTGACGGCCGCTGTGACCGTGGGTGTCGGCATGGTGCGTTATGTCGGTCCCGACGCGCCGACCCACCTGTTGCGGCAGCTCGTGCCCGAGGCGGTTTTCGGTGAGGGCCGGGTGCAGGCGTGGGCAATCGGGTCGGGCTTGGTCGTCGACGACGCCAGCAGCGAGCAGCTCCGCGTCGCCGCGGAGGCCATCGCCTCGGACCTGCCGGTCCTGCTGGATGCCGGGGGACTGGATCTGATCGAGGGCCCGCGTCATGCTCCGACTCTGCTGACGCCGCACGCCGGCGAACTGCTGCGGCTGGCCAAGCGACTCGACATACGTGCGCAGGACGGTGCGACGATCGACGAGCGGTTGATGCAACTGCAGCCGACCGTCGTAGCCGGCCTGGTTGCGGACCGCCTCGACGCGACGGTTCTGCTGAAAGGATCGATCACCTCTGTCGTCTCGCCGGGCGCGAGTGAGCTACCGACCTACACCCAGGCGGACGGGCCGACCTGGCTCGCGACGGCCGGAGCCGGTGACGCGCTCGCCGGGATCTGCGGGGCGCTGCTGGCGGGCGGGCTGCCGCCGCAGCTCGCCGGGGCGGTGGGCGCGCTGGTGCACGGCGTCGCCGCCGACCAGGCCAACCCTGGTGGCCCGGTGCGCGCCCTGGACGTCGCGCATCAGGCGGGGCGCGCCGTCGCTCACCTGCTGTCGCTGCCTCAGGAGTGAAGCGGCAGGGGTCGCCGACGCGCGAGCTCGCGGCTGCCAGACTGTCGGATGTGAACGACGAACGACCCGTGCTGCCTGGCGGCGCCCCGGCGCGCCTGTCCATCGACCTCGACGCGATTTCGGCGAACATTGCGACCTTGAACGAGGTCAGTGGCAACGCCCAGGTGCTCGCCGTGGTCAAAGGCGATGCGTACGGCCACGGTCTCGTGCCTGCTGCTTGCGCGGCGCTGCGTGGTGGAGCCAGCTGGCTCGGCACCGCTCAGCTGGCCGAGGCGCTCGCCCTGCGCAATGCGGGAGTCACCGCACCGCTGATCAGCTGGTTGCTGGCTCCCGGCCTGGATTTCGCCGCCGCGATTCGGGCGCGGATCGATCTTGGTGCTCCTGCGGTCTGGACGCTGGATGAGATCGCCGCGGCCGCGCGCGAGGTCGGCGAGACTGCGCGTGTGCAGCTCAAGATCGACACCGGTCTGGCCCGCAACGGCGCGTATGGCGCTGACTGGCCCTTGCTGGTCGAGGCCGCTGCGCGGCATACAGCCGATGGATCGATCACGGTGACAGGTGTTTTCACGCATCTCGCATGCGCCGACGAGCCGGAGAATCCCAGCAATGCGGCGCAGCAGCGGTTGTTCGCCGACGCCGTGCGTGACTGCGAACGTGCCGGATTCGCACTGGAGGTGCGCCACATGGCCAACTCTGCGGCGACTCTGCTGCTACCGGAGGCACACTGGGACCTCGTGCGTCCCGGCATCGCGACCTACGGACTCTCGCCGGCCCCGCACATCGGTGACTCGGCACACTTCCGACTGGTTCCGGCGATGACGATGACCGCGAATGTGACTGTTGCCAAACGGGTTCCGGCAGGTCAGGGTGTGAGTTACGGGCACACCTACGTCACCGCCGACGAAACGACTCTCATCGATGTGCCGTGCGGCTACGCCGACGGGATCCCACGTTCGGCATCCGGGCGTGGCCCGGTGCAGGTCGCGGGACACCGGTTCAGCGTGGCTGGTCGGGTGTGCATGGACCAGTTCGTCGTCGACGTCGGCGATCTGCCGGTGGCAGCCGGTGACGAGGTCGTCATTTTCGGCGACGGGCGCGACGGTGGCCCTACCGCGCAGGACTGGGCCGACGCCGCAGGCACCATCTCCTACGAGATCGTCACCCGGATCGGCAACCGCCTGCCGCGCGCCTACCAGGGTCAGGTGGCATGAGCGAGGGCCGAAAAGGGCTGCTCGGCATCGGCATCGGAGTGACTGCCGCCGTCGTCGCGACCGCCGCGGGATTTGCCACTGATCGCGTGGTGCGTGCCAAGCGCGCCGAGACCGAGGGCGGCATCGACTTCACCGACGTGCCCGACCGCGAGGTTGTGGTCATCGGGGACGACGGGGTGCCGTTGCATGTCGAGATCGACGAACCGGAGAAGGTGCAAAAGACTTCTCCCACAATCGTTTTCACTCACGGTTACACCCAGAACCTGCAGGTGTGGGCCTTGCAGCGGCGAGCGATCCGGGATGCCGGCTATCGCGTCGTGCTGTGGGATCTGCGCGGCCACGGCAAATCCGGCGAGGGTGACGATGCGTCATACACGATTGATCAGCTCGGTCGCGATCTTGCCGCTGTGATCCGGGAGGCCGTGCCGGACGGCTCGGTGGTGCTCGTCGGCCACTCGATGGGCGGTATGACGATGATGGGTCTCGCGGCGCAGGATCCGGCACTGTTGCATGAACGTGTGATCGGCGCAGCATTCGTGTCCACGAGCGCCGGCGGCCTCAGCAGCGTGAACTACGGCTTGGGTCGCCAACTCGGCGGAATCGTGCACCGGCTCGGACCGGCGGCAGTCACCCGGGCGGGCATGCGACAAGAGCTGTTCGACCAGGTGCGCGTCGCCGGCAAGGACATCGAAGCTGCGATGGTGCAACGGTACTCGTTCGGCGGACCGGTGCCGGCGCCGCTGGTGTTCCAGGTCGCCGAGATGATCTTCGCCACCAAGTTGCATGTGATCGGCGCCTACCTGCCAGGCCTCATGGCGCACGACGCGACGGAGGCACTCTCCGAGTTCAACGGCATCGAGACGCTGGTGATCCACGGCACGAAGGATCGCCTGACCCCTTTGCAGCACAGCGAGGCGATCGTCGACAGGATTCCGGGCGCCGAGTACGTGATCGTGACCGGCGCCGGCCACATCCTGCCGTTCGAGCAACCGGATGTGGTGAACAGCGAACTGTTGCAACTGATCTCGCGTGCCCAGCGGTCCATCGAAGCGCGTCGCCCGGTCAGAAGGCGCAAGGTGGTCAAGCAGGTCACCGGTTACCGCCGACGAGCGGGCGTCGGGGATCGTCAGGAGGCCGGTGCCGTGGAAAGCGAGCCGTCATGACCGAACCGGTGCGCCTCGAATCCGTACATTTCGATTCGGTGGAGCAGACACAGGCGTGGGGTGCCCGCCTCGGCGAGAGCCTGCGCGCCGGCGACCTCGTCGTGCTCACCGGTGGGCTGGGTGCCGGCAAGACGACGCTCACGCAGGGCATCGCCGAAGGAATGAGAGTGCGGGGACCGATCACCTCACCGACCTTCGTCATCGCGCGGGTTCATCCCTCGCTCGTCGGTGGTCCGGCGCTGGTTCACGTCGATGCCTATCGCCTGGGCGGTGCCGCCGAACTCGACGACATCGACCTCGATGAGGATCTCGAGGAGGTCGTCACCGTGGTCGAGTGGGGTGCCGGGCTGGCCGAGCAACTCGCCGATGACCACCTTGAGCTGGTGCTCGCCGGTGACGGCGACCGACGCACAATCACGTTGCGGCCCAGCGGAGCCCGCTTCGACGTACTTGTCGACCGACTGACGAACGACGTCTGATTCGCGCACCAGGCAAGGCCGCCGGCACGATGCGACTACCCTTGTCCGGTGCTTCTGCTCGCGCTCGACACCTCGACCTCCGCCGTCACCGTCGCCGTCCACGACGGCGAGCGCGTGCTCGCCGAGCGCACCACCATCGATGCCCGCAGGCATGCTGAAGTGCTTGCACCGTCTATCCGCGACGCCATGGCCGAGGCCGGTCGACGGCCCGCCGATCTGACCGCTGTCGCTGTCGGCGTCGGACCGGGCCCGTTCACCGGATTGCGCGTCGGCATCGCGACCGCCGCGACTCTGGGCCTGGCGCTCGACATACCGACGTATGGCGTCTGCAGCCTCGACGCGATCGCGCACGCTGCAGCGGTGTCACACATCGGACAGTTCGTCGTCGCGACGGATGCCCGCCGCAAAGAGGTCTATTGGGCGCGCTACGTCGCGACCTCCGACGGCGTGCAACGGCTCACCGATCCGGGCGTCTGCCGCCCGCAGGATCTCGCCGAGGAGGTGCGTGCGCTTCCGGCAGCAGGGCGCGGCCCGGCGTTGTATCCCGATGCCTTTATCGAGAGTGTCGAACCTGTTGACGTCAGCGGGATTTCGCTGGCGGATTTTGCGTTGGGCGAGCTCGCAGCAGGTCGACCGCTGTTGCCGTTGCAGCCGTTGTATCTGCGGCAGCCGGATGCCAAGCCGGCCGCTGCGCGCAAGTCGGTGCTACCCCGATGAGCGTCGTGCTCCGACCTGTCGAGTGGCCGGACCTGGCTCGACTCGCGCGCCTCGACGCGATCGCGTTCGCTGATGACGCATGGCCCGAGACCACCTGGTGGGCCGAGCTCGCCGGACGGCCGCGACGGCGCTATTGCGTTGCTGTCGAGGCAGATTCGATCATCGGGTATGCCGGCATCGACTGTGCGGGGGACACCGCCGACGTGATGACGATCGGTGTGTCACCGCAGGCGCAGGGCAAGGGTGTCGGACGCACTCTGCTGCGCTGGATGCTGTGCGAGGCACGGTCTGCGGCGGCGGAGGTCGTGCTGCTCGAGGTGCGCGCGGACAACGGTCGAGCGCGAGATCTATATGAGCGCAACGGTTTTGAGCACATTCAGACGAGGCGACGCTATTACCAGCCCGGTGACGTGGATGCGCTCGTCATGCGGGCGCACCTGACCAAGGAAGCATCATGACCGAGCCGTTGATCCTGGGCATTGAGAGCTCGTGCGACGAAACGGGTGTCGCCTTCGTCCGGGGCACGACCTTGCTGGGCGACGTCGTCGCCAGCAGCGTCGAGGAGCATGTGCGGTTCGGGGGAGTGGTGCCGGAGGTTGCCAGCCGTGCGCACCTGGAGGCGTTGATCCCGACCATCCGGCGCACCTGCGACGAGGTCGGGCACAGCTTGGCGGATGTCGACGCCATTGCGGTCACCTCCGGCCCCGGCCTCGCGGGTGCGTTGATGGTCGGTGTCGCCGGTGCCAAGGCTCTGGCCTGGGCGTTGGACAAGCCGCTCTACGGGGTCAATCACCTGGCGGCGCATGTGTGTGCCGATGTGCTCGACCACGGCCCGCTGCCCGAACCGACGGTGGCCCTCCTGGTGTCCGGTGGTCACACCAACCTGTTACTGGTCAACGATATTGCCTCCGATGTGATCGAACTCGGAGCGAGCATCGACGATGCCGCCGGTGAGGCCTTCGACAAAGTGGCGCGAGTCCTCGGGCTGGCGTATCCGGGTGGGCCGCACATCGAGAAGGCGGCCGCCGACGGCGACCCGAACGCGATCCGCTTTCCCCGCGGCCTCAGCTCACGCAAGGATCTCGAACGGCATCGCTTCGACTACTCGTTCTCGGGTCTGAAGACCGCGGTCGTGCGCTGGGTCGAGGAACGCGAACGTGCCGGCGAGCCAGTGCCGGTGGCAGATGTCGCTGCCAGCTTCAACGAGGCTGTTGCCGACGTGCTCACGCGTAAGGCGCTGGATGCGTGCGAGGAGTATGGCGTTCGGGACCTGCAGATCGGCGGTGGTGTCACCGCCAACAGCCGGTTGCGCGTGATGGCCAAAGAACGCTGCGACGCGGCCGGCATCTCCCTGCGTGTGCCACGGGTGCGACTGTGCACCGACAACGGCGCCATGGTCGCCGCACTAGGCGCACAAATGGTGCAACGTGGGCTGACGCCGAGTTCGCTCGATCTGCCTGCAGATTCGTCGATGCCGGTGTCAGAGGTCAAAGCCCCCTGATCGCCGCTGGAGGGGCCGCACGAGGCGCGCGGCGACGGCTATGAGCAGGAGAGCAGACCGAGCGACGCTTTGAGGGTCAGCACCCTGCGCTCGGACGCAGCGACGGCGCCGGCGAATGCCGGGTCCTGCGAGACCTTTTGGGTGACTGCCGCAATCATCGTCGGCGCGTCGCTCGCCTTGCCGATCAACACGAGGTCACCTCCGGCGCCGATGAATCGCGTTGCACGCTGCCCGGCTGGGACGTCGGCGACCGCGACGGCCCCCATGTCGTCGGTGACGACGACCCCGTGCCAGCCGAGCCGGCCACGCAGCAGACCGTCGACGATGGCAGGGGAGAAGACGGCCGGATTGTTCGGATCGAGTTTTGGGTAGTCCGCCGAAGACATCATCACCATCGATGCGCCTGCCTTGATGCCATCCGAAAAAGCTTGCAAATAAGGGTCGTTCGCGGTCATCTGCGTGTCAGTGATGCCGACCGACGTCACATCGGTGTTGCCGGAGATCCGCCCCAAGCCCGGGAAGTGCTTGAGCGTCGACCCGACACCGGCGGCGGTCAGGCCGCGCACCACGCTCTGCACCGCGCTGCCCACCGCCTGCGGCTGATTGGCGTACTCCCGGCCGAAACGTCCGATCGGACCGTTCGCCAGCCCGATCGATGCGGGCACCGTGTCGGCGACCGGCGCGAGATCGACATTGACACCGGCTTGTTTGAGTTGACCGCCGAAATTGCGTGCGTATGCCGTGAGTTGCGCCGAAGTCATCCGTCCCTGGTCGATCGCCGGCAACAGCGTGGTGAAGCCGGAGCCACGCAGTTCTTGCACCGCTCCGCCTTCCTGGTCGGTGGCGATGACGAGACGCACGCCGCCGGTTGCCGCAGAACTCACCTGCGACTGAAGACCTTCAGACACCTGCTGCACGGTAGTCATTCCCGACCAGTCGCCGAGATAGATCACATTGCCCACGTGATCCTGCCGGATCAGCCGCTCGACGGTGGCGGGGCCGTACTGGCTCTTCACGCCGACCATGAACAACTGGCCGATGCGCTGAGCCGGGGTCATGCGCGCCAAAGTCGAGGATGCGCACGCGGCGACATCCTGACGCGGCGGCATCGCGCTCGCGGAGGACGTCGCGCTCGCTGCTTCGGAGGACGCGCTCGCTGCGGACGACGACGCGGAAGAGGGCGTCATACGTGAACTGGATGCAGCGCTCGAGCCACCCGCGCCACAACCCGCCAAAGGTGCGCTGAGCAGAGCGCAGACCGCGAGGGCTCGAACCTTTGGTGACGTGGACACCCGCTCCACGGTAGGCGACGCACGCACGATGCCCAACTGGCGCAACTGACGATTTCAGCTGTGGCGGAGGCTGCCCGATCGGTGGGTCAGAGTGCTGCGGACAGCATCAGCACGACCTGTGCACCGCCGACACGGGTGAGCAGGATGGTCGCCTCGGAGTTGCCGGACAGTCGCATCTGGCGACGCAACTGATCGCTGTCGATGCTCACCCCACGCTTTTTGATGGTCAGCCGACCGACGCGGTGGTCGCGCAACCAGGCGCGAAGCGCCTTGTTGTTCAACGGCATCGCGTCGATGACCGAGTACTTCTTGGCCCACGGCACGAGCACGTCCCGCGGGGAGGTGACGTACCCCAGTCCCGCGCCGAGCTCGACGCCGTCGACGCGCCGCACCAGCGCGCCGGTGAGCCCGGCACGGATGACGGCGCGATCGGCCTCGTAGAGATACCCGTGCAGCCGGTCGAGGCGTGCACCGTCGGTGCTGGCACCCGCGGCGTCCTGCTCGTGCACCTCGTAGGCGAACCGGCCGGTCACCACGACGGCGCACCGCCCCGGCTGCCAGGCGAGCTCGCCCCACCACACGACGCACTCCACGACCTCGCCGCCGAACGAGGTCCACTGTGCCTGGCTGCCCGGCGGCACCGCGGAGTGGGCGAATGACGGCGACAGCTTCGCCCCGACCGCGGGAACGGTCTCGGCGACCGATCGGACGAAATCCCACGACGGCGACAACTCATCGAGCCGGAAGGTGCGGCGAGTGCGACCGGTGATGTCCGCGACTCCGGGGATGCGTCTGGCCGGGTCCAGCCAGACCCCGACATCTCGTGGCTGTGACGGCGGCAGTTGGACGGTCTCGGCGCGCTGGTGGATGACGCGAGCGTGCTCCCACTGCTTGAGATTGACCGCCGCGATCATCGCCGTCAGCTCGTCGGAATCTGCTGCCATCACCCGCAATCCGGCCGACGCAAGGGCGCGGGCGTCGGAGCCGATGCCGCAGCCCAGGTCGAAGACGGACTGTATGCCGGAGTCGCGGAAGCGCGCCGCATGAGGTGCGGCGACCTCCGAGCGGGTGGCCTGCTCGAGACCATCGGCGGTGAACAGCATCTCGGCCGCGGCCTCACCGAACTTGCCGACGGCTCGGGCCCGTAGTCGGGACTGGGTCAGGGCGGCGGCGACCAGGTCGGCGTCGAAACCCGCATCGCGCAGGCGGGCGCCCAGTGCGAGAGCCGCCGTCTCGTCATATGTCGGCAGGGACTGCATGAGTCCCCATCCCTCACCCGAGGTGAGTCGGGCGAGAAGGGCGGGGTCCATGGGTCGACAGTCTGTCGCATCGGCGGGCGGTGGCGTGCGGGAGTCGCGCGGACCGATGACGGTAGGGTCGGAACTCCCAGCAGATCGCTCCCGTCCTCAGGAGTCACCGCCGTGCGCGACATCGTGGTTTTCACCGGCAGCGCCCACCCCGACCTCGCGCGACGCATCTGTGGCGGGCTCGGTGTGCCGCTGTCGGGCGTCGACATCCGCCGGTTCAGCAACGACTGCCTGCAGGCTCAGCTGCTGGCCAACTGCCGGCAGCGTGACGTCTTCATCGTCCAGCCGCTCGTGCCGCCCACGCAGGAGCATCTGATGGAGCTGTTGCTGATGATCGACGCCGCACGGGGTGCCTCCGCGGCCCAGATCACGGCGGTGATTCCCTATTTCGCCTACGCTCGATCGGACAAGAAGGACGCCTCGCGCATCTCCATCGGCGGCAAGTTGGTTGCCGATCTGCTCGCCACCGCCGGCGCCCAGCGAGTCATCACCATGGCGCTGCACGCGCCGCAGGTGCACGGCTTCTTCGGTATGCCGGTGGACCATCTCACCGCGATCGGCGTGCTCGCCGACCACTTCCGGGAGCAGGATCTGACATCCGCCGTGGTCGTCTCGCCCGACTTCGGAAACGCAAAGACCGCAACGCAGTTCGCTCGACTGCTCGGTCTGCCCGTGGCCGCCGGATCCAAGAAGCGCATCTCCGACGACACGGTCGTGATCGACACGATCGTCGGTGACGTCGCCGGTCGCCGAGCCATCGTGCTGGATGACGAGATCGCCACGGGAGGCTCGGTGATCGAGTTGCTGGATCGGTTGGGGGAGGCAGGGTGCACCGGTGCGGCCGTCGCCTGTACGCACGGGCTGTTTGCCGGGCGAGCCGTCGAGCGGTTGTCCGCCCACCCGATGCTCACCGAGATCGTCACCACCGACACCGTGCCGCCGGCCGGCTGGCCCGAGCTGAAAGTGCGCTCGATCGCCAGCCTGTTCGCGCAGGCGATCGCCAGGATCCACGCGGGCGAATCCGTCAGCAGCCTGTTCGACGGCGTCGACCCGACGCACGCGCCGCCGCAAGCGCATCTGCCGCTGGGCTGACCTGACACAGCGCGGCGTTTCGGTGCCGTTGAAGCGACACCGTGCCACAGGATCGGCGCCCGTCATACGTACGTGGCGATCGGTTGGCGAATGTTGGCACTCGAGTTGCAAGAGTGCTAACGACGTCATAGATTCAGTCCTGGCACTCTTCCTGGGACAGTGCCAGCCAGACAGTGTGGTCCGACCCCCGCGACGGCGGCTCACACGAACACATCCGGCAGCACTGCACCAGGGTTCGCATCCGCGGCCTGCGTCACGCAGGCCCTAGCAAAGGAAGGTCCCACCGTGTCGGTGAACATCAAGCCGCTCGAAGACCGCATCGTCGTCAAGTCCGTCGAGGCCGAGCAGACCACCGCTTCCGGTCTGGTCATCCCGGACACCGCGAAGGAAAAGCCGCAGGAGGGCGAGGTTCTCGCCATCGGTCCCGGTCGCATCGACGACAAGGGCAACCGCGTTCCGCTCGACGTCGCTGTCGGTGACAAGGTCATCTACTCCAAGTACGGCGGCACCGAGGTCAAGTACGCCGGCGAGGAGCTGCTCATCCTCTCGGCTCGCGACGTGCTCGCAGTCGTCACCAAGTAACACGACTCCATTTCGTATGACGCGCCTCGGCTCGCGCGCCAGCTTTGCTGCTGAATCACAGGCAGTGGCGGGCCGCCGGCCGAGGCGTTCGTCATACCCCCTGAACTAGCGAAAGGCCACTCATGGCAAAGGAACTGGAGTTCAGCGACTCCGCCCGCAAGTCCCTGGAACGTGGCGTCGACGCGCTCGCGAACGCGGTCAAGGTGACGCTCGGCCCCAAGGGCCGCAACGTCGTGATCGACAAGAAGTGGGGCGCCCCGACCATCACGAACGACGGTGTCACCATCGCCCGTGAGGTCGAGCTCGACGACCCGTACGAAAACCTCGGCGCTCAGCTGGCCAAGGAAGTCGCCACCAAGACCAACGACATCGCCGGTGACGGCACCACCACCGCCACCGTGCTGGCCCAGGCGATGGTCCGCGAGGGCCTGCGCAATGTCGCCGCCGGTGCCGGTCCCGCCGCCCTGAAGCGCGGCATCGACCACGCCGTGACGTCGATCAACGACCGCCTGCTGGCCAACGCCCGCGAGGTCGACGGCAAGGACGAAATCGCTCAGGTCGCAGCGCTTTCCGCGCAGGACGCCACCATCGGCGGTCTGATCGCCGAGGCGTTCGACAAGGTCGGCAAGGACGGCGTCATCACCGTCGAGGAGTCCTCCACCGCCGAGACGGTGCTCGACTTCACCGAGGGCATGCAGTTCGACAAGGGGTACATCAGCCCCTACTTCGTGACCGACCCCGAGCGGATGGAAGCCGTCCTCGAGGATGCCTACATCCTGATCAACCAGGGGAAGATCTCCGCCGTCGCCGACGTGTTGCCGGTGCTGGAGAAGGTCGTGCAGTCCGGCAAGCCTCTGCTGATCATCGCCGAGGACATCGACGGCGAAGCGCTGTCGACGCTGGTGGTCAACAAGATTCGTGGCACGTTCAACGTGTGCGCGGTCAAGGCGCCGGGCTTCGGTGACCGCCGCAAGGCCATGCTGCAGGACATCGCGATCCTGACCGGTGGCCAGGTCATCAGCGAAGAGGTCGGCCTCAAGCTCGACCAGGCAGACCTCGAACTCCTCGGTCAGGCGCGTCGCATCGTCGTCACCAAGGACAACACCACCGTCATCGACGGTCAGGGCGAGTCCAGCGACGTCGACGGTCGTGTGAAGGAGCTCAAGTCCGAGATCGAGCGCTCCGACTCCGACTGGGATCGCGAGAAGCTGCAGGAGCGTCTGGCCAAGCTGGCCGGTGGCGTCTGCGTCATCAAGGTCGGCGCTCACACCGAGGTGGAGCTGAAGGAGAAGAAGCACCGCATCGAGGACGCGATCTCCGCGACGCGCGCTGCGATCGAGGAGGGCATCGTCGCCGGTGGTGGCTCTGCTCTGGTGCACGCTTCGGCGGCCCTCAGCGAACTGTCGCTCGAAGGTGACGAGGCCACCGGTGCAGCGCTCATCGGCAAGGCCGTCGTCGAGCCGCTGCGCTGGATCGCCGAGAACGCCGGTCTCGAGGGCTATGTCGCCGTCGCCAACGTCAAGGACCTGCCGGTCGGCCAGGGCCTCAACGCAGCGACCGGTGAGTATGGCGACCTGATCAAGGCCGGCGTCATCGACCCGGTCAAGGTCACCCGCTCCGCGCTGCGCAACGCCGCATCAATCGCGTCGATGGTGCTCACCACCGACACGCTCGTCGTGGACAAGAAGGAAGAGGAAGAGCCGGCCGCTGCCGGTCACGGTCACGGTCACTGATCGACGCCGAACCTCAGCACGAGGACGAGCCCCGTCATACACCACCGGTGTATGACGGGGCTCGTTCGTGTTGGGCGCGACGACCGCGCCCGTGGCGGTGGTCAGGCAGCCGAGCGCTCGGCCGCGGCCGAGAGAGCCTCGATGATCGCCACACCCTGCCGGCGGAGCCGTCGTACGGCGGCGCTGCCAAGGGCGCCTGCGGCGAGTGCCCCCGTTGCCACGCTGAGAGGCATCGCCGCCCACAGGAGGGCTCGGGAGTGGGCAACGGTGCCGGCCACGAGGAGTGCGACCGTCGGAGCGGCTGTCAGCAACTCCAGCAGGATCGCCGCATAGACCTTGACCGGCCACGTGGGGGGCGGTCCGCCGTTGGCGTCAAGAGGGAGGACGGCGATCGTGGAGGCCAGTGGGATCAGTCCGGTGGCGCCGCCGAGCACGGCGATCAGACCCGCGATGGCCCACGGCCAGGCCCAGGTCTGGCCACTGGCAGCAGTGAGAGCGATGGTCGTGACTGCGGCATACGGGCCGGTGATGAGAAGAAACGCCCATTGACGGCCGCGCACATCGGCGCGCTCCGCGCCGGCCAGTACGGTCAGCCGCAGCGCCAGACCGTCCGAACCGTAGAGATTGCAACCACCAGCGCCTGCGATCACCACCGACAGGATGCCGCCGAAGGGCAGCAGGAATGGTGTGCCGTGCGTCAGGTCCGGCACGACGCACGTGCCCGCTCCGACGATCGCCGCAATGACGAGGAATGTCAGGCGGAGGGGGTCCCGGACCCACATGCGCACCTCCTTGCCGACAACGGCTCCCACCGGGGTCGCGGGCAGCAGCCGAGGGCGCGAGCGACGTCGCCTCGTCAAAGCCGCTCCTGTCCCTTCGAGACGACGAGTGAGGACTACCGGCCAGATCGCGACGACGATGGCGGTCAGCAGTGCCAGCGCAACCAACGGAAGAATCGAGTCGATCGCGGAGTGGCGTCGCGCGCCGGTGACCGCATCCGCCGCCCAGCCTGTCGGCAGGATCTTGAGCACATACGTGACCACGGGAATCCGGCCTGCGATCAACGACGTCGTCAGCCCCGGTAGCAGGGTCGCGGCCACGGACACCAGGCTGATCGCGGTGGCAACTGCCACTGTCCCCAGAGCCCGACGCTGCTGCGAGGGCGGCGGCAGGAGCGCCTCGACCACCGGCACCGAACACCCCGTCAGCAGCAAGGTGATGGCGCCGCCGACCGCACCGGTGGCTGCTGCCAGCATGCTGTCGTGCGCACCGAGTGCGACGAGCGAGCCGAATGCAACAGCCATGAAGACGAGTGACGGATCGACGAGGGCGGACACCAGCAGCGCTCTCGCCAGGTGGCGGCGCGGTATCGGCAGGTATCGCAGGAGGCCGAGTTGTATGCCGGAGCCACCGCTGAACGCTGCGTACGACAGTCGACCGCCGACCCACAGCATCAACACCATCGAGACCGCTGCGGCACCGGCTGACGGTGTCGGGTACGTGGCGCCTCCGACCAGGAGGCTGCTCACTGCAGACGCCGCGCCGATCGTTGTCATCACGATCGTCGACATCACGGCGAAGCGCGATGTCCGGCGGTTCCGCGCCATGGTGCCGCGCATGTGGATCAGGAGGCGAACCATGACAATTCGGCCCGTTCAGGTGAATATCCGACGAGTCGGGCGAATGCTTCGTCCAGGGACTGCCCACCGCGCACGTCGTAGATCGGACCTGCCGCCAGAAGCTCTCCACCGGCCAGCACCGCGACGTGATCGCAGATCTGCTCGACGATGGCCATGACGTGGCTGGACAGGACGATCGTGCCGCACGAGCGGATGAAACCACCCAGGATCGACCGGATCGTGGCAGCCGAGACGGGATCGACCGCTTCGAAGGGTTCGTCGAGCACCAGCACCTCAGGCCCGTGCAGCAGGGCCGCGGCCAGGGCGATCTTCTTGCGCATGCCCGTCGAGTAGTCGGCGACAAGGCGATGGCCGGCGTCGGTCATGTCGAGCACGTCCAGCAGTTCGGTGCAGCGCTCCCGAACGACCTCGCCGTCGAGACCGCGAAGCAGGCCGAGGTAGGTCAGCAGCTCGCAGCCGGTCAGCCGGAGCGGCAGGGAGTCCGCATCGAGCAGCACCCCAAGACGGGCCTTCGCGGCGACCGGCTCGCGCCATACGTCGGCGCCGAGCACTTCGGCCGTTCCGCGATCCGGCCGCAACAGCCCGACGGCCATGGCGAGCGTGGTGGTCTTGCCGGCGCCGTTGGGCCCGACCAGGCCGTAGAACGAGCCCCGCGGGACGGTGAGATCGATGCCGTCGACGGCGGTCGTGTCCCCGAATCGCTTGTGCAGACCGCGAATTCGTAAACCCGCTGCGGTGGACGAGTCCTGATACCCGGTCACAGCCCGAGCGTCCGATCCCACAGTTCGGCCAGGTCGGCCCCGAATGCGACGACATCGAAGTCGTGATCGAGGCGGATTCCCGTGGACGCCGCGTCGATGGCCGCCCTCAATGAGATGGCCGCTGTGCGTGCCGGGATCGCCACGAACTCGCCCGCGGCGATGCCGGCGTCGAGGAGTGCGGCGAGCGCCGCGATGGCGTCTTCATGCGATGTCCGGAAGATCTGGTCCACGCCCGGCGTCGCACGGGCGTTCGCCAGCACCTCGGTCAACGCGGCGATGTCGCGCGGGTGATCGTGCAGGAACTCGACGTTGGAACGGATGTACGCGTGCACGGCGTCGGCGTACGACTCGGCCGACTCGATCCGGGGAGTCATCCACTCCGTCGCGCGGCGGAGCACCGTCCTGACGACCTCGGACAGCAGGTCGTCCTTGCCCGCGAAGTGGTAGGAGATCACCCCTTTGCTGATGCCCACCCGGTCGGCGACGGCAGCGAGCGAGGCGGCGGCGAAGCCTGTCTCGGCCAGCACGGCGATCGCTGCGTCGACGATTTGGGCTCGTCGGACTTGTCCGGTGAGGGAGTCGGAGGACACGCCCCATGCGCGTGTTGGCTGCATGGTCAAAAATTAGCACGCGTGGTCAAATTTCGACGCCGGCGGGAGCGCCGGTCGCTCGGGTCTGCGACGCTGCTGCCGGGCTGGATTTCCCTGGATCAGGCGCGGAAAGCGTTGCGGTGCAAGGCTTCCGGGCTGAGGTCGGCGATGCTCGGGTAGCCGTCGATGGCCATGGTCAGGTCGGTCTCGGCCAGCAGCGACCGCAGGACGTGCACGATGCCGTCCTCGCCACCGAGGGCGAGTCCGTAGGCATAGGGGCGCCCGATGCCGACCGCGGTGGCTCCCAGCGCGAGGGCCTTGACGACGTCGGCTCCGGAGCGGACGCCGGAGTCGAAGAGCACCGGCATACCGTCCGCAGCCTCGACGACACCTGGCAGCGCGTCGAGCGCAGTCATACCGCCGTTCACCTGCCGACCGCCGTGGGTGGAGCAGTACACCCCGTCGACGCCGAGGTCGCGCGCCCGGCGCACGTCCTCCGGATGGCAGACGCCTTTCAGCAGCAGGGGCAGCGAGGTCAGCGAGCGCAGCCAGGGCAGGTCGTCCCACGACAGCGGGTTGCCGAAGATCGTCGCCCACTGAAGCGTCGCCGCGGGCATGTCCTCCTCCGGTGGTTTGGCCAGTGACGCGCGGAAGACCGGGTCGCTGGTGTAGTTCGCCAGGGCGTTGCCGCGTAGTTGCGGAAAGTTCGCGACAGACAGGTCGCGCGGCCGCCAGCCGAGCATCCAGGTGTCGAGGGTGACGACGATGCCGCGATAGCCGGCAGTCTCGGCGCGCTGCACCAGGCTCGCTGCCAGATCACGGTCGCGGGGCGTGTAGAGCTGGAAGAGCCCGGGAGTGTCGCCGAGATCAGCAGCGACAGCTTCCAAGGGGTCGTTCATCAGGGTGGAGGCCACCATCGGCACGCCTGTCCTGGCTGCGGCACGCGCCGTCGCCAGGTCACCGTGGCCGTCCTGCGCGCACAGCCCGATGACACCGATGGGGGCAAGAAAAAGGGGAGAGGGGAGCGTCATACCGAACAAGTCGACGCTCAGGGCACGGGAGCCGGTGGCACGCAGCATGCGGGGGATCAGGCCCCACTGACCGAAGGCCGCGGCATTGGCTCGCTGGGTGAACTCGTCGCCGGCGCCACCCGCGACATACGACAGCAGGGCCGGCGACATCGCGGCTGACGCGCGGGCCTCGAGATCGGCATAGGTCATCGGCAGGTCGGGAACGACGCCGTTCAGGCCGTTCAGGTAGATCTCCAGGCTGTAATCGCCGTAACCGCTCATCGCTGCTCCCATGTCGCAAATGTGGCTTCGCACAATACGGCGGCGCCGTTGAGATTGACGGCCTCGGGAGGGCACCGCGTAGGCTGGGGGAACGCCTTCAGCGGCGATACACGGAGGGCAGATGAGCTCGGGGAGCTGGCGTTCGGCTGCAGATCGTTCTGATCTCAGCGACTTCAGCGAGCCTGACTACGTAACATTCTCCGGCCCTCCGGCGATGTCTGAGTCGGAAGCGCATACCCCGATGCGCGACTTGGCCGCTGCCGCCCGAGACGGTGACGCTGCTGCCACCAATGAACTCATGGCGGCTGTACACCAGCTCGCGGTGCGCTATGCCCGCGGCAAGCTGGGCAGGTTCCCGGCCGCCGTCGATGCGGCAGCCGATGCCGCCCAGGAGGTGTGTGTGGCTGTGCTGACCGCTCTGCCGCGGTACGCCGACCGTGGCGCGCCCTTCGAAGCGTTCGTCTATCGCATCGCGGCCAACAAGGTGGCCGACGTGCAGCGCGGGATCATCCGGCGGCCGACACCGACCGACGATCTTCCCGAGTCGGTCGACGAGGCTCCCGGTCCCGAGGCGACTGCTCTGGCGTCCGATCGGGCCGACCGCATCTGGTCGCTGCTGGCGCAGTTGTCCGACCAGCATCGCGAGATCCTGACCCTGCGTGTAGCCGTCGGCATGACCGCCGACGAGACAGCAGACGCGCTCGGTATGACGTCCGGCGCGGTTCGCGTCGCACAGCACCGTGCCCTCGCCCGCCTGCGGGGTATCCTCGGCGACTCGAAGGAGGAGCTGTGACGCCACCGTCGATTCGTGACTTCCGCTCCGACGACGAATTCCTCGACGCGCTCGGCGCCCGTCGTGCGCCTGATGTTCCTGACGAGCTGAGCGATCTGCTGCAGGCGTGGGTCAAGGACATCGACGGCGAACAGACCGTTCGTCAGCCGGGCCGTTATGCCCGCGCCCGTCGCGGTGGCTTCCGATTCGCCGCAACGACCGCGATCGTCGTCGGCACGCTGTCGATCTCCGGCGTGGCCGCTGCGGTGACCGGGGCCAACGTGCCGGTCTTCGGGCAGGTGGCGCGCAACCTCGGCATCACCTCGCCGCAGGTGCTGCCGAGCGCGGTCGGTTCGTCGTCATCGGTGCCGTCGCCGATGTCGACACAGGTCGGTGATCCTGGCACGAGCGTGGTGCCGACGATGCCGCATGCGCCCGACTCGAGCCAGCGCGTGCTGCCGGGTATGCCGACGGCCACCACCGGCGTCAGCACCGCTCCGACTGCGCGTCGTTCGTCGTCTGCTCCGTCGTCGACCGAGCCGACCGGTCCGACCTCGTCGAAGTGGCCGAGCCCGTCCCCGAGCGGCGGCTCGTCGAGCAGCCCCTCACCGACCGGCTCGACCTCGAAGCCGTCACCGAGTGCCCCCACCCGGACGGGCCCGCCCCGGACCACGCCCACCGGTGGTCCCTGGGATCCGGTGTCGGTGAGTCCGAGCGGTTCTGCCTCCGCAGCCAACTGATCCCGCATGTCCTGACGGTGGCGGCATCGCGGTCACAGCGGTAGGTGTCACGAAGTCGGTGTCCGCGCACAACTGCCCTCTCAGCGGACGGTCCGGAACGCCTCTTACACTCGTGGAATGGCTCCCGCGCAGTCTTCCGCCCCAGCCCATTCCTTCGAAGTTCCCGGCAAGTTCGGGCAACTCGGCCTGACCTATGACGATGTGCTGCTGCTGCCCGGCGAGACCGACGTCATTCCCAGCGAGGTCGACACCACGTCGCGACTGACCCGCGAGATCAGCCTGCGGGTGCCGCTGATCTCCGCGGCGATGGACACCGTGACCGAGTCACGTATGGCGATCGCCATGGCGCGCCAGGGCGGCATCGGTGTGCTGCACCGCAATCTTTCGATCGCTGACCAGGCCGAGCAGGTCGACCTGGTCAAGCGCACCCAGACCGGCATCATCTCCAACCCGGTGACCATCGGCCCGGACGCCACCTTGGAGGAGCTCGACGAGACCTGCGGTCGCTATCGCGTCTCCGGGCTGCCGGTGGTCGACTCCGACAACACCCTCATCGGCATCATCACCAACCGCGACCTGCGGTTCACGCCGGTCGCCGAATGGGCGAGCACCAAGGTCAACGAGATGATGACGCCGATGCCGCTGGTCACCGGTCCGGTCGGCATCAGCCGCGATGACGCCGCGACACTGCTGCGCAAGCACAAGCGTGAGCGTCTTCCGCTCGTCGACGACGCCGGCCGGTTGGCGGGGCTGATCACGGTCAAGGATTTCGTGAAGTCCGAACAGTTCCCCTACGCCTCCAAGGACGCCGACGGTCGCCTGCTGGTCGCCGCTGCCATCGGCTACTTCGGCGATGCGTGGGAGCGGGCGGTCACGCTCGTGGAGGCCGGCGTCGACATACTCGTCCCCGATGTCGCCAACGGCCACGCGCGACTCATGCTCGACATGATCCGCAAGCTCAAGTCGGACCCGGCAACGCGTCACGTGCAGATCATCGGTGGCAACGTCGCCACGCGCGAGGGCGCGGCCGCGCTGGTCGACGCGGGTGTCGACGCGGTCAAGGTGGGGGTCGGGCCCGGCTCGATCTGCACCACCCGGGTGGTGGCCGGCGTCGGGGTGCCGCAGGTGACCGCGATCTACGAGGCGTCGCTGGCGTGCCAGCCCGCGGGGGTTCCGGTTATCGGTGACGGTGGTCTGCAGTATTCCGGTGACATCGCCAAAGCCCTTGTGGCTGGCGCGGATTCGGTGATGGTGGGCTCGTTGCTGGCCGGTTGCGAGGAGTCGCCCGGTGATCTGATCCTGGTCAACGGCAAGCAGTTCAAGACCTACCGCGGGATGGGCTCGCTCGGCGCCATGGCATCACGAGGCAAGAAGTCGTTCTCCAAGGACCGCTATTTCCAGGCAGACGTCGCCAGCGATGACGAGCTCGTGCCGGAGGGCATCGAGGGCCGCGTCGCGTATCGCGGACCGCTCGGCGGCGTCATACATCAGCTGGTCGGTGGGCTGCACCAGTCGATGTTCTACGTCGGCGCGAACACCGTGCCGGAGCTGCAGGAACGCGGCCGGTTCGTCCGGATCACGACCGCCGGGCTCAAGGAGTCACACCCGCATGACGTGCAGGGCATCGTCGAAGCGCCGAATTATTCTCTCTGACGTTGCTCCTCCTGTCGTGGGCTGACCTCGTACCTCGGTCGGCGTGTTCTGCAGCCCCGCGGTATTCGACGGTGGGGCGGGTATGGGAGCCGTGGTGTCGAAAATCGCAAGAGCGGGCTGGGTTCGCAGGTGGGGCTGGCACGAGTGACGTAGCGCCGGGCTCGGTAACCTTGGCCGGTGACTGAGATCGAGATCGGCCGGGGCAAGCGGGGACGCCGCGCCTATTCCTTCGACGACATCGCGATTGTGCCCTCACGGCGCACGCGCGACCCCGAGGAGGTCTCGGTCAGCTGGCAGATCGATGCCTACCACTTCGACCTGCCCGTCATGGCGGCACCGATGGACTCGGTCGTCTCACCTGAGTCTGCGATTGAGCTGGGTCGTCTCGGCGGTCTGGCGGTCCTCGACCTCGAGGGCCTGTGGACGCGGTACGAGAATCCCGAGCCGCTGCTCGCCGAGATCGCGACGCTCGACCACCATGCGAGCACTGCACGGATGCGTGAGATCTATGAAGCGCCGATCCGTCCCGACCTGATCACTTTGCGGTTGAAGGAGATTCGCGATTCGGGTGTCACGGTCGCCGGTGCGCTGTCGCCACAGCGAACGCAGGAACACTGGAAAACCGTCGTGGACGCGGGAGCCGATCTTTTCGTCATACGTGGCACGACGGTGTCCGCCGAACACGTGAGCGGCCGCGCGGAGCCCCTGAATCTCAAGCGGTTCATCTACGAACTCGATGTGCCGGTCATCGTCGGCGGAGTCGCGACCTACACCGCGGCCCTGCACCTCATGCGCACCGGTGCCGCCGGCGTGCTCGTCGGATTCGGCGGCGGAGCAGCCCATACGACGCGCCGCACGCTGGGCATCCACGCGCCGATGGCCTCCGCGGTCGCCGACGTCGCAGCGGCACGACGCGACTACATGGACGAGACCGGTGGGCGCTACGTGCACGTCATCGCCGACGGCGGAATGGGCCTGTCCGGTGACATCGTCAAGGCCTTTGCGTGCGGCGCGGACGCGGTCATGCTCGGCGCGGCCCTCGCTCGTTCGAACGACGCGCCCGGGCACGGATTCCACTGGGGTTCGGAGGCGTATCACGGCGAATTGCCGCGCGGCGAACGCGTCGAGGTCGGCTCGGTCGGCACCCTGCCGCAGATCCTGACCGGCCCCGGGCAGGCGGCTGACGGCACCACCAACCTGATCGGGGCGCTGCGTCGCGCGATGGCCACGACGGGTTATCTGGACCTCAAGGAGTTCCAGCGGGTCGAGGTCGTGGTTGCGCCATACCACCGCTCGTGACCACGATGTGAGATTTCGTCGCCCTCTCGCCAACGTGACCTGAGTAACCCTACTCTGGAGTAATGTCCGAGCAGCTGGTAACGAAGTCCACTGATCTGTCCGCCTCGTCGACGCCCAGCACGCCGCCGTATGTCGTGGCTCCCGGGCTGGCCGACCGGCTCGCCCGCCGGGTCGTGACCTCGCCAGGGGCGACGCGACATCCCAGCGTCACGCCGCTGACCGGCGGGGTCATTGCCGAGCTTCCGGTGTCGACGGTCGACGACGTCGAGATGGCCTATCTCGGCGCACGCTCGGCGCAGCCCGCCTGGGCGGCGACGCCGATCGAGCAGCGCGCCGCCGTGCTGCTCCGCCTGCACGACCTGGTGCTGGACCACCAGAACGAGCTGCTCGACCTGATCCAGTTGGAGTCAGGCAAGGCGCGCTGGCAGGCGTTCGAGGAGGTCATGGACGTCGCGGGTGTATGCCGCCACTACGGTCGCCGCGCCAAGGACTATCTGGCTCCTCGGCGACACGTCGGCGCCATACCGGTGCTGAGTCAGTCCCGCGAGGTACGGCACCCCAAGGGAGTCGTGGGCATCGTCGCGCCCTGGAACTATCCGCTGTCGATGTCGATCACCGATGCGCTACCCGCGCTCGTCGCGGGTAACGCGGTGGTCCTGCGACCGGACGAGAAGAGCAGCCTGACGGCGCTGCGGACGGTCGAACTGCTTGATGAGGCCGGCCTGCCCGAGGACGTGCTGCAGGTGGTGCTGGGCGATGGCCGCCATATCGGTGCGGCCGTGCTCGACAAGGCCGACTATGTGATGTTCACCGGGTCGACCGCGACCGGTCGCGGCATCGCCGAGCGGGCCGGTAGCCGGCTGACCGGTGCCTCGCTGGAACTCGGGGGCAAGAACTCGATGTATGTCGCAGCGGATGCCAACCTCAAGGCAGCCGCGGATTCCGCTGTGCGGTCGTGCTTTTCGTCCGCCGGGCAACTGTGCATCTCGATCGAGCGACTCGTGGTGCACGAGAGCGTGGCCGATGAATTCGTGCGGCTGTTCGTCGATCGGGTGAAAGCCGTGCGGGTCGGGCCCTCGCTGAAATGGGACACCGACATGGGGTCGCTGATCTCGCTGCAGCAGTTGAAGACCGTGACCGACCATGTCGAGGACGCCGTCGCGAAGGGCGCGGTCGTGCTTGCCGGGGGCCGGGCCCGACCCGACCTGGGTCCGTTCTTCTACGAGCCGACCGTGCTCGACGGAGTGACCAAGGAGATGACCTGTCGTGACTGCGAGACGTTCGGTCCGGTCGTGTCCGTCTACCGTGTCGGCAGTGACGCGGAGGCGGTCGAACTGGCCAACGACACGTCATACGGGCTCAACGCCGCGATCTGGAGCCGCGACGTCAAGCGCGCTCGCAAACTCGCTGCGCAGATCCGGTGCGGGACGGTGAACATCAACGACGGTTACACGGCGGCCTGGGCGAGCTACGGCTCACCGATGGGCGGAATGGGCCAGTCCGGACTTGGCCGTCGGCACGGCGCCGAGGGCATTCACAAATACACCGAATCGCAGAACATCACCGCCCAGCACCTGATGGGATTCGCGCCGCCCAAGGGCGTGCCGGCCGGGCTCTGGGCCAGGTCGATGACGATGAATCTGCGGGCACTGAAGAAGGGCAGGGTGTCATGAGTTTCGACCATGACGTGGTGGTCATCGGCTCCGGCTTCGGCGGCTCTGTTGCCGCTCTTCGGCTGGCCGAAAAGGGTTACGAGGTAAAGGTGTACGAAGCTGGTCGCCGGTTCGAGGACGACGACTTCGCCAAAACCTCGTGGGATGTGCGGCGCTACCTGTGGGCGCCATGGCTGAAGTGTTTCGGGGTGCAGCGCTACCACCGGCTGCCCGACGCGATGGTGCTCGCGGGCGCGGGAGTCGGCGGTGGCTCGCTGAACTACGCCAACACGCTCTACAAGCCGACTGCTCCGTTCTTTCAGGACAAGCAGTGGTCGCACATCACCGACTGGGAGGAGGAGTTGTCGCCGCACTATCAGGTGGCCTCCCGGATGCTCGGCGTCGTCGACGAGAACCCGTGCTGGAGCGCGGCCGAGCAGGTGATGAAAGACGCAGCCAACTCACTCGGTGTAGGGGGGACCTTCCGCAAGACGCCGGTCGGCGTGTTCTTCGGTGAGGCCGGCAAGAAGGTCGCCGACCCGTACTTCGACGGCGAGGGTCCCGAGCGCACCGGCTGCACCGAGTGCGGCAACTGCATGGTGGGCTGCCGCGTCGGCGCGAAGAACACGCTGATGAAGAACTACCTGGCGCTCGCCGAACGCAGGGGTGTCACCATCGAGCCGATGCGCACTGTCGTTGACCTCGAACCGTTGCCCGACAACGGTTTTCGGATCACCACCGAGACGACCGGTGCCTGGGTGAAGAAGGACCGGCGGTCGGTCACCGCCGCAGACGTCGTCGTCGCGGCCGGCACGTGGGGCACCCAGCAATTGCTGCACCGGATGAAGGCCACCGGCCGCCTGCCCGGGTTGTCGGACCGGCTGGGTGTGCTCACCCGCACCAACTCCGAGGAACTGGGTGGCGCGGCCGCCGTCAGCGTGCCGAAGTCGGTCGACCTGACGACGGGGGTGGCGATCACGACGTCCTTCCACATCGACGAGAGCACCCACATCGAGAACTGCCGCTACGGCAAGGGCTCCAACCTGATGGGGTTGATGTCGACGCTGCTGGTCAATGGCGACAAGCCGCTGACCGGTCGGGTGAGGGAGCTGGTGAGCGGTTTTGCCAAGGAGCCGCTGCGTCTGTCGCGGGCGCTGGGGCCGAAGTGGTCCGAGCGCACGATCATCGCGCTCGTGATGCAGAACATCGACAACTCGATCACGGTGTCCGCCAAGCGTCGGTTCGGGCGCATCTCGCTCACCAGCACGCAGGGCCACGGCCAGCCGAACCCAACCTGGATTCCCGCCGGGCACAAGGCGATCACCGCGATTGCAGACCGCCTCAAGCAGCTCGGCGGAGTTGATGTCATCGCCGGCGGTTGCTGGCCGGAATTCCTGGGGATCCCGATGACGGCGCACTTCCTCGGTGGAGCGACGATCTCGGACTCACCCGACACCGGCGTCATCGACCCCTACCACCGTGCGTGGGGCTACCCGCACCTGCACATCGTCGACGGCAGCGCCATCTCGGCCAACCTCGGCGTCAACCCGTCGCTCACGATCACCGCGCAGTCCGAGCGCGCGATGTCGCTGTGGCCCGCCAAGGGGCAGCAGGATCAGCGCCCAGAGCAGGGTGCGGCATACGAGCGGATCGACGCACCTGCCGGTCGGGTGCCTGGTGTTTCATTGGGTATGCCGCCGCTGCCGCAGCGACTGCCGGTGGAGGCGGCGCCTGCCTGCTGAGCGATGCGATGCCCAAGCGCGTCGCCACGGGTGGTGTCTCGGCAGACAGCGGCACCCGCGGCGGTCGCGGTCAGGTCGATCCGATGGAACGCACGACCGCCCCGAAGACGCTCGGTAAGGCGCTCGCGGCCGGCACGATGGTGCGGCGCACCGGGCCGAATCGTGTTGCGGTGACGAGGGTTCGGGTGGTCACCGAGTGTCGGCGGGTGACCCTCCGCCAGCCTGCTTCGTAACTGCCGGGATCCTCAGCGATCACCGCTGAGATGGCCTCTTTTGCCTGAGCGGCACCCAGCATCACGCCCTCGCCGGTGAGAGCGTCGACGTATCCGGCAGCATCGCCCACCAGCAGCACCCGTCCGGCGACCCGACCACTGGTGCGCTGTCGTAGCGGCCCGGCGCCCAGCACCGCCGACCCGCCGTCGTGCAGGTGCGCGGCCAGATCGGGGAAGCCGGCGAGCAGGTCGTCGAAGGATGCGCGGCGGCGAGTCAGCAGGGCGACTCCGACAAGCGTGGGCGCGACCGGGGTGACATACGCCTCGGCGTGCGCTGCCCAGTGCACCTGAACGTGGTCGTCCCACGGCTCGACCGCGAAGTGGCGGCGTTGCCCGAAGCGCACAGCGCTTGTGGGCGGCAGACCGAGGCCCAGTTGCGACCGGATGTGTGAGTGCAGTCCGTCGGCGGCGATGACGAATTTCGCCGTCACCTGCGTCATGTACGTCGGCGCGGTGCCGGCTGCTCGGGCGTGCACGGTCACGGCGTCGGCGGACTGGTTGAGGTGGGTGGCGCGCGCGTGGACGAGAGGAGTGCCCGCGTCGGCCACCGCGGCCAGCAGCGCTGCATGCAACTCGGTGCGGCGAACGCCACGACCGGCCACGCCCCCGAAGGACGCGTGTGCCTCGCGGGAGCCGCCGACATACCGAATCCCGTTGAGCGGCATACCGATCGGGTCTATCCCCAGGTCGAGCAAGGTGGCCAGACCTCCGGGCATGAGTCCTTCGCCGCAGGCCTTGTCGATCACGCCGCGCCGAGGTTCGACCACCGTGCACGACAGGCCGGCGCGGGCGGCATACAGCGCGGTGATGAGCCCGACCGGCCCACCGCCGACGATCACCAGATCGAGCACCAGCCGCCTCCGTCCGCGCCGCGGGACTGCGGCTGCGATCACGCTCCCACACGTGGCCCCGTGTGGGGCGTCTCCGCGCCTGGCCGAGGGGCGACCACGGCTGACGGTGCGACGCGCACGTGCCTACGGGTGTTGGTCGCGAGCAGGCGGGCGGCATACGGTCGAACCATGCGCCCGTGCCAGCTGCGAGGGATCGCCGGGGCGACCGGCGGACTGCTGCGCGCCTGCCATCCGGGCCCGTCGCTGGCCGTGACCGGGCTGACCGCGCTGCTGACGCGAGCCACTGCCGGGCGCGGCGCTCGAGTCGCCCGCGTGACGGTGGCCGTCGGTCTCGGGCAGTTGCTGATCGGCTGGACAAACGATCTGGTCGACGAGCGACGCGACCGGCAGGTGGGTCGGACGGACAAGCCGGTCGCATCCGGCGCGGTCAGTCGCCCCGTCGTCACCTCGGCCGCGGGGCTTGCGGGCCTCGGCTGTGTCGGTATGTCGCTCAGCTGCGGTCGACGGTCGGCCCTGGTCCACCTGACCGCGGGCGTCGGCAGCGGTCTGGCGTACGACTTGGGCCTCAAAACGACGGTGGGATCGGTTGTGCCCTTTGCGGTCGCATTCGGCACCCTGCCCGCCGTCGTCAGCCTGGCATCGCCGCAGCCCGCGCTGCCGCCGTGGCGGGTCAGCACCGCGGCCGCGCTGCTGGGCATCGGGGCGCACCTGGCGAATGCGTTGCCGGATCTGACGGACGACACCGCCACCGGTGTGACGAGCCTGCCGCAACGGCTGGGCGCACGCAGGTGCACGCAACTGACGGCGGCGACCCTGCTCGGCTCGACGGCAGTGCTGCTGGCCGGAGGCGGGGCCGCCCCGCTGCGGTGGGTCATGATGACCGGTGCGACGTCACTGGCCGTCATTGCCGGGCGCGGCTCGGGCCGGACCCCGTTCGCCGCGGCCGTCGCGTTGGCCTTCATCGACGGTGCGATCCTCGTCCTGCAGTCACCACGCGCCGACAGGCCACAAGCCGAAAGACATTGTCCCGTATGACGATCCGCGCATCATCGCAACAGTTCCCACACTACGGGCCGACGTCGTCTGCCAGCCGGATCGAGGCAGTCGCAGCGGTCACGCCACCACACCGCTACCCACAGGCGCGCCTGACGCAGTTGTTCACCGACCTGCTCGGTGCGACCGATGTCAACCGAGCCGTCGTGGAGCGGATCCACGGCAACGCGGGTGTCAGCTTCCGGCATCTGGCGCTGCCGATCGATGCGTACGCCGGGCTGACCGACTTCGGCATGTCGAACGACGCTTTCATCGACGTGGCGGTGGACCTGGGGGTGCGCGCGGTGAGCGAGGCCCTTGCCCAGGCGGGTCGATCGCCCGATGAGCTCGACCTTCTGGTGTCGTCGACGGTCACGGGCCTGGCGGTGCCCTCGCTGGACGCGCGGATCGCTGCTCGGATGGGGCTGCGTGCTGATCTGAAGCGGATCCCGATGGTCGGCCTCGGCTGTGTGGCCGGTGCTGCAGGCATCGCGCGCGTGCACGACTACCTCGTCGGGCATCCGGGTCGGCTCGCCTGCCTGGTCACGGTCGAGCTGTGCAGTCTGACCGTGCAGCGGCAGGATCCGACGATGGCCAATCTCGTGGCCAGCAGCCTGTTCGGCGACGGCGCGGCAGCGGTGCTCATGACCGCGGCGGACGGCGCCGATGGCGATGCGCCCGATGCCGGAAGCGGCATACGGAACGCGATCGGGCCGGCCACCTCGTCACGTGTGGCTGCCGACCGGTCCAGCGAACCCACCGATCTCGTCCGCGGCGCGGCGATCACCGTCATCGACACCCGCAGTCGGATGTATTCGGACTCGGAGCGGGCGATGGGCTGGGATGTCGGCGCGACGGGGCTGCGTGTCGTGCTCGGTGTCGAGGTGCCCGACCTGGTCAGGGCGAACCTGCGGGCGGACGTCGATGACTTCCTGCGGTCGCACGCGTTGACCAGGGATGACATCGGCTGGTGGGTCGCTCACCCTGGCGGGCCGAAGGTGCTCGAGGCGATGCAGGAGGCTTTGGCGGTGCCTCGCGACGCGCTCGCGCTGACGTGGGCGTCGCTGGACCGCATCGGCAACCTGTCGTCGGCGTCGGTGCTGCACGTTCTGGCCGACACGCTGCGTGAGCGGCCGCCCGCTGCCGGCAGCTATGGTGTGCTGCTCGCGATGGGTCCCGGCTTTTGCCTGGAAATGGTTCTCTTGCAGTCGGTTTCGCGATGAGACGATCTGTCGGCTGGTATGTCGCTCTGGTCGCCGCGGTCAGCGTCGAACGCGTTGCCGAACTGGTCGTCGCGCGGCGGCATCAGAAGTGGGCCATGGCCCGCGGTGCCGTTGAAAGCGGCAGAGGGCACTATCCGGTGATGGTGGCTCTGCATACCGGGTTGCTCGTGGGATGCCTGGCCGAAACTCACTGGCGGCGAACGCGATTCAACCCCTCCGTCGGATATCCGATGGTGGCGGCGGTCGTGGCGGCGCAGGGCCTGCGTTGGTGGTGCATCACGACTCTCGGTCCACAGTGGAACACCCGTGTGCTGGTGATTCCGGATGTTCCACTGGTCACGGGCGGGCCGTACCGGTGGCTGCGCCATCCCAACTATGTCGCGGTCGTGACCGAGGGCCTCGCACTGCCGCTGGTGCATTCTGCCGGCGTGACGGCGACGACCTTCAGCATCCTCGATGCCGCTCTGCTCACCGTGCGGATCCGCACCGAGAACCGCGCCCTGGCCGCGGGTGGGCGGCCACACACCGCATGAGCCGCATCGTGATCGTCGGCGCCGGTTTCGCCGGACTGTCGGCGGCGTGCCACCTGGTCGGGTCCGGTCATCAGGTGACGGTGCTCGAGCGCAACGCGCAGGTCGGCGGGCTCGCCGGACGACTGCAGCAGGACGGCTTCACCTTCGACACCGGCCCGACGGTCATGACCATGCCCGAACTCGTGTATGACGCGTTGCGCGCCGCGGGCGTTCGCGATCCGGAGCAGGCGGCGCCGATGCGACGGCTGGATCCGGCATACAACGCGCACTTCGCCGACGGTTCGACCCTGCTGGTGCGCGACGGGGTGGAGGCGATGCGTGCCGAGATCGCCGCCACGGCGGGGGAGTCGCAGGCGCAGGCGTGGGACGCCTTTGTGCCGTGGCTGGAGCGGCTCTACGAGATCGAGTTCCCCCACTTCATCGACCGCAATTTCGACCACGTCACCGATCTGGTCGCCAATCCGGTCGCCGCGGCAAAATTGCTGCGAATGGGGGCTTTTCGACGTCTTGGGCCGCTGATCGACGGCATCTTCGACGACGACCGACTGCGGCGCCTGTTCACCTTCCAGGCGCTGTATGCCGGAGTCTCGCCGCGACGCGCTCTGGCGATCTATGCAGTCATCACCTACCTGGACTGTGTCCGCGGCGTGTTCTATCCGGATGGCGGGATCCACGCGCTACCGCAGGCGATGGCGCGCGCCGTGGTCGCTGCGGGCGGCCGGATCCACGCGGATGTGACGGTCACCGGCATCGACCGTGACAGTGCAGGGCGCGTCGTCGCCGTGTGCACCGACAGCGGCCCGCAGGCAGCGGACGCGGTGGTCCACACCGGCGACCTGGGTCGGGTCTACCGCGACCTGCTGCCCGATCTGTCGCCGCCACGGATGCTGCGCCGGCCACGACACTCGCCGTCGGCGGTCGTCTGGCATGTCGGTGCCCGCGGGCTGCCCGATGCCGGAATCGGCCACCACAACGTGCATTTCGGCCGAGCGTGGGACCAGTCGTTCCGCGAGTTGCTCAGCGACGGCCGGCTCATGAGCGCCCCCTCCCGTCTGGTCACCGTGCCGTCGATCACCGACCCGGCGCGCGCGCCAGGCGGTTGTTCGACGTTGTACGTACTCGAGCCGGTGCCCAACCTGAACGCCGGTCTCGACTGGAACACCTACCGTGCACCCATGCGAGAGCGGTTGTTGGCCTTCCTGGACGTCAACGGCTACCCGACCGATGTGGTGGCCGACCAGCTGGTCACCCCTGCGGACTGGTCGGCGCGCGGGCTCAGCGCCGGTACGCCGTTCGCGTTCGCGCACACCTTCGCCCAGACCGGACCGTTTCGTGCGCCGAACCACGAAAAGCGTTTGCCGGGAATGTATTTCGCCGGTCACGGCACAACGCCCGGTGTGGGCGTGCCGATGGTGCTTATCAGCGGCAGACTGGCGGCAGCGCGCGTCATACGTCAGTTGGGTCGGCTGTGAGCCCGGACCTGCGGGAAGGCTACCGGCGGTGCGCGCAATTGACCCGCGCGAGCGGCACGACGTATTACTGGGGCACGCGCATCCTGCCGCCCGAGCAACGCCGGGATGTGCACGCGGTCTACGCCCTGTGCCGTATGGCGGATGACATCGTCGACGCACCGGGTGCGACCGAGCCGGCGAAGCTGGCCGCCACCGAGCACGCGTTGCGGGGTCTGCAGGAGCGTTTCGAGCAGGCCCTCGACGGCGGGTCCGCAGGAACGATTCTCGACGCGGTTGCGCACACCGTTCGCAGCCGGCGCATCGGCCCTGCTTGTTTCGACAGATTCTTTGCGGCCATGGCGGCCGACCTCACAGTGCGCGAATACCGTTCCTACGAGGAGCTTTCCGGCTACATGGACGGGTCGGCTGCGGTGATCGGCGAGATGATGCTGCCGATCCTGCAGCCCACCAGCGACCGTGCGTTCGGCCCCGCGCGAGATCTGGGACTTGCCTTCCAGCTGACCAACTTCATTCGCGACTTCGCCGAGGATGCCCGACTCGGGCGCACCTACCTGCCGACGGAGGAACTTCGACGGTTCGACGTGCCGCCCGGCATACGGTCGGTGACGCCGCAGTGGCGAGCCTTCGCCGCCTTCCAGATCGAGCGGAACCGTGCGTTGTACGCCTCGGCCGACGCCGGGTTGGCGTATCTGCCGGCACGGTCGGCGGACTGTGTGCTGACGGCACGGCGGCTCTACAGCCGGATCCTCGACCGGATCGAGGGCGCCGGTTATGACGTGTTCACGGCGCGGGTGCGGGTGCCGACCGGCGCCAAGATCGCGCTGAGCGCGGACAGCGTCATACGTCGGTGGATGACACAGCGGCGTCGACAGAGTCCGATCGGTCCGGCCGATCGGGCTGATCCGACCCACCTGGCCTAGCGGCGCCGGACCGGCTCGCGGAGGCATCCGAGGGCTCGTCGCGCCACGACCGCCACAGCTCGGCATACGAGCCGCCGGCCGCGAGAAGCTCGTCGTGCGAACCGATTTCGCTGATGCGGCCGGCTTCGACGATTGCCACCCGGTCGGCATCGTGCGCCGTGTGCAGGCGGTGCGCGATCGCGACGATCGTGCGCCCGGCGACAACTGCGTTGAGCGAGCGCTCCAGGTGTCGGGCCGCTCGCGGGTCCAGCAGGGAGGTCGCTTCGTCGAGCACCAGGGTGTGCGGATCGGCCAGCACGAGCCGGGCCAGCGCCAGTTGCTGCGATTGCGCATCGGTCAGCCCGTGCCCGCCTGCACCGACGGTCGTGTCGAGGCCGTCGGGCAGGATCCGTGCCCACTGCTCGGCGTCGACCGCACGCAGGGCTGACCACAGTGTGACGTCATCCGCGTCCGGCGCCGCGAGCAGCAGGTTGTCGCGCAACGTGCCGACGAAGACGTGATGCTCCTGGGTGACGAGCGCGACCTCGCCGCGCAGATCCGGCAGCGTGAGGTCGACCAGTGGCACGCCGCCGACGCTGACGGTGCCGGATGTCGGGCCGTCGATCCCGGCGAGCAGCCGGCCGAGGGTCGACTTGCCGGCACCGGAGGGGCCGACGATGGCCAGCCGCTCACCCTGGCGCAGCTGCAGCGAGACTCCGCCGAGCACGTCGTGGCCGGGCCGGTAGGCGTAGCGGACGTCGTCGGCGCTCAGATCGGCCGACGCCGGCGTCGCCCCGGTGGCGGTGCGATCGGGACCGACCTGCTCGACGCCGATGATGCGGGCGAGCGAGGTTGCACCGACCTGGATCTCGTCCAGCCACGACAGGAGATCGTCGAACGGATCGCCCAGCGCCTGCGCGTAGAGCACGACCGTCGTCACCTGGGCGAGGCTGGCGTGCCCCTGGGTGACCAGAAATCCGCCCCACAGCAGCGCGATCGCAGCCGGCCCGAGGATGGCGAAGTCCACCTGCGGGAACCACCGCAGCCGCAGCCCGAGGGTGTACATCTCCGCGTCGAACATCTCGCCGACCGATTCGTCGATGCGCTGCCGTCTGCGCCTCGAGAGCCCCAGCGCGTCAACAGTTCTCGCACCTTCGACGGTCTCGGTGATGACTCCGTTGCCGACCGCGTATGCCGCCCGCTCGCGCAGGTAGCCGGCCGTCGCGTAGCGCAGATAGCGCCGGGTGGAGGTCGACATCAACGGGACCCCGACCAGCAGCGAGACCGCCAGCAACGGGTTGACCAGCATCGCCGCCACGAAGGTCAGCAGAGTGGTCACGCACGCGACGAAGATCGATGGGATGCCGTAGCGCACCACCATCGACAGCGAGTCGATGTCGTTGGTCGTCCGTGCCACCAGATCGCCCGTGCCGGATCGCTCGACGGTCGACAGCGGTAGTTCGACGACGCGCTCGATGAATCGCTCGCGCAGTTGGGCGAAGACCGTCTCGCCGAGCCGGAAGGCGGCCCGCCGGGCGAACCAGGTGAGGATGGTCTGCAGCACGACGGCGACGGCCAGCCACAGGCACAACCGGTTGATCGCCCGCAGGGTCGTGTGGCTCGTCAGCTCGCCGACGAGGTCGCCGACCAGGCGGGGCGTCGCGAGGGCGGCGATCGCGGCCAGCGCATGCAGCACGATGACCCAGGCCAGCGCAGACCGATGCTGCCGCATGAGTCCGGCGGTGTGCGTCCGTACCTGTGCCATCGACGAGATCGGCAGGGTGCGCCGCGTCGGGTCGTGTGGGTCGGCCACGACGGATGCCGACATCAGTCCTCACCTCTCACGACGACACGGCGGTATGCCGCATCGTCGGCCATCAGTTGCATGTGCGTCCCGCGCGCGGCCTGTCGGCCGTCGGCCAGGAAGACCACCTCGTCGGCATGGTCCAGCAGCAACGGACTGGCGGTCATCACCACGGTCGTCGCGCCACGGCGGGCGTCGGCCAACCGTGCCGCGATACGGGCCTCGGTGTGAGCGTCCACCGCCGACGTCGGCTCGACCAGGATCAGCGTCGGGTCGGCGGTGCCGGAGCCGAGGGCCACCAGAAGCGCCCGCGCCAGGGCCAGCCGCTGCCGTTGGCCACCGGAGAAGGACCGGCCGCGCTCCTCGACCTGGGAGTCCAGGCCGTCCGGCAGCGCCTCCAACACATCGGCGGCCGATGCGACCTCGAGCGCAGCCAGGAGTTCACGATCGGATGCAGCCCCGCTCGGATCCACCTCCGCCCGCAGCGTTCCGGTGAACAGCCGCGGATCGGTCTCCGAGACGACGATGCGCGAGCGCACCTGCTCAAGCGGAGCCTGCGACAACGGAACCCCACCGAGGGTCACCGCCGACTCCTCGCTGCCGAAGCGGCCCAACCGGTCGGCGAGCGCCGCGGAGTCCGCGGGACTGCCCGACACGACGGCCGTCATACAGCCCGGTCGGATCGAGACTCCGGACTGCGAGTCGTGCAATTCGCTTGGTGTGACGGGCAATTCGCGCGTGCCACGGTCTGCGGAGTCCGGTTGCACCTCGAGCACGGCGATGACCTTGCGGGCCGCCACGAGCGCACGTGTGAACTTGTCGGTCATCTCGGTGGCGGTTCGCAAGGGCATGACCAGGAACGCGGCATACCCGTAGAACGCGACGAGTTCGCCGGCCGAGATCGAGCCGGCGAAGACCGCGCGAGCGCCCAGCCACGTCACGATCACCATGAAGATCCCTGGCAGCAGCACCTGTGCAGCGTCGAGGGTCGACTGCAGACCGGCCACGTCATAGCCGGACTGCCGCACCCGGCCGGACTGCGCGACATACCTGCGCAGGAAGGTCTGCTCGCCGCCGATGCCCCGCAGCACGCGAAGGCCGCCGACGGTGTCGGCTCCGAGTTCGGTGAGCTTGCCGCCTTCCTCGCGCTGCGCGGCCTGTCGACGTTGCAGCGGCCGCAGCACAAAACCGAGCACGGCGAGCAGCACCGGAACGCCGATGAGCACGACCAGACCCAGTTGCACCGAAGCAAGCAGCAGGATGACCGCGACCACGGCATACGAGACGATCGCAGCGGCGAACCGGCCGAAGGTGTCGTATGCCGCCCCGACCTGCATCGCGTCAGAGGCCACCGTCGCGACGACTTTGCCGGTCGGCATCGCGCGGGGGAGCGCGGCGCCGGTGTCGGCGGCTTTGTGACCGATCAACTGGATCACCCGGTATGCCGAGCGCAGCCAGTTCTCGACGGCGTAGCGATGGCGCATCATCCCGGCGAGGGCCGCGATCGCGGCGAGCGCGAGGATCACCCCCGACCACAGCACGAGACTCCCGGTGTCGTGCCGGCGGATGCCCTGGTCGATGGCGGCCGCGAGCGCAGCGGGGACCAGTGCCTGGGACAGCATCCAGATGACGCCGTAGACCACGCCGCCGCACTGCGAGCGCCACTGGCCACGGGCGATCCACAGCAGGAATCGCCACGGCCCTCGCAGGTCCGGCGTGCCGGGGTCGGCGTAGGGCAATGGTTGCATGACCTGACCACGGTAGGGGGAGCGTGTGCCGCGGCGGAAATGGTTTTCGGGACGGAGGGGAGGCCACCGGAACACTCCTGGATCAGCGGCCACCGAGGCGGCGTGCGGCTGCCCCGCAGGGCGCGCACAACCTTGCGACGTATCCTCGCCGGGTGCTCCGGACAGCCCTCAAACCCCGCATGCTGGGGTTGCTCGCACTTGCGATAGTGCTGGCGGCAGGGTGCGTCTACGCCGGCCTGTGGCAGTTGGACGTCGCGCAGCGTGACGGCTCGAAATCGATGTCAGATCAGGCTGCTCGCCCCGCGGTGCAACTGGAGAAGTTCATCACGCCGCAGCAGACGTTTCCTTCGGATGGGTCGCTGCGCAAGGTGAGTGTCACGGGCACGTATGACGCTTCCGGCCAGGTTTATGTGTCCGGTCGGGTGCTGCACGGCGTCAACGGATACTGGGTCGTGACACCGCTGTTGGTGCAGTCGACGGGCGCGCAGATCCCCGTCGTCCGGGGTTTCGTCCCGACACCGACGGCCCCAGCGCCGGCCAGTGGCCGTCAGGAGGTCACCGTCGAAGGCGCGCTCGCGCCTGGCGAGGCCCCGTCGGACGGAATCGCGCCCGGCGACGTACTGACGACGGTCGACCTGGCGACCTTGCTCGACCACTGGGGCGGCAATGTCTACAACGGCTTCATCTTCATGACCTCGGAGTCGCCGGTCGCGACGGTTGCGCCGATCCAGACCTTCCCGCCACCGACCCCGGCCGACAGTGGACTCAACCTGCTGAACGCCGGTTATGCCCTGCAATGGTGGGCGTTCGCAATCTTTGCGTTCTTCATGTGGGGACGCGTCGTGCGGGACGAGAGCCGCGCGGAGGTCGAGGCTGCCCAGCAAGCGTCAAGCGCGGAGCGCGACAATGGCACGGCCGACCGCGCGACGGTCGGCTCGAGCACGACCGACGAGACCCGTCATACCCCTACCAAGGATGTTCATGTCTGACACTGCCTCCACCCGCGACCTGGCGCCCATCGACCCGGAGCGGGTGCGTACGCCGCTGCGGGTGTTCCGCGTGCTGGCGATCGTCGTGGCGATCGGCCTGCTGCTGGTCGTCGTCGAGGTGATCATGCACTACGGCTACCACAACGAGTCGTTGTACTGGTGGCTCCCGGTGCATGGCTACCTTTACATCGCCTATTGCGTGGCGACCTTCTGGCTCGGCACCCGGATGAAGTGGGGCCTGGGCCGGATGGCGATCATCATGCTCGCCGGCTGGGTGCCCTTCCTGTCCTTCTACGCCGAATACCGCACGACGCAGCTGGTGCGCGCGGAGTTCGGTGGCCACCTGCCGACCGACCGCGTCGCGTATGACGATGCCCCGGGCCAGGAGATCGCGGACCGCGATGTGACCGGTCAGGGCGCCCCGGCGGAGCACGACGTCGCCGACCACGACGGCGCCGACGTGCAGGACAGCCCGGCCGTCGGCCTCGACAAGAACTGATCGCGGCAGGGCCGTTAGCCTTACCCGCGTGACCGCCCCTTTGCAGCAGCACCCGGTCGTGGTGCTGGATTTCGGTGCCCAGTATGCCCAGCTCATCGCCCGGCGGGTGCGTGAGGCGGCATTGTTCAGCGAGGTGATGCCGCACACCGCGTCGACCCAGGAGATCCTGAACCGGCAGCCGGCGGCAATAATCCTCTCCGGTGGCCCGTCTTCGGTGTATGACGAGGGCGCGCCTTCCCTCGACCCGGCCCTGCTGGATGCCGGGGTCCCGGTCTTCGGCATCTGCTACGGATTCCAGGCCATGGTGCGGGCGCTCGGCGGCACCGTCGAGCACACCGGGCTGCGCGAGTACGGCGCGACCCAGGCGCAGATCGACGACACCTCCTCGACACTGTTCAACGGCCAGCCTGGCGAGCAGTCGGTGTGGATGAGCCACGGCGACTCCGCCTCACTGGCCCCCGAGGGCATCCGGGTGACCGCGACGACGCCAGGGGCTGCCGTTGCGGCGATCGAGGACGACGAGCGCCAGCTGTATGGCGTGCAGTGGCACCCCGAAGTGTTGCACTCCACGTTCGGCCAGCGGGTGCTGGAGAACTTCCTGCTGCGCGGCGCACGTCTCGAACCCGACTGGACCCCGGCCGCAATGGCCGACGAACTCATCGACCAGGTGCGCGATCAGGTCGGTGACGGACGCGCTCTGTGCGCGTTGTCCGGTGGCGTCGACTCCTCCGTCGCGGCCGCTCTTGTGCAGCGCGCGATCGGCGACCAACTCACCTGCGTGTTCGTCGATCACGGCCTGCTGCGCGACGGTGAGGCCGAGCAGGTCAAGAAGGATTTCGTCGCCGCGACCGGCGTCGATCTGGTCGTCATCGACGCCACCGAGCAGTTCCTGACCGCGCTCGCCGGTGTCAGTGACCCGGAGCAGAAGCGCAAGATCATCGGTGCTCAGTTCATCCGCTGCTTCGAGCAGGCGGCGCGCGACATCGTGCACGACCGCGGCGACGACCAGCACCCGGTGAAATTCCTGGTGCAGGGCACGCTCTACCCCGACGTCGTCGAGTCCGGCGGTGGCACCGGCGCTGCCAACATCAAGTCGCACCACAACGTCGGCGGACTGCCCGACGATCTGCAGTTCGCGTTGATCGAGCCGCTGCGGCTGTTGTTCAAGGACGAAGTGCGCCAGGTCGGGCTCGAACTCGGTGTGCCCGAGGAGATCGTGCACCGGCAGCCCTTCCCTGGCCCGGGCCTCGGCATACGTATCGTCGGCGAGGTCACCGCCGAGCGGCTGGAGATCCTGCGCGCAGCCGACAAGATCGCGCGCGCCGAACTCACCGCTGCCGGTCTCGACCGTGACATCTGGCAGTGCCCCGTGGTGTTGCTGGCCGATGTGCGATCGGTGGGCGTGCAGGGCGACGGCCGCACCTACGGGCACCCCATCGTGCTGCGGCCGGTGTCCTCGGAGGACGCGATGACGGCCGACTGGACCCGGCTGCCGTATGACGTGCTGGCGCGTATCTCGAACCGCATCACCAACGAGGTGGCTGACGTCAACCGCGTCGTACTCGATGTGACGAGCAAGCCGCCAGGCACGATCGAATGGGAGTAGCGCCACCCGGTGCGCACGCTGCGGATACAGCGGGTGCATAGAGTGCGGCGTCATACTGAACCTGTGAGCGCTTCACCGATCTCGGAGTACCGGACCCAGACCCAGGTCCGCCCCGTCGTCGCGCCGCGACGCACAGTACCTGCCTGGCTGCACATCGTGGCGATGATCGCCGTCGCGGTCACTGTGATGTCGCTGCTCGTGCGTTTTGCGATCCACTCGATGCGCGGGTTCCGCTTCGACCAGCGACTGATGGACTCGGTGACCACGTCCGCGGGCGCTTGGAGCAGTTTCATGGATGTGCTGTCGCGGGTGACCGATTTCTCGGTCGCGGCGTGCCTCATCGGCTGCGTGGCGATCGCGGTGGTGCAGCGCAGGCTCGCCGTCGCCATGGGAGCGATCGTGCTGGTCGCGGGGGCGAATGTCACCACGCAGGTGCTGAAGTATCGCGTCTTCGAGGCGGTGGTCGGCAACAACAGCCTGCCCAGCGGGCACACAACGGTAGGGCTGTCGCTGGCGCTCGCATTCGTGCTCGTGGCGCCCCCGTCGTGGCGCCAGGTCGTCGTGCCGTTTGCGGCGCTGTCGGCAACCTTCGTTGGGGCCGGCACAGTCGCCGGGCATTGGCACCGTCCGGCGGACGTCGCTGCGGGCGGAATGGTGTGTCTCGGCTGGGCAGCCGTTGCCCTCGCCGTGGTGGCGCTGTTCCAGAGCCGGGTCGTGGTGACGCAGGCGCGGCGCGGGCTGCTTCTCGGGGCGCTGCTCGGTGTCGTTGTGGCTGGTGTTGCGTTCGTGGCGATGGGCGTCCGCCCGTCACTGGGCATCTCGGACGTGCCGGTCGCGACGTTCACGCTGACGGCGCTCGGGGTGATGTTCGCGATCGTGGTCGGCTGGGTCTCGATCGCGATGGACCGCATCGTCGCCTGACCGGGCTGACCGGCCTGACCGGCCTGACCGGCGAAGGTTGATCAGCGCCCGACTGGCGTGAACTGGGCTGGCCAAGGTTCACCTGGCGGCTCGGAGTCTGCGCCTGCACGCGTGTGGCACTCGTGACGCCGCACGAGATATCAGGATGTGCCGGTTTGTTGGTCGAGTTCCGACAAGAAGTGACATCTCGTGGCTGGCGGTTCAGCGGGTTCCGGCAAGAAGTGCCATCTCGTGGCTGGCGGGCCGGAGTCGTCTCACGAGATATCAGGATGTGCCGGCATTCGTGCGGCGCTTGGGCAAATGGCGACATCTCGTGGCTGGCCGGTCAGCGCGATCCGACGAAGAGCGACATCTCGTGGCTGGCGAGGTGGCGGGATCCGGCAATTGGCGACATCTGGTGGCTGATGTACCAGGTTCTTCGGCGGAGACGATGCTGCTCGGAGACCGTCGCCGGACGATTCGCCGGATCGGCGAGTTGTTTGTGACGGGTGGGGCTACATGGGCTGGTGTGGCGGGTGATGCAGCCGGAAGTGCCGAATCGGCGACTTGTGGTGGGGGAGGGGTGCGTGATGCGCCAGAAGTCGCCGGATCGGCGAGTTGTGTGTGACGCCTGGGGCTATATAGGCCGGTGTGGCGGGTGATGCAGCCGGAAGTGCCGAATCGGCGACTTATGGTGGGGGAGGTGATGCGGCTGCAAGTGCCGAATCGGCGACTATGACGGCAGTCGCGCGCTGGTGACGTGGTTCTACGAAGGTAGAGGCTTGCTGGTCAGACTGACCTTGGGCGACGTCAGCCAGGCGAGCCACCCGACGGCTCCGAGCGGAATCTCGGCCACATGCGTGAACAGCGCGAAGATGAGCGCTCCTGCGAGTGCGGCGGCGGAATTCGCACCCCACGCGACCAGCACGCCGACGACTGCGAGTTCGGTGAAGCCGAGACCGCCGGGCGTGATCGGGATCGCCGTCATCAAACGTCCGATGGCGTATGCCGCAAACAGTTCCGCGATCGGCAGGTCGACGTGCACCGCCGCCATCGCTCGCCAAAACAGGATGAACCAGATGCCCAGCTGGCCGGCGACACCGAACGTCATACCGAACCAGCCGTGCTTGGTGACGGTCGAGATACGAGCACGCTGGTCGAGCATGAGGTGCTTGATGCCGATCGGTTGGCCCTTGGCCTCGCCACGGCGTAGCCGCGCGAGCAGATGACCGAAGCGTGAGTCGACCTGATCGCCGAGCCAGGCAGTCCACCGCGGACTGGTGAGAATGAACGCGAACGCGATGAGCAGCAGCAGACCGGTCACCCCGCCCCACCAGACGGCGCGCCGGACGATGGTCGGCATCGCCTCGGTCTGTGACGAAACTGCCGCAATCCCTATCAGTGGCAAGGCGATTCGGGCCAGGACGTTCCAGAGACCACTCACGATCAGGCCGGTCGAGATGTTGCGCCGCTTGAACCCCCACGAGCGCAGCATGAGATAGGTCGACGCCATACCGACGGCTCCACCACCGGGCAGGATGTTGCTCACGGCGGACCCGGACACGTTGATGATCGATGCCTTGACGTGGCTCAGGCCGGGGATCGCCGCGGTCAACGTGAACGTGTATGCCGCGAGCCCGAGCAGCATGATGCCGAACATCTCGAACGACGCGCGCGGGCCGACCAGGTTGAGGTGGTGGCCGATGGCCTTCCAGGTGGTGTTGGTCATGAACGGAAGGCCGACGGCGATCAGCAGGATCGCGAGGGCGAAGCCGAAGAACGCCTGAAGCCCCATCCGCCAGGTCAGCATCGGCATCGACGGCGTGGTCATCTCGTCGTCGTCATCGCCGATGTCGGCGCCCTCGCCGTCCTCGGCCACGCCGGTGGGTCGTTCTGTCATGCCAACCCCGCGAAGATGTCATCGCTGACCGGGCCGGAGTGTGCCGGGTCGCGGAACCACTCGCGGCCGAACACCCAGTCATAGACCGGCCGCGGGATTCGCACGAAGACCCCGAGCGTGCGGTCGGCGCCGTCGGCTGCCGCCTGTGAGGCGTGCGCGCGCATCGCGGCCTTCTTGGCGCTGATCTGGTGCCGTACGTCGATGCGGTGCGTGATCTGCGCCCGCGGCGTGAACGACCGCTCGTAGACGCCCATGTCGAAGTCGCTGGGGAAGGTGTAGAAGCGCGCCACGAAGCGGATCGCTCGCACCAGCAGCTCACGGGGAACCGTCGCCTCGATCACCCGCGGCGTCCCGGCAATGCGCGCTGCCTCGGCGCCCACCTCGTGAACCTTCACATGATCGCGGTGGCCGTAGCCGCCGGCTACGTCATACGACATGAGCACGTCGGCATTCTCCTCGCGCAGAATCTGCGCCAGCCGCTGGGCTGCCTCCCCGGTACCGGCGCGCACGAAGCGCACGCTGCCCGGTGGATCCGCCGCGATCTCGCCGACCATGCCGGAGTCGGCATACCCGAGATGTATGACGCGCGCGACACCCAGCGCTGCGGCACTGCGCTGCAATTCCGCGAGCCGGCGCTCGCCCAGATCGCTGCGGTATTCCTCGGATGTCAGGCCAAGAGCGCCGTCGGTCGCCACCACGATGACGACACGGTGGCCTGCTGCCGCGGCCTTCGCCAGGGTGCCGGCCGTCAGCAGCGCTTCGTCGTCGGGATGAGCGTGAAAGCTCACCAGTGTGTGGGACATCGGCCCCATCCTCGCGCATGGCACCCTGAAACCTGTGAAGGTGGCCCTGCTTTCGGATTGTTACCTGCCGCGCCTGGGCGGGATCGAGGTGCAGGTGCACGATCTCGCACGCCGGCTGACCACCGCTGGGCATGAGGTGGAGGTGTGCACGATCACCCCGGGGCCGGCCGATCCGGTCGATGGGGTGCGGGTGCATCGGCTGGGGCTGCGGCGCGAGTTGCCCGGTGATCTGCTGGTAGATCCGCTGGCGGTGCGACCGTTGCGAAAACTGTTGCGGGACAGCGGTTTCGATGTCGCGCACGCGCACATGGGTGTGCTGAGCCCGTTCGCGATGGATGCCGTCCGGGTCAGTCTCGGGCTGGGTGTGCCGACGGCCGTGACGTGGCACTGCGTGACTGCTCGCGCAGAACCGGTGGTGGGGCTGGCGGGGTACGTCCGGCGGTGGGCGCGTCGCGGTGCGGCCCTGTCGGCCGTGTCTGCCGTCGCCGCCGAGCCGATCCGGCGACTGTCGGCTGCACCAGTGGCGATTCTGCCGAACGGTATCGACGTGGACTACTGGTCGCCGCGCTCGGTGCGGAACGGTGGAGCCGCCCAGGGCGAGAACGCGCAGCCTGGGAATGGCGTGCGAGTGGCGTCGGCGATGCGCCTGGCCGCGCGCAAGAGGCCGCTTGAGTTGGTGCAGGCGGTACGCGAGGCGCGCGAGATCGTGGCGGGAGCGGTCGACATACAGCTCGAGATCTTGGGGGAGGGGCCGTTGCGGGGGCGGTTGGAGGCGACGGGTGCGGGCGACTGGTGCTCGTTGCCGGGCCGGTTGAGCCGGGAGCAGTTGCGCGAGCGCTATCGAAGCGCCGATGTCTATGTGGCGCCGGCACGATTGGAGGCCTTCGGGATTGCGGCCCTGGAGGCTCGCTCGGTCGGGCTGCCGGTGGTCGCTCCGCGCCGCAGCGGCGTCGCGTCGTTCGTCGTCGACGGTCAGAACGGCCTCCTCGCGGATGACGATGCGGGTCTGGCCGCCGCGATCGCCCGAGTGGCGCTGGACCAGGACCTACGAGCACGTATGGCGGATCTCAATCGCACCGAACGCCCCGTCCAGTCGTGGCCGGCGGTGGTCGAACTCGCAGAGGCGGAGTATCGCCGCGCGATCACCCTACGTCGCGCGGGAGGGGTGGGGGCTGACGGTCACGAGGGCTGAAGTGGCGCGGTTCGGTGCCACGAGATGTCGTCATTTGTCAGCGCTCGGCACTGGTTCCGACCGCTCTTGACATCTCGCGGAACGGGTGGCGACGCGAGCGGCGGCGCAGAACGGCAGTGGCACCGGCTACCGCGACAAGGGTGAGGCCGAGCCCGGCGGCCAGCACCGGCGCCAGAATGGCCCAGTCGGGGTGGGGCGCGAGGAATCCGACGAGGATCGCGACCGCGATGACCAGCAGGATCAGGCCGTGGACCACAGTCGCGACGCTCGGGCCGGCAGGTGCTGCGGGAGCGGTGACCGGTTGCGGTCGCCCGTCCGTGCCCGAGGTCGGAGACTGGTCCCAGCCGGTGGAGTGGCTCATCGCGGGTCTCCGATGCTGATCTGGCCGATGCCCACCCGCGCATCGACGGTGATGGTGTCGGTGCCGCTGCCGATCGTCGTGGTCTGATTCAGCCGGAGGCCGGACTGGTCGTTGTCGACGCTGTTGCGGTTGCCGTTGACCCCGCGGGAATCGGTGGCACCGGTGGGGTCGATCGAGCCGGCGTCGACCGTGCTGTGCACGACCAGGCGAGCTCCGATCGGCGGGATGATCACCAGCTGACCGATGTTGACCCGGGCGGTGATCGTCGAATCAGATTCAAGTGCAGCGGTTTTCAGATCACGCAGGTCAAGTGTCCCCTGGCCGACACGCATGGCGAACAGTCGCTGCTGTCCGGCTGCCACGGACGTCGGTTGCCAGTGCTGGTCACCGATCGGGCCGGTCCAGGGCAAGTTCGTCGGCAGCGCGAGGCTCGCGACCGCGAGCACTGCCGCGACTCTCGTCGCCGACGCCAGCCCACCCCCGCGGCGGCCGGCCAATCCCCCGAGGATCAGCCCGACCGCCGCGACGGCGATTCCCGCTCCCAGCCCCACCTGCAAAGCACTGCCGCTGCGTCCGGCTGTGGTGAGAATCAAGGCGCTGCAGGCGCCGGTCACCATCGCCACGCCGGCGATCGCCAGTGACAGCAACGGGTTCAGCGTCGCGCGACGCGGGCGCGGTGGCAGCCACACGCGTTCGACGGGAGGTGCGGACGCATCGGGGGAGCCGGGGACGGGAGCGCCTGCGGCATACCTGCCCGTGTGCTGAGGGCCGGCGTGCAGTGTGTCCGGTGCGGTGTTGTTCCGGTCGCTCTTGCGCAGGTCGACGGTGAGATCGACAGGGCCGTCACCGCCGGGCTCTGCGTGCATGGCGGTCGCGCTGCCTGCACCGAAGGCGTGCTGGACCTGGCGAGTCAGGCGTGACAGCCATTGCTCCGGGGACTCCCCGGAGTGGCGCGCACCGGGGCCGCTTCCGCTCCACGCCACGATGATCCAGGCGAGGAGAACGATGCCGATCACCGGTCCGCCGAAGCTCCAGCCCCAGCCGCCGCTCCAGAAGAATCCGAAGCCGCTGAAGACCACGATCGCACTGATCACCGTCAACAGGACGGCGCCGGCATCGCCGCGACGGACGGCGCGTTCGGCGACGATGCTGCCGCTCTCGTCCGGCAACAGGCACCAGGCGAGCAGATAGACCGGAATTCCCAACCCGAACATGAATGTCGCCAGCACGAAGCCTGCCCGCACAATGAGCGGATCGACGTCCCACCGTCTGGCGGCACCGGCACAGACACCGGCGCACCAGCGGCCATCATGCTGCCGGACGACCGGTGCGTTGCGGCAGGCGGCGAACAACCGTCCCAGCGCGTCGCGGGCCTGCGGCCCGGCCGCGGGTGCTCCCTGATGAGTCTGCTGCGTCATACAACTCAGCCTGCGGCAGGCGGGCCACGTCTGCCATGCGGGTCGACCCTGAACCGGCCCTGAGCGGCCCCGGGTCGTCGGCCGGATGTGGTGTCGAAGGGCCTGCGGTGGGTCAGACTGACATCGTGAACCAGCCGTATGACGCAGCACAGTCGCCGCGATCCCCGTCGCCGTCGTCGGTGCAGTCGCGCGCGCCACACACGACACCTGGCACGCAGTCAGCGCAGCGACTGCGGCCTCCGCTGGTGCGGCCCGCGGAGGGGCGGGTCGTCGCGGGGGTCTGTGCCGGGGTCAGTGCGCATCTGGGGATACCGCTCGGGGCCTTGCGGGTACTCAGCGCGGTGAGTGCGTTGCTCGGTTTCGGGCTGCCGGTCTATGCCTTCTTGTGGTTGACGATGCCGAAAGCGGCGGACGGGTGCACCGATCCCGCGCAGCGACCGCCGATGCCGGCACGCCGCTTTGTGCCGATCGGGTTGGTGGTGCTCGTGATCGGCGGGGTGTCTGCCGGCAAAGTGTTGACCGCCACCGGCCATTTGTCGATCGCGTTGCCGTTGCTGGTGATTGCGGCCGGTGTGCTGCTGGTCTGGTCGCGACTGGATCGTGCCGAGCGCAGACAGTGGATCGGCGCGGAGGCGGAAGGCCGGCAGAGCCTGTTGCGGATCGGTTTCGGAGTGCTGCTCGCGGTGGTGGGGCTGGTGCTGCTGATCACGCAGGGACGCAGCCTGTCGAGCCTGCGCGACACCGCGATCTCGGTCGTGGTCGTGCTCGTCGGCGCGGGATTCGTCGCAGCGCCGTTCATCACCAGGTTGTTCGACTCGCTCCGGCAGGAGCAGACCGAGCGCATCCGCGCGACCGAAAAGGCCGACATCGCAGCGCATCTGCACGATTCGGTGCTGCAGACGCTGGCCTTGATCCAGCGGCGCGCGAGCGACCCGCACGCCGTGCAACTGCTCGCCCGGGCGCAGGAGCGAGAGCTGCGCACCTGGCTCTACACCGACAGCACACCTGCGGCGGCGACCCTCGCCACAGCGGTCGCCGAGGTGACGCACGAGATCGAGGACCTGCACGGCATACCGGTCGATCTGGTGGTCAGTGGTGACCGGCCGATCGACGACGCCGGAATGGCGTTGGTGCGGGCGTTGCGCGAGGCGCTCGCGAATGCGGTGCGGCACGGCGCACCGCCGGTGTCGGTCTATCTGGAGGTCGGGTCGCGAACGGTCGAGGCGTTCGTACGTGATCATGGCGAAGGTTTCGATCTGGACGCCGTTGCCGAGGACCGACTCGGGGTCAGAGAGTCGATCGTCGGACGAATGCGACGGCATGGGGGCGCGGCGCAGGTGCGCCGCCGTGAGGACGGCACAGAGGTCTGCCTACGGTTGGACGATGAGATCGTGACACCGACATCTCCCGATGAGCCGGGCACGGCTAAACACATTGACGAAGACCCGGATGCTCCTGCAAACACGAAGGATTCAGTATGACGGCGCGTGTGGTGCTGGTCGACGACCACCGGATGTTCCGATCGGGTGTGAAGGCAGAACTCGACGACAGCGTCTGCGTGGTGGGCGAGGCTGCTGACGTCGACACGGCGATTGCGGTGATCCGCGCCGAACGACCTGACGTGGTGCTGCTGGATGTGCATCTGCCTGGCGGGAACGGCAACGGTGGTTCGGATGTCGTGACCGGTTGTGCCGGTGTGACCAACCAGGGCGACGCACCGGTGCGTTTCCTGGCGTTGTCGGTCTCGGACGCGGCCGACGACGTGATCTCGGTGATCCGGGCAGGCGCTCGCGGCTATGTCACCAAGACCATCTCTCCGACCGACCTGGTGACCGCGATCCACCGGGTGGCCGAGGGGGACGCCGTCTTCAGCCCGCGGCTCGCCGGCTTTGTTCTTGATGCGTTCGGCGCGACGGCCGGCGAGATCGCCGAGATCGATGAGGAACTCGACCGGCTCTCCGCGCGAGAGCGTGAGGTCATGCGGTTGATCGCGCGCGGGTATCAGTACAAGGAAGTCGCCAAGGAGCTGTTCATCTCGATCAAAACTGTTGAGACACATGTGTCTTCGGTGTTGCGGAAGCTGCAGTTGTCCTCCCGTCACGAGCTGACCTCATGGGCGATGCAGCGCCGGCTCTTGTGAGTCGGTGATGTCGATGCGGATGCTGTTGCCGACGTCGTTCGCGGTCTGTGAGACCTCCGGCGACATCCCGGCTGCTCTGCCGGAGTTCGAGTCCGTGGTGACGACGAGTGCGCAGGCGGCGCGGCGAGCGGAGTTTGCGACGGGGCGATGGTGCGCACGTCGTGCACTTGGCGATCTCGATCCAGCGGCGGCGCATCAGGCCGTGCCGGTCGGGGATGACCGCGCTCCCGTGTGGCCGCCAGACGTCGTTGGTTCGATCACTCACTGCACCGGTCTGCGCAGTGCGGTCGTCGCGCGAAGACGCGACGTCGTGGCGGTGGGTGTCGATGCCGAGCCGGCCCGCCCGTTGCCGTTGGATGCGGTCGAGGTGATCCTGCGGACAAACGAGCGGCAGTATGCCGAAAGTGCTCTCAGCACAGTGGTTTTCACCGTGAAAGAAGCGTTGTTCAAGGCGTGGTGGCCGCTGACACGCACGTGGCTGGACTTCCAGCAGGCTCGCGTGACTCTCGGTGACGGCACCGCGGACGTCGACGTTCTGACGGCACACCCGGACTGGCCGACCGGTCGGGCGCAGGTGCGGTGGTCGATGCACGACGGCCTGATCCGGACCGCAGTGTGGATCCCTGCTGAGCCGTGAGAGGCACCCGAACCGCGCCGGTGTTCGTGCACGGGGGTCGCGCCGGCGGTCGGGCACGGGGGTGACGCCGACGGATCGGCATCTGGATCGCACATGTGCGGCATAGCGCTTGAGATGCCGCGGTCAGTCCTGCGGTTCGGATGCCTCGTAGGCGCGTCGTTGATCGGCGTAGCGCTGCACGTTCTGCTCCATGCGGCGGCGCAGCATCGTGGAGGCCACCAACCCCGCTACGACGGCCACTGCGAGGGCGACATACGAGAACCGGCTCAGGTAGGTCTCGGCAGCGCGGCCGAGGTAATACACGAGGTAGGTCGTGCCGCCGGCCCAGCAGATGGCGCCCGCGAGATTGGCGGCCAGAAATCGCGGGTAGTGCATCTTCAACGATCCCGACAAGGGTCCGGCGAAGATGCGCAGCAGCGCCACGAAGCGACCGAAGAAGACCGCGAAGATGCCGTAGCGCGCGAACACGTGCTCGGCATACGCGATGACATCGTCGTTGACATGTTTGGGGAAGCGCCGCCCGAGGAACTCGAAAAGCTTTTCGCCATAACGGCGTCCGACGGTGTAGCCGATCGTGTCGCCGATGACGGCTCCGAGGACAGCGGCGATCGCGATGCCGTGCGGGCTGATCGACAGCTCGTGCTTGGCGGACATCACAGCCGCAGCGACCAGCACGATCTCGCCGGGCACCGGTATACCGAGGCTCTCGACTCCGACCACGAGCCCGGCCAGCAGATAGACCGCGAACGGTGGGATCGTCGTCAGCCAGTGGTCCACGGGTGGTGCCTCATCCTCGGGTTCGCGCGTCGGCCGACGGAGTCCAACCGCGCCCGACCCCGCCTGGTATGTCTGCCTCCGGATCGTACGGCGTGCGTGTCAGTCGGAAACTCGCCAGGTCCAGGTATGGAGCGCCGTCTGCAGCGCGTCGAACGGCCAGGATCTCGCCGGCGAAGTAGTCGTCCAGGCCACGCCACTCCTCAGGACCGGTTGGCTCGAACCGAGATCCTCGCCCGTCGTGCACCGGCTCGAGGCGCAGGGTGTCGCCCGGACCGACCGTGAGCAGATGGGCGCGCGTGCCCCAGTACCACGTGCCGGTCAGGGGTAGCAGGTCGTGCGCGTGCGAGCCGCTGTCGAGCTCTGAGGAAACCTGCCACGGCTGGGCAACCTTCGGCTCCAGCGCGAGGGATGCCTCCAGTAAGCCGATCGCATCGAGGTCGATCCCGGCTGTGTCGTTGACGAGCAGTATGACGCCGTCACCGGTCGACGGGTCGATCCGGAGGACGGACTGGAAACCCGGCATCGAACCACCGTGGCCGACATACCTGGTGCCACCGCGGTTGACGACGTCGAGGCCGAGTCCGTAGGCGCGCGACCAGGATTCACCTGGCACGTCGCAGATCAGCGACGGTATGTGCATCGCGGTGCGCAGGTCGTCGGGCAGCACAGCCGGATCGCCATACGTGAGGAATCGCGCGAAGACCGACAGGTCGCCGATCGTCGACCACAGCTGGCCGGCGGGTGCCATGGCGCCGGTGTCGGTCGCGGGCTCGTCGTGCAGCAGATCGGCGTGCGGGTGGATCGCGAGCCCGGGCGCTGCGTTCGCCGTCGGGCTGTATGTCGTGGCACGCATTCCGAGCGGCGTCAGGATCCTGTCCTGTATGACGCCCCACCAGCCGCGGCTGCGCCCGGTGCCGAGCACCTCGGTGACAAGGCGGCCGGCCACCGCGAATCCCACGTTGCTGTAATGAAATCGCGCTCCCGGGCGGTGCGCACGGCGGATGCTCGGCAGAAGTTCCTCCCAGGACCGTCCGGCGCTGCGTTCCCACCAGTCGCCGAGGGTTTCGGCATACAGGCCCGAGCCGTGGTTGAGCAGTTCACCCACCCGCGCCGGCGCCAGTGCCGGGCCGAGCTCGGGCAGATGCCGGTCAACCGGGTCGTCGAGGTCGACCAGGCCATCGGCGACCAGTTGCATGACCAGCACTGCGGTGAACGACTTGGAGATCGACCCGATGCGGTACTGCGTTGCGGTTGTTGCCTTTTCGCCGTCCGGATGGCCGTCGATGTGCCCAGCTGCTGCGGACCAGACGAGTTCGCCACCGCGCAACACCCCTGCCGTCGTCGACGCGACCCGGCTCGTGCGCTGAGCCTCGGTCAGATGAGCGGTCAGGTGCGCGGCGGTCGTTTCGGTGAGCTTCACCCTGGGATCATCCCAGGGACATCCGGCGTTCTCGATGAGTCGGTGAACTGTGCGCGCGAAGTTGGCGGCTCAGCAGACGGACGTGAGCGGATGGGCACTCAGGAGATCAACACGCGCATGCCGGGTGATCACGCGATGGGCGCGAAGCGCGGGCGCCGCGGCGGCCGCGGCTTCTTCGGGTCCGGCGTGAGCGTCCCGTCGACGGCGATGTGACTGAAGATGCGTCGCAGGATCGACTGCACGTGCGGGTCGTCGACTTGGTACAGCTGCCGTCGCCCATGGCGTCGAGAGCTGACCACGCCTGCGGCGCGCAGTTTCGACAAGTGTTGGCTCGTCGCCGGAACAGAGGCATCGGTGAGTTCCGCGAGAGTGCTGACGTCATACTCGCCGCCAGCGAGAATCCACACCAGATGCAGTCGACTCGGCACCGACAGAAGGTCGAATGTCGCTGCAGCAGCTTGTAATTGGGCATCAGTGACGGATGCTGGGCGCGGGTTGCGAGCGAGTGGCATGATCAATCCAGTGTGCACAGCGCTATCTCATTTGCGCAAGTGCTTAAACGTCCGCTACGGTGTGTTGCGGCACCGATCAGGTGCTGGTCAGCCGATCCGAAAGGGGGCGTCGCCATGAGTAGCGACGGTCATAGTCCCCGCTTCCGGTTCATCTTCCCCATCGGCTGACCTCCGCACCGACCTCCTCGTCACGCGGCAGGGCAGAACCGTCCCACGCGTGCCTTGAAGGAGGCCCCCGCGATGTCCATGCTCCTGCGCCCGTTCGCGGGCAACTCCACTGCGCCGACCCGCTCGCGCACCACCATGATCGCCGACGTGATCGTGCTCGCCGCGGTGGCCGTCATCTTCTGGTTGCTGATCAAGATCTCGCAGGGTGTGACCGAGCCGATCCACGGCCACCAGATCACCTCGACGATCTCGACTGCTCCCTCCGAACTGCCGTATTACGCACTGCGGTCGTTGTTCCGGATGTTCGTGGCGTTGTTCTTCTCGGTGGTCTTCACCTTCGGTTTCGCCACCCTGGCGGCCCGCAACCGGCGTGCCGAGAAGGTCATGCTGCCGTTGCTGGACATCCTGCAGTCGGTGCCGGTCCTGAGCTTCCTGTCGGTCACGATCACCATCTGGCTGACACTGTTTCCGCACAGCATGCTGGGCGTGGAGTGCGCCGCGATCTTCGCGGTCTTCACCTCCCAGGCCTGGAACATGACCTTCGCGTTCTACCAGTCGCTGGTGACGCAGCCACGCGAACTCGATGAGGCCGCAAGGCTTTTGCGGCTCACCAAGTGGCAGCGCTTCTGGCAGCTGGATGTTCCCAGCGGCATGATCCCGCTCGTCTGGAACGGCATGATGAGCTTCGGCGGCGGCTGGTTCTTCCTCACCGCGTCCGAGGCGATCAGCGTCAACAACAAGACGTATGTCGTGCCCGGCATCGGCAGTTACGTGGGCGTCGCGGCCGAGCGTCAGCAGCTCGGGCGGGTCTTCCTCGCGATCGGTGTGATGATCGTGATGATCATCGGGGTCAACGTCGTGTTCTGGCGTCCGCTGACGGCCTGGGCCGAGCGCTTCCGCATCGAGGACTCCGAGTCGGCGCAGGCGCCGCGCAGTCTGACGCTGGATCTGCTGCGCCGGTCGCGGGTGCCCCAGTTGGCGCTGTCGGCGGTGCGTCCGGTGACGCGGGCGCTGGAGGCGGGCACCCGGGTCTTCGGGCTGGCCGAGCACCCGCTGCAGGTGAAGGCGGGTCGTCGCCGGGCGATCGACGTCGTGTATGCCGTCGTCGTGATCGGGCTGATCTGCTGGGGCCTGACCGAGATGCTGCTCTACATCAACCGCACCGCCGGTCTTGGTCAGTTCCCACACACCTTCGTGCTCGGACTGGTGACCTTCGCGCGGGTGCTGGTGCTGCTGGTCTTCGCGACGGTCGTGTGGGTGCCGATCGGTGTCTGGATCGGGATGAACCCCAAGGTCAACAGGCTCGCGCAGCCGGTGGTGCAGGTGCTGGCCAGCTTTCCGGCGAACTTCCTGTTCCCGATCTTCACGCTGGTGCTGATCAACACCGGCATCAGCATCAACATCGGCGGCATCGTGTTGATGGCGCTGGGTGCGCAGTGGTACATCCTGTTCAACGTGATCGCGGGCGCCTCCGCCATACCGAACGATCTGCGGGAGGCCGCGACGAACCTACGGCTGAGCCGGGCGCAGCGGTGGCGGTCGGTGATCCTGCCGTCGATCTTTGCGGCGTGGGTGACCGGTGCGATCACGGCTGCCGGTGGTGCGTGGAATGCGTCGATCGTCGCCGAGGTCGTGACCTACGGCAAGACGACGCTGACCGCCACCGGCCTCGGTGCCTACATCGCTCAGTCGACGCAGCACGGCAACTTCGGACGCATGCTGGTCGGCAACATGGTGATGTGCATCTTTGTCGTGGGCCTCAACCGATCCTTCTGGCGCCGGCTGTACCGCTTGGCCGAAACGCGTTACTCGCTCAGCTGATGCGTCGATGTTCTCAGCGTTCGAGCGACAATTCGGTGGTGGATGTACGCCGGTCCACCAGCCGTGACCAGACCAGGTTGGCCCGGTTCTCGAGAACCGTGCCGACCTCGTCCGAACCACAACTCTCATCAGGAAACGGAGGTGCGTCATGAGCACCACGATCAACAACCGAGCCGCCATCGTCGAGGTCGACCACATCAGCAAGTCCTTCCCGGGCAAGGGAAATGTCGAGCTGACGGTGCTGGACGATGTCACGTTCACCCTGCACGAGGGCGAGGTTGTCGCGCTGCTCGGCAAGTCCGGCTCCGGCAAGTCGACGCTGCTGCGCACCATCGCCGGGCTCATCGCGCCGACCACCGGTGAGGTGCGCTATCGCGGCAAGCAACTGCGTGGGGCGAACCCCGGTGTCGGGATGGTCTTCCAGTCGTTCGCGCTGATGCCGTGGCTGACGGTCCAGGCGAACGTCGAGCTGGGTCTGCGGGCGCAGGGCGTCGGTGAGGACGAGCGGCGTCGGCGCGCGCTGGAGGCCATCGACCTCATCGGTCTCGACGGCTTCGAGTCGGCGTACCCCAAGGAACTCTCCGGCGGGATGCGCCAGCGCGTCGGCTTCGCCCGTGCACTCGTGCTACAGCCGGACGCGTTGCTGATGGACGAACCGTTCAGCGCGCTCGACGTGCTGACGGCGGAGAACCTGCGCAACGAGTTGATGTCGCTGTGGGCGCAGCCGGACTTCCCGACGAAGGCGATCTGCGTGGTCACCCACAACATCGAGGAGGCGGTGCTGCTGGCCGACCGTGTCGTGGTGCTCGGCGCCAACCCGGGACACATCAAGGCAGAGGTGCCGGTGCACCTGCCGCGACCGCGCGACCGTCGCAGCCCGAGCTTCGACCAGATCGTGCAGCAGCTGTACTCACTGCTGACCGGTCAGGACGGTGTCGCCGCGACCACGACCGCCCAGACCGGGCCGCTCACGCACCCGCTGCCGTCGGTGTCGGTCGGTGGGCTGGCGGGTCTCGTCGAGATCGTCTACGCGCACAACGGGCAGACCGACCTGCCCGATCTCGCAGACGAGCTGTCCTTCGAAGTCGACGATCTGCTGCCGCTGGTCGACGCCGCGGTGATGCTCGGCTTCCTGGATGTCGAGGGAGCCCAGGCGTTCCTCACCGACACCGGCCGCGAGTGGTTCACCGCGGACATCCTGCGCAGCAAGGAGATTTTCGCCGTGCAGGCGCGGGAGCGCGCGCCGCTGGTGCGCACGATCGTCCATGCACTCGAGAACAGTGACAACGGTGCGCTGCGGGACGACTTCTTCCGCGATCTGCTGCGCCGCGGCTTCTCGGCCGAGGACACCGAGCGCCAGCTGGACTCGGCGATCGACTGGGGCCGGTACGGCGAGCTGTTCGACTACGACGCCGACAGTCGCGAACTCGTCCTCGGTGACGTGGCCGCGGCTGCGGCAGCGTTGCTCAACTGAGCCAGGGCTGGCTGCGTTCATCGAGGTGTCCGCGTTCGGCTCGGCATTCCGGGGTCTGGCGGCGAGATTGCCCGGTTCGGCGCGTTGGCGTGTACCGGCTGGATCGAGCGTGGGTTTCACCGGGTTCGCGCCGGGGGCCAACTTACGTGAGTTCGATCCAGTAGCGACGAGAGGTGCCGCGGATGTCCTCGAGGCGTCCGCCGCATCTCTCGATCGTCTTGGCGCTCGCCACGTTGTCTGTGTCGCAGGTGACCAGAACGCGTTGCAGACCAATCGATGTCGCCTCGACAAGGCCGAGTCGCAAGGCGGCCGTCGCAATGCCGCGGCGTCGTGCGGAGGGCCGAACGCCATACCCGATGTGTCCGCCCTCACGCAGCAGGAAGTCGTTGAGCGTATGCCGCAGGCTGAGCGAGCCGAGGATCGTCCTCGGGGCGGCGTCGTCCACGACCCAGAAGAGCGAGTCGTGCACGAGGCCTTCGGGCATGATGGTGGCGGGATCGGCATACGACAGTTTGGTGGTCACGAAGTCGGCGAAACCTGTTGAACTGCTAAGTTTTTCGACGCTCCAACGCAGGTCGCCGTAGCCGTGCGCGACGTCGTCACCGAATTCGAGATAGCTGGCAAGCCATTGCTGGTGCAGGTCGACCGTCGGCTGGATGAGAGTGATCACCCGTGGACCGTATGCCGCGCGACCGGCCCGGCGCACGTCAGTTTTCTTGCGTCGGTTTCGCGCTCAGGTGACGGTGGACGTGGAGGGCTCCTGTTGACAGTTTGTCGGTGACAGTGGCTGTCGAGGCCGTCGCAAACCTTGATGTATGCGGGCGGACCACGGCGCTCATCACGAACGTGCGGCGTGCGCATCGAGATCAGCACGGGTGAAGAGCGCAGTCGTCGTGATCTGCAGGTCGGCGAGTGGGTCCTCATCGGGACGGCTGCGATCGATGGTGCAGACGACGTCAGTCACCACGGCGCCTCGCTCGCGCAGCGCGACAGTGGCGGCCCGAACTGCGCCGCCAGTGGTCACGATGTCTTCGACGAGTGTGACCGTACGGCCGTCGACGTTCCCGCCCTCGGCAAGGCGACACGTCCCGTAGGTCTTGGCTTCCTTACACACGAACAGCGCCGGCAGGCTGGTGATGGAGCTGAGCATGGTCGCGATCGGCACGCCGCCCAGCTCAAGGCCGCCGAGGATCTGCGTTCCCGCAGGGATCAGCAGCGCCATCGATCTGACCCGAGCGGAGCGTGAACTTCCCGTGCAAACGGCATGTCCGGTCGATGTCGGCGGCGAGCTGCGGGAGGTCGATGTTCTGCGGCACGGCTCCGAGTGTTGCATCCGACGGTCTTGCCGGAAGGTGGTCCATCGATCACCGGGTACAGCTGCTGTCGTTCCGAGGCTCGGCTGACCGGATCGGGTGACGCTGAGCGGTTCGCTTGCGGCTGGGGATTCCAGGCACGTCGGGAGCAGGGTGCGGACTGACGCGGACTGGTTCGCTTATGGCCGGATCCCCGCTGAGATGTCGGGACCGGCGCGTGTCACCGGACAGCGGTCCTGTTGGTCACGAGCGCCTGGGAGACTTCACTCGTGGCTGGCTTTCATCATGTCGAGATTTGGGTGGCCGACTTCTCGGCGGTGCGAACCGAGTGGGACTGGTTGCTCACGGAGGTCGGATTCGCCGTACAGGACGAATGGGAAAACGGCGCATCCTGGATTGCGGGTGGCGCATATCTCGTGGTGACGGCCTCGCCGAGCCTCTCACAGCCCGACCACGATCGTCGCCGACCTGGCGTCAATCACGTTGCGTTCAAGGCTGATTCGGCCGCCCAGCTGGATCAGCTCATGCACGATGCGCCGCTGCATGGCTGGGAGCCGCTGTATCAGGAGCGCTATCCCCATGCTGGTGGCGTTGAGCACTATGCCGGGTGGTTGGAGAACTCGACCGGTTTCAAGGTCGAGATGGTTGCCGACGGTCCGTAGCGGCGCGAAGGTGACGATTGCGACGCGGACCGCGCGAAGGTGACGACTGCGACCTGGACCGCGCGAAGGTTGCAGCGCCCAGCGCCGGCTGATCGGTTCCAGCTGAGAGCGTCTCTCTCACATAGCTGAAAGGATCGTGCTCAGGTCGCGTCGACGGCCTGGGCGTCGCGGGGCCGTGATCAAGGGCACGATGTGCGGGGCAGGCCGCGGCACCCACCGTGGTCGGTGGGTTGCGGAGCGGGGCGGTCAACTCGCGGCGAGAAGTCGCGGAATCCGCCAGGTCACGCCCACGTCGGTGACGTCAGCGCTCAGGTCATCACTGTGGACGAGGGTGTGATGACGGCGACACAGCAACGCCGCATTTCCCAGGTCAGTCGAGCCGCCGCGCGACCAGTGCACGACATGATGGGCGTCGCACCACGTGGCCGGCACCGTGCACCCTGGGAAGGTGCAGCCATGGTCGCGGCGCCACAACGCCAGCCGTTGCGCGCCGGTGAACAGACGTCTGGATCGCCCGACATCCAGCGGCCGACCGGCACCACCCAGCATCATCGGCATGATCTCGGCGTCACACGCGAGTCGCCGGACGGTTTCGGGGGACAGGACCTCGCCCGTCATCGTGATTCCAACGCCGCGCAGTCTGTCGAGCAACGACTCAAGGGTCGTGGTGACGATGATCTGAGCTTTGTTGGCTCGCGGCAGGTTTCCGCCCGCGGCGATGCCACGCGACACGAGATCCATCAAGGCGTCATACCGGCGGCGCGCTGGTGAACGCAGATCGGCTTCGCCGGTCGGACCAGGCACGGGCACGCAGAGTGCGGCGACCGCCGAATCGAGGATCGCGCAGCCTTCGGCATCGGCGAGGATGCGGTACTCGGAGAGATTCCCCGGACCTGCGCCCTTGAACATCGCGCAGCCACGGCGGGACTCGCGCTCTTCGTCTTCCAGTTGTCGCTCCGGCTTCAGCAGACGCGATGCGTGTCGTATGGCGGCAGCGAGTTCTCGTGGCAACAGGCCCCATTCGGCTGGACCGCCGCCTGTGGCACGTCGTTCGCGATCAGTCGGCTCAGCGCTGAGGCCATGTGCAGCCGAGTTGTCTGCATCGGACAACTCGCGTTGGTCGTGCTCTTGTTGGTCCTCGTGTGGTTGATCCTCGCTCGGTCCGCTGTCGGCATCGCCATCCGAATCGTCACCTAGGTCGGCGGCGTTCGTGTCGGTTTCTTTCAGTGGTTCGGTTGCGTTGGGGACGGCGTGTACTCCTGGGACGGCGCCGTCGCTTGCTCCGTCGATGAGTGCTCGCACGATGCCGGTGAGTTCGTCCGGGTCGGCCACTGCGGCGACTTCGTCGATGAACTTCAGCACCTGGTCGGTCTTGCGAGCGGACAACTCACCGGCAGCGAACGCGGCCAGCACCGGGTCGCAGACGCTGCCGCGGCGGGCGGGGATCTGGGCCTGGCGCACGACTCGCGCGGCCTCGGCCGGGTCAGGCGGCACGGCTGCCGCGCCCTCGTGTGTGCGAACCCAGTCGACAGGGGACAGGCCCTCGTCGCCGGGCAGGCCACGGCTCAATCCCTCGCCCACCAGGGCGGCCTCGAGAATCGCCAAAGCCGAACGGGCGCGCCCGATCTGGGTCAGCAGCGCGCGCAACTGCGCTTCGCCCATCCAGGTCGCAGCGACCGTCGCTGATGCCAGCGGTGCAGGGCAGGAGACACCGAGCAACTCCACGCCCGCACTGGCTGCGTCCAGTGCGATCTGACCGACGGCTGTTCCCATGACAAGAACCTAGCCGCGACCACCGACAACCCTCGGCATCAGACTCCGCGCCCCCCAGATCCTGTCGCCCGTGCGTGGCGTGCGGATTCGACGCTGTCTGTCACCAAAGAGAGGAGGTGAGAGAGTCATGCCCGTTGCCGAATGCCACGTGCATGACGGCACGGCGATCAGGATGCTGGACGACGTGCCGTGATGAGGTGCCTGGTGGAGTGAGCCACGAACGACTCGCCCGATCGCATCATCTCGTCGAGTTCACGCAACTGCGTGTCGTACCGACCGATTGAGAATCCGGGCACCCACCACACGCACTTGCGCAGGATCCAGACGACAGCTCCGACATCGAAGAACTCCATCCGGCAGCGAGCCGTCAGGAGGCGTTCGACGGTCAGACCGGCGGAACGGGCGTCGTCGGCTTCGCGCTGGGGGTCACGCCCGGCCCGGATCTCCTCCGGCAGTGGGCCGAGGAAGTACTCGATCAGTTCGAATGCCGAGGCCGGTCCGACGTGTTGCGCGAAATAGGTCCCACCGCGCCGTAATACCCGATGAACCTCCGACCAATTCGGCCTGACCGGGTGCCGTGCAGTCACCAGATCGAACATTGCGTCACCGAACGGCAGCCTGCTGACACCGGCGTCCACATCAACCACGCTCACGCCGCGAGCGCCGAGCGTCTGCCGGGCACGCACGGCGTTCGGCGGCCACGCCTCCGTGACGATCATCGTTCGGGGCAACACCGTGGCCTCGTTGACGACCTCGCCGCCTCCGGTGTCGAGGTCGAGCGCGCGCTCGGCGCCGGCAAGGCGCCGAGCGAGCAGCTCGGCGTACCCCCACGACGGACGCGCCTCGATCGCGCGGCCGTCCAACCAGGAGAATCCCCACCCGGAGACGTCCGCGGACTGGGCCTCGGCGACGAGATCCTCGAAAGAGCGCATGCCTGCGACGTTTTCACGGTCGGGCACTTCGAGCAATCTGTTTTGGCCCCGACGAAATCGCCGTCGATTCTTTCGATGCGCTCAACCGACGAAGACGCAGAACGGATGCCCGGCCGGATCGGCGAAGACATATAACGGCTCGTCCGGATCGGCGGTGCGATCGAGCAGCACGTCGGCCCCGAGCGCGATCGCACGCTCACGCTGCCGCTCCAACTCCCGCGCGCTCGGCACCGTCATGTCCAAGTGCAACTGCATGGGAACGGGTGTGGGCCTCGGCCACGACGCCCGCGGCAGCGTCTCGACCTGTTGGAAGGCCAGCGCCCGATGACCCTCGTCGTCGACCAGCACCAGCCAGTCCGCCTCATCGTCGCTGCCGTCGTCCGGAATCTCGTCACCCGGCCGATAGCGCAGCCCCAGCAGTTCACGGTAGAACTCGGCGAGCTCTCGCGGCCGCTCGGCATCCAGCACGGTGTGCAGCAATCGCGGATGGCTCATCTCGCCGCCTCCTCCTTGGTGCGCAGTACGCATCGGACTCCATGAGACCACGCACCGGTGACTGCCCGAAGCTCGGCGAGCACGTATGACGCAGCATCCCGGACCGGGCGCGCCACCCCCGAGCGCGCACCCCGTTCACGTATGACGCGGCCGCCGGGCGCGGATCCTATGTGACCGCGCATCCTGCTCACGTATGACGCAGCACGCCGGGCCGGGTGCGCAATCCGATGTGGCCACCGTGTGACGTGGGTCTGACGTGAGGACATCTCCCGGCATACTCGTCGGTAACCCTCGTGGTTCGGCCGACGACTTCAGGACGATGGGCCAAAGCCCTGCACTTGCGGCGGCGGGCGAGGTTTACTGGAAGCATGCCGTCCGCCGATGTACGACTGCTGGTCACCGAGTCCTGGATGCGCTCGGCGGCCGCTGGAGTGTCGGCGGACCAGGCCGAACCGCCGCTCGCATTGAGCGACGATGTGCTGCGCGACTATCGCGAGTCCCATCCGCTCGCCCGGGTACTGCCGCTCCTGGAGGACGTTCTCGGCGAGGCAGCACGCGCCAGCGATGCCCTCATGGCGCTCAGCGACGAGCACGGCCAACTGCTGTGGGTGTGCGGTTCGATGCCCACCTTGCGACGTGCCGAAAGCATCGGTTTCGTCGAAGGCGCCTCCTGGGACGAGCGAGTCGCCGGCACCAACGCTCCCGGCACCGCTCTCACGCTCGGCCGCCCCGTGCAGGTCACGCGCGCCGAGCACTACCTGCAGTCGGTGCGCCGCTGGTCCTGCGTCGCCGCGCCGATCCAGGACCCCCAGACCGGTGCCGTGCTCGGCGTGCTCGACGTCACCGGTGGCGACCAGATCGCCGTGCCCCAGACGATGGGCATGGTGCGCGCGGCGGCACGTATGGCGGAGCTCGAGCTGGGCCGTGCCGATGCGACGTTCACGCCTGGTGCCGGCCGGCGTGACATCGGTGGGGGAGTCGGGCAGATCCACCTCAACGTCCTCGGACACGACGAAGCCCCGCTGGTCATCGATCGGCGCGCGGTCACCCTCAGTCGTCGCCACAGCGAGATGATGGTGCTGATGGTCGAGGCTCCGCAAGGCTTCTCCGGCGACGAAATCGCCTGTCAGCTCTACGAGTCCGGCAACGGGGACTCCACGGTCCGCGCGGAGTTGATCCGGCTGCGGCGCGTGCTCGGCGAGGACGTGCTGCGCTCGCGGCCGTATCGGCTGGCTGCGGACGCCCGTGCCGACTGGGTCTCGGTCGAGGCCGCCCTCGCCGCGGACGATGTGGCCGGAGCCCTGCGGATGTACCGCGGTCCGGTGCTGCCGCACTCCGTCGCGCCGGGTGTGGTTGCCGTGCGCGAGCGCGTCCACTCCAACCTGGCTCGTGCGGTTGTCGCGAGCGGACGGCCGGACCTGCTCACGACCTGGACCCGTCAGTGGTGGGGCGCCGAAGACATGACCGCCTGGCGAGCGCTGGCGCGATCGGTGTCGTCGGCATCCCCCGTGCGACGTATGGCGATGGCCCAACTCGCCCGCCTGGAGGGCGAACTCGCCTGACGCATCGCCGGATCCGGCATGCGTTCGTTGCGCTTCCGAGTGCGGTGACCAGCGATGGTCGAAGCACTGGATCCGCTGCAGCACCGCGCGATTCTGCGGCCGACGGCTGCTGCGTCATACCTGTCGGTCCGGCTTGGCCACCACTGAAACGGGCAGTCACAGGTGGCACATATCGCTCGCAACCTCAATGCAACGTCGGCGTGATTAGCGTCACTGACAACCGATCACACCGAACACGAACGGGAGCACGACAATGACGGTTTTCGACCGCCCCGGGACCTCCGGGAGCAGCATCAAGGTCGCTGAGAAGTACGGCCACTACATCGGTGGCGAGTTCGTCGACCCGGTCAAGGGCGAGTATTTCGACAACTATGCCCCGCAGACCGGTGAGGTCTTCACCCGCATCGCCCGCGGCACCGCCGAGGACATCGACGCGGCCCTCGACGCCGCCCACAACGCCGCCGACAAGTGGGGTGCCACCTCGCCGACCGAGCGCTCGAACATCCTGCTCAAGATGGCCGACCGCATCGAGGCGAACCTGCAGGACATCGCGGTCATCGAGTCGTGGGACAACGGCAAGGCCGTCCGCGAGACCCTGGCCGCCGACATCCCGCTCGCGATCGACCACTTCCGTTATTTCGCGGGTGTGCTGCGCTCGCAGGAGGGCACGATCTCCGAGATCGACGGCGACACCATCGCCTACCACTTCCACGAGCCGCTGGGCGTCGTCGGTCAGATCATCCCCTGGAACTTCCCGATCCTGATGGCCGTGTGGAAGCTCGCCCCGGCCCTCGCCGCCGGCAATGCGGTCGTGCTGAAGCCCGCCGAGCAGACGCCGTGGTCGATCCTGAAGCTCATCGAGCTCGTCGGCGACCTGCTTCCGGCCGGTGTGCTCAACGTGGTCAACGGTTTCGGCACCGAGGCCGGCAAGCCGCTCGCGTCCTCGCCGCGCATCGCCAAGGTCGCCTTCACCGGTGAGACCACGACCGGCCGGCTGATCATGCAGTACGCCAGTCAGAACATCATTCCGGTCACGCTTGAGCTGGGCGGCAAGTCGCCGAACATCTTCTTCGACAGCGTCGCGACCGCGAACGACGCGTTCTACGACAAGGCGCAGGAGGGCTTCGCGATGTTCGCCCTCAACCAGGGCGAGGTCTGCACCTGCCCGTCGCGTGCTCTCGTGCAGTCCAGCATCTACAGCGACTTCATGCGTGACGCGGTCAAGCGCGTCGAGCGGATCAAGATGGGCAACCCGCTCGACACCGACACCACGATGGGTGCACAGGCCAGCAACGACCAGCTCGAGAAGATCAAGTCCTACCTCGAGATCGGCAAGCAAGAGGGCGCCAAGGTGCTCACCGGTGGCGAGCAGGCACACCTCGACGGTGACCTGGCCGGCGGATACTACGTCCAGCCAACGGTTTTCGAGGGCGACAACTCGATGCGGATCTTCCAGGAGGAGATCTTCGGACCGGTCGTCTCGGTGGCCCAGTTCAACGACGAGGCCGACGCACTCAAGACCGCCAACGACACGCTCTACGGCCTCGGTGCCGGTGTCTGGTCGCGTGACGGGGCGCAGGCCTACCGCATGGGCCGTGGCATCAAGGCCGGTCGTGTCTGGACCAACTGCTACCACGCCTACCCGGCGCACGCCGCCTTCGGCGGGTACAAGCAGTCCGGCATCGGTCGCGAGACGCACAAGATGATGCTCGACCACTACCAGCAGACGAAGAACCTCCTCGTGTCGTACTCGCAAGACGCGCAGGGCTTCTTCTAAACCGTTATGACGCAATCGGATTCGCCCGGGTCGGTGTCGCAGGACGCCGGCCCGGGCCCCGCCGTCGAGCGGGTCGGTTACACGCAGCTTGCGGCCGACATGGTGCGCAAGCTCGTCGACCGGAACGGCCCGGTGATGTTCCACCAGTCCGGCGGTTGCTGTGACGGCAGCGCGCCCATGTGTTACCCGGTCGGTGACTTCATGATCGGCGACGTCGACGTCCTGTTGCAGTGCCTGGACATCGAGGGGGTCGCCGACCCGGTGCCGTTCTACATGTCGCAGTCACAGTTCGAATACTGGAAGCACACGCACCTCACCCTCGACCTGGTGCCAGGGCGCGGCAGCGGATTCTCGCTGGAGGCTCCCGAAGGTTTTCGGTTCCTGATCCGCTCGCGCGTGTTCAGCGCCGACGAGCTGCGCGCGCTCAACTTGCTGTGAGTGACACCAATCTCATTCATTGACAACGGGATCCGGAGTCCTAGGGGGATGTCCGGGCCTGGAAGGAGCACCACATGCCTCGGTACGTCATCGAGCGGACCCTGCCCGGAGCGGGTCAGTTGGACGACCAGCAACTGCACGACATCAGCGCCAAGTCCAACGAGGTGCTAGACAGCATGCCCGACGTCACCTGGGTCGAGTCCTACGTGAGCGACGACAAGTTGTTCTGTGTGTACGACTCGCCGGACGCAGACTCGATCCGCGAGCACGCCGAGCAGGGCGGCTTCCCCTGCGACGCGGTCAACGAGGTTCGGCACACCATCTCACCGGCGACTGGTCGCTGATCCGCTGCGCATGTCCGCCTTCGTCCACGAACCACGCGGCCTGGCGAAGTTTCACGCACCAGAGGTCGTCTTCGGCCCCGGCTCCCTCGCGGAGACCGGGTTCGCCGCGTTGCGTCTGGGCGCGCGTCGGCCCCTGGTGGTGACCGACCCGGGGATCACCGGGGCCGGGTGGGTGGACCGGTTGTTGGGCGTCCTGCGTGGGAGTGGGCTCGTGCCGGTCGTATGGTCGGACATCACGCCGAATCCCAAGGACCACGAGGTGCGTTCGGCATACGTCGCATATGAGGAGCATGGCTGCGACGTGATCATCGGCATCGGCGGAGGGTCGTGTCTCGACGCCGCGAAGGGTGTCGCGGTGCTCGCCGGCAATGGTGGCGACATCCTCGACTATCGCGGTGTCGACCAGTTGCACCACCCGATTCCGCCGACGCTGATGATCCCGACCACCTCGGGCACCGGCGCCGATGTGTCGCAATTTTGCATCGTCACCGACACCAGCCGCTCGGTGAAGGTCACCATCATGGGGCGCGCCCTGGTGCCGGACATCTCGATCACTGATCCGACCCTGCTGCGCACCATGCCCGAATGGCTCAGTGCCGCAACGGGTCTCGACGCTCTCACCCACGGCATCGAGGCCTATGTGTCCCTGGCGCACAACCCGATCGCCGACCTGCACGCGCTGTCGGCGGTCGGTGGCGTGCTCGATCATCTGCCGGCGATGTTCGAGCACCCCGACGACATCGATGCCGGCGCGGGTATGGCGCAGGCCAGTCTCAACGCCGGCCTCGCCTTCAGCAACGCGATCCTGGGTGCCACCCACGCCATGAGTCATCAGGTCGGTGGCTTGCTGGATGCCCCGCACGGCGTGATCAACGGGATTCTGCTGCCGCACGTGATCCGTTACAACGCCCGCTCCGAGCCGCGCCGTTTCGGCGAAATCGCTCGTGCTGCAGGCATGTACGTCGATGGAATGCCCGGCGAGGAGGCGGCCGAACTACTCGCCGAGCGGGTCGAGAAGCTCGCCGCCACCCTCGGAGTGCCTGCTGGGCTCGGCGCGTTGGGCGTCACCCTCGAGGACTGCCGGACCTTGTCGCGCACCACGCTCGAGGATGCCTGTTTGACGACCAATCCGCGTGCGGCGACGGCCGAGCAGATCCAGGAACTCTTCGAGGCTGCGTTGTGAGCGTAGATCTGGAGTCGTTGACCGGCATACGGTCCGGAAAACGTTCGTACTACAAGGAGTTCGTACGCTCCGACGAACGCCTGCACAGCACGCTGCGGTCGATGGAGTCCATCTCGCAGGCAGTGGTCCGCACTGTCGAAGGGCCGCGCGGGCTGCTCGACGAGGTCACCCGCGCAGCGCAGCAGCACCTCGACGCCGACTGGGCGATGCTGGTCATCGCCGACCACGAGTTCCCCGGCGCGCGGCCCCGCTGCATAGTGGTGACCCGCCAGCAGGAGGCCACCATCGACGAGGAGGAATTCCCGCCGGGTGCTGCCCGAGAGTTGATGGCGATTCGGGGTGGAGCGGTGCCGGGCAATCGTGCCCGCTGCGTCCGCGCACCGATGCGCCTGGAGGATCGCGTCGTCGGCATGCTCTCGGTGCGCCATCGGCTGGCGAGCGACCCTGAGGGTGCCGACCTCGCCGTGCTGCAGATTCTGGCGAACCAGGCGGCGGTCTCGCTGCACACCTCCGAGCAGTTCCAGAGCGGTCTGGCCCTGCACCGGCAGGCACAGCGGCTCAACGCCGAGACCGAGGTGCAGCGCCGCGACCTGTCCGAGCGGACCGCTGCCCTGCGCGCCGCAGAGCGCCAGTTGTTGGTCGCGGAGCAACGAGAGCTGGTCGAGGCAGAACGGCACCGGATCGCCCGCGAGCTGCACGACACCGTGACCCAGCAGGTGCTCTCGGTCGGTATGTCGCTGGAGATCGCCCGTGGCGAGGCAGCCGACCTGGGCGCTGACGGAGACGACCTGCAGCAGCAACTGGTGTCTGCCCGCGATCTCGCCGGTCGCGCTGTCGAGCAGTTGCGCCAGGCGATCTACTCCCTCTATCAACCGAACAGCGACCGGGTCCGGTCACTGGAGGAGCTGCTGGACTCGCTGGTGACGCAATACCGCAGCGGCCTCGCGGTCCGGTTGCGGGTGAGCGGCGCGCAGGTCGAACTACCCGAGCCGGCGCGCCACGAACTGACGCGCGCCGCCGGAGAGGCGTTGTTCAACGCGGCCATGCACTCCCATGGCACCCGCGCCACGGTCCACCTGCGCCGCAGACCTGATGAGTTGATCCTGACCATCGACGACGACGGCGACGGCGATCCAGCCGACCTGCGCCGGCGGCTCAAGGTCACCGCCACCGCCCCCTGCGACGGTCGCCACCGGGGCTTGATCAACATGGCCGAGCGGATCACCCGGCTCGGCGGCACCATGAGCGTGCGTCGTGCGCGCATCGGGGGAGTGAGCGTGCGATTTCACCTGCCGTTGCCGGCCATGACGGTCAACGACCTGACCGATCCGGACCCGACTGACGTCGCCCTGGCCCACACCACCCTGACCGACACCATCGACGTACCAAAGGACAGCTGATGATCGATCTGGCACCTGATGCCCGACAGGACACCGTCACCGTCGTGCTCGTCGATGATCACGCGGTGGTGCGGCAGGGCCTGCGCGTGATCCTCGAACGCGAGAGCGACCTGCGTGTCGTGGGTGAGGCGACCACTGCAGAGGAGGCACTCGCGGTGGTGCGGCACACCGACCCGTCGGTTGTCGTGCTCGACCTCAAACTGTCCGCGCAGAATGACGCCGAAGGCCTCTCCGTCTGTGCCGAGCTCACCCGCGCGCACCCACAGCTGGGTGTTCTCGTGTTCAGCACGTTCGCCGACGACCACCTCGTGCTCGACGCCGTGCGCGCGGGCGCGCGGGGATACGTCGTCAAGGATGTCGACACTTCTGCGCTGATCCACGCGATCCGCGATGTGCACAACGGCGACAGCGCCTTCGATTCGCGCAGCGCAGCGGCGATGGTGCGTGGGCTGAAGACACGTGACGACCCAGAGGACGGCCACCTCACCGAACGCGAGCGAGAGGTGTTGTCGCTGCTCGCGCACGGCAACTCCAACAAGGACATCGGCAAGCAGTTGTTCATCTCCGAGGCGACCGCGAAGTTCCACGTGGGCAACATCCTGCGCAAGCTCGGCGTCTCCCGCAGAGCCGAAGCCGTGTATGCCGCAAGCAAACTCGGCGTCATCTGATCTGTCACGCCGACGCTGGTCGTGACGGGACGCACGCCATGATCTTGTCCCCGGTGATCCGCCGCGCGTCACCGCTCAATGACCCACCTGGCGTCACCGCTCAATGACCCACTTCGCGCCACCGCTCAATGACGCACCTGGCGCCACCGCTCAATGGTCGAGAACCAGCCAGCCACCGTGAAACGAGTGCACGTCGAAGGCGCAGCCGCTGCGCCTACCCCAGTCGCGCAGGTCGTCCTCGTCGATGGTGCGCACGTGCCCGAAAGCTTCATCCGCCTCGGTCTCATAAGGCACCGCCACGACCACTCGACGCGCCGCGAGCCGCAGCGACTCGCGCAGCACGCGCTCGCCGTGCGCCGCGTCGAGGTGTTCCAGCAGGTGCACTGCCAGCACTGTGTCGACGCACCGGTCAGTCAGCGGCACGTGGCCGGCGTCGGCGACCAACGTTGTCAGAGGCGCTCCCAACCGTGGCGCGACCTGCTCGAGCAGCCGGACTGTGCCCTCACTGAAGTCGGATGCCGTCACGTCATGACCGCGTTCGGCCAGTCGCAGTGACAGAAATCCGAAGCAACAGCCCAGCTCAAGCACGCGGTGCCCGGCGACCAGATCGGCGGCGTGCTGGTGCACGGGTGTGAAGTCGTCGACCCCGCCGGGCGGTGCGTCAGTCTGTGGTCCCTCCTTCTCACGGCGAATCGTGTTGCGGTAGTAGAGCTCCCACGCATCCAACGGTTCGTCGGCCGAGGTCAGGACGACCCCGGTGAAGATGCGCTCGAACAGCTCCACGCCGCGCACCCAGCCCGGCTCGAACAATTGCGTGTTCAGGAGGCCGGTGAGATCGTCGTCCAGTTGATCGGGCCGCAACGTGTGCGTGACCAGCAGCCCGTCGTCGGCATACACCCCGAAGATCGGCGTGGTGGCGACGAGGCGAGCTTGCGCCGGAGCAGCGCCGCGCACGACGGTCACATAGCCGTCGTGATAGCGCCCACCCGGCGCGGCGGCCATCGGATCGATGGGCTGCTCGTCGATGGTGGTCACGATGCCGACTCGTGCAGGTCGTAGGACAGCGTCTCCAGACCCTGAGTGCCGCGCACGACGTTGACGCGTTCGCAGTGCTCGGCATACAGCGGAAGATCGCACCGGCCCAGCGCCCAGGAATACCGCGGCTCGGGTGTCAACCACAACGTATGCCGCGCCCTGCGGGCGATCTCCTCGAACGCCCGCAGACCCGGGTCGTTGTTGTTGCCGCGGCCGTCGCCGAGCACCAGCACGGTGGTGCGTCGGTTGAGTGCGGACCCGTATTCCTCGAGGAAGTTCTCCATGACCGTGCCGTAGTCGGATTCTGCGTCTACATCCAGCGGGCCACCGCCGTCCGGGCCGGCCATGATCAGCGACAGCGCGCGGTCGAGGCGGTGCTCGGCGAACAGGTCGGTCACCTCGACCACGTCATCGACGAAACAGAAGGTTCGCACCGACGAAGCGATCGACTGCAAGCTGTGCACCAGTTGCAGGGTGAAGCGGGCCGTCGACCGCACAGACAGCGAAACATCAGCAAGAACAAGCAGTTTCGGCCGGTCGTGCGTCTTTGCGACGGTGACGGGTCGGAAGGGCACGCCGTCGTACTTCATGTTGGTGCGCATGGTGCGCCGTGCGTCCACAGTGCCGGCGGCGGCGACCCGTCGGCGGGGACGCGGTGCCCCCTCCAGGTTCGCCAGGATGCGGCGCACGCTGGCCTCGATCGCGTATCGGTCGTGCTGGTCGACCAACTCCGCCGCGGCGGCATCGTGTGCACGCTGCTCGATCTCAGGGGACCCGGCGAGCAGCTTCTGCAGGTGATCGCGCAGTTTCTCCGGAAGGCCGGCAAGCAATGGTGCCAACGCTTTTCGCAGAGCATCGAGGTCGGGCGAGTCATCGTCGCGCAGTGCGTCGGGATCCTCTGTCTCGGCCAGCCAGCCGAGCAGTGCCATCTCCTGGGCCACGCTCAGTTCGGCATCGACCTCGAGGCCGGCCTGCGGCGCCAGTGTGCCGGGGACGCCCGGGTTGTGCAGACGCTTCGTGCTCAGCTGCACGCGCGCGGCCTGCGTCATGCTGTCCGATTGGTCGTTGGACAGCACGATTTCGTCGGTCGAGCTGGCCATGTCGAGCTTGTTGGCCTCCTGGTGCAGGTTGTACGACTGCGACAGATCCTCCGGTCGGAAGTAGTCGCGGATGTCGTCCGGCGCGCCGTGGGAGTGACCCTGCTCCGGGCTGTCGCCCGGGTCGTCGCCGAGGGTGAAACGCTCGAGTTCGCCTGTGTCACTGAGGTCGTCGTGCGCGTGGCCGTGCTCCTCCGGTTGCTCGACGACGGCACGCAGCCCGAAGAACGCATCGAAGACCTCGTCGAAGATCTCGACGTCGCGGCGGTCCTTGACCAGCGTCACGGCCAGCGTCGCGCGCAGCAGCTCCCGGTCACCGAGCAGTCCCGGCTGGGCCGCGGCACGCAGGGCGTCCAGCGACTCCGACACACTCACGCGCACTCCGAACAGCCGCAACAGCCGGACGAATCGGAGGATGGCGGCCTCCATGACTCCTCCTAGAACGCCCGTTTGCGGGCGGCCTGCTTGGCGCCCGACGGGCCGGTGACGCCGCCGTAGTAGCCCTTGGCGTGGCGGCCGGGACGATCCTTGGACTGGCGCACCTGCCTGCCATCGGGCTCGTCATCCGAGGCTGCGCCCGCGCGGTCGACATGGTCGCCAGCGTCGGTGTGGACATGGTCGGCCGCATCGCCGTGCCCGTGCCCGTGGCCATGACCGTGGCCATGCCCATGGCCCGGAAGGTGTTCTGGCACGTGCGCATTCGGGTCGATCAACCGTGGCAGCGCAGCCCGCGCCATACCGAGGTCTCGCTCGTATTTCACGACGACGTTGAGGGTGTCCGACAGCACCTGCGCGGTGAGCTCCCCGGCGCCGAGCACGGCCAGCGTGCGCGCCCAGTCGATGGTCTCGGAGATGCTGGGTGCCTTGCGCAGATCGAGTTCGCGCAGCCCGCGCACCACGTCGACGAGTTGCCGGGCGAGCGCGTCGTCAAGCCCAGTGTCCTTGGACCGGATGATCTCGAGCTCGCGCTCGGCATCGGGGTAGTCCAGAAACAGGTGCAGGCAGCGGCGTTTGAGGGCGGCCGACAGGTCGCGGGTGTTGTTGGACGTGAGGATCACATACGGCTGGTGGACGGCGCGCACGGTGCCGATCTCGGGAATGGAGATCTGGAACTCCGCGAGCAGTTCGAGCAGCACCGCCTCCAGCGCCTCGTCGGCGCGGTCGACCTCGTCGATCAGCAGCACGACCGGCTCCGGCGACATGATCGCCTCGAGCAGCGGTCGGTGGGCCAGAAAGCGGTCGGAAAAGAACACGCTGTCCTGGGCGGAGATCCGCTCGACGGCCTCGTCGAGGGTGTTGGTGTCGGCGATGACCGCGCCGATCTTCTCGCGCAGGATCTGCGTGTAGAGAAGCTGCTTGCCGTAGTCCCACTCGTACAGCGCCTTCGACTCGTCCTGGCCCTCGTAGCACTGCAGCCGCAGCATCCGTCGCCCGGTGACCTCGGCGAGCGTGCTGGCGAGCTGGGTCTTGCCGACACCGGCCGGCCCTTCGACCAGCAGTGGCTTGTCCAGCCGGCTCTGCAGGAAGACCGTGGTCGCCAGCGGGATGTCGGCCAGGTAGCCGGCGTCGCGAAGTTGCTCGCGGGCGTCTGCCACATCGTCGAAATCGGTTGTCTCAGAGATGTTCTCGGGCTGTGCTGCCATTGTTGTTCCTCTCGCGTGTGATGTGGCTCCGTGCCTGGTCGCGGATGCGGATCGGACCGGGCCTGCGACGGGTGTCGCCGCGGACCCGGTCCGATTGCCAGGGAGGGGACCACTCAGCTGAGCAGATCGTCCAGATCGCCGTTCATGCAGTGGTCGACGACCGGCGAGACGGTCTCGAAGGTGCACTCACGCAGGTTGCCCGGAGTGCACGCGTCGCCGAGGACGTGGTTGGTGATGCGAGCCACGTCGGCCTTGTCACCCTTGATCGTCTTGGCTTTGGTGTAGTACTCCGTCGGGCCCTGTCCGAGGCGGTTCTTGGAGTAGCTGTCGGCCGTGACGTCGACGAAGCGCTCGGGGATGCCCACGTCGCGCAGCAGCCGGATCGATGCGGCCAGAGCTGCGTCAGCCGCCTGCACGTCGGTCATGCCGTGCGTGTCGATGCCCATCACATCGGCGATGTCGGCGAAGCGCTTGTAGTTCGCCGCCATGTTGAACGCCCACACGCGCGGCAACGCGATCGCGTTGTTGAGCCCGTGGTGGGTGTCGTAGAACGCGCTCACCGCGTGGCTGATGGAGTGGATGATGCCGAGACCACCGGAGTTGAAGGCCTGGGCGGCGATGTACTGCGCGTACATCATCCCCTCGCGACCGGCGAGATCCTGACCGTTCCACACGGCGGCGCGCAGGTTCTCCGCGGTCAGCCGGATGGCGTGCAGGGCATTGCCGAGGGAGGGCTGGAAGTTCAGCCGCGAGACATAGGGCTCACTGGCGTGCGCCAGCACGTCGAAGCCGCACTGTGCGGTGTAGTCGACAGGGCAGTCGAAATACAGCACCGGGTCGTCGATGGCCAGCGAGGTGACCGACGCATCGTCGAATGCCACGTATTTGTGCGGCTGTTCGGGGTCGGTCGTGGTGTCGGTGATGACATACGCCCACGACGTCTCCGAGCCGGTGCCGGCCGTGGTCGACACCGCGATGTGCGGAGGGTTGTTCGGGTTCTCGGACATGTTGAAGCCCTCGAACTCGTTGACGCTGCGGCCGTCGTGAGCGACCGACACCCGGGCGCCCTTGCAGGCGTCGTGGCTCGAGCCGCCGCCGATGGACACGAAGGAGTCGCACTTGTTGTCCTGGTACAGGGCCACGGCATCCATGACGTTGTAGTCCTTGGGGTTGGACTCGACCTTGTCGTAGACCACGACCTCCAAGCCGTGGTACTTCATCGACTCGACGATCTTGTGCACGATGTCGGTGCCACGCAGGCCCGACGTCATCACCAGTGTCTTCTTGAAGCCCATCTTCAGGGCCTCGGGACCGATCATCTCGTGGGCGCCGGGTCCCATGAGCGCCCGCGGGAACGGGTGGAATTCCTTGATCGGGAACGGCTTGAGCAGCTCGTCTACCTGCATGTCCGACCTCCTTGAGGGTCTGGGAGTGCTCGGACCGTACGACCGCCTCAGCCTCCTTCGTAAGGGTGGGACGCCAAGACTCGCCGACCTCGCGGTGCTCGCCCTCACCGATCGCGTCCGGCCACCCTGGCCGTTCGGCCAGGTAGCCGCGCAGGCCCTCTCCGAACGGCTAGTTCGGACTGGCCTTGCTACCCGGTTTCGTTGCGCCGCAACGGCATTAGCGTCGAAGTGCATCGCAGAACCGATGCTCTCCCGACCACGGGCGAAACCCTGAAGAAGGTGGCCAGCATGACTGAGAAGGATCCGCAGGCACAGGACGCGGTGCAGCCGCAGGACGTCACGTCGGAACAGGTCGTCGAGGACACCCTCGTCGAGGACGTGTCGATCGACGGAATGTGCGGCGTGTACTGATGCTGCACGAGCGATGGGCGCTGAGCGGTTCGGTCGCTCTGCGGCCCGAACCGTTCGGCGCCCTCGCCTACGACTTCACCACCCGCCACCTCAGCTTCCTGAAGTCACCGGAGCTGGTGGAGGTGGTGCGGTCGTTGGGCAGCAGCGCCGATGTCGCCGCGGCACTGATCAGCAGCGGCGTCCCCGAGTCCGAATGGTCCAGCTACGAGAAGGCCCTGCGCTCGCTGGCCGACTCGGGAATGTTGACGACAGAAGGAGTTTCATCGTGACCGTCATCGCAGCACGTCCCGTCGGTCGGCTGGTCGACCAGTTCGAGCACGGCCTGGACGCTCCCATCTGCCTGACCTGGGAACTGACCTACGCCTGCAATCTGTCCTGCGTCCACTGTCTGTCCTCCTCCGGTCGACGGGATCCGAACGAGCTGAGCACCGCCGAGTGCAAGGAGCTCATCGACACCTTCCAGCGAATGCAGATCTTCTACGTCAACATCGGGGGCGGGGAGCCGACGGTGCGTTCGGACTTCTGGGAGCTCGTCGAGTATGCCGTCGACCACCAGGTCGGAGTGAAGTTCTCCACCAACGGTTTCCGCATCACGCCGGAACGCGCGCGCTGGCTCGCCGGGACCGATTACGTCGACGTGCAGTTGTCGCTCGACGGCGCGACGGCCGAGGTCAACGACCCGATCCGCGGCGCGGGCACGTATGACGCCGTCATCCGTGCGCTGCAGAACCTGCACGACGCAGGCATGTCCGGAATGAAGATCTCGGTCGTCTGCACCCGCACCAACATCGATCAGCTCGACGAATTCAAGGCGATTGCAGACAGATTCGACGCACAACTGCGGCTGACCCGGTTGCGCCCCTCTGGTCGCGGTGCCGACATCTGGGACGAACTGCACCCGCTGCCGCAGCAGCAGCGTCAGCTCTACGACTGGCTCGTCGCCAACGGCTCCGATGTGCTCACCGGCGACTCCTTCTTTCACCTGTCCGCGTATGGCGATGCTCTCCCCGGTCTCAACCTGTGCGGCGCGGGTCGTGTCGTGTGCCTGGTGGACCCGGTGGGGGATGTCTATGCCTGCCCGTTCGCGATCCACGACCGTTTCAAGGCCGGCAACGTGCGCGTCTGCGGCTTCGATTCGGTATGGCGCGAGTCCGAGCTCTTCCTGCAACTGCGTGAACCCTCCGGTGGCGGTGCCTGCGCGAAGTGCTCGGCATACGACTCGTGTCGCGGTGGTTGCATGGCGGCGAAATTCTTCACCGGACTGCCGCTGGACGGCCCCGACCCCGAGTGCGTCAAGGGCAATGCGCCCAGCGCCGGAGACGAGCGGCCCTCGCCGTCGCAGGACCACTCGCACAAAGGTCCGGTGCGCAATGCGCCAGTACCGGTCACGATCAACCGCCGCCCGCCGCGGTCCGCCTGCGACGAGAACCCCGTCTCGGAGCTGCTGACGCGATGATGCCGGCCCCACGCCTCGACGTGTTGCGCCTTCCGCAGGCGCAACACATCGAGCAGCCATGGCTGTTGGTGCCCGTGGGGTCCACCGAGCAGCATGGCCCGCACCTGCCGTTCGGCACCGACACGGTGATCGCCCGCTGCGTCACCGCCCGGGTCGGCGCGCGGCTGCGTGATATGGGGGGAGCGGGTGATTGTGGCTCCCGCGATCGAGTTCGGAGCCTCCGGAGAGCACGAAGACTTCTGCGGCACGGTGTCGATCGGAACCGAAGCACTGCAGACGATGCTGCTCGAACTCGGCCGCTCGGCCACCCGGTGGGCGCGAGGTGTGGTCTTCGTCAACGGCCACGGCGGCAATGTCACCGCTCTCACCGCAGCCGTCGAGCGGCTGCGCTACGAAGGTCGTGCGGTCGCGTGGGTTCCGGCCGCACCGACGCGTGGCGATGCACACGCCGGCCGCACCGAGACCTCCCTGATGCTGGCGTTGCATCCGGAGCAGGTCAGTCTGGCCCACTCAGTGGCCGGCCCGACGACGTCGCTGCAAGAGCTGCTGCCGCGGCTGCGCGCCGGCGGTGTGGCCGCGGTGTCGCCGAGTGGCGTGCTCGGTGATCCGCGCGGAGCGTCGGCGTCCGAGGGTGCCCACCTGCTCGGTCAGGTGGTCGCCGATGTCGTCAACCGACTGCGGCACGTCAACGTCAATGAGCGCGGAATGCTCTGTGCCACAGAGGTTTCGGTATGACGCTCGCAGTGGTCACCGGCGCGGCAAGCGGCCTTGGAGCCGCAGTCACGCACCGGTTCGCGGCGCGCGGCTGGCACGTCCTCGCCGTCGATGCCTGCCTCGGTGACAGCGGGTCGCAGGGGGCGACGACGACCGACCTCGATCAGGTCGTCGCCAGAGACTCCGGACACGTCACTCCGGCCGTTGTCGACGTGCGCGATCTGGCGCAGTTGCGCGCAGCTGTCGACGCGGCGGTTGCTCAGCACGGTCCGCTCGTAGCGGTGGTCGCGGCGGCGGCGATCATCGACGGTGGCGCCGACCAGTGGGACACCGATCCCGAGCAACTGCGACGGTTGTGGGAGACCGACGTGCTCGGCGTGTGGCACGCAGCGACGGCCTCCGTGCCGCACCTGCTCGACGGCGCCGCGGGTGGTGGCTCGGCTGCGTTCTGCGCCATCGCGTCGGCCGCAGCGCACCGAGGGTTGTGGCACCTGAGCGCCTATTGCACCGTCAAGCACGCCGTCGCGGGCTTGGTCCAGGGTCTGGCGGCCGATCTCAACGGCCGGGGCGTCACTGTCACCGGGGTGTCACCGGGGTCGATGGACACCCCGATGCTCGCTGCCACCGCGCGCTTGTACGGCCTCGATGACGTCGCCGACCTCGCGCGGTCGCACACGACGGGCCAACCGTTGCCGGCAGATGAGGTGGCGGCAGTGGTCGAGGCGGCCTGCACCCTGGGGCCGGCCGTCCACGGCACGGTGCTGCAGGCGACAGCGGGGTTCTCCGAATGATCAAAGCTGCTCTGCCGCAAGGCTTCCGGGTCGGTCTGGTGCCGAGCGTCGTGCGCTGTCACGGCGGTGACGTGCTGCTGGACACCCACAGCGGCGCGATGACCCGGCTACGCCCACCCGCCTTCGATCTGCTGGCCGACACAGACCAGGTCATCGTCACCGACGCGACCAGCGGCGCACTCGCCCGCGCGCTGATGCACCGCGGCATGGCGGATCCGTTGTGGTCTGGCACCCCGCAGGAGAACCTGAGTTCGCTGACAGTCGTGATCCCGGTGCGCGACGGGGCCGAAGCGGTAGCCCGGTTGCTGGATTCCCTGCCGACTGGTCTGGGCGGGGTAATCGTGGTCGATGACGGATCGGTGGATTCGCAACGATTGCAGGCAGTTTCAGACGGGTATGCCGCACGTGTCATCCGGCATACGTCATCTCGCGGTCCGGCCGCCGCACGCAACACAGGTGCCGGCGCTGCGGACACCGAGTTCATCGCCTTCCTCGACTCCGACGTGGTGCCGGATCCTGCCGCCCTAAACACCCTGTTGCGCGAGATGCGTGACCCGCTCGTGGCCATCGCGGCGCCACGGATCCTCGACCTACCGGTCACGCGACCGTCATGGCTGACCCGCTACGAGCACGCCCGGTCATCGCTCGACCTCGGAACGCAGGGTGGGCGCGTCGCACCCGCGACTCGGCTGTCGTATGTCCCCAGCGCGGCATTAGTCATCCGGAGATGTTCTCTCGCGGCGGGATTCGACGAGTCCATGCATGTCGCCGAAGACGTCGACCTCGTCTGGCGACTGGTCGCCGGTGGCTGGACCGTGCGATACCAGCCGGCCGCGATCGTGCGCCACGAACACCGGGCGACCTTCGGCCCATGGCTGCGTCGGAAGGCGTTCTACGGCACCGGCGCCGCACCACTTGCCCGACGACACGGCGACCTCGTCGCGCCGATGCGGGTGCCGCCACTGCCGGCACTTGCCGTCGTCGCGACGGCGACCCTGACCCCCGTGGGAGCCGGCGTCGGATTCGTAGCAGCGGTAAGCCAACTCGGCATCACGGCATACCGACTCAAGCGCGACGGCAACGGGATCGCTGCGGCACCCGTGCTCACCGCGATGAGCCTGGTGAGCACAGCGGCGCAAGGCGCGGCCATGCTCAACCGGCACCACTGGCCGCTTGCATTGGTGCTGGCGACCCGATCGCGCCGGGTGCGCGCGATCTGGGCAGTCGCAGCGGTCGCCGAAGGGGTCGCCGACCACCGCAGAGTGCGCGCCGACCTCGACCTGCCGCGTTATCTGCTGGCCCACCGCCTCGACGACCTGGCCTACGGCGCGGGGGTGTGGTGGGGCGCCATACGTGCCCGGAGTGTTCGGCCGTTGCTCCCCGCGCTGCCGATCCGACGCAAACGCTCGGCCAACGGCTGCGGCATGCCGAATCCGTCGAACTGCCAACTGAATTCACCCAACCAAGCCGTCCGCGCTGACGCCTTCGCCGTAGACCCGAGAGAAAAGGACACCCCGAGATGAGCCAGCACAAGTGGTTCGAAACCGTCGCGATAGCTCAGGAGCGAGCCAGGCGTCGGCTGCCCAAGTCGGTCTACAAGGCGCTGATCGCCGGCAGTGAGAAGGGTGTGACGCTCGCCGACAACCAGGCGGCCTTCGCCGAGCTCGGCTTCGCACCACACGTGATCGGCGCACCGCCCGAGCGCACCCTGGACACCCACGTGCTGGGGCAGCCGATGTCGATGCCGGTGATGATTTCGCCGACCGGGGTCCAGGCCGTCCACCCCGAGGGCGAGGTCGCCGTCGCCCGTGCCGCCGCCGCGCGAGGCATCGCGATGGGGCTGTCGTCGTTCGCGAGCAAGCCGATCGAGGAGGTCGTCGCCGCCAACTCGCAGACGTTCTTCCAGATGTACTGGATGGGCGACCGCGAGTCGATGGCCCGCCGGATGCAGCGCGCCCGTGATGCCGGCGCGGTCGGGCTCATCGCGACGACGGACTGGTCGTTCTCGAACGGCCGCGACTGGGGCAGCCCGATCATCCCGCAGGCGATGGACCTCAAGACGATCATCACGCGCTCGCCGGAAGCGCTCGTCCGCCCGCGGTGGTCCGCCCAGTTCGCCCGCACCGGGCGGCCACCGGAGTTGTCGACGCCGAACCTCACCGAGGCGGGAAAGCCGGCGCCGGGATTCTTCGAGGCGTATTACGAGTGGATGCAGACGCCGCCACCCACGTGGGACGACATCGCCTGGATGGCCCAGGAGTGGGGTGGCACCTTCCTGCTCAAGGGCGTGTGCCGCGTCGACGACGCCCTGCGGGCGGTCGATGCCGGGGTGTCAGGCATCTCGGTGTCGAACCACGGCGGCAACAACCTCGACAGCACACCCGCGTCGATCCGCTGCGTGTCCGCGGTCGCCGACCGGGTGGGAGACCAGATCGACGTCGTGCTCGATGGCGGTGTCCGGCGCGGCAGCGATGTCGTCAAGGCGCTCGCTCTCGGCGCCCGTGCGACCCTCATCGGCCGCGCGTACCTGTGGGGTCTCGGTGCGGGTGGGCAGGCCGGTGTCGAGAACGTCCTGGACGTGCTGCGCGGCGGCATCGACTCCGCGCTGCGCGGGCTCGGTCGCGCCGACATCCATGACGTGCAGCGCTCCGACGTGCTGGTGCCGGACGGCTTCACCCGCGAACTCGGAGTCGTGCCCGCGCCGGCGAGCGTGCCCGAGCCTGTGGCCGTCGGCTGAGAGTGGCCGCAACCTCGTCACGCGCCGGTCGTTCGTCGGGCGTCGGTGCGCGCGCGGATCGAGCCGACCTGGGCCGGTGCTCGTGGGTGTCGTGTCCTGTGACGGAGACAAGTGTGGGTATGTCGCAGGTCACCCGTACCCTGGGTGACCGAGATGAGCAGCCTTTTCGACGACCTTCCCCTGCCCGGCTTCCCCGCTGATGCGGCCTCGGCCACTGTGCCCGCTGATGTCGACGAGCGTGGCGTGCCGACCTGGGCCAGTCTCGCGCGACCTGCCACCAGCGCGGGCGCGGCAACCGGCGGCGGCGCGCGGCATACCGGTCCGTCGATGTCCGACCCGGACAGCCTCGTCGAAGGGCTCAACCCGCAGCAGCGCGAGGCCGTGCTGCACGAGGGCAGTCCGCTGCTGATCGTGGCCGGCGCCGGCTCGGGCAAGACCCGTGTGCTGACGCATCGGATCGCCTACCTGATGGCGGCTCGGCATACTCAACCCGGGCAGATCCTGGCGATCACCTTCACCAACAAGGCTGCGGCCGAGATGCGCGAGCGGGTCGAAGCTCTGGTCGGTCCGGTGGCGCGCTCGATGTGGGTGTCGACCTTCCATTCCGCGTGCGTGCGCATCTTGCGACGCGAGGCGCCGAAGGTCGGTCTGAAATCGACATTCTCGATCTACGACGCCGCCGACAGCCAGCGGATGATGGCGCTGGTCATGCGCGACCTCGATCTCGACCCGAAGCGCTACCCGCCGCGCTCGTTCAGCCACCAGGTCAGCAATCTCAAGAACGAGCTCATCGACGAGGAGACCTACGCCCGCCAGGTGGGTGAGGGCACGCACCAGGAGCGCATGCTCGCCGAGGCGTATGCCGCATACCAGCGGCGCCTCCGCCAGGCGAACGCGCTGGATTTCGACGACATCATCATGATGACCGTCAACATCCTGCAGGCCTTTCCGGATGTGTCCGAGCACTACCGGCGGCGATTCCGGCAGATCCTGGTCGACGAATACCAGGACACCAATCACGCGCAATACGTGCTGATTCGCGAGCTGACCGGGCACCAGGTCGACGATCCCGCGATCGGGCAGGTGCCGCCGGCGGAACTGTGCGTCGTGGGTGATGCCGATCAGTCGATCTACGCCTTCCGCGGCGCCACAATCCGAAACATCGTGGAGTTCGAGAAGGATTACCCCGACGCGCGCACGATCCTGCTCGAACAGAACTACCGCTCCACGCAGAACATCCTCGAGGCGGCCAACGCTGTCATCGCCAAGAACCCCGACCGCCGCCCCAAGAATCTGTGGTCCGACGCCGGTCGTGGCGAACTGATCACCGGGTATGTCGGAGACTCCGAGCACGACGAGGCCGCCTTTGTCGCGCGCACGATCGACCAGCTCGGTGACCAGCACGGCGTCAAGCCCGGCGACGTCGCCGTCTTCTATCGCACGAACGCCCAATCCCGTGCATTGGAAGAGGTTTTCGTGCGCGTGGGGCTGCCGTACAAGGTGGTCGGCGGCACTCGGTTCTACGAGCGTCGTGAGGTCAAGGACGCCCTGGCATATCTGCGTGTGGTCTCCAATCCGGCCGACACCGTCAATCTGCGGCGCATCCTCAACGTGCCCAAGCGGGGGATCGGCGACCGGGCAGAGGCGTGTGTCGCGGCCCTCGCCGATCGCGAGCGGATCCCGTTCGTCGCGGCGCTGGGCCGGGCCGGGGACGCACCGGGCATCGCGACTCGTTCGGTGACAGCGATCGGCGCTTTCACTGGTCTGCTCGAATCGTTGCGTGAGGTGCGAGAGGCCGATGGCTCGGGAGTCGGCGACCTGCTGGAGGCAATCCTTGACCAGTCCGGCTACCTGGCCGAACTCCGTGCGAGCGCTGATCCGCAGGACGAGACGCGCGTCGAGAACCTCGCCGAACTCGTTGCAGTGGCAAAGGAATTCGACGAAAACTACCCTGGCGGTTCGCTGGAGGACTTCCTGGAGCAGGTGTCTCTGGTGGCTGACACAGACCAGATTCCCGATGACGATGGCGAGGGCCAGGGCGTCGTCACGCTGATGACGCTGCACACCGCCAAGGGGCTGGAGTTCCCGGTCGTCTTCCTGACCGGTATGGAGGACGCCGTCTTTCCGCACATGCGCGCGCTCGCCGATCCGGCCGAGCTGGAGGAGGAGCGCAGGCTGGCGTATGTCGGCATCACTCGCGCAAGGGAACGCCTGCACCTGTCACGCGCCGAGGTGCGTTCGGCGTGGGGCGCGCCGCAGTACAACCCGCCGTCGCGATTCCTCGACGAGATCCCGTCCACGCTCATCGACTGGCAGCGCGTCACGACGACTGCGACGCGTCCCTCGTCGACACCTGCGGTGGCGCGTCTCGCTGCGCGCCCGGGAGTGCGCAGTCCCGGCAACCGTCCGGTGATCTCGCTCGATGCGGGGGACCGGGTCACACACGACTCGTTCGGACTGGGCACGGTCGTGCGCGTCGAAGGCCAGGGTGAACGGTCGATGGCGCACATCGACTTCGGCGGTGACACGGGGGTCAAGCGTTTGCTGCTGCGGTACGCGCCGGTCGAGAAGCTCTGAACGCACCTGCGAGATGTCGGCATTGGCCGGGACCTGGACGCGGCACGCGCGCGAGATGTCGGCATTGGTGGGCACCGGGACGCGGCACACGCGCGAGATGTCGGCATTGGTCGGGACCTGGATGCGGCACGCGCGCGAGATGTCGGCATTGGTCGGGACCTGGATGCGGCACGCGCGCGAGATGTCGGCATTGGCCGGAACCGGCCGTCTTGCCTGCCGCGAGATGTCAGCATTTGCCGCGATTTAGCGACCCCGCCGCCGCGAGATGTCGGCATTGGTCGCTTCCGCTGAGTGGTTCCGACCAGGACGGACATCTGGTGGCGGGTGTTGCGACGAGGATCGACACCTCGTGGAGCCGGACGACGGTGATTTGTTCCTGGGGCGAGGCAACTTTCCGGTGAGTGAAACGTCCTTTCTTGGTGGAGGTGGTCACCATGTGGCAGCACGGATCACGGGATGCACGTCGCGGGGCAGATCGGGAAGCCGGATCATCCGGCTCGGTGCGCCGTCCGCGCAGAGGCATGTGGGGCGCGCTCGTGTGCACTGCGATCACTGCGGTCGCCGTGACCACCCTCAGCAGCTGTGCCGCTCCGCCGAAGGGGTCGCAATCGAAACACAGTGGGCGAGCGGTGTACGTCGTGCGGACGATCCCGCCGCAGCCGACGGAACGCACGTCTCATGGCGCCTGCGCCGAACCTCTCGATGTCTGGGATTTTTCCGGAGGCGGATCGCCCAATGAACCGGTGATCGCCGTGTCGAAGAATCCAACATCGGCGCTCGTCTACTGGCTCCCCGGTGGCAACGCCAAACCATGCCAGGTCGCCGCGTCAACGCTGACCGAGCAGCAGGCTCGCAGGTTTGCAAGGGCGATCGACAAAGACCCGCCGATGGGCAACGGACCGATTGACTGCCCAGCATCAGACGGATCCGCTGCCGAGGTCTACTTCCGATTTGCTGACGGCACAATCGAACTCGCGGATGTGGACCTGAACGGCTGCGAGCAGGTGGAAGCGCCCGATCGCGATCCAGTCGGCATCGCCACCTTTCATCCAGCCGCATCGATTCTGCTGGGCTTCGCACCCAAGACATGGCTCGCAGACAACCCCGAACTGGCTGAACGACAACCCAGATCTGGTGCAACAGCGCTGTGAGGACGCGTCACCGCAGGCCGTGTGAGCGCAGCCACGGCGCTGGATTGACCGGTCTGCCGTTCACATGCACTTCCAGGTGCAGGTGCGCGCCGGTCGAATGTCCCGTGTTGCCAGACAATCCCACGACTTGCCCGCCGTTGACGCGCTGCCCGACTCGCACATCGATGCGTGACATGTGCCCGTAGATCGTCTCGATCCCGCCGCCGTAGTCCACCTGCACGCGCATGCCGAAGCCGCCGTACCAACCAGCGGCCACCACTCGACCGGTGTGCATCGCATGCAACGGCGTGCCCACGGGCACGGCGTAGTCCTGTCCGAGGTGGTTGGACGAGCCAACGCCTCCGGGCGACGTACGCAGCCCGAACGGTGAGGTCATCACGCCGGCGCAGTCGCTGACCGCGCACTGCCATCCGGTGGAAATGTTCGAATTGCGTTCAGCGGCAGAGGAACTCTGGGCTTTCGGGGTACCCGATGCGCGTGCTGCACTTTGCGCAGAGGCACGCGGCGCAGGCTGAGTCGGCGGCATGGCGGTGGTCGGCGGTGACGCCGCCGCGCGCCGGGCTCGATCTGCAGCTGTGGCCGCGGACGCGGAATCAACAGGCTGCGGGGCGCGAAGTTTCACCGTGAGGGCTGCAGCGCGAGCAGTCGCGGCTGCTGCGGCGGTGCTCGACCCGTACAGGCCGCCGGCGGCGACTGGTGTGTTCGACATGGCTAGCAGTTGAGTCGAATGGTGCTCTCCCGCAGAGTGATTCGTGTAGACGCACACCGCGGCAGCGCCGGATGCAATCGTCGCCGCGACGGCGGTCGCCGGCAGGCCGATGCGCCATACCCGTCGTTGTCCGGTCACGGCCGGGCGATGGCGCCCGCAGTATCGATCCATGCTGCTGCCTCCCTGTCAGTCGTCGAGTCCACCGAACGTATGGCGATCGCCCGGCGACGTGCGGGCGCTCTATGGCGCGCTGTGGACAACCTGCTCAGGGGGCGTCCGCTGCGCGTTGCCGCCGTCCGGATCGGAGGGACAGGCGACGTGGTTGCGCGCGGCAGGAATACTCGGTATATATACCTTCGGCAGTGGTAATACTCAGTATCAACGGCATTCGGGGATCATTCATGTCGATCAAATTCAGCCTGCTAGCCCTGCTCGACGCGGGCCCGATGTACGGCGCTCAGCTGCGCCACGAGTTCGAGCAACGCACCGGCGGCACGTGGCCGCTGAACGTCGGGCAGGTCTACACGACTCTCTCGAGGCTCGAGCGCGACGGCCTCGTCGAAACCACCGGCGATGCCGATGATGAGGGCCGGATCGCCTACCGCCTCACCGATTCCGGACGGGCGGAGGTCTCTCGATGGTGGGATGTGCCGGTCGGTCGCGATCAGGCGCAACGCAATGAGCTGGCGATCAAACTGGCGCTCGCAGTCACGCTGCCGGGCGTCGACGTGCAACGCATTGTGCAGGCGCAACGCACGGCGACGATGACACACCTGCGAGATCTCACCCGGCTCAAGAGGAGCGCGGACGACGCCGACCTCGCTTGGGCCCTGGTCCTCGAATCCCTTGTATTCGCAGACGAAGCCGAGGTCCGATGGTTGGATCACGTCGAATCGAAGCTTGCGCAGGTTCGCCCGAGTCACGCTCGATCAGACGCCGGCCGGATGGCATACAGCGGAACGAAACCGACGTCGCGCGAGACGAGCCGCACATGACTGACAGTTGCACGCTGATGCTCGATGCTGTGGAGCGAACGCACGGCTCGGGAGAGACGGTAGTGCACGCCCTGCGCGGCGTGAGTATGCAGATTCGGCCGGGTGAACTCGTTGCAGTCATGGGGCCGAGCGGCTCGGGCAAGTCGACGCTGCTCAATGTGGCCGGCGGCCTGGACGCGCCGACGAGCGGACGAGTCGTCATACTCGGCAACGACCTGGCACGTATGTCGCGGGCCGCTCTCGACCAACTGCGGCGACGCAGCATGGGGTTCGTCTTTCAGGACCTCAACCTGATCCCGTCGCTGACAGCGATCGAAAATGTCTCTCTCCCATTGGAATTGGATGGCATCGGCCAGCGCAAGGCCCGAGCGGCGGCGCGCGATGCCCTCGAAAAGGTCGGGATCTCCGATCTCGCTGACCGATTCCCGGAGCACCTGTCCGGCGGGCAGCAGCAGCGAGCGGCGATCGCCCGCGCGCTCGTGGGTGAGCGCAGTCTGGTGCTCGCCGACGAGCCCACCGGAGCGCTGGATTCGACGACCGGTGAGGCGGTGCTGCGCACCCTGCGAGAGCAGTGCGACAACGGTGCGTCCGGCCTGCTGGTGACGCACGAGTCGCGCCACGCGGCGTGGGCGGACCGGGTGATCTTCCTGCGTGACGGAGTGATCGTCGACTCGACCGGTGATGCGGCAACGCCCGAATCACTGCTGACCCGCGTGACGACATGAGCAGCTCGGGGGAGCGTATGTCGGCTCACGCAAGAACCGGATTGCCAGGCGCAGCAAGGTATTTCACCAGTTGGCGGATCTCGCTGCGCCTGGCCTTCCGCGACATCGCCATGAACAAAGGTCGGGCAGCCCTGGTGGTGCTTCTCGTCGGTCTGCCGGTCTTCGTGATCGCCGCGGCCGGCACCTTCGCCGTGACCAAGGACGTCAGCCCGAAGGAAGCATTGTCACGCACGATGGGCACCGGCCAGGCGCTGATCGAACCTGCTCGACAGAACACGAACTTCGTGCAACAACCCGACGGCTTCAACATCTGGAACACGCAGGTTCGCGGCATCGCACCGTTGCAGAAACTTCCTGGCGCCAAGGCTGTCGGCGACTTCAGCGCGTCCGGCGCACAACAGGTCACTGGTGGGCGGCTGTGGCCCACCAGCGAAGGACGAGTCCGCGTGCATATCGGAAACCGTCACGTCGATGCAGCGGTTCTCGGGATCGACGGCCGCCAGCACGTCTACGCAGGTATGGCGCAACTGGTCTCCGGACACTGGCCCACCTCGTCGAATCAGGTGCTGGTCTCAACGGCAGGCGAAGCCTCCGGAATACCCACGCGCGGAACGCTGTCGATCGACGACGGTGCCGGCTCGGTGCGGCGGGTGGTGATCGTCGGCACGGCGGTCACGCCGAATGCGGAGGATCTGGTGACCATGCCGGACTCGGCGGTCGACTGGGCGACGCCGACCGGGTGGATTCTGCAGCGATCGACGCCGGTGACCTGGCCGGAGGTCAAACAGCTCAACAGCTTCGATCTACTGGTCGAGAGTCGCGCGGTTGTCGACTCTCCTGCTGAGGCGGACTCCGACCCGCTTGTCGACGTGCCGGTCGGCAGCCAGGTGCCGCTGACCGTATGGGTGTTGTTCGGCACGAGCCTGGTGCTCGTGATCGCACTGCTCTCCGGGCCGGCATTCGCAGCCAGCGGCAATCGCAACCGCAGGGCACTCGGGCTTCTTGCGAGCAATGGCGCCACCAGGTCGCAACTGCGGCGCTACCTGTTGGCCCAAGCTCTCGTGCTTGGTGCCCTCTCGGCATTCGTGTCGCTCGTGCTCGGTGCGGCGGCCGGCGTCGCAGCAGCGGAGATCTGGCAACGCGTCGACCCGCGAACAGTCTTCGGACCGGTCGACATCCGCTGGTTTTGGGGAGCGTTGTTGTTCTTCGTCGCAGTGGTGGCGTCGCTCGTCGCCGCATTCATCCCGGCGATGATCGCCAGCAGACTCAACCTGATCCAGGTCTTGCGCGGGCAGGTCTCCACGCCTCGTGTCCATCCCGGTTGGCCCCTGATCGGGCTCGTGCTCGTGATCCTCGGCGGCGTCAGCATCACCTACGGTCTGCGAACGGAGGTGCGGTCCAGGACGGTCACCTCCGAGTTCTCCGTTGTCGGCGGCGCGGCCGGGTTGTTCTCCGGTGCGCTGATGACAGCTCCCTGGGTCCTCTTGCAGCTGGGTCGCATCGCCGGGTATCTGCCATTGGCAACACGACTCGCTGTTCGCGATCTTGCCCGCCAGCGCGGTCGCGGAGTCGCCACCATCGGCGCGATCATGGCGACGGTCGGGGTGATGACCACGCTCATGATCGGCTTCGCCAGCTACGAATCCGTCGGGCGCCACAACTACCACGCGCTCGTTCCAATGGGCACGGCCGTGGTGACAGCCGATGGGGCTTCGGTCGCGAGTGCGCTGCCGGCCATTCGCGAGGTCTTGCCGAAAGCAGATGTCGTCACATTCCGGGTCCAGGGTCAACCGATTGCGAACACGATCGTTCGTGCCGGTGCACCTGAGCAGGTGCGACTCTTCGCGGCATACACCTCGGGCTGCTCAGACACTCAGGCGCTGGCTACCAACGTGAGCGGTCCGACCAGCAGATGCTCACCGACCCTGAGTAGTCAGGCGCCGCTCGTGTCGGCGAGCCTCGCCGATCTGAAGGCCCAATTCGATCTCACGGCGACCGACGTTGCCGCCCTGCGCCGCGGGGACGTCTTGATGGCCGCGCCATCGCGGGTCCGGACGCTCCGCGTGGTCGCAGGCACGGGCCTTCTCAACCGCGGAACGGGCGCGTTGACGCACGTCCAACCCACGTCAGTCAGCACCGTGCCGGTCGTCGCGACTCACGTCGTCGGTGTATGGGGTCTGCCGTCCGCAGGTGGCGAGGACGGCTCGGGTCCGGTCGTTCCGATTGGACTGGTCGCCGACACCACCGCCGCACGACTGCCGGGCGGGGTCTCACCAGTCAGCTATCTGATCCATAACTCCGGTGGTGTCTCCCGCCACGACCAGCGCGTGATCGACCAGAAACTGAACGACGGCCTCACGCTGTATGTCGAGCGTGGTTATCACAGTGACGCCACGTGGATCTTTCTGCTGATCGGTGCGACATTCGGGCTTTTGGTGTTGGTAGCGACGCTGACCGCGACGGCACTGTCACAAGCCGAATCACGTTCCGACAGCGCGACATTGGCGTCCATCGGTGCCTCGGCATTCACTCGTCGCCGGATCGCCGCGGCGAACGCCGCCGTCGTCGGTCTCACCGGCGCTGTCTTCGGTCTCGTGATCGGTGCGGTGCCCGGCATTGCCGTTGCGCACCCGCTTGCCCAGATCTATGGCGCTGTGCCGTCACAGTCCGTCGTGACGATCCCGTGGTCGACGCTCGGGACGGTGGTGGTCGGCGTGCCGTTGCTCGCCGGTCTGCTGGCGGCGCTCGTGACTCGGGGTCGACCGCCGATGACCCGGCGGCTGACCTGACACCGGGGTTTCGGTCTCGAAGCTGTCGTCATACGTGCCCGTGGACGTGAGATCGGTCACGCCTGGATAAGGTGCACGTATGACGACAGCCCCCCTTCGCATCGTGGTCGCCAAGCCCGGACTCGACGGTCACGACCGCGGAGCCAAGGTCGTCGCGCGGGCGTTGCGCGACGGTGGCATGGAAGTCATCTACACCGGACTGCACCAGACGCCCGAGCAGATCGTCGAAGCCGCGATCCAGGAAGACGCGGATGCCGTTGGCCTGTCGGTGCTTTCGGGCGCTCACATGACGTTGTTCGCCAAGGTGATCGATCTGCTCAAGGCAAAGGACGCCGACGACATCGTCGTCTTCGGCGGCGGCATCATCCCTGAAGAAGACATGCCGCAACTGCGCGAGATGGGCGTGGCGACCGTGTTCACCCCGGGCGCCACCACCACCGAGATCGTCGACTGGGTCCGAACCCACGTCGGCGGCGACCACGCTGAGGGATAGGCTCCGAAACGGACAGATGAAGCTCGGGCACGTCTGGTCTGCGCTGACTCGCGTGGCGTTCGTGGCCGGGCCGCGCGAGCTTCCTCTCCACCAGGAGAGACCCTTCATTCCTTCAATGACGAGGATGGATTCCGCGTGGATCTTTTTGAATACCAGGCGCGCGACATGTTCGAGGCGCACGGGGTCCCCGTGCTCGCGGGCAAGACCGCCACGACTCCCGAGCAGGCCAGGGCCGCCGCCGAAGAGATCGGCGCATCGTCCGGCGGCGTGACCGTCGTCAAGGCGCAGGTCAAGACCGGTGGTCGCGGGAAGGCGGGCGGCGTCAAGGTGGCCAAGTCCGCCGACGAGGCGCAGCAGAATGCCGAGGCGATCCTCGGCATGGACATCAAGGGCCACACTGTGGGCACCGTGATGATCGCCCAGGGCGCCAAGATCGCCCACGAGTATTACTTCTCAGTGCTGCTGGACCGTGCCAACCGCACCTACCTGGCGATGTGCTCGGTCGAGGGTGGCATGGAGATCGAGCAGCTCGCTGTCGAGCGCCCGGATGCTCTCGCCCGCGTCGCGGTCGACCCCAACGTGGGCATCGACGCCGCCAAGGCCAAGGAGATCGTCGAGGCAGCGAAGTTCGACGCCGAGACCGGTGCCAAGGTCGCCCCCGTGCTCGAGAAGCTGTGGGGGGTCTACCGCGACGAGGACGCCACCCTGGTCGAGGTCAACCCGCTGGTGCAGACCGAGGACGGCGACATCGTCGCTCTCGACGGCAAGGTCTCGCTCGACGCGAACGCCGACTTCCGCCACCCCGACCACGCCACCCTCGAGGACAAGGCCGCGGCCGACCCGCTCGAGGCCGCGGCCAAGGAGAAGGGCCTGAACTACGTCAAGCTCGACGGCGATGTCGGCATCATCGGCAACGGTGCAGGCCTGGTCATGTCGACGCTGGACGTCGTCGCCTACGCCGGTGAGAAGGTCACGAACGGCCAGGGTGCGAATCCCAAGCCCGCGAACTTCCTCGACATCGGTGGTGGCGCGAGCGCCGAGGTGATGGCGAACGGGCTGTCGATCATCCTCGGTGACGCGCAGGTGAAGTCCGTTTTCGTCAACGTCTTCGGCGGCATCACTGCATGCGACGAGGTCGCCAAGGGCATCGTCGGTGCACTTGACTCCCTCGGTGACAGCGCCACCAAGCCATTGGTCGTGCGCCTCGACGGCAACAACGTCGAAGAGGGTCGTCGGATCCTTGCCGAGCGCAATCACCCGCTGGTCACGATCGAAGCCACCATGGACGGCGCTGCCGCCAAAGCCGCCGAGCTTGCGGCGAAGTAAGGGGAATCGTTAGTAATGGCAATCTTTTTGAACGCTGACTCCAAGGTCGTCGTCCAGGGCATGACCGGTGCTGTCGGCATGAAGCACACCAAGTTGATGCTGGGCGACGGCACCGCCGTCGTCGGTGGCGTCAACCCGAGGAAGGCCGGGCAGCAGGTCGACATCGACGGCACGCAGATTCCGGTCTTCGGCACCGTCAAGGAGGCCATGGAGGCCACCGGTGCCAACGTCTCGGTCGTCTTCGTGCCGCCGGCCTTCACCAAGGCCGCCGTCATCGAGGCCATCGATGCGCAGATGCCGCTGGTCGTCGTGATCACCGAGGGTGTCCCGGTCAAGGACTCCGCGGAGTTCTTCAACTACTCCCTCGGCAAGGCCACCCGCATCATCGGCCCCAACTGCCCCGGCCTGATGAGCCCCGGCAAGTCCAACGTCGGCATCATCCCCGGCGACATCGCCGGGCCCGGCCGCATCGGCCTGGTCAGCAAGTCGGGCACGCTCACCTACCAGATGATGTACGAGCTCAAGCAGTTCGGCTTCTCCACCGCAATCGGCATCGGTGGTGACCCGATCATCGGCACCACCCACATCGACGCGCTCGAGGCCTTCCAGGCCGACGACGAGACCGACGCGATCGTGATGATCGGCGAGATCGGCGGCGACGCCGAGGAGCGCGCTGCGGCATACATCAAGGAGCACGTGACCAAGCCGGTCGTCGGCTACGTTGCGGGTTTCACCGCGCCCGAGGGCAAGACGATGGGCCACGCCGGCGCCATCGTGTCCGGCTCCTCGGGCACCGCGCAGGCCAAGAAGGAGGCCCTCGAGGCCGCCGGTGTCAAGGTCGGCAAGACCCCTTCCGAGACTGCGGCACTGATGACCGAAATCATGAACGGCCTTCAGCGCTGACGCTTTTCGCCACACGGCACGCGGCCGGCCACCTTCGAGAGGGTGGCCGGCCGCGTCTGTGTTCAGGCTCGGTATCCTGCGCGCTCACGCGTCACACGCGATCCGAGCTGTATGCCGCGGGCTCGCGCCTCACACGCGCTCCGAGCTGTATGCCGCGGGCTCGCGCCTCACACGCGCTCCGAGCTGTATGCCGCGCGCCCACGCCTCACGCGCCGAGCCAGGCCAGGATCGCTCCGGCGATGAGGAACGGGCCGAAGGCGATGTGGGTGTGCCTGGTGGCGCGGCGCGTCAGCAACAGCGCAACGGCCCAGCCGCCACCCAGCAGGAAGGCCAGCATCGTGGCGCCGAGCACGGCCTCCCAGGAGAACCATCCCGTCAGCACACCGAGGCTCGCCGCGAGCTTCACGTCGCCGAAGCCCAGCCCTGCGCCGCCGGGTGAGGCGAGCATCAGCACGGCATACGTGACGAATGCGATGAGCCCGGCCGCCGCCGCGCGTGACAGTGCCGACCAGTCGCCCGAGGTGGCCGACGCGATGATGGCGACGAGCACAGCGGCAGCGATGAGCGGATAGGTGATCCTGTCCGGCAGGCGGTGGACATCGGCGTCAACGGCCACGAGTGCGGTGAGCGGCAGGCACATCGCGGCATACAGCACTGCGATCGTGAACCCGTGCCGACCGCCGAGACCGAAGGCGGTGACCGCCGCGGCCACCGGCAGCACGACGACCACCCAGCTGTATGAGCGACCCCGCAGCTGAACGTCTGTCGGTTGACGGTGGTGGCCACGGCGCAGCCTCTGCTGCAGTGGTATCGAGGCGGCGAGCGCGCAGCCTGCCACGAGCGCAGGGAGCAGCCAGCCGGTCATGCGGTCAGAGCCTAACCGGCTGGCGCCGGGGTGTACGGCTGTCGTCCACAAGGGTGGCGGTTCGCCCGGACGAGCCGGTCGCGGTGCGCCTTCGTGAGGTCGTCGCATGGTCAGTTGGCCGCTGGTCGGCGTGCCTGCGCGACGAAGCGATGCTCCGCAGGGACGATGGACGGCGATGAGTCTTCTGGATCGCACCCGTAACCTCGCCACCCTCCCCAAGGCGGAGGGCCGTGACTGGCGGCAGCTGGCGATCGCGGCGGGCTACGGGCTGGTCGGCGCCATCTGTCTGTGGCTGGTGCTGCTCGTGCCGGTGCTGGTGGCCTGGGTTGCCGATCCTCGCACCAGCACCTCCTGGACCGACACCCTGTCGATCTCCGGCGACGCGTGGGTGCTCGCCCACCGTGGCCACATCGGCGTGACCAGTGCGGGCGCACATTCGGTGGTCTTCGCGCCGCTGCTGCTGACCGCGCTCGCGGTGCTCCTGGCACGGTATGCCGCGACCGCCATGCTGGCCTATCTGCCGGACCGCAGGGGCAGCTGGTGGGAGGGGCCGACGTCATACGTTGTCGGGTATCTGTTCGGTGGGGCGGCGATCAGTCTGCTCGCTGGCTTCGGACCCGCTACGCCGAGCGTCCTGTCGGTCGTGCCGGGCGCAGTCATCGTCGCGGTGGCGGGTGCCGGATGGGCGTTGTGGCACAGCGAGCAACCAATCGCCGAGACGGCCAAAGACTATGTAGGACAACGGCTTTCGCTGACGACACGGCGCGCGGTGCGTCCTGCGTTGGAGGGTGTTCTGGGCTTCCTCGCCCTCGGCCTGGTGGTCGTGGTGGCGCTGCTGGCACTCCATCTCGGTGACGTGCGCGACCTCAACAGCCAACTGCGGCCCGGTCTCGCCGGAGGCGTCGTACTGTGGCTGGGGCAGCTGTCGGCGCTGCCGAACGTCGTGCTGTGGGCAGGCAGTTGGCTGTCCGGTGCATCGGTCGACCTGGGTGTGGTGAGCGTCGGTACCTCGCACGTGCACGGGGGAGTGCTGCCGATGGTGCCGGTGCTGGGCGCGGTGCCGAGTGCCGGAAACCTGCCTGTCTGGACGGCGGTCGTGCCGATCCTCCCCGTGGCGCTGGGCGCCGTCATCGGCTGGCGGTCGCTGGCGCAGCTGACGACTCTGGCCTCGCTGAAGACCAAGGCGACGACAGCGATGACCGCGTCCGGCCTCGCCGCCGTGCTGGTGCTCGTGCTGACCTGGCTGTCGACCGCGGGTGTCAGTGGCGGTTCCCTGGCGTATGTCGGTCCGTCACTCTTGGTGGCGCCATTGCTGGTCGTCGAGTTGCTGCTGGGCGCCGTGCTCTCGGCCGTCGTGCTGCACTGGCGGCGCACCCGCTGAACGACCCTGGAGCTTCACCCGCACGGTCGTCGCACCCCGAGCGCCGCTGACCCGCACACCGCGACTATCGTCCGCTGACGTGACCACTCCATCGCAGTTGTCCGCCGCAAGCCAGCCTCGGTATGCCGGCGCCGCGGTGCCGGTTGTCGTTCTGGTGTCCGGCTCCGGCACCCTGCTGCAGGCGCTCATCGACGCCGCCGCTGATCCGGCATACGGCGTGCGCATCGCTGCCGTCGGGGCCGACCGTGACGGCATCGAGGGCTTGGCGCGGGCCCAGCGACACGGCATACCTACATTCGTCTGCCGGGTGCGCGACTACCCGACGCGTGAGCAGTGGGATGCCGCGCTGGCCGAGGAGGTCACGCAATTCGAGCCTGCGCTTGTCGTGTCGGCGGGCTTCCTGAAGCTGGTCGGACCTCACTTCCTCGCCCGCTTCGGCGGCCGCTATCTCAACTCGCACAACGCGCTGCTGCCGAGCTTCCCCGGGATACACGGCCCCAGAGATGCCCTCGAGTATGGCGTAAAGCTAGCCGGGGCAACGCTTTTCGTTGTCGATGCAGGAATCGACACCGGTGCGATCGTGGCGCAGTGTGTGGTGCCGGTCGAGCACGACGACACGGTCGAGACGCTCACCGAGCGCATCAAGCAGGCTGAGCGCCCGCAACTGGTGGACTGGGTCGGCAGGCTCGCGCGCGAAGGTTTCTCGGTGAAGGGCCGGCGGGTGCAGTTGGGCCGAGCAGCGCGATGAGCCGGCCGGTCCTCGCGACCACACGACTGCAGTTGCGCCCGATGACGCTCGAGCACCTGCCTCTGTTGGTCGATCTCGACAGCGATCCGGAGGTGATGCGGTATCTGATCGGTCGGGCGCGCACACGACCGGAGGCCGAGGAGTTCTGGGTGCCGCGATGCGCGGACGAGTCGGCTGACACGTTAGGTCTGGGATGGTGGGCCGGCTTTGCGGGAGACGACTTCGTCGGCTGGTGGGATCTCGGTCGCAGTGACAGCGATCCGAGCGCGACGGTGGCCCACCGACGGCCGGAGGCCGGCTGGCGCCTGAGACGGGCCTTCTGGCGACAGGGCCTGGCGTCGGAAGGGGCAATCGCCCTGTTGGATCACGGTTTCCGCACGGTCGGTGTCGATGCGGTCTGGGCCGAGACGATGGCGGTCAACCAAGGCAGTCGTGGCGTGATGCGCCGCCTGGGGATGCGCCACATCGCGACCGAGGTGCGCGAATGGGACGATCCCCTGCCCGGGTCCGACCTCGGTGAGGTGGTCTACGAGATCACCCGCGAGGAATGGCTGAGGCGTTGACGCCATCCCGGGGCTGAGCCGCTGACTCAGTCGGACAGGCGGGTCAGCACGCGATCGATCGCAGCGACGACGAAGTCGACGCTGTCGGCGGTCACGACCAGCGGCGGCTTGATCTTGAGCACGTTGTGACCGTCACCCGTCGCCTGCACGATGCACCCCTCGCGCAGCAGTGACTCGCAGACGTCAGTCGCCAGATCCGTTGCGGGAGTGAAGCTCTCGCGATCCGTCACCAGCTCGACACCGAGGTAGAGCCCGAACCCGTGGACGGCGCCGATGGCCTGGTGACGATCGGCGAGCCGCTGTAGTTCCGTGCGGAAGTGGTCACCGACGACGAGCGCATTGTGTTGCAACTGCTCGCGTTCCATGACATCGAGCACCGCCATACCGATCGCGCAGGACACGGGCGAACCGCCCGCGGACGAGAAGAAACTGCCCTCGGCCGCGAACGCCTCTGCGATCGCGGCAGTGGTGACGACCGCACCCAACGGCTGGCCGTTGCCCATCGATTTGGCGACCGTGATGATGTCGGGCACGACGCTCTGTTGCTCGAATCCCCAGAAATAGTGCCCTGTTCGGCCGTATCCGACCTGCACCTCATCACTGATGCAGACACCGCCGAGCGCGCGCACCCGCTCGTACACACCGGCGAGATAACCATCGGGCAGGGCCACTCCGCCGCCGTTGCCGAAGATCGGCTCGAGGATCACCCCGGCGATCTGGTCGGTGTCGATCGCCGCCAGTTGATCGTCCAGATCCGACAGGTATGCCGCAGCCGAATCCGGCCCGCGGTGGGTGCCGCGGATCTGGTTGGGCGCGTCCATCAGCTCCACCCAGGCAGGTCGCGACTCCATCGCGCGCGGGTTGTCGCCGAGCGAACTCGTCACGGCATCCGAGCCGATCGTCCACCCGTGGTATGCCTCACGCGCGGCGAGCATCCGTGCGCGACCGGTCGCGGTCATCGCCAGTCGCAGGGCGAGGTCGACCGCCTCGCTGCCGCTGTTGACCAGAAAGACCTGATCGAGTCCGTCGGGCGCCAGGGCTGCCAGCCGCTGGGAGAGGGCAGCGCTGCCGGCGTAGTGGAACCGGCTGTTGGTGTTGAGCAGACTCCACTGCCGCTGCGCCGCGCGGGTCAGGTGCGGGTGCGCGTGGCCGGTCGTGGCGACGTTGTTGACCACGTCGACGTAGACATTCGCGCGGGTGTCGATGAGGAATTCGCGCCAGCCGCGCTCGATCTGCGGCGGGTCGTCGTAGTAGTGCTCCTGCACCGCCGCGAAGTGCGAATCACGTTGCTGCAGAATCGCTTCCGCCTGCGGTGCGGGTGCTGCGACATCGGTGCCCACGAGTGGGGAGGGGTCGGGGCAGATGTTGCGCCATACATGCTCGGCGTGGGCCGAGACGAACCGTGGCGGGGTGCCCGGCAACGTGCACGCCTGCAGCCACACAGCGTCAGCGACGACCGTGTTGTTCGCGTCCAAGCCGAATGCTGTGACACCAGAGGGCAATTCGGGCAGTTTCGTGCCTGTGGGCAGCAGCACCTCGATGCCCAGCGCGAAGACGTCGGCGGTGCCTTGCGCGCTGAGTGGGTGCGCCCGGTCGAGGCGATACTCCCCGTACCGCGTGCTGTATGCCGGTGCTTTCCGCGAGAGAGGCAGTCCGTCGTGCCAGGCGTCGGGGGTCAGCCACGCGCCGTCGTCCCAGCGCTCACTGGTGACACCGAGGTCGACGGGTGTCACGGACTCGATGACACCCGTGAGGTCGAGCCTGCGCAGGTGCTGACCGGTGCCGCGGATCAGCCAGGTCATCTCCTCGGCGTCGAGCGCGAGCGCGATCTGCAGCGATCGGCGCTCACCGGCAGAGCGGACGGCGGCATACGAGTTGGTCCCGTCGGCGGTGAGGTCGTCGCTGCACGCGACGAGCACCCCGGTGCGCAGGACGATCAGCGGCCAGACCGCGGTGAGTTCGGCGTCGGTGAGGTTCACGCGTCCGGCGAAGGCGTCGACGACGGCCAGCACGGCGGCCACATCGTCGGAGGTCTTGCCCAGCACGCCGGCGGCGGTCACGGCGAGTTCGGCGCAGCGCCAGCTCAGGCTCAGGTCACCGAAGTCGATGACGGCGGCATCTCCGTCCGGCGTGAGCACGACGTTGTCGTCGGTGACGTCGCCGTGGATCACCTGCAACGGCAGCTGATCCTGCACCGCTTCCAGGCGGGCGGTCGCATCGGCCAGTGTGGACCGCAGCGGCGGTGCCAGCTGGTCGATGACCTCGGTTGCCAGCCGCAGGTCCCACTGAGAACGCCGCTGAGTGCCCGGGTGGTTGAATCCGGCAAGGGCATCGACCACCCGCCCCGCGATGTCGCCGAGCAGTCGGCACTCGGCGGTGCCGAATCCGGCTCTGCCCAGCAGCGGTTCGCCGTCGACATACGTGATCACGTGCGCCAGCAGGTCGTGTCCGTCGACGGTGATCTCGTCCGCCCGGAACACCGGCACCGGTGCCGGAATCCCTGCTGCAGCCATGACAGCCAGGGCCTCGTGCTGAGCGTCGATCGTGTCGCGTTCCCAGGCCGGGTTGACGATCTTGACGACCACCGGGCCGTCGGTCGTGGTGATGCGCAGGTTGTAGTCCTGGTTGGACCCCAGCTCCCGATGAGCGCCCGTGAGGCCCCATTTGGAGCTCGCGACCGCCATCACGGGGTCAGTGCTGATCGGGGGCATCTGCAGGCCACTCAGATTGCCGTCATCCATGCCAGGACATCTCCCGCTCGCACCACATCGGATCGCTCTCCGCAGCAGCTACCAGGTTGCTGCCCGCACCGGTCTGGATCGTATGGCAGCCGCGGGACTTCGCGCGCGTGGTCGGTGAAGCCGATAGGGCCCGCTATCCTGGTAGACACACGACTGGCGCAGGTGGGACACCACCGGGGAGTGACATCCGCAGCGCATCGCCCGCCTGGGTGCGCTCACTGGAAACGCGAAAACGTTACTGGGAGAGTCATGTCACCATCAGCAGCAGACGGCCGCCGCCCGATCCGACGGGCCCTGATCTCGGTCTACGACAAGACCGGTCTCGAAGCTCTGGCCCGCGGTCTGCACGACGCCGGAGTCGAACTGGTCTCCACCGGCGGATCGGCCGCCCTCATCGACGGGCTCGGCATACCTGTGGTGCGGGTCGAGGAGCTCACCGGATTCCCCGAGTGCCTCGAAGGGCGTGTCAAGACGCTGCACCCGCGCGTGCACGCCGGCATCCTCGCCGACACGCGCAAGCCGGAACACCTTTCGCAACTGGACGACCTCGGCGTGGCCGCCTTCGAGTTGGTCGTCTGCAACCTCTACCCGTTCCGTGAGACCGTCGCCTCCGGCGCCACTCCGGATGAGTGCATCGAGCAGATCGACATCGGCGGCCCGTCGATGGTGCGTGCCGCGGCCAAGAACCACCCGAGCGTTGCGATCGTCACTTCCCCCGGCACGTATGACGACGCGCTCGCCGCCGTGGCCGCGGGAGGCTTCACGCTGGAGCAGCGCAAACTGCTGGCGGCGCAGGCATTCGTGCACACGGCCGACTACGACAGCGCCGTGGCCAACTGGATGGGCAATGTCTACGTCGACACCAGCGAGGGCACCGGATTCCCGCAGTGGTCGGGCGCGACGTTCACCAAGGCCGAGACGCTGCGGTATGGCGAAAACCCCCACCAGGCGGCTGCTCTCTATCGGCACTGGCGGGGCGGAATCGCGTCTGCACGGCAGCTTTTCGGCAAGGCGATGTCGTACAACAACTACGTCGACGCCGACGCTGCCGTGCGCGCGGCATACGACCACGGCGACCTGCCCACCGTCGCGATCATCAAGCACGCCAACCCGTGCGGCATCGCGGTCGGGGCAGCCGACGAGAGCATCGCCTCCGTCCACGCCAAGGCACACGCGTGCGACTCGATGTCGGCCTTCGGCGGCGTGATCGCGACCAACCGGCCGGTGACGGTCGAGATGGCCGAGACGGTCAAGGACATCTTCACCGAGGTCGTCGTGGCGCCGGCTTTCGACGACGGTGCCGTCGAGATCCTCAGCGCCCGCAAGGCGATTCGGCTGCTGCAATTGCCTGCCGACCAGGTGGCAGGCGACCCCGTCGAGATCCGGCCGATCTCCGGCGGGATGCTCATGCAGCAGCGCGACAAGGTCGACGCGGTCGTCCGCGACGGGGCCGGTGAGGTCACCGGTGGCGACGACGCGGCGAACTGGCGGCTGGTGTCGGGTGAGCCGGCATCGGCCGAGACACTGACCGATCTGCAGTTCGCCTGGCGCGCCATCCGCGCAGTGAAGTCCAACGCGATCCTGTTGGCGTCCGGCGGTGCGTCCGTCGGTGTCGGGATGGGCCAGGTCAATCGTGTCGACGCCTGCCACTTGGCAGTGTCGCGTGCCGGCGCGGAACGGGCGCAGGGCTCGGTCGCCGCGTCGGACGCCTTCTTCCCGTTCCCCGACGGCCTTGAAGTGTTGCTCGACGCAGGTGTGAAAGCCGTTGTGGCGCCTGGTGGTTCCCTACGTGACCAGTCGGTCATCGATGCGGCACAGGCTGCGGGCGTGACGATGTACTTCACCGGCACGCGGCATTTCGCGCACTGATCCTCAGGCCCCGGCGACCGCACGTTCGTTGTCTCGGGGCGTCGTACGTCCGACTCCCGACCCCGAGAGGTGTGCCGCAGCTCGTTTCGGCCCGCCGGTCGACGAAAACCTGTGGAAGTCATCGGGTTCCGCTGCGTAGCGTCGGGAGCGTGATTGACGAGGTGATCTGCCGACCGGAACAGCATCGATGCGCAGGGCTGTCCGATGGTGGTGCTGGGAGGATCACCCTCCGTACTACGGGACCCGGATCTCGCGCAGTTGGAGTAGCTGTCCTAGCCCGGATCCGGTCAGGACTGACCGTGCGAGGCTGCCTCGACCTTGCGCAACCGGGCGACCAGCGTCTTCAGCAGCGCGGCAGCGATGTCGCCGTCGCCACGCACCAGCGGCATGAAGGCCATCGACGACAACGCGAAGGTCGTGACGCCCTGCGACCCGGCGATGACGGTGGCCGACCTGGCGGCACCGTCGATCATCGACAGCTCGCCGACATACTCGCCGGGGCCGATCTCGCCACGGGACTCGCCGGCGACGTCGACCGTCGCCGACCCCTCGAGCACGACGCGCAGCCCGCTGTCGTGGGCACCCTCGGTGATGACCTTGCCGCCCGGGCCGGTCTTGAATGTCGTTCCCGTCTCTGCGATCTGGGAGATCGCGGAGGAGCTGAGGCCGGCGAACAGATCGATGTCCGCCAGGACCTGCTTCAACTGGGCGGTGGCCATGAATGAACCCCTTGTATGCCGTGCCTATGGTGTCGCTGGTCAACCTAGCAGCGCCGGATGCCGCCGTTCCTGGAATTGCGGTCACCACCCGGTCACGATCACCGGGCTGTATGCCGCCGTCCTTGCGCCGCATGCCTCGCCGTGGCCGGTAGATTCGCGGTTGTGGTGACGTGCGCGCGGTGTGGTTCGGGGCTGCCCGAAGCGGCGAAGTTCTGTCCCACGTGCGGGGCCGCTGCCGCTGTGGGCGCGCAGCAGGCGCCGGTGCGCAAGCATGTGGTGATCCTGTTCGTCGACCTGGTCGGGTCGACTGCGCTCGGAGAATCCACCGACCCGGAGGCTCTGCGCGCCGGACTGGCCCGCTACTTCGAGGCGGTGTCGAAGGTCATCTGGCAGCACGGCGGCACCGTCGAGAAGTTCATCGGCGACGCCGTCATGGCCGTCTTCGGGGTGCCGACCACGCGTGAGGACGACGCGACCAGGGCCCTGCGCGCGGCGATCGACATACACACCGTCGTCGCCCGGCTGCGCGAGGAAATCGGCACCGACTTCCACGTCCGGGTCGGCGTCAACTCCGGTGAGGTCTTCGTGACTCACCAGCCCGACGGGCAGTTCAGCGTCACCGGCGACGCTGTCAACACCGCACAGCGGCTCGAGGCGGCTGCCGGCACCGACGAGACGTATGTCGGGGACACCGTCGCCGAACTCGCCGGGGGAACTGTCCGGTTGACCGAGGTCGGGCCGATCCTGCACAAGGGCAGGAGCACCCCGCAACAGGTGTTCGCCATCGCCGCCGACCAGTCGCGCGGGCAGCGGGCGCGCCAGACGACCTTTGTCGGGCGTGAGGTCGAACTGGCCGAACTGGTATCGATCGCCGACCGTGCGATGGAGCGGCGACAGGGCTGGCTGCTCACGTATGTCGGTGAAGCCGGCATCGGCAAGTCGCGACTGATCAGCGAGTTCGCGGTTCGACGACCCGGCATCCACCACATTCACGGTCGATGCGAGCCGATGAACACCGGCACTTACGCTCCGCTCACCCGCCTGCTGCTTGATCTCGACCCGGACTGGGAGCTGTATGTCGATCGCCTGCTCGGTGCAGAGGCCGCCGCGGTGCTGCAACGTCTGCGCTCCGCTGCCGGGCGTTCGGATGTGCAGACCTCCACCGGCGACGTCGTCTGGGCGATGCAGCGCGTCGTCACTGCGTTGGCGAGCACGGGCGCGGTGGCGATCGGCTGGGACGACCTGCAATGGGCCACCGAGGCGCAACTGGACTTCATCACGGCGCTCGCGGCCGCGTGTCGCTCGCTACCGGTCCTGACCATCTGCGTCGGACGCCCGGAACTCTTCGACACCCGGCCACACTGGGGCGGAGGTCGCAAGTCGCGTGTGGAGGACGTCGAGCGTCTGTCCCGCCAAGACCTCACAGCGCTCGCCGACGAGCGAATCCGATTCAACGAGAACAAGCTCCACGTATCCGTCGAGGATCTCGTCGATCGGGCCGAGGGTAATCCGCAGGTTCTGCAGATGCTGGCACACGCATCGGCATCGGGATCGGATCTGCCGGCGTCGGTGGCGCAGCTCTACGAGGCTGCGCTCGATCGACTCACACCTGTCGAGCGGCTGCTGGTGGAGTGCGCCGCCGTCTACGGCCGCGAGTTTCGCATCGACGCGGCTACGGCCACCGCTACTGGCGGCCTGCCGGACGACCTTGAGCTCGTCGCCGACCGGCTGCGCGAGCTCAACATCCTCGAGGTCGCCGGGGATGGCGAATTCCGTTTCGTGCAGTCACTTTTCATGCAGACGGCATACCGGTCGATGCCCAAGCAGGTGCGCTCCGACCGGCACGCGGCCCTTGCCGAGTGGCTCGTGAAGCATCCCGAGGAGTGCGGCCTCGACACGCCTTCGGTGGCCGCGTCACACCTTGTGCGTGCGCTTTCATTGCTGGAGGAGATCAACGGACCTGCCGGCCGGCGTGCGATCCTGCGCGAAGCGGCGATCGACGCCGGGATGGCTGCCGTCGATCACGCTGCCCTGCGCGGCGATCCGGGCCGGATGAGCGCGGCGCTACGACTGATCGACATCCTGCCGGCGGGGGACCGTCGCAGCTTCGACCTCGGGTACAACCTGCTCATCTCCACCGAACCGACCGCAGACCATGCGCTGCGGCAGGCGGGTTTTGCCCGGCTGGACGATGTGATGGCGGCCAGCGCGGAGTGGCAGTTGGTGCGGGAAGTGCCACTGCTGCTCAAAGGCGTCCGGGCCGGCGAGGTAGCGCTACCCCAGGCGCAGGCCTCCGCCGGGCGAATCAGGAAGCGGCTGCTGGCGCTGCCCGAACCTGCCCAGGGGTCGCTCGCGATGGTCGAACTCCTCTGTGCCCAGGTCGAGGCCGATGGCGGCAATCTGAATCGCTGTCACGAGATCTGCCTGGTGAACATCGCCCGCTGCCGCGCGAACGGCAGAACCGTCGAGGAGCGTCTGTGGCGGCACTTCAACCTGCAGATCGCCCATGCCACAGCCCCGGTCGACGACGTGATCCGCGACGCCCGCCAGCTGCAGCAGGACTTCGCCGGTAACCGGACGATGTGGCGGGCGGCGACATCGGTCCTGGCGGCGGCGCTCGCCGCCGCTGGGGAATCGGACGAGGCGTGGCGGCAGTGGACGGCCGCAGAGGCATTGCTTGGCGAGCAGAGCGCAGATGCCCTCACGGCTTTCTACGACCGGCAGTATGTCGCCCGGATCCTGCTGTGCGAGGGCCGAGCCGCGGAGGCGGGTCGACTGTGGGTCGAGATCGCCACGCAGTTGGCCGACCGCGCCATGTTGCAGGCGTCCTTCCTGCACGCGGCGATGCGCGACTTCGTATACGCGGGCGAGATCCTCCAATTGCGCTACGTCGCAAAGCAACTCGAGGCTCTCGCCTTGACGCCAGAAAGTCACGATGTCGCGCAATCAGGACTGGCTGCGAAGCGGGCGGTGGAGTCTGCTCTCGCCGGCGACCGTGCGACAGCACTCGTTGAGATGGCCAAGGTCTTCGCGATCGACCGTTCGGAGGAGAGCCCGATCAACGCCGGTTTCGCGCTCGCGTTCGAGGCGATCCTTGAGCGGGTGATGGGAGACTGCGGCGCCAGCGAGAGTCTGGCCGAGCAGGCCCGTGCGGCATACCACTCCAGAGGTGCCAGTGCGCTTGCAGATCAGGTCGACACGTGGGTGGCCAATGCGGACAAACTCCTGCGGTGACGGTGCCCTGACAGAATGATCGTCGTGATCACGTGCGCGCGGTGCGGTGTGCAGTCGCCGACCGGGACGAAGTTCTGCCCCAACTGCGGTGCGTCGCTGGCGCAGGGCGGCTTGCAGGCGCCGGTCCGCAAGCACGTCGTCATCCTCTTCGTCGACATTGTCGGGTCGACCGGCCTGGGTGAGTCGATCGACCCGGAAGCGTTGCGCGCCAGTCTCGCCCGCTATTTCGACGCTGTCTCCAAGGTCGTCTGGAAATACGGTGGCACGGTCGAGAAGTTCATCGGCGACGCCGTCATGGCCGTCTTCGGCGTGCCGGCCACGCGTGAGGACGACGCGACTCGCGCAGTGCAGGCGGCGACCGAGATCCACGCGGCCGTCAAGGAACTCTCCGCACGTATGCAGGCCCGGCTGGGGCAGAGCCTGCGCGTGCGCATCGGCGTAAACCAGGGTGAGGTCTTCGTCACCCACCAGCCCGACGGACAGTTCTCGGTCACCGGTGACGCCGTCAACGTGGCAGCTCGGCTGCAGGCGGCGGCACAGCCGGACGAGACGTATGTCGGTGACACCGTTGCGGCGCTGGTCGGTCAGGGCGTGTCGCTGGAGTTCATCGGGCCCATGACCCACAAGGGCAAGACCGAACCCCAGCAGGTCTTCAAAGTCACCGACGGCGACGGCCGCCACGGGGTGTTGCGTCGCACCAGGTTCGCCGGCCGGGAGATCGAACTGGCCGACCTTGCGGCGATCGCCGATCGATCCGCGCGGCTGGGTCAAGGGTGGTTCGTGACGTATGTCGGCGAGCCTGGCATCGGCAAGAACCGGCTGGTCTCGCACTTCCTCGAGGGTCGCGACGGTCTGCGGGTGCTGCGTGGCACCGCTCAGCCGCTCGCGACCGACGGGTCATACGGTCCTCTTGCCAAGCTGCTCACTGCCATCGATGACGACTGGCCCGCTGTCGTCGAGGGCATGTTCGATGAGCGGACCGCCACGGCGATCGTCCGTCGGCTGAAGTCGGCAACCGCTCGCTCGGAGGAGACCACCTCGATCGACGACATCGTCTGGGCGGTGCGAAAACTGTTGGCGCAGTTGGCTGTTGCCGGCCCCATCGCAGTTGTCTGGAAGGACATCGAGTGGGCCAGCGAGGAGATGCTGGACCTCATCGAGGGTCTCGTGGCGCCATTGCGCATCTATCCGGTGTTGACGATCTGCACGACGCGCCCGGAATTGTTCGAACGACGCCCGATGTGGGGCGGTGGTCAGCAGTCGCGCGTCGAGCCGGTGGACGCGCTCAGCGCGGACGAACTGCGTGAGATGGCGACCGAGCGGATGCCCGAACTGGAGCGCGTGTCGCAGGAGTCCGGTCGGTCGGTCGAGATGTCGCTGCGGGCTCTGATCCGACGCAGCGACGGCAATCCGCAGGTCTTCCAGGTGCTGCTGGACTGCATGTGTGACGGGGATGAGCTGCCGGTGTCGGTGCACACACTTTTCGAGGCGACGCTGGATCGGCTCACGCCGATGGAACGCGCGTTCTGCGAGGTGGGTTCTGTGCTGGGCCGCGAGTTCTACGCCGAGGCAGTGGAGCCGGTGCGCACGGCTGATCCCGACCCGGACTACGACGGCAACGAGGTCGCCGGACGGCTGCGACTGCTCAACATTCTCGAGCTCGGCGACCAGGACTCCAGCGGATTCACTCGGTACCAGTTCGCCCAGTCGATGCTGATGGAGACGGCATACCGAACCCAGGCCAGGCAGGTGCGATCCGAGCGCCACGTGCGCGCCGCCGACTGGTGCGCGGCCCACGCCGATCAGCTGGAGCGCTCCCAACGCGGCGCCATCGCCGGACATCTGCGCCAGGCGTATGACGAACTCGCTCGCGTGTCCGCCGACACCGCCTCGATCGACGCGCTGCGCGAGCGTGCGGCAAGCGCCGGATACGAGGCCGCCGAAGAGCTCGACCTGCGCGGCGAACCACGCGCTCGCGAGGCATATCTCGCGCTGTTCGAGTTGTTCTCCGACGGCGATCTGCGGCTGCACGACATCGCGCACCGGGCGTTCATGCGCACCCGGCACCACGACATGGCCGATGTCGAGGAGGTCGTCGCCCGCACCGATCGCAAGCTCGCGGATCTGCCGTCGTGGCTGGTGCACCGCGAGGCGATGCTGTTGGTCGGCCGACTGCAGTCCGGTGCTACGCCCGCCGCCGACGGCATCGATGCGGCGACCGAACTCATCGATGCGGCACGTGAGTTTCCCGACCTGCTCGGGCTGCAGATCGACGTCGGCTGGCCAAGGGCACTTGCCTTCGGCATCGCAGGTCAGATGACTGAGGGGCTGGGCGACATCGGCATACTCGCCCGGCGGGCCGAGGAGTATGGCGACCGGCCCGTCGCGAGGTTGCTGACCTTCGCCCGTGTCGAGTTCGGAATGTGGAGCGACGAGCCGGTGAGCCTGGTGCTGCAGGATGTCGACGAAGCGCTGGATTCCGGTGGTGCGCAACGGGAGCGTGTGCTGAGTCTGTTGCCGTTGCGGGTCTGGCTGCGCGCCATGCGAGGGGACCGCGGCGGCGCGACCGAGGATTGGGAGCGCGTCGTCGAACTCTCCAGCGGGCCGGACTACATCGCCCGCGAGACCGACCGGTGGGCAATGGCGTTGTACAGCTTCGGCGAACCCACCGCGGCGGCCGAGGCATTGGCGCAGCAGTTGCCCCTGCTCACCCCGATCGTGCAGCAGGACAACGAGATGTGGATCGTGCGGCTGTGGTTGCGAGCCGGCGACGCGGATGCTGCCTTCGCCGCATTCGAGGGTGATCTGCAGGCGCCCACGCTGGACGACGACGGATATCACCCGGGTCTGCGTGACGGAGTTGTGGCGCAACTGTTGGCGCTGCGGGGCAACGCAGATCTGGCACGTGAACGCATCCGTCAGGCGCATCTGCTGGTCGACACGATCTCGATGCCCATCACGATTGCCGAACTGGCGGTCGACGAGGCCGTCGTCGAAGCGATCCTGGGTGATGAGGCTGCGAGTCTCGACGCTGCCGGTCGTGCCGAGCGGGCCTACCGTCGCAAGGGCGCCTCGGCAATGGCGGACAATGTCGAACGTTGGATGTCCAGCGCAGCCACCTTGGTGCAGGAAGGGCAGCATGCAGACACAGACGTGTGAGTTTCGTACCGGCAGGACCGAGGTGGTGCTCGACATCACTCGCGAGTGCGCGGATTTCGCAGCCCGACAGGCCGACGGACTGCTGCACGTGTTTGTGCCGCACGCAACCGCTGGTGTGGCGATCCTGGAAACGGGTGCGGGCAGCGACACCGACCTGCTGGCCGCCCTGCGGGATCTGCTGCCGGCGGACGATCGCTGGCTCCACACCCACGGCACTCGCGGGCACGGTCGCTCGCACGTCATGCCGGCGCTCATTCCGCCCTACGCCACCCTGCCGATCAGTGGCGGCATCATCGCGCTGGGCACCTGGCAGAGCATCTGCCTGGTCGACCTCAATGTCGACAACGAGGTGCGCACCGTGCGACTGTCCGCCCTCGCGGGCTGAGGACGACCATGGCCGTCGTGCCCGTGACCTGGCTGGTGCGAAGAGATGGAGTGTGGAAGTGCGTCGTCGCCCGGCGCTCACGCCCAGACCGTGTCGAGTCGGTCAGCATTTGCCGAGGGCCGTGAAGGTGTAGGTGTAGGTCGCACCGGAGCCGGCGATCGTCGCTGCCGTCCGGGCGAGGAGCGAGGCGTACAGCGTTACGGTTGCGGTCACGCAAACGCCGCTCGCGAGAGGTGCATTCAGGCTGAGTTGGCCGCTGCCACTTGCTGTGACCAGACCGCTGTTGCTGATGGTGCCGACCGCGAAGTCGTCGGTCGTGATGACCGGTGTTGCGGTCAAAGCGGCGTTAGCGTACGAAAACGTAAAGGCGGTGGATTGGGCCAAGCCGATTGCCCCGGCACACACCTTGAACAGCAAGCTGCTGGGCGTGAGGGCACTGCCGTTGCTGCACGTTGTTACACTGATTGTCGGCGTCGCAGTCGGCGAGACGGTGGCAGCGAGGGCCGGCGCACCGATGGCGATCATCGGCACGCTCCAAGCGGCGCCCTTGGCGAGAGTGCGGCGTGACGGCCGCTGCGACGCGGTGGCCATGGTAGGGAGATTACCTGCGAAGGCCGCTTTTCGACACGTGCGCAGCTGATCACTTCGCGATGCCGATCGGTCTCCACGGAACGGATCCGTCCGCGAGTGGCGTGTTGCCGTGTCAACCGAGATGTCGGGCGCCACTGTGTCGTCCGACGTGTGCAGCCGGGCACCACGATCTGCACAATGCGGCTGTCTGCCCCCCGCGGGCCGATGTCAGCAGGAGGTGCCGTGGAACGTGTAGGTGGTGGAAGCCCCCTCGCCGGCCAGCGTCGCGGTCGTCGTCGCGAACAACGCTGAGGTGATGCTTGCCGTGAGCGTGACGCACTGACCTCCGGCGAGCGTGTTGATGAGTGTCAAGGCGCCTGAGCCGCTGGGGTTGAACGAGCCGTTGTTGCTCATCGAACCGCCCGAGAACGCACTGGTTGTGACCGTCGGCGTCGTGCCGACAGCGGTGCTCGAATAACTGAGCGTGAACACGGTGCCCGCGGGCAGGCCGTTGACTCCGGCGCATATCGAAAAGGTCACGGTGTTCGGACCCGTCAGCCCGGTATGCGGTGTGCATGCAGTCGTGATCCTCGGGACCAATCCGGGCGACACCGTCGCAGCCATCGCAGGACCGCCCAGCGCAATGATCGGCACGCTCCAAGCCGCACCCTTGGCGAGGGTGCGGCGCGAAGGCTGCCGGATCGTGCTTGACATGTGTTCAAGTCTACTGTCTTGGACGCTGTGACTGAACAGCTGTTCAATCTCTGGGACGGTCGTCCAATATCGACCTCAGCGGTGCCTGATCCGGGCGTGGCAGGATGGCCGCCGTGACAGCTACGGTGATGGACGGCAAGGCGACCCTGGCAGCGATCAAGGGCGAACTCGCGGAGCGGGTGGCTGCGCTCGCGGCGCGCGGGGTGACCCCCGGCCTCGGCACCGTTCTGGTCGGGGACGACCCCGGTTCGCATTGGTATGTCGGTGCCAAGCATCGCGATTGTGCCAGCATCGGCGTCACCTCCATCAGGCGTGACCTGCCGGCCACCGCGTCGCAGGCGCAGGTCGAGGAGGTCATCGACGAACTGAACGCTGATCCGAAATGCACCGGTTTCCTCGTGCAACAACCGACCGGTCTGGACGAATTCGCCCTGTTGTCAAGGGTTTCGCCGGACAAGGATGTCGACGGTCTGCACCCGGTGAACCTCGGCAAACTAGTGCTGGGGCAGTCCGGTCCGTTGCCCTGCACCCCGGTCGGTGCGCTGGAACTGCTGCGCAGGTACGCCGTGCCGGTCGACGGCGCCGAGATCGTCGTCATCGGGCGCGGCCTGACCGTCGGCAGGCCACTGGGGCTGTTGCTGACCCGCCGTAGCGAGAACGCCACGGTCACGCTGTGCCACACGGGCACACGCGACCTCGCGTCCCACACCAGGCGCGCCGACATCATCATCGCTGCGGCCGGCGTGCCCGGGCTGGTCACCGCCGACATGGTCCGACCCGGCGCCGCGGTGCTCGACGTCGGTGTGTCGCGGGTCGACGGCAAGATCGCCGGAGACATCGCACCGGATGTCGCCGGCGTCGCCGGCTTCCTCACACCGAACCCGGGAGGCGTCGGCCCGATGACGCGAGCAATGCTGCTGACGAATGTGGTCGAGGCGGCCGAGCGTCACGCCGATGCCGAGATGGCGCGGCAGGCCGGAGCCGGTCTCGACTCATGAGTCAGTTCCGGCTCGGTCCGCTGTGGTGGGCTGTGCTCGCAGCTGTTGCCACCGGGGTGCTGGTGACTTTCTGCGGCTCGGTGCGCGTTGGGGGCTTCCTGATCGCGGCGGCCATGGTGCTCGCGGCCATCGCTCGCCTCATGATGCACGAGGAAGCTCTCGGTGCCATCGCAGTCCGCTCGAAGGCCACCGACGCCGTCGTGCTGCTCGGGCTGGCCGCTGCGCTCGCAGTCATCTTCGCGAAGGTGAAGCTCGGCGGCAGTTGAGCGTCATACCAACGGGTGGATGCTAAGCGTCGTCCAACTCGGCCGGCAAGCAACAACGACAAGCGAAACCGGGACGTGACCCTGAGGCCACGTCCCGGTTTCGGTGTTGCTGAAGGTCAGATCAGGCCGAGTTCCTTGACCTGGTCGCGTTCGCCCTGCAGGCGGGCAGCCGACGCCATGATGCGCTCGCGGGAGAAGTCATTGAGCTCGATGCCCTGCACGATCTCGTAGGAGCCATTGCTCACGCGGCACGGGAACGAGGAGATGATGCCCTCGGGCACGCCGTACGAGCCGTCGGACGGCACCGACATCGACACGATCTCGTCCGAACCGAGCACCCAGTCGTGCATGTGGTCGATGGTTGCGCTCGCAGCGGAGGCCGCCGAGGAGGCGCCGCGTGCCTTGATGATGGCGCCACCGCGACCGGCGACCTTGGGGATGTACTCGTCCTTGATCCAGGCCTCGTCGACCAGGTCGGCCGCAACCTTGCCGCCGACGGTCGTGTTGTAGAGGTCGGGGTACATCGAGTCGTCGTGGTTGCCCCAGATGGCCAGGCCCTTGATCTCCTCGACCGAGACTGCGAGCTTCTTGGCCAGTTGGCCCTTCGCGCGGTTGTGGTCGAGGCGGGTGAGGGCGTTGAAGCGCTCGCGCGGGATGTCGGGGGCGTTGGTCATCGCGATCAACGCGTTGGTGTTGGCCGGGTTGCCGGTGACCAGGATCTTCACGTCGTCGGCGGCTGACTTGTTCAGCGCGGCGCCCTGACCGGTGAAGATCTTTCCGTTGGCGGCGAGCAGGTCGGCGCGGTCCATGCCGTCCTTGCGGGGCATGGCGCCGACGAGCAGGGCGGCATTGACGCCGTCGAAGATCGTCTCGGCGTCGTCACCGGTCTCGATGCCGGCGAGCAGCGGGAAGGCGCAGTCGTCGAGTTCCATCACGACACCCTCGAGCGCCTTCAGCGCGGGGGTGACCTCGAGCAGCCGCAGCTCGACCGGGGTGTCCGGGCCGAGCAGAGCTCCGCTGGCGATGCGGAACAGCAGGCTGTAACCAATGTTGCCGGCGGCGCCGGTGACGGCGACCTTGACTGGCGTTGTGCTCACAGTGAATACCCCTTAGGGCGCGAAGATTTGCTTACCACATGGACGCTAGCAGCGGTGGGATCCGCCCTTCCTGGCGGGTAAGTGCGCGATTGGGGCGGCGATGACGCATGGGGCGACAACCCGCTGAACGAAGCCGCCGTCGCAGCCGTGGCGAGTGCGGGCAGGCCGAAACCTCGTCCGGTCGGACGATCCGGTGCGCGATGGTGTCCAAGACCGCGGTCGACTGGCGGATGACTCGACACCGTGCGAGGGGTGATCTGGTCCCCGGACCCTTCCGCGGACGGATGGCATCGCGGTCCCGCCCGGCGTCGCGCTGACGGTCATCACCAAGGCAGCATCCCCTGCGTGACCGGAGCCGGGCGATGGTTCAGGTCAACTGCCAATCAGCACCACGAGGCGGAGCAATTCCTTTTCAACCTCGTCGGCGTGCCTCTGCAGAAGCTCCAGGTCCGACGACGTCCAGGCTCGGGGCCGACTCTGAATAGCACATAACACCCCGACGATCATTCCCTGAACCACCAGCGGGGCGCCGATGTATGCGCCCAGAAATCCGCGTTCCACCACGGGTAGGCTGGAGACTCGGGCGTCCGAGCGAGCGTCCGGTATTACTTGCGGCAGCTGTGTTCGAAGCACGTTCGTACAGGCGGTGTTCTCCAACGGAACACGCATGGTGTGCTCAGTTCGCGTGACGATCTTCCCGCACGAAGCGGCCGAGACTTGTTCGTCGGCCATCATGGAGACTTGAACCGCATCGGCTCCAAGCTCTTCCAAAACTGCTGCGACTATCGTGTGGAGGCGATTTTCTTCATCAGCGGATAGTGCAACCGTGGCAAGCTCGGCAGCGAGGTGTGCACGTGGAGAGGATTTCCAAGGGCCAGTCATCACGTCCTATTGCTACTCGTCTGCGATGGTGCGGATGTTGTAGCGTGCTTCCGGTACGGGTATATCGTTGATGAACAACCGATAGGCAACGTTGAATGCCACACGATGATGTCACACTACCAGCCGGCGATGCCGCCGGTTTGATGCCGGAATCAGGGGATTTTTCCGATCACGTACGACTGATGCGCAAGGCGCCGCCCGAAGTGGCGGTTCTCGTGGGAACGGGAGCCTGTGAATCCGTTGTGGCCGCTCTGGATTCTTTAGGTATCACACATGTTGTGACGTCGGTCGACGACGCCCATCGCGCCATCGCAGAGGCTGGTCCGTTCACGTTCATGATTCTGGGAACGGATGCTTTCCAAGATGACCGCGGAGTGGAGGAAGTGCGTGGTTGGCATCGATTCGCACCTGCGGCTCGTCTGAAATTGGTGGTTTCCGGCAGCCTCAGCGACGCATCCTTGCTTGTGCGGGCCATGCGCGTCGGCGTCAATGACGTGCTGAACGCCGATGAGCCGGCTGCGGTCGAAATTTCCCTGCGTGGTGGGTGGGAGCGATCTCGATTGACTCGTGAGCGGGTGCTTGCGATCGGGTCGCATCCGGATGACATTGAGATCGGTTGTGGGGGCACGTTGCTCGACCATCGCCGACGTGGTGACAGCATTTCGCTGCTGACACTGAGCCGGGGAGCGCTCGGTGGAAATGAGGGCGCTCGGATCGACGAAGCGTGCACCACTGCCGCAGTGATTGGTGGACAACTGTTCCTGGGAGACCTGCCGGATGCACGGATTGACGCTGGACTCTCCACCATCCGTCTGATCGAGGCAGTCGTGGCACACGTCGACCCGACAGTGGTGTACGTGCATTCTCCGCACGACAGTCATCAAGATCATCGTGCCGTCAGCGTTGCGGCTCGGTCAGCGACTCGGACTGTTCGCCGTGTCTTCGGTTATCAATCGCCATCTGCAACGAACGAATTCAACCCGACGCAGTTCGTCAATATCGACTCTGTCATCACCCGAAAGGTTGAGTTGCTCAAGATGTTTCATTCACAGGACGGCCGGACTTATCTTGAGCCAGAACTCGTCGTCGCCGGCGCTCGTTACTGGGCTCGACATTTGGGGGCGACTGCCCGATATGCGGAGCCGTTTGAGTTGGTACGTTCGGTCGGTGAACTACGGCATGTTGCGTCGGCGCCGGCATACATCTCGAACTCGGTGATCGGTGCCACGGACGGCAGTGATCGCGTCGGCTCTGATCTGACCGGGGGCTTCTCCTGATGGCTGTCGATGCCCAGGGGAACCTTGGCACAGTCTTGGTGACTGGAGCCGGCGGTGCGGCCGCTGTCACTGTTTTGCGAAGCTTGACCGGATCGGCGACCCTGGTGGCAGCTGACATCGATCCCGTGGCCGTAGGCCTTTACTTGGTGCCGAGAGAGCGTCGCGCTCTTTTGCCTCGAGGAGATGACGATGAATTCATAGATGCACTGCTGGCCGTCGCCATCCAGCAGTGCGCGGACCTCGTGATTCCCACGGTGGACAGTGAATTGCGCAAGGTCTCTGCAGCGCGTGATCGTTTTGCCGCAGCGGGCATCGACATACTTGTTGAGTCTGTGGCGACGCTTGATATGTGTCTCGACAAATTTGCTTTGATGCAGGCATGTTCAGCGGCGAGCGTCCGGGTGCCGGCCACGGTTCTGCTCGAGAAAGGTATGGCCCCCGATGCATTAGAGCCTCTGGGCGCGCCCTTCATCATCAAGCCACGAAGCGGAGCTGGGGGACGCGGCTTCGAAATTCTGCGTGATGCGACCGAACTGAAGCGCGTCCCGCACGACGGAACGATGCTGGCTCAGGCTCTGTTGCCGGGTGACGAATACTCGATAGACGTCCTAGCTCACCCGGACGGGGGTGTGATCGCGGCGGTGCCGCGTCGTCGAGACAAGGTCGACTCTGGTATCGCTGTTGCAGGGCGGACAGTGGCAGATGACGCACTCGAAGACTTCGGCCGTCAGGTCGCAGACGTCATCGGTGCTCGCGGCGTGGTCAACGTGCAGGCGAAGCTCGACAACTCCGGCACGCCAGCTTTGCTGGAGGTGAATTCCCGCTTTCCGGGCACGATGGCTCTCACTCAGGCGGCCGGCATCGATATGCCGTTACTGGCCGTCCGGGCAGCGCGCGGAGAGAACCTGCCGCGCCACATGCACTTCAAAGAGGTGGCGGTCGTGCGGTACTGGGAGGACATCGTGGTACCCATCGACGAGTATGCACAGATCGGTCGCGGGCGGACATGACCGGGGAAACTGTCGATCGAGGCAGCGACCTACATACCCACTCTGCCTTGACAGACGGTGCTGATACTCCCGAAGCGATGGCAGATGCGGCCATCGCTGCTGGTCTGCATACCTGGGGGCTTTCGGATCATGTGCGCGCAGAAAGTGACTGGCTGATCGACTACGTCCTCCGGGTGCGAGGTCTCAGGAGAGAGGGTCTCATCGTCAAGTGCGGCGTCGAGGCCAAGATTCTCGACGCCTCCGGGACACTGGACCTGCCTGCCGACCTTCCGGACCTGGACTATCTGCTCATAGCCGACCACCAGTTTCCGGGAGTTGACGGTCCAGTGCATCCCAGCACCGTCGCTGAGTGGATCGCTCGTGGCGTGACGTCCGCCGAAACCGTCGTCGACACCTTGGTCGACGCACTCTGCCGCGCGATAGCCGGTGCGCCATTCCGCCCCATCGTGGCGCATCCATTCAGCGTTCTGCCGAAAATGGGTCTGAGCGAGCGCCACGTGAGCCCTGACCACGTGACTGCGCTGGGTTCGGCCTGCTTGAGCTCTGAGGCCGCAGTCGAGATCAACGAGAAATGGCGCTGTCCGAGTGCCTCGATCGTGGGCCCGCTGGAGTCTGCAGGCGTGCTCCTGACGTCCGGTAGTGACGCTCATCAGGTCTCCGACGTAGGTACGCGCAGCTATCTGGATCTGCTGCTTTCGCATCACAACTCCCATGGCTAGCGTGCTCGATCGTCTTGCGGATCTCGGGCTGTGGGTTCTTAGCATCTTCGTGCTTCTGGGCGCGCTGCCGAACGTCGTGGCGATTGTTCAGGTCCTTCTTGCTTCATTGCACCGCTTTCGGGACCACTACGGCGATGACGACGTCGACGTCGATGACTTGCCGCGCGTTGCGGTGTTGGTACCAGCATGGAACGAGTCAGCCGTTTTGCGTTTCAGTATCGACCGGATGATGACGATGGACTATCCGGCGGACCGGCTCCAACTTGCGGTGGTTGATGATGCCAGCACCGACGAAACGGTCGAACTGATGACTGACAAGGTCGCGCAATACCCCGGACGCGTCCTGCACCTGCGTCGCGAACAAGGGGGGCAAGGAAAGGCGCACACGCTCAATCACGGTCTTCGTGTGGTGCTGTCCGATGACTGGGCACAAGCCATCCTCATCACCGATGCAGACGTTGTCTTCGAGCCGACGGCGGTACGTCGTATGACTCGTCATCTGCACGATGAGAATGTCGGCGCGGTCACTGCTTTCATCAAGGAAGCGAGCGATCCACCCGATTGGATGAATCGATACATCGGATACGAATACGCTGCAGCACAAGCTGTCGGGCGTCGAGCTCAGAATGTTGTGCGGGCTCAGGCCTGCCTCGCGGGTGGCGCTCAGCTGCACAGTCGGCGCAACTTGGAGGACCTGGGTGGGCAGATCGACACCTCAACTCTTGCCGAGGACACCGTCACGACACTGCTGACCCAGCTGGCCGGGCGCAAAGTCATCTTCGATGGCAACGCCCATTGCCTTGCCGAAGAGCCTGGCGGCATCGTTGCCCTCTGGAAGCAACGCCTCAGGTGGGGGCGCGGGAACCTACAAGTTGCGAGGCGATTCAGTCACGTCTTCTTTCGTCCGTCGAGAATGCACCGACTGGGGCGGCCCTGGTTCGGACTCAATTGGTGGTGCACACTCCTGCTCCCGGCCTTCATGGTTTTGTCGTCGATCGCGCTGGTTGTCCTGTGGTGGTGCGGTGGTAATCGTGCCCATTTGTTGTTCAATCTGCTATGGATCACCAATTCGCTCGGCTTTGTCCTGACGACATCGTTTACTCTCCTTATCGACAGCGGTGTGGCGCGCCGCAGCTGGCGACAGGCACTGGCTTTTCCTGGGTTGATCAGCCTGACCGTCATGATGTGGGTTCTTGCGCCGCGGCCCATGCACCACGTAATACGTTGGTCCTGTCAGTGGCTCGGCCTCGGGTGGAGTCCGCTGACGCGTTCTCTCTTGGCACTGGCGGCCTATACCTGGGTCTGCGGTTGCATGGTGTTCGCCTGGCTCCTCTACAGACTGGACAAGGCATTTGGATTGGGCCGTGCTGGTGGAGTTTTGCTCTTTGTCGTGGGTTACGGACCACTCCTGTGCAGTATCACATTTGCTTCGTACGTAGCTCAAGCGCGCGGGGCAGCTACAACCTGGGATAAGACCGAGAAGACTGGAAAACTAGGTGTTTTACGATGACCAAGATGAATTCTCCTCAGCAAAATGGTGATGAAGAGTTGATCGCTGACCGGCGCTCGGAACGCCGAATTTTGTATAAGGGCCTGGTCGCGATCGCTGTGGTGGCAATCGTCGTGCTCGTCCGTCAGTGGTGGTTGCGGTGACCTTGCGCCGCATACGGAGGCGGACCCTACTAGGCGGTGCGGGAGGGTTGGCAGTTGCCGGTGAATCACTCATCGCTGTCCCATTCGCAGGCGCTTCATCGGGTGCCGAGAAATCGCCCGAGGCAGAAGCGGCGTGGGTGTGGGTGCAGAGCCAGCGAGGCAGCGCAGCCATCGACGCCGTGGGCACGATCACACCGGACACGAGTTACCCGCTGGACTGGACCGGCGCGGTTTCGGGAACCTTCAGCAGTAGTGGAGGTTATCCGGAGGAGGTGAATCCTGCGTCGATCGTGGTCGACTCACCCGCGACTGTTTCCGCGTCGTACGACGGCGTGGTCGTCGGTCATATCACACTTCAGCCGACGCCCGGGCGTTGGATCGTGCAGGTGTATCGCGACACCGGCACCGGCCTTGTCCAAGTTCCATTGCAGACTCTGGTTGATCCCACGGGCCAATTTCGCGTCGATCTGAGTAGTATTTCATCCCCACCCGCTGGTACGTGGGCTTTAGGACTGTTGGATGCTCAAAACAGCTATGCCCCGTCCGGCGTACCGTGGCCAGCCGAGCCAGTTTTCTCCGGTTGGGAGGTCGAGCTCTTCGTAGTGACCGATACGGCCTATTTCATAGCGCGACAAGCCGCTCGCGCGGATGGCACTTTCGCGTTCGCGGCGAGTGCGCCGGGATCGAAGCTGTTCCAACTGGTTTCAAGCGATGGCACCGTGCTCGCTCAGTGGGTTGCGGATACGGGATTAATCCGCAGCTATGCGGGCCAAGAAGTCACTTACACCTATGACCAGGCTATTGCAGTGGTGACAGCCTTGCGGCTCGGCACAGCTTCCGCGGATCTGGTGACCGGTCTGATGGCGATGCAGCTGGCCGACGGCGGCTTCGTCAACTCAGCGGATTGGCGTAATCCCTGGGCCGGAGTACAGGTGCAGCGCTCAGGGGTGTCGGCGATCGCGACGTACGCACTGCTTCTGTGGTTGGAAGTGGTCGGAACCGCTGGTTCGTTGGCGGAGCAGGTGATGGTGGCTGCTCAGCAAGGAATCAACTGGCTGCTGGCACAGCAACGTAGCGACGGTCTCATCGGTGCCGGAGTGGGTGACTTCAATGAGGACGGCTCCGTCGATGTAACTGCGTCGCCGACCTGGGTTTCCACCGAGCACAACGTGGATGGGTGGCAAGCGTTGCGACTGGCCGAAAGTGTGCTGGGCTCTCAGGAAGCCGCGAGCGCGGCTGCAACCATCGCTTCCGCGGCCGTCGCGTTGCTGTGGGATGGAAGTCGGATGCGGCAAGGGCTCGACCCCAGCGGTGAGCCGGATGACACCGACACTCTGGACGTAGCCTCTTGGGGTTCAATCTTCCTGCGTCAGACCGGCCAAGCAACACTTGCGGATGAAGCACTCGCCCATGCGAGTTCTTTTGCGGCATCGGTTGGTGACCTGGCTGGTTATCGCGCATATTATCCTCAGCCGGCGTTTCCCGACGCCCCTGCCAACGTGTGGTCGGAAGGATCTGCGGGTGTCGTTCTAGCTCGTTTTGTGGCGGGTGACTCCGGCGCCGCACTTACCGATCTGCAGAATCTCAGTGCTCTGCAGGACGGCAGTGGCGGATTTCCTTATGCGCTCGTGGACGACACGGCGACAAGTATGACGACAGCACTGTCCACGTGCGCCTCCTGTTGGTTCATTCTTGCCACACTTGCCCAGAACGGTCCGTCCATCTGGGACTGACAAAAGATGGCAACGGCCCAGAGGTCGGGTGGTTGTGTGCGTGGCATCGCGAAAACTCCGGCACAACTCGACATGCCCTCGTGCCTGATAACAAGCAGCCTCGGCTGTTCACGGCAAACGTGATCGCAGCGCCCATCCCACCGTGCGGGCCACCCGTCGCTGGGACACCATTCCCAGGCGTTGATGGATGACCCGACCGCACAGCCCCCAGTGCCCGATGGGGGCGGCACGCGCGGGCAGGGATAGCCTGGGTCGGCGCGCCACCGCGCGTCGAAACACCGCGAATACCCGCAATTGCAAGGAGCCGCAACAGGTCATGGAGAAGATCAAGGTCAAGAACCCAGTCGTCGAACTCGACGGCGACGAGATGACCCGCATCATCTGGCAGTTCATCAAGGACCGGTTGATCCACCCCTACCTGGACATCGACCTGAAGTACTACGACCTGGGCATCGAGAACCGCGATGCGACCGACGACCAGGTCACCATCGACTCCGCGAACGCGATCAAGGAGTACGGCGTCGGCGTCAAGTGCGCGACGATCACCCCCGACGAGGCGCGCGTCGAGGAGTTCGGCCTGAAAGAGATGTGGCGCAGTCCGAACGGCACGATCCGCAACATCATCGGCGGCGTCATCTTCCGCGAGCCGATCATCATCTCCAACGTCCCGCGTCTGGTGCCGGGCTGGACCAAGCCGATCATCATCGGCCGCCACGCCCACGGCGACCAGTACAAAGCCCAGAACTTCAAGGTTCCCGGCGCCGGCACCGTCACGATCTCCTACAAGCCCGCCGACGGCGGCGAGGAGCAGACCTACGAGGTCGCCGAGTATGGCGATGACGGCGGCGTCGCGATGGGTATGTTCAACTTCAACAAGTCCATCGAGGACTTCGCCCGGGCCTCCCTGAACTACGCCCTGCAGCGCAAGGTGCCCTGCTACCTGTCGACCAAGAACACGATCCTGAAGGCCTACGACGGTCAGTTCAAGGACATCTTCCAGCGCATCTTCGACGAGGAGTTCAAGGCCGACTTCGATGCGGCGGGTATCACCTACGAGCACCGGCTCATCGACGACATGGTCGCCTCCGCGCTGAAATGGGAGGGTGGCTATGTCTGGGCGTGCAAGAACTATGACGGTGACGTGCAGTCCGACACGGTCGCGCAGGGCTTCGGCTCGCTCGGCCTGATGACCTCGGTGCTGATGACGCCGGACGGCAAGACCGTCGAGGCCGAGGCAGCACACGGTACGGTGACCCGCCACTACCGTCAGCACCAGCAGGGCAAGGCCACCTCGACCAACCCGATCGCCTCGATCTTCGCGTGGACGCGTGGCCTGGCCCACCGCGGCAAGCTCGACGGCACTCCTGAGGTCACGCAGTTCGCCGAGACCCTCGAGCGCGTCTGCATCGAGACCGTCGAGAGCGGCCAGATGACCAAGGATCTCGCGCTCCTCGTCGGCCCCGACCAGGCGTTCCTCAGCACCGAGGAATTCCTCGCCGCGATCGACGGCAATCTGCAGAAGGCGATGGAACTGCACCACGGCTGACCCGGTCCTCGACCTTCGAGAGCCACACCATGGATCGTGATCGCAGCGCTGACACGCGAGAGATCCCGGTCGATGTGCGCGTGCAACTGGTCCACGGATATGCGCAACTCCTTGCGAGTGCGTCATCCGTGGACCTGTTGCATCTGAAGGGAGCCGCCGCCGACCCGACACTGCGGCCGCGGACAGCCGTCGAGGGCACGCCTGTCCGGGTGAGCTTCGACGTCGACCTGCTCGTCCGGCCCGGTCACGTCGACCGGCTCCTGGCGGTGCTGCTCGATCATGAGTGGGAGGTTGTCTCGGGATTCGAGGCGGGTTCGGCGTTCGGCCACGCCACGACGTTGCGGCATACCTATCTGGGATACATCGACCTGCATCGCAGCTGGCCCGGCTTCGGGATGGACGCCGACCGAGTCTTCGACCGGTTGTGGGCGCATCGCAGCACAGTGTCGATCGCGCATGTGCGCTGCACGGTGCCGTCGCTCGAGCACCAGCGGCTGATCCTGATGCTGCACGCGGGTCGTAGCGGCGGTCTGCGGCATCCGGACGCGCAGTTCCTGTGGGTCGAGGCCACCGACGACGACCGCGTCGCGATGCGCGGTCATGCCGCGGAGTTCGACGCACAGGTCGCGCTCGCCGCCGCCACCGGCGAGCTCGAGGACTATCGCGACGATCCGCAGTATCAGTTGTGGCGGCATTTTTCGGAGGAATCGCAGAGCCGGCTGGACGAGTGGGTCGGTAGGTGGCGTGCGGCGCGCAGCGTCTCCGACCGGGTGCGCGTCGTCAAGGGGTTCCTGATCGTCAACCCGGATCTGTTGCGCGATCAGGTCGGCCCGAAGCCGAGCGCCGGTGATTACGCGCGCGCATACGCCGGCCGGCTGGGCGCCGCCGTCACCGACCTTCGTCGACTCGTCGCCGCCCTGGTGCGGAGGCGGTGACATGACCTGGCAGCGGCCGCGCGACGTGGCCTGGGTCGATCAGGCGACGTCCAATGCGATCGCGGGCTTCGCGCTGACGCCCGGCTCAGGCCGGATCACCTGTATGTCGGGCAGTGGTCTGCTGATCTGGGAATCCGCGGTGGAAGCGACCTCCGCAGCACAGATTGCGCAGCGGATCGCGGACGTCACCGGCGAGCGAGCGTCCGACATCGAGCACGACATCGCGGCGTTCGTCGACCAACTGGTGGATGCCGGGCTGCTGGAATGGGTCTGAACCAGCTGCCACGTCTAGGGTGTGGCAGCATCACGTTGTTCATCTGCCGGGGAGCCTCACCGATGCGAAACGACATCGCCTGATGGTGATGACCAGGCGACCTGTTGTCGCGTCGCGATGGGTGTTGCACGAGCGTCGGGAGCGACCGCGCCGGGTGCACCAGTGGGCGGCATACCGCTCGACGATCGTGCTGTTGGATGCCGTGCTCGGGGCGGGACTGTTGTTCAACAACTACACCGTGTCGGGGCCGTTGACCGGTGGCATCGTGCTGGGTCTGCTCGTGATTGCGGTGGGTTCTTGCCGCCGGCCGAAGGTTCGGGTCGAGTGGGGCAGCCTGATGGTGATCGTGACGGTGGCGTTGTATGCGTTTCTGATCATCGAGTCGCGACACAACGACATGCCGTGGACCCAGCGGATCGCCAAGTTTGTGATCCTGCTCGGTGTCGCGATCGTGGTGGCGCAGCGTCGGGTGGACTACCGCTCGATGATCCTGGGCGCGTGTGTCGCGATCGTGGTGAATGTGCCGTTGTTCTATGCGGGTCTTGCGACGAACCAGTACCCGCCATACCTGACGGGCTTTTTCGGCGACAAGAACGTCGCGGGCATGTACTACGCGCTGCTCGGGCTCTTGGCGCTGCTGGCGTTGCCGCGTAAATGGCACGTTCCTTGGCTGGTGTTCTCGTTGTGGGCGCTCTATCTGACGGGGTCGCGCACCTCGATCGCCGCGTTCTTGATGGCGGTGGCGTGGTACTACCTGCGGACCAAAGTGAGTATGACGTTCCGGTTCGCGCTCATCGCGATCGCGTTCTGGTTCCTGATCTACGTCGAGGACAACTGGGCCCAGAACAGCGTGTACTCCGACCGCGCCGGTGACGACCAGTTCCGTGTGGCGATCGAGGCCGCGACAGCGCAGAAGGTCAACGGCACACCGTGGTTCGGCCTGGGCCTGAACCAGGGTTTTGTGTTGTTGGGCGGGGTGCGGCGGGTGTTCTTCCATGATTCCTACGACCAGGCATTCGTGGAGGGTGGATATCCGTTCCTGTGGTGGAGCCTGCTGGCGTTCGTGGTCCTGGGCCTCGGTGTGGCCAGTTCCCGCATGGATGTGCCGTTCCGGCTGCTGGTGGCTGAGGCGGGCATCGTCGTCATCCTCATCACCGCCTGGAAGCTGGGTGAGGTCTTCATGACCACCGGAGCCTTCTTCGTGCTGGGCATCGCGATCACCGAACGCTTCGGGCGGCCGATCGCTGATCCGTGGTTCGGCAGAGCCGGTCGGGGTAAACACGCCTGGGGGGACCTGGTGATGCGGCGATGAACCTGGCGCGGTTGGCTGTCGAGAAACGCGCCGGTCTGCGCTACCGCCTCGCGCAGTCCGGAATGCCGTTGATGCGTAAGGCTTTCGGGCACATCGGCCGCGGCACTGTCGTCGTCGCGCCGCTGATGCTCGCCGGTGTCGACCGCATCACCATCGGTGACGACGTGATCATCCGGGACGGTGCCTGGCTGGCGACCGAAGGACCGTCCGCTGCGCTGGCGATCGGGTCACACACCTACATCGGGCACCGGGTGCACCTGCACTCCATCGATCCGGTGTCGATCGGCACTCGTTGCGTGATCGCCGACAACGTGATGGTGTCCTCCACCGACCACGGCCGGTCCGACCGGCACGCCGTCCAGGGCACGGGTGCGGTCGTGATCGGGGACGACGTCTTCCTCGGTCAGAACGTCGTGGTGCTGGGCGGCGTGCGCATCGGTGACGGTGCGACGGTCGCCGCGGGTGCCGTGGTGGTCAAGGACGTGCCGGCCGGGGCGGTGGTCGGTGGGGTGCCGGCGAAGGTGCTGGGCGGCTGGTCGTGACCCGGTTGTTGGTGATCACGCCGGGTTTCCATGGGTACGGTGAGTCGATCGCAGATGCCTTCCGTCGCTTGGATCACGAGGTGACGGTGCATCGTTATGACGCGGTGCCGTCGACGGCGATAAAGGTGTGGAACAAGGCGCGGTACGAGACAGTCGCGCGGGTGCGGGGCACCGACAACCACCTGTCGACGCAGCGGGCGACGCGCGGGGCGGTGCAGGCGGTGCGGGGGATGCGCCCTGACGTGGTGCTGGTGATCCGTGGTGATCTCTTCGACCCCGAGTTCTGGCAGGTCGCCGCGGCAGGCGGCCGTCCCACGATCGTCTGGCTGTATGACGAGATCCGGCGCACACCACGGTTCGATGTGGGTGTTGTCGCGCAACATGCACGGCTGGTGAGTTACAGTCCGCACGATTCACAGGAGTTGTCCGCGCAGGGGTTTGAAACGACATACGTGCCAACGGCTTTCGATGATCTGCGGCCGGTGGCGCAGCACTCCGGCGCAGAAGGGGTCGTCAGCTTCGTCGGTGCACCGTTGCCGGGCCGCGTCGCGGCGTTGCGGGCGTTGATGGATGCAGGAGTGCCGGTGCGGGCGTGGGGGCGGGGCTGGTCGGATCATCCGGTGGATCGGGCCCGCACGTGGCGGGTGCGGTCGCGGGGCATCCCGAACCATCGAGACGTGCCGGGTGATGTGAGTCTGTCGATCATGCGGGATTCGGTGTCGACTCTGAACGTGCACGGTGACCAGGACGGTTTCACGATGCGCACGTTCGAGTCGTGCGCGGTCGGTGGTGTGCAGCTGATCGATCGGCCAGATGTCTCGGAGTTCTACGAACCAGGCAGCGAGGTGCTGGTCTTCACCAGCGACGACGAGTTGATCGACCACGCGCGGCACGTCTTGGCGCGACCGGGGGATTTCGACGACCTGCGCCGGCGGGCCCGTGATCGGACGTTCGCGCAGCACACGTTCGTGCACCGCGCGCGGGCTCTGGAGCGGTTGTGGTGATGAAATCGACTGACATCACTGGGCTTTCGGTCGTGATTCCGCACTATGGCGACCCGGTTCCGACTGCCGCGCTGATCGAGCAGTTGCGGCAACACTCCTCGCCGGTGCCGGTTCAGATCGTCGTCAGCGACGACGCCTCGCCGCAGGCGTTTCCGGCAGGGGAGGGTTATCAGGTGGTGCGTCGTGCCACGAACGGTGGCTTCGGCGCCGCGGTCAACGCCGGTGTCACGGTGGCATTTCATGACGCCCTGCTGGTGCTCAACAGCGACGTGTCGCTGCCCCCGACTGCCTTGGACGACCTCGTGCAGGGCGCGCAGCCGTGGTGGCCGGCAGTGGTGTCGACGAAGGTGCACCAGGGCAGCGGCGAATTGTGTGTGCCACGGTTGTGGCCCAAGGCGTCGCACCACGTGCTGGAGTGGTCTGAGCCGTTGGCGCGATTCCACGGCCAGGACTGGGTCGAACGTGCGATGGGCAATGACGTCGCCGGCTGGCATGCGCAGGTGCCGGTGGTCACCGACTGGGCGATCGGTGTGTGCCTTTTGATCCCGACGCAGGACTTCCGCGCGATCGGCGGCTTCGACGAGCGCTTCTTCATGAACTGCGAGGAGGCCGACCTGCAGTGGCGGCTCAAGCGAGAGCGAGGGCTGCCGGTGGTGGTGCTGGCTCAGCCGGTCCTCGACCATGTCGGCGGTGGATCCTCCGATCCGGTCAAGCGGGGCGGATGGGTCACCGATGCGCGCTTCCGGTACCACGAGAAGTGGCACGGAGGTGCCGGTTTGCGATGGGGGCTGGAGGCAGCGACCGCGGTCAATCTCGGGTGGAATGCCGCGCGTAGCGTGGCGGGTCGGTCGCCGCGGCCACGGGAGAACCACCGCCGGCAGCGGGCGCTGATCGCGCACGCGTGGCGCACCCGTGGCGGCACTCCGAGCGGAGGACCCGATGCGTGACCCGTCCCGGCTGTGCGTCACCAGCGGCGGCGACGAGGTGCGCTACCGCTCGTACGTCAACCACACCGTCTTCGCGCGGGAGCACGGCTTCACCCATCACATCGGCATCGGCCTGGCACCCGGCATACAGACGGTCTACTACTACAAGTTCGAGCTGATCCGAGAGATCCTGCCCCACTTCGAATGGGTGCTGTATGTCGATGACGACGTCTACATCACCGACGTCGCCTCGCGCAGCATCGAGGAGCTGGTCGACCAAGCCGAGGCCGACGACCGGTTTCTCGTCGTGGCTGACGGGCCGGTGGAACTCGACGGGACGTGGACCAGGCTCAACTCCGGTGTGATGTTGCTGCGCAACGACCCGCGCACGTTCGCCTTCCTCGACGCCGCGCAAGACCGCGACCTGGCCGACATCGAAGCCGACTGGGACCCGGCGACCGAAGGGCTGTACACCCACGGCGACCAGGACGCGATCTGGCGCGTGATCCGCGACGACCCGGCGGTCGAAGCCGAGGTGGCCATCGTCGATCACCGCCTGCTCAACTCCCGAGAGCACTACTACGACACCGCCCTCACCGACGCCTTCGCGGTTCACTTCTGCGGACCGGGCGACAAGCCGATGCGTGTCGCATGCTTCGGCAGACGCTTCGGCCTGGGCCAGGAACTGGTGTCCACCGACCTTCTGGAGCGCTACTCGGTGCGGCGGCGCCAGACGATGTCCGATGCCGAGATCGCAGCACGCAGAGGCGCATTGGTGCTCAAGGCCGGCAGCAAACGGGTGCGCCGCAAGGTCGCCTTCGTGCGCGAGACCGGCCGCTGGAAATGAGCAAGAGTCTGTCGATGACGTCGCTGCGCAACTTCAGCGGCTACCAACTGACCCGAGCGCTCGACCTGCTGCGGCGTCACAGCCGGCGTGCAGTTTCGATGCCACCGGCTGACGGCATCGGCGTCGGCAACATGTTCTCGTTCTGGTTGTGGGCTCATCACGGGCGAGCCACCGGCCACGACTGGTGGGTCCGGCGCACCGATGCGATGAACCCGTGGGTGGAGGTCTTTCCCGACATACAGCCCCTGCTGATCGAGCCGGAGGATCTGCGGATCCTCGACCGACGTGATCCCCACTGGTATCAGGACTTCGACCGGTTCCCGGTCGAACACCTTCGCAGCTTCGTGCGCGAGCGACTGCTCACCTCGCCGGTGCTCGCTCTCACACCCGACGGTCCGGCCACGACTGTCACCGTCAATGTGCGCCGAGGCGACTACTACTCCGATCCGGTCCTTCGCCGTCAGTACGGTTTCGACATCGCAGGCTTCGTCGCCACCGCGATCGAGGGTTCAGCAGCGCAGCACCCGATCAGCGAGATCGCTGTGGTGTCCGACGATCCGGGTTGGTGCCGGGACAACCTGGGATTCCTCGCCGACCACGGCACCCTGCACTTCCAGGCCGACGACGACGGACCGGTCGACAACCTGCGGCAATTGGCATCCGCCCGTCGGCTGATCCTGGCCAATTCCAGCTTTTCCTACTGGGCGGCATACATGAGCAACGGTCTGTATGGCGACAACCACGCGCTCGTCTGGGCACCTGAATTCCACCGCCGAGACATCAATGACAGTAAGGCTTTTCAGCTTGACCCAACCTGGTCCATCGTGCGTGACGTGCCTGGCGGGTGGGGCTCGGGGATCTGACTGCGTCCTGCAGACACACGAGTCTCAGAGGTAGTTGCTGTGATCGACGAAGAGGCTCGCGGAGTACAGCAGATGCCGGCGGTATTTGACTTCCAGCGGGTCGATGATCTGGGCGAGAATCTCGTTCAGCTGCAGCGGATAGTCCGCGTTGTCACCGCGCGCATTCCCCGGATGTGCTGCCAGTTCGGTCAGTCCGTGGTCAAGTCGAAGGTTCAGTTCGCGCCACCACTCCTTGGTCAGTGGCGTGTCCGGTCGGCAGATGTACGAACACTGACCGAGGCGAAGTTCCGAACACCGCCGCATCACCAACTCGAGCGCTGGGTCGGTCATGTTCGGTGTCATCAGGCGCACGGGCACCCGGTAACCGGCCATCCACGCGCTCGAGCGATCCATCAACTCGAACGTCTGCGTCCACGGATGGAACGGCGCCTTGATGTCTGCGTATCCGCCACCGTGGACGTGCATCGCGTAGCAGCGCAAGTAGTCCGACCGGTGGATCAGCGACAGATGCTCGTACGCCGGGTGCAGCGGGTGCTCCGGCACGACGAACTCGTCCATGGTGGCGGGCGTGATGAGGCGGACGTCGAGATCGCCGTTCATCCGGCGGATCGCGTCGAGGCTGCGGCGCCGATTCTCGGTCAGCGGATTGGAGCCGGTCCAGAAGCAGAAGATCTGCCGTGGGATCGGCTCGGTCGTCTCCCTGGTCAGCGGCTCATCGTGTGGCAGGTGCGTGTCGGGCCAGTCGAGCGGGTCGAAGTGGACCGGCTTGATCCGATGGGCGGCGCGGAAGGCCGGCTCGAGCGCGCCCGCGACCGGAAACCGGTAGGGCTTGTAGGCCAGATAAGCACGATGTTTGAGCAACTGCAGTCGACGCTTGATCACGAATCCCACCCACCGGGTATCGATTCGACGATCGACCAATCCGGGTCCAGGCTCCATGAGGCGTGATCGGCCTGCGACCGCGAGAAGAAGCGTGGCGCCCAGACCTGGGATTCGCCACCGGGGTGGACGACGTCGTGCAGGTATCCGGCCCAATAGGAGAACGTCGAGTTCATGATCAGGATCCGGCGGGCACCGGCGACCGTCCACAAGTTGTCAGCGGGAGTGTCGGTCGAGCGGGAGAAGGTCAGCGGTGCGATGTCGCGCAACCACTGCAGCCGTTCTTCGCACCATTCGATGCCGTCGGAGACAACATGTATGCCGTGGACGGGTTCTTGCTCCTGTGCGTGGTGGAGCGCGGTGCGCAAGAAGGCCTCCGTGTCGATGGCGTAGTGGCCACGGGCGGCCGGATCGGTGTAGTAGTCCCCGCGGCGCACGTTGATCACGAGTCGATCCGTGGTCGATGGTGCAGTCGTGGTCATCAGATAGTCGCGGCAGAAGTCGTGCAGTTGGGTCTTGGCGAAGTCCGTGCCGAACCGGCCGAAAGAGGTCGAGATCGAGTCGATGCGAGCGGCCGTGAAAGGCATGCTCGTCCGCTGGATCGTCAGCTCGCGCAACCGCGGGAAGGTGGGATACCAGGCCGCCAGGTTGGAGGTTTCGAGCATCTTGCGAGTGTCAGGGGCTTGTGCGACCCACACAGCGATGTACAGCAGGTTGCCCAGGCCCATGAAGTTCTCCGTGAGCACCACTTGTTGGCCTCCCCGCCGCAGCGGAGTGAGCAGGGCGGACTTGGCGTGCCGCAGGATGCCGTTCACCGGAGTCGCCTCGTCGACATATCGCTGCCGTCGTCACGTGCTTCCGGGCCCACGTCGTCGTGCGTGCCGGCCTCGTTCCGATCGGCGCCGTGTTCGGTGGGACCGTCAAGTCGGCCGAGTTCCACCAGGCGCGCGAAGGTCGGTGATGCCGCGACGACCTCGTCGAAGGTGCCGACCCCCTGGAGGTCGCCGTGTTCGAGGAAGGCGAGGGTGTCGACGTGGCGGACGCTGGACAGGCGATGCGCCACCAGGATCGTGGTGATGCGCCCGCGCAGCGCTCGCATCGTCTGGGTGATCTTGTATTCGGTCTCGTTGTCCAGTGCCGAGGTTGCTTCGTCCAGCACCAGCACCTTGGGTCGGCGGTAGAGCGCACGAGCGATGCCGAGTCGCTGGCGCTGCCCGCCGGACAGGCGCGAACCTCTTTCGCCCACAAGGGTTTCGACACCATCGGGCAGTTCGCTGAGCAAATCCGACAATTGGGCGTCGGCGAGGCACTGCAGGATGAGCTGTTGGTCGCGGTCTTCCACCGGCAGGCCGAAGGCCACGTTGCCGGCGAGGGTGTCATCCATGATGTAGACGTCCTGGGGGACATACGCGACGATGTCGTGCCACGCGTTGCCTGCGGTGTTGGTGGGCACATTGTCGTAGCTCACGGTGCCCGAGGTGGGCGGGATCAGCCCCAGGATGATGTCGATCAGCGTGGTCTTGCCCGACCCGGTCGGCCCGCACACTGCCAGCGAACTTCCCGGCGGCACAGTGAGATTGACGCCTCGGACGATGTCGCGCGTTCCGTCGGGGTAACGGAAGCAGATGTCTTTCAGCTGAATCGGGGCGTCCTGTGCCAGCGGTGCATTGTTTGTCCTGGCGGCCGCGTCGTCGCGTGCCTGTGCGGTGTCGCGCAGGGCGACGACGGTGTGTTTGAGGCCGTCGCGGCCGACACGGATCATTCCGATCGTGGCGGTCAGGCCCACCATCAGCGGCAGGATCTTGACCGTCGATGCGACGAACAGGCTCAGCGTGGGCATCGCGGACTGGGCATCTCCGGACAGCACTTCGGCGACGATGAGCACGACCAGACCGATCATCGTGACCAACTCGAGCAGATACTTGGGCAGCCCGGCGAAGTAGTTCGCCCGGCGGGCCGACTGCGCGGCCAGTTGGTTGCCGGTGTCGAACCGGTCGACGAAGAAATCCTGAGCATCGTGCAGCACTGCTTCGCGGTAGCCCTGCATCGCGTCGATGAGAGCGTGGCTGCTCAGCCACGATGCGTGCTGCGCCTCTTCACCGGCACGGTGGTTGGCACCGGCAAGCAGTCGCTGGATGGCGAAGACGATGATCCCGAAGTATGCCGCCGCCACGATCGTCGGGATCGGCGCGACGATCAGCAGCAGCACCGCGATCAGCACCATCGACAGCGCCGAGCTGAATGCGGTGAGCAGACCACCGAGGACGCTCACATGTGCTGCCTGCACTGCCGATCCGATCGTGCGCATCAACTCGGCGGTGTTGCGGCGCCGATGCTGCAGGTAGTCCTCACTCATGTAGACGGCCAGCAGTCGACGTGAGGTGCGTGTCTGCAGGCGTGCGATGAATCCGGACGACCACCACATCAGCACAGAGGCGAGCAGGGCTTTGAGGATGAATGCCAGGATCATCAATCCGGCGAGCGACAGGACGAACGGGTCGCGCGGCTGCGACCCCAGCATGCGATGGATGTAGCCCAGGGTGCCGTGGTCGAGGGAGGAACCGGTGACGATCTGCATCAGCGGCAGAATCGCGGCGATGCTGACCAGATCCAGTGTGGCGACGACGAACTGGGCAACGGCATACACGCCGAGCAGGCGCCGCTCCCGCGCGGTGAACGTGGACAGCAGATAGCGTAGGTCGGCGATCACAGCGGCAGCCCTGGGTACAGCGAACGGTGATGAAGGGCTGCGCCGCGCAGGTCGCTCAATTCTCGGTCGAGGGTGGGAGACGCGACATCCAGGTCCCGGCGGATCTGCTCGAGGCGGTAGCGCCAGTCCAGCCGTTCGAGCGCCGCTGAGCGCAGTACGGCGACGGTGCGGTCGGTGTGTCCCCTCACAGCGTCCATGATCGCTGAGAGGCCGCGCGCGCGTGACGTCACATCGATGTCGATCCACGCCTCGTCAGGGATGAGGTCGCTGGCGGAACAGGCCGGACGGGCCCCGGCGATGAGCGTGCCGGCAGCGACGGCATCGGTGAACCGCGCGGACAGGTAGTCGCGAGTCGGATGTCCGTACTGCGTCGGGCTCGCGAGGTTTCCCGACGCGAGCACGACGCGAGAGCGGCCGAGGTGGTCGCGCACGGCTTGCTGGTTGGCCAGGCCGTCATCGAGTTGGGGAAAGCGCCCTTGGAATCGAATCCCGTTAGTCGCCAACGCTTCACCGGTGGTGCTGTCGTCGTCCCAGGCCTGTGGTTGGCGGCCCAGCCGGAGTACGTCGATGTCGCGCCGGGTGGCCGGTCGTGGCAGAGCGGCAAGGGCATCGGTGCCCCACGGCAGCCAGCCGCACTCAGCTGTGGTGGCGCTGGCATACCTGTCCATCAGTTCGACGTCGGTGATCCAGATGCGGTCGACCAGATGCCGGGTCCGGGCGAACAGCGGGATCCGTTCGTCCCAGAACGAGTCGATGATCCAGGCGCCGATCTGCTCGAAGCGCCCGGCAAGCACATCGGCGCGAGCCACGGTCAGCAGGTCGCCGGGCTGAGCCGCGATCAGCAGTAGCTGCCGGTCGCTGCGGCGACGCCGAGGGAGCATCGCCACCGCTTTGCGTAACGGTCCCGCGGGTGCCGTGGGGTGGAAGTAGACCGGCGTCGTGTCCCACATGCGCCCCGCGAGTTCGGCGAGCGCGGTCACCGGCCCCCATCCACCGGAGGATGACGGTGTCGCGCACCACACCTGCAACCGCCCCTCACTCATCGGGCTGCTCCGTGAAGCCGGCCGTGGCGGACGCCTCGACGGTGAATGCGACCGCCTTGCGTGCGATCGGCGGTGGCAGCACCGGCAGTGTGGCGTCGACAGCCTTCGACAGCGCCTGAACCCGGGCCGAGGTGAGGGCGCCCGCAGTGGTGTCTGTCGCGCGACGCCACCACGACGACGGCGTGCTCCTGTCACGGCTGCTGCCGGCGCCGTGCAACGCCTCGAAGTGTCGCTGGGCGCGGCCGGAGTCGAACGCTCGGCGCGCCCTGGTCTGCGTGTCGACGGATGCCATGTGGTGCAGCGCCTCGGCATCCTCGACCAGGTGGATCGGCAGACCCAGCTGGGCGACGCGGTAGCCGAAATCCACGTCTTCCCAGCCGTATCCGGCGTAGGTGGTGTCGAAGCCGCCCACCCTCGTGAACGAGCCGCGGTCGATGGAGGTGTTGCCGCCCCACAGCCGCCAGCGTTGGTCCGCGGGCATGCTGTGCGCGTCGTGACGGCTGCGCTCGTCGGCGGCAGCGCCATACACCCGCCAATATCTGTTGGTCAGGGCGACGTTGCGGGTCAGCCCGATGGCACCGCATGGACCGCTTGCATGTGCGGCGATGTGGGCAGCGACATGCCCGGGGGAGAGTTCGAAGTCGTCGTCGACCCGGATGAACACCTCGCCCTGTGCAGCGGTGAATCCGGCGTTGAGGGCGTGGGAGCGGCCGCGGTTCTGCGGAAACACGATCGTGCGGATCGGCAGGTCCGCGAAGATCCGCACCACCGACGCGGAGTCGTCGATGTCGCCGTCGATCACGACCAGGGCCTCCCAGTCGTCGGTGCTCTGGTGCTCAAGTGTGTGCAGCAGCAGCGGCAGCCGCTGGGCGCCGCCACGGGTCGGTATGACGATCGATGCGGTCGTCATACGTGCCCCTTCGCTCTCACCAGAACATCGTCCAGCAGTTCGAGGAAGCGCGCTGCTCCGGCTGCGGGTGAGAACTCCGACTCCCAACGGTCGCGTGAATCTGCAACTGTCGCAGACCAATTCGCGGTCATCGCCGCTTCGATGCGGTCAGCCAGGGCAGCGGGATCACCGGCGGCAGTCACCCACGGGTAGTCGGGCCCGGTGACCTCCGGCAGGGCGCCGGCATCGCTGACGATGAACGGGCAGCGTGCTGCCATCGCTTCGGCGGCCACCAGCCCGAAGGGTTCGGCCCACACGGAAGGAAAGACGGCCAGGTCGACGGAGTCGAAGAACTGCGAACGGCTCACCCACCCGATCGAGCGTGCAGTGTCCCCTAGTTCGCTGATTGCCGCGGACACGAGCTGCGCGTCTGCTGGTGGGACGAAACGCGACTCGCCGGCGATCAGCAGGGAGACCTGCGTCCCGCGTCTGCGCAGTCGATCGATCGCCGCGCACAACACAGGCACACCCTTGTCGCTGGACAGTCGCCCGAGGTAGCCGACGACGAAAATGCTTCCACTGCAACGGGATCGAGGATGTGCGTCTGCCGTCCAATTGGCGAGCACGCGTGAGTGAGGCACGTGGTGCTGCATCATCACCGACGGTACGACCGTCGCGACGGAACCCTTGCGCGCCATGGTGGCCAGTGGTTGTTGTCGCGGCGAAGGGATCTGATGCAGATGTATGACGCGGCCGCGGCGTCCCGCCGTGGCGACCGCAGGGCGCAGCCCGTTGCACCACAGCACACCGCGCCGGTGGCGGCGGTCCCACTCGCGCAGGCCGCGCAGGTAGCCGCCGCGTGTGCTGGAGTCGATCCCCACGGTGTCGAAGCCCGCATCGCGCGCGGCGTTCGTCACCTCGCTGTCGATGCCGGGGGCGACGATCCGCACGCCGCGGCCTGCGTTGCGGGCGGCATCAGCCATGGCCAGCAACATCACCTCACCCCCACCGATGGTGGGATTGTTGGCTGCGATCGTCAGCGCGCTCATCGCAGCCTCGGCCGGCGCACCGACAGTTGCCCGAGCAGATTCCCGGTGGTGCCGCCACACCGTGATGCGACGCAGAGGCGGGTGATTTCATCCGCGTGGCGGGTGGTGAGCCACAGGGCCGGCAACGCAGCGGTCTCCCGCAACGCCCAGCGCAGCGACATGCCGCGCACCGGACGACCCATGCGCCGGCTGCGCGCCCACAGGCCCAACTGCGCCCGTTGGTAGCGATACGCCTGCGAGCGCACATCACGCTCATCGACACGCAGCCGGTAATCGATGAGGGCGGCGTCGTCGACGGTGATCATTCGACCGCTCTCGAGCGCTCGCCACGAGAAGTCGACGTCCTCTGATCCGCCGAGCATGGTTTCGTCCATGCCGCCGAGGTCGAGGAAGGTCTGCCGGCGGACTCCGAGATTGCAGCCCATGACGAAGGTCTCGTAGCCGAGATATCCGAACGGCCCGAGCAGGTACGGACGAGGGGCTTCATCGAGTCCGGCGATTCGTGCCTTCGCCTGCCACACGGCGGGTGGGTTGATCACGTCATGGCGCAGAGGGCCGGTCGCGAGCACGTCCTCGGCGCTGGTCATCCGATGGAGCGCAGCCACCCAGGTGGGGCCGACGACATCGTCGGCATCGCACATCGCGATGTGCTCGGCGCGTGCTGCCCGCACGCCGACGTTGCGGGCATGGCACTGCCCGCGCACGTCGTGGGCGTCGACCACGCGGATGTCGAGGGCATCCGCGTACGACGCGACGATCATGGCCAGTCGGTCGGACCCCTCGTTGTCGGCGATGACGACCTCGAACGACGGCGCATCCAACTGGTGAGCGAGAGCGTCGAGTTGAGCGCGGAGGGTCGAACCGTTGCGGTAGTACGCGATCACGACCGTCGAGTCGGGTGCCCGCCGTATGGCGGTGGCGCCATCGTCGTCGTGGCTGTCGTTGTCGTGCCTGTCGTTGTCGTCGTCGGCGCTGCCGGTTGTTCGGACGCCGGCATCGGCATACACCTCGACCACATGTCGGCACATCCCGGCGACAGCGGGGATGTCCTGCGGGAGGTTCGGCCGACGAGTCACGTCCAGGCCCTGTTCGATCACGGCCGCAGCCATCGCAGGCGCGTCGTCCAAGGAAACCAGGCAGTGCGGCGGAAGAATCTCGTCGTTGCCGCCGATGGCGCTGGCGACGACTCCGAGCCCGGCGTTCACGGCATCCAGCAGCGTGTAGGACAGGTTGTCTGCCAGCGACGGCTGGAGCACGACGTCATGCTGGGTGAGTGCTGTGGCCGCATCGACGAAGCCCGGGAGCGTCACGACGTCGGAGAGCCCGAGATCGTCTGCGAGAGAAAGCAGTTCGCCCTGCTGTGGCCCCGTGCCGGCAATGGTGAGCCGAGCCGCTGGTTCCGCCGCATGCACGCGAGCGAAAACGCGCAACGTCATGCCGAGATTCTTCTCCGGGGAAAGCCGGGTCAGCGACAACACCCGCAGTCCTGGTTGCGATGGCTTCGCCGGCGACCGGTCGACGCCGTTGCGGATCACGGTGATGGGCGCGCTGGGGTGCCAGTGCTGCACCATGGCTCGGCGTGTCGACTCGCTGACAGCGATGAGGTGGTCGAAGCGACGGATTCGCGAGTGGTGGGCGATCCGGCGAGACCCGGCACGCAGCGCGGACCCGTGAAAGATCCGCTGGTCCGCCTGCACATGATGTTCGGTCGACACCAGTGCCGGGGGCAGCCCTACCGTCGCCACCGCCACGAGAAGGTCGGCCATCGCCAGGTGCGAGTGGACCACTGCGGGTTCCAGCCGCCGGACCGTATGCCGCAGCGCTCGCGCGAAGCGGGGCGCACCATCGACGGGATCGGGCAGGACGACCACCGGACACTGCAGCACGCGAAGCTGATCCAGTAGTGGACCTTCGGGGGCGGCGACCACGAGACGGAATCCAGGCAGTCCGTTTCTGGCAACGTCCATGACATGACGTGCGACACCACCAATGTCCGACACCGGGAGCACCCACAGGGCGATGGGGTGGGCACTGACGATCGGCTGGGTGCTGCCTGAGGAATCGCCTAACGCTGGCCGCTGGAATTTTGTCACCTCAGAACCACGCCTCGAGGCGATCCAGCGCCGTCCAGAATCCTTCGCCGTTGTTGACGTGGCCCTGCCAGATCTCGGGGATGAAGGGCACGCCCGGTGCGAGACGGTCGAGCGCGGATGCCGTTGCGGGCCAGTCGATTTCGCCCTCACCGATCTGCGGCCCCTCGCCGTCGACACCGACGGCGTCGACGATGTGCAGGTGCTCGCTCAGCGGGGCCAGTGCCTCGACATACTCACTGAAGGCGCGCCGGTGGAAGTTCGCGGCGAGCTTGGAGTGCGACAGGTCCACGGTGAGCCGCCGGCCATGGTCGCGGCAGAAACCCACCGTGTCCTCCAGCGCCATGAACAGGTTGTGATGCTGCTGTCCGCCCATCAGCCACGGGTAGGGCGGCAGTGTCTGGGCGGTCAGGCGCACGTCCTGCTCGTCGATACGCTCCAGTGCCCGCGCGATGCGTGCGTACATCGCGCCGCGGTCCTCCGGCGGCACGAATGCGTCGCGGGTGAACCCGCCCATCGTGCAGATCACGACCGGTGGCTGGTCGGCGTCGAACCACGGCGCGAGATCGCGGGTCAGGTCGATGACACGCTGCACCTCGGCAATGGAGCGTTCCCAGGTCTGCTCGTCCGGGCTGGCCAGATCGATGAGGAAGTCGCCGGCATACAGGTCGGGGGTGTGCACGGTGTAGGTCATGCCCTCGAAGCGACCACCGAACAGCCGGTGGAAGTCGTCCTCGTCCATCTCGACGTCGCGGTAGGACAGATGAAACTCCAGCAGGTCTGGGTTGATGTCGTTGTCGTCCAACAGTTTTCGGACGTCATGGTGGCGCACCGGCAGACCCCACGGCCGGCGGAACCGATACGCGCGGCCCTGCGCGACGGTGTCCGACAGGTCGGTCGCGTAGAAGAAGTCGCCCGCGTCGATCGCGCGGCGCATCGGTCGTCCGATGAGGCCCTCCAGCCGGTTGGGCTGCAAACCCCGCCCGGGTGCCTTGATGGCGACGGCGTCACGGGTGACCACGTCACCGACCTGCAGTGCCCGAGTGGCGACCAGTGACTTGGCCAGGTTGGCGCGGTTCATCTGCTCACCGGTCGAGACCGCACGCGCGGTGGCGGTGCCCAGTGCGCTCTCGATGTCGCGGATCTGGGTGACCATCTGTGCGAATTCCGCTGGTAGCAAAGACACTTGGTGGTCGTTGCCCTCCAACGTCTTGTCGATCGTGAAGTGTTTCTCGATGATGTGCGCACCACGCGCCACCGCCGCGACCGGCACGTGGTGACCACGCTCATGACCGGAGTACCCCACCGGGCAGTTGCCGATCTCGGCAAGGGTGTCCATGTACCGCAGGTGCACGTCCTTGAACGGCGCGGGATACGTGGACTGGCACTGCAGCAGCGCGAACTGGGCACCCGCACGGCGCAGCACGGTCACGCTCTCGCGGATCTCGTCCTCGCTCGACATACCTGTCGAGACCAGCATCGGCAGGTGCTCGGCGGCGCACGCCCGCAGTAGGTCGTGGTTGGTCAGGTCGGCACTGGCAATCTTCAACGCGGGCACGCCGTATGCCGCGAGCACCCGCAGCGACGGCTCGTCCCACGGAGTGCAGAAGGCGTCGATGTCGACGCCGCGACAGTGGTCGAGGCACTCGATCATCTGCTCCGGCGTGAAGGAGTACTTCGCCAGCAGGTTCATCGTGTACTGCGGGCCGAGGTCCTCGCCCTCGCTCACGGCGAAGCCGCCCTGCCGGTACAGCGTTGCCACGTCACGCAATTGGAACTTCACCGCATCCGCGCCGGCCTCCTTGGCCAGGTCCACGAGCTGCTTGGCCAGCGCGACATCGCCCTGGTGGTTGTTGCCGATCTCGGCGATCAACAGCGCCGGGTGTCCCGGGCCGACCGTGTGCCGGCCGATCCGCAGCTCTCCAGCCGATTGCCGTGCGATCGCCGACAGATGACCGTCGGCATCGACCAGAGGTATGACGCCGACCCCCGGGCGGAATGCCGCCGAGATCGTGGCCGGCTCGGAGCCGAGGGCGAGGCTCACACACGATGTGTTCGCCGCCGTGATCGCCATGGTCGACAGGTCGATCGGGGACGCGGTGGTGACCCACCGGCGGAAGTCGCCGTCACTCAGCGAGCCCAGCAGGATCCCGTGCTCATCGACACAGAAGACGATGCCGGCCTTGTTGTCGCTGATCTTGGTCAGCGCCGACAGCACCGTGTCCTCACCGAAGACGACGTAACGGCCGATCACGCGGTCAATGGTGGTCATCGGTCACTTCACAGTCAGGCCGGATCACGGCGGTCGGTGCACAGAAAGGCTGGCGCGATCAGAATTATATGTTCCTGGCGCGGCGCAAAATGTTGGACAAATGGCCAGAATTCGCTGCCGACGCGGGTCGCTCGTCATACATCTCGCGGGCACGCGGGCGGCCACTATGGTCGTCACATTCGTCGTCGAACCGATGGGCTGCAATGCGACTCAATACACGCAAGAAGCGCTTCATCCGTCGGATGGCCGGTTATGCGACCAATCCCATCGCAGTGAAGGTGCGCACGCTGCGCAGGCAGGAGCAGCGGTACGACATCGCCGGCATACCGGTGGTCCTGCCTCCGGAACACAACCTGCCGTTCTACCAGCGGCGCGACCCGACGTACGACCACTACGCCGTCGCCCTGTTGTGGACACTGGCGCAGGGAGAGCGGCGCGTCACCGTGATCGACGTCGGCGCGAATGTCGGCGACACTGCCGCGGCAGTGCTGGCCGCGGACCCGCGCACCGCCGTCATCAGCGTCGAGGGCGATCAGCGGTTTCTGTCCTACCTGCACCGCAATGTGGCCCCGTTCTCAGATCGGGCGAGTGTCGTCGAGGGATTCGTCGGACCGGTCGGCGCGTCCGTCGCATACTCCCGTGACGGGAGCACTGGCGGGTTCAACGCGGTGGGGGGCGACGACCCGCAGGTGGTGGACGAATGGGTGCGCCCGGCCGACCTGGTCGCCATACCCGACGCGGCCGACCTCGTCGTCTGGAAGAGCGACATCGACGGCTTCGACATCCACGTGTTGGCTCAGCACTGGGATGTCATCGACAGCCGGTGCGATGTGATCTGGGTGGAGTACGACCCGCCGCGAACCCTGGGTGACCCGGCCGATGTCGACCGGGTGATCGCGGCACTGGCTGGCAGTGGCCGGACCGTTCTCGTCTACGACAACCTGGGCCGCCGGATGGTGAGCCTTGCGCCCGGCGAGGGCCAGATCGCGGCGCTGCGGACCCTGTCGGACTGGCTGGGCGTGCAGTATGCCGGGCACGTCACCGTCCCTTACCTCGATCTGTGGGCGCTCAGTCCGGAGGCGGCGAAACTGCTGTCCGCGTGATGTGAACACCTATCGAATTCCCAGGTGACTCTGTGCCGTCATGCGGCCGACGTGTCGGCAGTCGTCAGTTTCGCTGCGTAAACACGGTGTGAGCGCGGGGACATCGAGTTCTTCGCCCCTGCGGAAAGGCCCTCATGGGTCCCTTGGGTAATCGAAAACTGCGGCGCCGTGTTTTCGCGGGTATCGCCGGTGTGCTGTCGTTGGCGCTGGTGGCCGTCGCGGTCTACGCGGGCTATCTCTACAACGACCTGAGCGGTATTCGCCGGTCCGCCGCTCTGCAGGGGCTGCCGGTCACCAAGGTCGCCGGCACCACGACGGTGCACGGTGTGGGTACCAACCTGCTGGTGATGGGTCTGGACAGCCGCCTCGACGAGAACGGCAACCCGCTGCCGGAGGCGATCTACAGCGCCCTGCACAGCGGCGACCAGGATGACGGTGGCCTCAACTCGAACGTGTTGATGCTGATCCACATACCTGCCAGTGGCTCACCTGTGACGGCGGTGTCGATCCCGCGGGACGATTACGTGGCCTTCCCCGGCTGCCCCGACGGTGAGTGCGCGGGCAAGATCAAGGAGGCCTACGGCCTGGCCACGGCGCAGGCGCAACAGCAGTTGAGCGCTAAAGGAATCACCGGTGAAGCGGCCTACCAGAAGGCCCGCGATGCCGGTCGGCGCGCGGAGATCCAGACCGTCGACCAGTTCCTCGGCGTGCAGATCAACAGCTTCATCGAGGTCACGATGGTGGCCTTCTACCAGTTCGCCCAGGTGATCCAGCCGATCACGGTCTGCCTCAAGGAGAACACCGTCGACACCTTCTCCGGAGCGAACTTCCACGCGGGCGTCCAGGAGATCAACGCCAAGCAGGCGATGGCCTTCGTGCGGCAGCGTCGCGACACGAGCAACCCGGCACTGAACTTCACCGACCTCGACCGTGAACGTCGTCAGCAGGCTTTCGTCATCAGTGTGCTGACCCAGCTGAAATCCGCTGGCACGCTGCTGAATCCGGCCAAGGTCATCGACCTGATCAACGTGGCCAAGAAGAACGTCGTCCTTTCCGACGGCCTCGACCCTCTCACCCTTGCCAGCCTCGGTGAGAAGCTTGCCGACGCCGGTGGGCTGCACTTCTACACGCTGCCGGTGCAGAGCTTCGGTGTCATCAACGGCCAGGACGTCAACATCGTCAACCAGCCGCAGATCGAGGCGATTGTCGCGCATCTGTTGGACTCGACGGCGTCTGCGACGGCGGCCGCGCCGGCCGTGGGCGGCTACACCGTCAGCGTCGTCAACTCATCGGGAGTGACCGGTGCCGCGCACGCTCGACTGGCCAAGCTCGTTGCCAAGGGCTACCGGCAGGGAACTGCGACCACCGGAGCGCAACTGCAGACGGCGACGCAGATCGAGTACAACCCGTTGGACGAGCCGGCTGCTGCAGCGCTGGCAGCATCGGTGCCTGGATCAACCCTGGTGCCCGACTCGGCCGTCGGCGCCGGTCAGCTCACGCTCGTGCTTGGCACCGCGCAAGGCTCGGCGTCGACGCAACCACTGCCGCAGGCAGTGGCGGGCACCGGCGGCGGAGTTTCCGGACCACCGGTCACCGCCCTCACAGTGATCAGCAGCGGAAGTATTCCATGCGTGAAATGATCTGGCACTGCTGACGATTCGGCCGCCAGTTCGGCCCCTTCAGCCGGTCGGCGAGCTGTTGCGGAAGAGATACTCGGCGCGTTCGAAGTCGTCGTGTGTGTCGATGTCCATACCTTCTGATGTATCCATCACGAACAACCCGATGCGCCCGCCGAGGCGGTTGTGCTCGTGCTGGTAGATCTCGGTGCGGGTGAGGTAGAGCGATCCGGTCTCGCGGTAGCGCAACTGCTCAGGAGTCATGTCCTGTCGCCTCGGACGCGCCTGGAAAGGGTAGAGGGCTTGTACCTGCGGGTCGCGTTGCCACAGGAAGATCTCGGCCGGCACCACGCCGACCATCGAGTCCACCCCGGTTGCGGTGAATTCGGCCACCGCGCGCTGCAGGGTTCCGGGCAGCCGCACCGGTGAGGTTGCCTGCAGGAACATCACGTTGTCCGGCCGCCCCGTGCCGCCGGTGATCACATCGATTGCGTGCTCGATCACCGGCTCCGACGCGCTGGTATCGGTGGCCAGGTCCGGTGGTCGTCTGATCACCGAGGCGCCGAATCGCGTTGCGACGTCGGCAATCTCGTCATCCTCGGTGGAGACGTACGGGTGCAGACCGTCGGTGGCGAGCACCTGCTCGATCGTCCAGGCGATGAGCGGCTTGCCACCCAACGGGCGCAAGTTCTTGCGGGGGACACCTTTGGATCCACCCCGTGCCGGTATGACGGCAGGTATGACGCTCATCGCGCCTGCATCGTTCTGGCCGGCCGGGAGGACCAGTACGTTTCCGTGGACGGCACGTGGTCGGTGCTGGTGAGCCGGCCCTTGGCGTCCAACGGCGCCAATTGCGATGCATAGCAACCGATCCGGGCGATCTTGTCGGCGACATCGACATCCACGGTCAGCTCCGAAAGAGTCAGTCCACGACTGCGGGCGACGGCGGCGGCCTCTGCTGCGCCCCGCTGGTGCCACAGATACGGCAGGTCTTCGTAGAACACCACCCGTGTCGCCGGCGGCTGCGCGCACACCTGCAACGCGATGTCGCGCACGGCCACGTGATCGGGATTCACTGCGAGCCCTCGGCGCTGTGCCCGCCGCCGTCGGCGCTGCAGATCGGCGTGCATCGCCGTGCGGACCGCTTGGATCGCCAGAGCACGTATGCCGTCGCGGCTCGTCGTCGCTGCATCTGCGGGCGCCGCGCTCACGTGCGTGGACAGCTCTGGCTCCGGGCCACTCGACCCGACGACGCGGCTGCGAAAGTCGTTCAATCCCAGTCGTTCCCACAGGGCTGGTGCGACCTGCACGCCGGCACAGACAGGCGCCACCACCGTCCCACCGGGATGCGCGTCCAACCACTGCCGCAGCAGGTCGGCGAACTGGGCCAGGTCGCGCTGGCGATCGGCACCGGCATACCCGCCCTCGACGAAAGGCAACCGCCGCACGGCGAGCTCGGTGCCCTCGAAGGCGGTGGCGTCTTCGGCCAGCCGCGCTGCCATGGTCTGGTCGGAGTCGGCGAATCCGCACGCGAGGTCCCACGGACTGCGCTGCGCCGGGTCGGGTGTGCCGGCGAAGACCGTCCAGACCTCAGCAATGCCCTGCTGCAAGACGGCGGCAGCACTCAGCCACGCATCGTCCAGATGCGGTGACAGCACCAGTGTTTCGCTGTGACTCAGGCCCAGCGGTCCCGCGGCGGCGGCGGCGTGGTGGGTCACGTGAGGTTCCTGTCGGTGATCGGTGGCGGGCGCGGCTCATACTAGAGAGCCGTCATCGTGAAAGGCATCATGACAACCCCTGACGTCAGCGTCATCATCCCGTGCCACAACGCTGCAGTGACCCTGCCGTTGCAGTTGGAGGCGCTGGCCCGGCAGGAAAATGCTCCGGCGTTCGAGGTGCTGGTCGTCGACAACCGCTCCGGCGACGATCCGGCCGCGGCCATCACGGCCTGGCAGGACCGGCTCCCGGCACTGCGGATCGTGCCAGCGGCGGACCTGCCCGGTGCGGCATACGCCCGCAATGTCGGCGTCGCGGCGTCGAGCGCGGATCACTTGTTGTTCTGCGATGCCGACGACCTGGTCGCTCGCGACTGGGTGCGCGCGGGCCACGATGCTCTCCAACACGTCGAGATCGCATGCGGTTCGGATGTCGTCCTGACCGACGAGGAGTTCACCACCGTCGACGCGGTGTGGGCCGACCATCTGGACGCACTGCCCGGTGGCCGGGTCGAGGTCCGCACCGCAGCGATCGACTATCCGATCCTGCTCGGCGGCAATGTCGCGATCCGGCGATCGACCTTCGTGGCCGTTGGTGGCTTCGACGCCGCGTTGGTGTCCGGCAACGAGGACAACGACCTGGCGGTGCGGGCAGAACGCGCCGGGCACCTGATCAACCGGGCTCCCGCGATGCGAGCTGCCTTGCGCGAACGGCGAGGCGCACGAGCACTTTTCGCAAGGTCGCGCGTTGCGGCCCGCGGGCACATCGAGTTGTGCGACCTGCACGACCTGTGGACCGTGTCGCCGCATCTGCGCGGACACGCCTGGCGCCTGGACATCGTCCGCGCGGGCGCAGCGTCCGCGCGAATGCTCATCCGCCCGGCGTCCGAGCGCGACTGGCGGGCGTTGGCCGGGCGGTGGGGTGTGGCGGTCGGGTTCTGGGAGGGCGACCTGCGCAGGCGCATCCCACGCCGACCCCCGCCGGTGCCGCTCATCGGTGCGGGATTACGCAGCGAACAGATCGAGTTCACCTTCGCCGGAACCGCGTCCGACCCGGATCAGCCGGGCAAGCCAGACACTCCGGATGACGCGGACAAACCGGATCAGGTGAGGCCCGAATACGACAACGAGGACACATGAGCGCTGCCACCGGACTACTGTTTCCCGGCGATCTGGCCGGCTGGCAGCACTGGAACCGCCGGCAACGCCGGGTCGGCGGCGCCCTGCGGTCCGCTAAAGCGCGTGTCCGGCCGGCGCCAACCGCGTCGCCGGTGCTGCACCTGCCACCGGACACGGTGCGCACGCTGGTGGTCATCGACGTGCTGTCGCCCAGTTGCCGCGCTGCCATGCTCGAACCACTGCGTCACCTCGACCCCCGGCACACAGCCGTGCTGTCGCCCGTGGCCGACCCCGGCCTGCCCGCGAGCGGTACGTGGCAGCCGCGAGCGTATGCCGGAACCCACGATCTTCCCGCCACCATCGAGACGGTGTGCACCCTCGGCGCCTTCCTGCCGATCGCCGGCCCCGTGTCGCAGTGGGCCAAGCAGCGCGGGATGCGCCACATCGTCGTGCAGCACGGGCTGCTCACCCCGTGGTCGCCGCCGCTGGCCGACGGCGACCATCTGCTCGCCTGGAGCGAGGCCGATGCGGCATACCTCACCGGCGGACACGACGGCGTGACAAGTGAGATCGTCGGCTCCCAGCTGTTGTGGTCCGCCGCGCAACTGCCGCCCGCCGACATACGGGATGACGGTGCTGTGGTGCTCGGCCAACTGCACGGCACCGAGATGGCGCGGCACACGACCTTCGGTGTCTATTGGCGATTCTGCCGCTCGACCGGCGCGAACTACCGACCCCACCCCAACGAGTCCGATGCGGCGAGCAGGGCGCTGCACCGGGCGATGCGTGCCGGCGGCATCAGCTTTGAAGGGTCGGGCGATTCACTCGCGGATCTCGGACGCCCGGTGGTGTCGATCTTCTCCACCGGCACTCTCGAGGCAGCTCAGCGCGGCCTGCCTGCCTGGGTGATTCACCCCGACCCACCCCCATGGCTGCGCGACTTCTGGCACAGATACCACCTCGGTCGCTGGGGCGAGGCGCCCACACCCCACTGGGAGGACACCTCCGAGGAGCCCGCGGCGGCCGTCGCGACAGCGATGAAACAGTGATCACAATGTCGAAATTCAGGCCTTCGTGGTGGTGCAAAAACTTGACATAAGTCCAGTTTCTCAACCGGTGTTAACGTTCGACTACTGACCCGCTGAGGAGCTCCCGAAGTATGTCGATCACTGTTCCGCGGCCGACGCGCATCGTCGAGACGAACACCAGGTCGTCTCGACGACCGCGAGTGGCAATTGCGCACGATTATCTGACGCAGCTGGGCGGTGCCGAGCGGGTTGCGTTGGCGATGGTGAGGGCATTTCCTGAGGCCCCCCTGTATACAACATTGTATGAACCTGATCACACATTTCCGGAATTTCGGAATGTCGACATCCGCGTCACGCCGATGAACAGAATGCGGTATTTGCGACAGAAACATCGTTATGCACTTCCATTGCTGCCGTGGGCGTCCTCCCGCCACTTCATCGACGCCGATGTCGTGATCGCATCGTCCAGTGGGTGGGCGCACGGCTTTCCCACGTCCTGCAAGCGCATCGTCTACTGCCACACGCCGGCCCGGTGGACCTACCTGCCGGACGACTACTTCGGTGAGCGCCAGAGCATGGCTCGCACGATGATGAGTGTGGCGGCGCCGGCATTGCGACGGTGGGACCGGCACGCGGCCATGGGCGCCACCACCTATCTGTGCAACTCGAGCATCGTGCGTGATCGGGTGCAACGCATCTACGGCATCGACAGTCAGGTGCTCAATGCCCCGCACAGCATGATTGTCGACGGCGACCAGGTCGCCGTCGACGAACTTGTGCCGTGGCACAACGCAGACATCCGCCCGTATGTCATGGTGTCGCGGCTGATGCCCTACAAGAACGTCCGGCAGGCGATCGAGGCCTTCCGCATGCTGCCCGACGAGCATCTGGTCGTCGTCGGTCGCGGCCCGCTCGAGGCCGACTTGCGGATGGGTCTGCCGGTCAATGTGCGCATCGTCGGTGGGTTGACTGACGCGCAGTTGCGATGGGTCTACAGCCACGGCGCGGGCATCGTCGCGCCGTGCCATGAGGACTACGGGCTCACCCCGCTCGAAGGTGGGGCCTTCGGGCTACCTGTTCTCGCGCTGCGTGCCGGTGGCTACCTCGACACGGTCATCGAGGGCGTCAGCGGGCTGTTCTTCGACTCGCCCACGCCCGGGGAGATCGCCATGGCGGTGCGCGACAACGCTCACCGGATCTGGGATCACGCGGCCATCATGCGTCACGCAGACCGGTTCAGTGAACGCGAATTCACCCGTGCGCTGCACGCGTCGGTGGACGAGGTCTTCAACCGTTTCGTATGACGCAGTGCGCCGTCGTCGCAGGTCGATGGCGGCGCAGCCGCACGGTGCACACGTGACGCGCTGCCGCACCTCGCGCAGACCCGGACGGTCCGACGCAACGGGCGCCCGGCGCGACCTCACTTGCCCTGTTTGCTGCGCCGGTCTCGTCGTGAGAGGCCGAGTTCCTGATCGGTGATGTTGTCGCCGGCGGTGGCCGGTTGCGTTCCCATCGTGGCCGTAGGTGCAGCCGGAGTGGCCGGTGGCGATGGCTGTGCGGGGGTGGGGGCTGGGCTGTCGCCGTATCCGTACCCGTATCCGTTGTATTTCTTGCCGCTGTAGCCGTATCCGTAGACAGCGGAGCCCATGTTCTTGGGCGGTGTGAGGTTCATGACGCCACCGAAGAGGCGTCCGCCGACCTGGGTGAGGATGCGGGCGCACAGGCGGATGTGTTCGGCGCGGGTGCGGCCGACGTGCATGACCAGCAGGGCGCCGTCGGCGGAGCGGGCCAGCAGTCCGGCGTCGGTGACGGGCAGCAGCGGTGGTGCGTCGATGATGACGAGGTGGTCCTTGGACAGCTCGGTGATCGCGGTCTCCATGCGGCGGGAGCCGACGAGTTCGCTGGGGTTGGGCGGGATGCGTCCGGCGGGGATGACGACAAGGTCGGGGGTGGTGGTGGGTTGCATGACGTCGTGCAAGGTGATGTCGCCGGCGAGGGCTTGGGTCAGGCCGATGCTGCCTTCGAGGTTGAAGATGGTGGCGACCATGGGTTTGCGTAGGTCGGCGTCGATGAGCACGACGGGTTGTCCGGCGGCGGCCAGGACGCGGGCGAGGTTGGCGGCCACGGTGGATTTGCCTTCGCCGGGGTTTGGGCTGGTGACCACGATGCTGCGGGGGTGGCGGTCGACGTCGATGAAACGCAGGTTGGTGCGCAGCATGCGCAGGGCCTCGGCTGCGTTTCCCAGGCCGGTGTCGCCGCGGTAGTCCTCGGCGAGTTCGGGGACTTTGGGGATGACGCCGACCACGGGCGCCTCGAGGTGGCGTTCGACGTCGTCCTGGTGGCGGACACGGCTGTCGAGTTGGCGGCGGAACGCAGCCCACAGGTAGCCGGCGACCAGGCCCGCGAGGAGGCCTTCGGCGGTGGCCTTCTTGAAGTCGGGGGAGAACGGCAGGGAGGGGGTGGTGGCGTTGTCGAAGGGGTAGATCCGCACGCTGGGTTGGGTGCCGGCGGGTTCGCCGGTGGTTTCGATCTGTGCTGCTTCGTCGCGGGTGGCGTTGACGGCGGCGTCGGCGAGCTCACGGGCACCGTTCGGGGTGGATGAGATCGCGGTGAAGTTGATGACGGAGCTGACGGCGCTGACCGAGGCGCTGATGGATCCACCGGGCGCGTTCGGGCCGAGGGCTTGTGCTGCGCGTTCGGCGACCGGTGCGCTGGAGGCCAGTGCGGCATACTCCTGGGCTTTGGTCTGGGCGAGGCTGACACCGTTGAGTGCGGAGCCGGTGTTGTCGGCGCCACCGGCGGAGACCAGGCCCTGCGCGGTCGCGGAATACAGGGTCGGTTTGGTGAAGGTGTACCCGAACATCAGCGCCCCACCGACAATCGTGAACAACAGCAAGAGCAGCGCATTCGTCCGGCTGAAACGAACGAAGTCTGTGACCGTCACGAACGAACTCCTGCGAATGTGTGTTTCAGGTGCACTGAAAATGTTCGGGTTGCACGACTTACCAATCACCCAGCCTATCGGGCGGGGCAAAAGTCGGAGCGATCCGAGTATTGCCTGTGCGTGTGTCGGTGTGAATTTTGTTCCGTATGTCGATCGGTCGTTCGCCGACCGCACCGGGGGGTGCGGGCTTTTTGCGGTAAAGGTTGTCAGACTGGATGCCATGAAACCCGGACGCATCCTCGTGGTTGGTGATGGGAACGTCTGTCGCTCGCCGGTTTTCCACCTTCTTCTGGCTCGCGCCGTGCAGGGCACCGGCGTGATCGTGGGCAGTGCCGGTCTCACCGCGCTGCCGGACGACCCGATCGAGCGGGCGGTGCAGCACGCGTTGGTGTCGCGCGGGATCGAAGCGGCATATTTCACCGCTCGCGAGGCGACCCCGGAGTTGCTCGACTCCGCCGACCTGGTGCTCGCGGTCGACCGCGTCGTGCGGACCACGACAGTGCAGTACGCCCCGGCGGTGCTCCGTCGCACCTTCGCCGTGGTCGACTTCTCCGAACTGCTGTCCCAGAGCACCCGTGATCGGCTCTGGACCTTCCGGGGGTCGGAACAAGCGCCCGCCGACGGTTTGGTGGACGAACTCGTCAACGTGGCCCACCGCCGCCGGCCGGACGTGCAGGGGGTGTCGGCTGGTCAGGCACGCATCGTGGCCCCGGTCGACCCCGCTGGTATCGAGCGGTTCATCGACAGCGCCGAGGCTCTCGTACGGCCTATTGCCGACCGCCTTTTCGAGATGGCGTCGCAGACCGGACAGTGATTCCTTGAGGGATGACCCGTCGCTGGACGGCGAGCGACGGGTCCGGCAGGTCAGACCGTGTGGCGACCGATGGCCCGCTCGACGAAGTCGGCGAGGTCGGCGCCCTGCTGCTCACGGCTGGGTTCGTGGACGTAGGTCATGTGCCCCGCTTCGTAGTAGCTGTGCTCGATGTTCGCCAGCAGTTGCTCCGGGAGTTGCAGATGAGCGACGACGTCCTGTGCAGCGAAATAAGGTGTCGCGCCGTCGTAGTAGCCGTATGCAAGGTGCACCCGCAGGTGTGGGTTCTGGCGCATCGCGCGCTCCAGCCGATCGACGACATACACCGGCTTGCCTTCGAATTCCTTGTAACTCCAAGGGTTCACGGCTTCGGAGATGACACGGAACGGCCCGTCACCGGGATAGCCGAGCTCCGTGCGCACGTAGTGCTGGAAGGCCGCGGCATACGGCCCGGTCAGGGCATCCATCGACACATCGGCATCCATCAACTCCGCGATGCCGCTCGCCGCGGGGCCGACGAACCGGGAGTCGATACGGCCCACGGTCCTCCCCTTCTCACGAAGCAACTCGCCGAAATAGCGCCAGTGCTCGACACGCAGATTGGCCCGGTCGACATACTCCTCGCTCAGTCCGGTCAGCCGGGCGATGGTGGCGACGGCTGTCGCGCGCTCCCCGGCGGTGAGCCGGTTGCCTCGCGCCAGCGCCCACGGATAGTCGCGCGTCGCGTATGACTCCGCCTGCGCGAGCACCTCCTGCAAGGTGAGTCCGGGGTGTTTGCCGTGGTAGTGCGCGGTCGCCGCATAGAAGGGCAGGTACAAAGCGAACGCGCGGTCGTTGCGGTGGATCTCGAAGTCGAGCGTGCCGAAGTCCAGGACCGACGAGATGAGCATGATGCCGTTGAAGTACATGCCGAATTTGTCCTGCAGCAGATCGACCACGGCGACCGCGCGCGTCGTGCCGTACGACTCGCCGGCGATGAATTTCGGTGACAGCCAACGATTCTCACGGGTCACCCATTGCCGGATCACTTCTGCAACCGACTCGATGTCTCCGGTGAAGCCATGGAACTGCTGCGGCTTCTCGCCGTCGGTGGTGCGTGAATAGCCGGTAGAGATCGGGTCGATGAAGACGAGATCGCTGACTGCGAGCAGGGTCTCCGCGTTGTCGACGATGTCGTATGGCGGTGGCAGCAATGCGCCTGCGTCGCCCATCTGGACTCGTCGCGGCCCCAGGAGGCCCATGTGCAGCCACAGGCTGGCGCTGCCGGGTCCGCCGTTGAAGGCGAAGGTCACCGGGCGGCTGCCGGGGTCGGCGTCATCGACGACGTATGACGTGATCGCAACCTCCGCAGTCGCCCGCCGCCCCTTCCAGACGCCGTCGTGCAGATCGTCGCGGCGCAGCACCACCGTGCCGGTGGTCGCCGTGTAGCGCAGCGGAGTCCGGCCGACCTGCAGTTCGTGGTGCGTCGTGACCAGGGCATCGGCCGGTTCGATGTGCTGGGCCGGTGGGATGGGCGCTGTGTCGGCGGGATCCTGACTCACGACTCCGCAGACTACTCGTGAGTCGTCCGCCCGATTCGGTGCGAAGGGTCGAGGCGGCTAGATTGTGCTCGCGTCCGGGCACGGGACCGTGCCGATGTTGCAGCCAGGGAGAGGCTTGTCTTGAAGGTCACCGTTGTCGGTCTGGGAAAGATCGGTTTGCCACTCGCAGTCCAATTCGCCAGATCGGGGGCCGAGGTCTTCGGTGCCGACGTGAACCCCGCGGTGGTGGATCTGGTCAACGCGGGCAAGGAGCCCTTCCCGGGCGAGGCTCACCTGGGGGAGTACCTCGGTGAGGTGGTCGCACGGGGCACCTTCACCGCCACCACCGACACCGCCGATGCGGTCAGCCACAGCGATGTTGTCGTGGTCGTCGTGCCCTTGTTCGTGGACGACGAGGCCCGCCCCGATTTCGGCTGGATGGACTCGGCTACCGACGACATCGCCCGTGGCCTGCGCCCCGGCACGCTCGTGATCTTCGAGACGACCTTGCCGGTCGGCACGACGCGCACCCGCTGGAAGCCGAAGCTGGAAGAAGGCAGCGGCCTGCGCGAGGGCACTGATTTCGATCTGGTCTTTTCCCCGGAGCGCGTGCTCACCGGGCGCGTGTTCGCCGACCTGCGCAAGTACCCCAAGCTCGTCGGTGGTCTCACCGCCAAGGGAGCGGCCGCCGCGACCGCGTTCTACGAGCGGGTGCTGCAGTTCGACGAGCGCCCCGATCTGGAGCGCGGCAACGGCGTCTGGGATCTGGGCTCTGCCGAGGCCGCCGAGATGGCCAAGCTCGCCGAGACCACCTATCGCGACGTCAACATCGGCCTGGCCAACCAGTTCGGCCGGTTCGCCGCCGAGCACGGCATCGACGTCTATCAGGTGATCGACGCCAGCAACTCCCAGCCCTACAGCCACATCCACCGGCCCGGCATCGCCGTCGGCGGTCACTGCATCCCGGTCTACCCACGGCTCTACCTGTGGAACGACCCCGAGGCGACGGTCGTGCGCGCCGCTCGTGCAGCCAACGCCGAGATGCCGGCATACAGCGTCGGCCTGGCGGCAGGTGCCTTCGACGGCAGCCTTGCCGGCAAGAAGGTCGCGGTGCTCGGTGCGTCCTACCGGGGCGCGGTCAAGGAGACCGCCTTCTCCGGAGTCTTCGCGACCGTCGACGCCGCCCGGGCTGCCGGTGGTGAGGTGGTCGTGCACGACCCGATGTACTCCGCCGACGAGCTGGCCCACTTCGGTTGGCAGTCCTACGAACTCGGCGAGCCGGTCGATGTCGTCATCATCCAGGCCGATCACGCTGAATACCGCGAGCTGGGCAAGGACGACCTGCCCGGCGTCGCGCTCGTGGTCGACGGCCGCCGGATCCTGGATGCCGCGAACTTCGACGGCGTCCGCGTCATCGTCGTCGGTCAGGCAGAGCAGAAATGAGCGTCCGCGTCGTCGACTCCGCAGACGTCGCAGCCTCGGCCCAGATCGGCGACGGCAGCAGCATCTGGCACCTCGCGCAGGTTCGGGAGGACGCCGTGCTCGGCGCCAACTGCATCGTCGGGCGCGGGGCGTATGTCGGCACCGGCGTGCACATGGGCGACAACTGCAAGCTGCAGAACTACGCCCTGGTCTATGAACCCGCAGTGCTCGAAGACGGCGTCTTCGTCGGACCGGCCGTGGTCTTCACCAACGACCATTTCCCTCGGTCGGTCGCGCCGGACGGATCGCTCAAGCGCGGTGACGACTGGGAGGCGGTCGGTGTGACGTGTCGCGAAGGCGCTTCCATCGGAGCTCGGTCGGTCTGCGTCGCGCCGGTCACCATCGGCCGGTGGGCGCTGATCGCCGCCGGTTCCGTGGTCACCCGCGACGTGCCCGACTTCGCCCTGATGGCCGGCGTGCCCGCGCGTCGCATCCGCTGGGTCGGCCGTGCGGGTGTTCCGCTCGAGCAGATCACCGAATCGACATACACCTGCCCGCAGACGGGCACCACCTATACCGAGAACCACGGAGTTCTCACGGAGGACAACGCATCATGAGTGACTTCATCCCGCCCGCCAAGCCGCTCATCGGTGACGAGGAGCGCGCGGCCGTCGATCGCGTGCTGCGCAGCGGCATGATCGCGCAAGGCCCGGAGGTCAAGGCGTTCGAGCAGGAGTTCAGCGAGCACTTCAAGCTCGGACGCGCCTGCGTCGCAGTCAACTCCGGGACGTCCGGTCTGCACCTCGGTCTGCTCTCCGCCGGGGTCAAGGCGGGCGACGAGGTCATCGTGCCCTCGTTCACGTTCGCCGCGACCGCCAACGCGGTGGCCCTGACCGGCGCAACCCCGGTGTTCGCCGACATCAGCGCCGACGACTTCTGCCTCGACCCCACTGCCGCCGAAGCCGCCATCACCGACAAGACCGTCGGCATCATGCCGGTGCACCTCTACGGTCACCCCGCCAAGATGGAGCAACTGATGCAGATCGGCCGTGATCGCGGCCTGCACGTCTTCGAGGATGCCGCTCAGGCGCACGGCGCCGCACTCAACGGCACCCCGGTCGGTGCCTTTGGCACGTTCGCGATGTTCTCGCTCTACCCCACCAAGAACATGACCTCCGGCGAGGGCGGCATGGTTTCGGTCGCAGACGCCGAGATGGAGCGGAATGTACGCCTCTACCGCAACCAAGGCATGGAGCAGCAGTACCACAACGAGGTCGTCGGCCTGAACAACCGGATGACCGACATCAACGCCGCCATCGGCCGGGTTCAGCTGACCAAGGTCGACGCGTGGACCAAGCAGCGTCAGGACAACGCCGCCTTCCTCACCGCCAACCTCGACGGAGTCACCCCTCCGCCGGTCGCCGACGGCGCGGTGCACGTCTACCACCAGTACACGATCCGGGTGCACGACGACCGCGACGGTCTGGCCAAGGCGCTGAAGGAGGAGTACAACATCGGCTCCGGCATGTTCTACCCGGTGCCCAACCACCGCCTCAAGCCGTTCCAGGCCGACGTCGACCTGCCCGCCACCGAACTCGCTGCCCGCGAGTGCCTGTCGCTTCCGGTGCACCCGTCGGTGACGCAGGCGGACCTGGAGCGCATCGTCTCCGCGGTCAACACCCTGGCGAAGGCAGGTGCCTGACATGGCGAACCTTCGCGCCGGTCTCATCGGTGCCGGAATGATGGGGCGCAACCACGCCCGCGTCCTCGCCTCGCTGGACGGTGTCGACCTCGTCGGCATCGTCGATCCGAACGGTGATCAGCACGGCGTCGCCGGCGGTCGACCGGTCTTCAACACCGTCGAGGAACTCGTCGAGCACGGCATCGACTACGCGATGGTCGCCGTTCCGACCGCCTTCCACCTGCCGGTCGGTATGGCGCTGGCGGAGGCCGGCGTCCACGCGATCATCGAGAAGCCGCTTGCCGAGAACGTCGAATCGGCGACCGCGCTCGCCGAGGCGTTCAGCTCCCGAGGGCTGATCGGCGGCGTCGGTCACATCGAGCGATACAACCCGGCGCTGCAGCAGGCTCGCAAGCGGATCGAGGCCGGTGACCTCGGCGACGTCTACCAGGTCGCGACCCGTCGCCAGGGCCCGTTCCCCGGACGGATCGCCGACGTGGGCGTCGTCATGGATCTCGCTACCCACGACATCGACCTGACCGCCTGGGTGACCCAGCAGACGTATGTCGAGATCTTCGCGCAGACCGGTCATCGCTCCGGCCGCGACCACGAGGACCTCGTCGCCGCCACCGGTCGCCTGTCGAACGGCACCGTGGTCAACCACCTGGTGAACTGGCTGTCGCCCCTGAAGGAGCGCACGACGATCATCACCGGTGAGAAGGGCACCTTCGTGGCCGACACGCTCACCGCCGACCTGACGTTCTTCGAGAACGGCAAGGTGCAGACCACCTGGGACGAACTTCGGCAGTTCCGTGGGGTGTCCGAGGGCAACGTGATCCGCTTCGCGATCCCCAAGCCGGAGCCATTGCGTGTCGAGCACGAGCAGTTCCGCAATGCGGTGCTGGGGCAGCCCTGCGACATCGTCACGCTGGACCAGGGTCTGGCCACAGTGCGCACTGCATTTCGCTGCATAGAATCCGGTCGTGGAGGGAATGCGAATCGATAGGAGGGACCTGCTCAAGGTCTCCTTCGGCGGGGCGGCGGCGCTGGCACTGGCCGCCTGCCAGCCGCTGACCGAACTCCAGGTCAGGACCTCCTTCGACCAGTTGCTGCTGCAATTGGAGCAGCAGGAGCCGGAGCTGTTCGCCCCTACCGCCGACGCCACCGACGGCATGGTGGCCTGGGGGACGTCATACGTGCTGCAGGCACTCAACGAACGATTTTTGCGGACCGGCCGCACCGACTACGCCGACTTGTTCGTGCAGGTTGCCGACTGCGTCCTGAACATCCGTGATTCGGTGCTGCAACGACGCGACTGGACCGGCAAGGCCCTGCCGATCTGGACGGTCGCGTCGGTCTACACCGCGATGCGCGCCAACGTCACCGACGCGACCGGCACCGTGCTGGCGATCTTCGCGCTGGCGCCACTGGCCCATGCGAAGAGCTACACCATCCACGTGCTCCCGGGCACCAGTAGCTTCGACGTGCGGGTGCTCGACAACACCGGCAAACAGGTGGACTCGGTCACGGGGCTCACGATGGACCCGACATCCGCGTCCTACGCGCCGCGCGTGCTTCGACGCCGGGCGCCGACGACGATGTCGATGACCTGCCAGGACGTTCAACGATCCGGCGCGATGCCGGTCGCGCAGACCGTGGTGCCACGAAGCGCGCGGGTCGGATTCGCCGTACACACCGGCATGATCGCCTCCCCACTGATCGAGTTCTCCACCTCGGTCGCCAAACGCGGCATGAGCAGCAGGTATGGCGCCGATGCCGCTCGCTACGCACGTGCCGCAGCGAGCGCGTGGCTGGTCCACGCCGACGAGGTCACCACGGACAGTCGCGGCACCTACGTCAAGACTCCGCGTGGCACGCCGGTGCGGTATGACGGTGCGGACGTGCCGCACAACCAGGCGCTGGCGCTGGCGCGACTCGGTCTGGGTGTCGGCGCCCACCTGCCGTCGGCGCGCACCAGTGCGACAAAGATCTTCCAGACCTTCGCCGCCGACGTGCGGCAGGCCGGTGCGGGACTGACCTGGAACTACTTCTGGACCAAAGGCGTGTGTTACCGCGGGTATTCGGCTGCCACCGGGATCTCCCAGTATCTGCCTGCGATGGTCGGCAATCACGGCCCGGAGGACACCTCGCACGGCGCGATCGACGTCCTTGCTGTGCTGCAGGCGCTCGATGCCGGCATCGACCTTGGCAAGGTCACGGTGGCGTCGTTGCAGGCGACCTTGCGGTCACTCACCCTGGCCAGCGGATTCTCGACGATCGTGAGTGAGGTCGAGGGTTCGACCAAGGGAGCACGCAATGCGCCGCTCTGGTCCGCGGTGCTCCCGCCGGATCAGCGGGCGAGCTATCTGATGATGCAGCAGGACATCCTGCACCACGCGCCGCCGCGGGGGTCCGATCTGCTCGGAGCCGCGTATGCCGATGCGTTGTCGCCGAGTTCGTCGATCCCGGCGTCGGTGACGCCCACCACGTCGACGCCGTCGTCCTCGAACGGTTCTTCACCCTCGCCGACGGCATCACTGACGACGCCGCTGAACGACTGAAGGCCCGTTCCTCCACTCGGAGGAACGGGCCTTCAGGTCGGCGCCGATCAGAATCCCGGGTCGAGTCCTGCCCCGACGAGTGGCGCGGCCTGCGCGCTGTAGAGGCTCGGCGACCCGGCAACACCGGCACCAGGGTATGGCGCCCACAGGTTGGCGTAGAACGCATACACGGGGTTGGGCGCGAAGGAGTTGATCGCGTTGAGCAGCATGACATGGATCTTGTGATAGTGCAGCGCCTCGTGCACCGGACGGGTCGGCTTCGTCAGGTGCCCCAGGTGGTAGGCCGAGACCACGACGCAGTCGTGATAGGGCAACTCGAAGGCAAGGGTCGTCAGGCCCGCGCTCAACAGCGGCTTGGCAGCGGCGATGCCGTAGGCCTGCGCGTCATACAGGCCGACCAGGCAGAACTGGAAGCCGTTGAGCGCGTGAGTGGGCGCGGTGACTGTGGGGTACTCCTGGTACTGCGGGTGACCGTAGAAGTCGGCGACGAAGCCTCCGTTGGCGATCGTCTTGGTCATCGGCGCCAGCGCCCGGGTGGCCGCGGCCGCGTAGTTGGGTGATTTCGGGTACTGCCGTGCCATTCTGGTGAGCAGCGAGATTGCCTGACCCTGCGCCATCGCGGACCCCCAGCCGGCCGGGAGGGTCTCCGACATACCACCCACGCCGAAGGGATAGCTGTAGTTCCAGCGTCCGGTGGCACGGTCCTGGTTGGTGAACAACCAGCCCGCCTGGCGGACCGCCGCGGTCAGATTGGCCTGCTTGCCGCTGGTGAGGTAATAGCCGTACTGCTGCAGGCCGTACTGCGCGATCGTCGTCGGGTTGTAGACAAACGCGGATCCCAGCTTCACCTTGATGATGCCCTGGGCGTCGAACTGCACGTTGCTGCCGCTGCCGATCGGGCTACGGCTGTCGTAGTCAAGGTAGGCACCGGCCGGGTTGTACGCGCCGTTGATGGGCGGGGTATTGGTCGGTGTCGCCGCAGCTGCGGATGACATGTTCGCTGCGACGGGAACGATCCCGGCTGCGGTCACACCGGTCACGACGGTTCTTCTGCTGATTGCCATGTGTTGCAACTTTCCCTGATCACGGTCCTGCTCAGGATCGAGCGCTGGATGTGCTTCCGCAGAAGTTCGCGAGGGCATCGACGACACGTTCGGCGGCGTGGCCGTCACCGTATGGCGTGGCGTCGGTCTCTGTCGGGGCGTCCCGCGTCACGAGGGCGTCGATCATCGACGGCTGTGTGGCAAGGGCATTCCAACCGAGTTCGACCGTCTCCACCCATTCGGTCTCGGTTCGCACGGTGGTGCATGGCGTCCGGGCAAGGAAGGCTTCCTTCTGCAACCCGCCGGAATCGGTGACGACCCCTGACGCCTTGCACAGAGTAGCCACCAATGTCTGATAATCCAAGGGTTCGACGGGCTCGATCGCGCCTTGGTGCAGGTCGATCCCGAATTCCGCGCACGTGGCGACCAAACGCGGGTGCGCGGTCAGCAGGACCGGGTGGGGAAGCCGGCTCAGCGCCTCGATGATCGCGCGTAGCCTGGCCGGGTCGTCAGTGTTCTCGGCGCGGTGGATGGTGGACAGGTAGAAGTCACCGGCAGTGGCGGTCGCCGGCAGTGCCGCCATCGAGGAAGCCTCCGCCAGCGTGGTCAGGAAGACATCGGTCATGACGTCACCGACCAGGACCGAGCGGTCCGACAGGCCTTCCGCTGCGAGGTGGTTCATGGCGACCTGTGTGGGCGCTAGACAGAGATCGGCCGCGTGGTCGGTGATGACGCGGTTGTGTTCCTCCGGCATGCGACGGTTGAACGAGCGCAGACCGGCTTCCAGATGAGCGACCGGTACATGCATTTTCACGGCGCTCAATGCGCCGGCGACCGTCGAATTGGTGTCGCCATAGACGAGCACCACATCAGGAGTGAAACGCTCCAGGCACTCATCCATTCCGGCGAGCATCGCACCGGTCTGCCGCCCGTGTGTGCCGGAACCGACTGCAAGGTCGACGTCGGGTGCGGAAATTCGCAGACCACTGAAGAAAACGTCCGACATTTTCGCGTCATAATGCTGACCGGTGTGGATGATGATGTGTTCTGCGCCGGCCCCTGCGAGGGCGTGGTCAATAGGGGCTAGTTTGACAAATTGCGGACGGGCACCGACAACGCTCAGAATCTTCACCGGAAAATCCTACCCTGGGTGATTAGCAGTCCGAGGTACGCGCACTGGTGTTGGTAGGGTGCGACGGTGAGCGGCACATCATGGCGGAGAGCCAGTCTGACCGTTCTCATCGGAAGCGTCGCCGGCTTCGGCATCAACCTGCTGCTGACGCCCGTCCTCAGTCGCGTGTACTCGCCGGCGGTCTTCGGCACCTACTCGACGATCCTGGCCGTCGGCTCGTCGATCGTCGGCATCTCCACCTTCCGCCTGGAGGTGCGAGCCCAGGGTGAGGCGGACGGTCACCGGGCCGCCGGGATGCTCCACCTGGCCTTTCTCAGTTCGCTGGGTTGGTCGATCGTGGCGACGGTCGTGGGCGCGGTCGCGGTTTCGTTCGGTGCGCCACTTGGTTGGGCACTGGTCGGGGTCATCGTGTTCACCGGATCCCTGCAACTTGTCGGCACCGCGATCTGGGTGCGACGCCAGCATTACCGATCCCTGGGAGGTGCGAACTTCATCCAGGGAGCCGGCACCGGTATCGCGCAGGTCGCGATCGGGCTGTGGCGTCCGATCGTCGGGGTCCTGGTGGTCGGCTTCGCAGTGCCGCGACTGGTGTGGTCGCAGCCTTACCGGGACCTTGTCCGCGACACCGGAGGTGCCCGTGGACTGTCCTCGGCGTGGCGGTACAACCGTGCTTACGCCATGGTCGCCGGCACCAGCGCCGGTGTGAATTCCCTTGCTGGGCAAGGCTTCGTCGTTTTGGTCGCCGCGATGTACGGATCGGTGGGTGCTGCCCTGGTTGCCATGGCGATGCGCATCCTGGTCAGCCCGTTGACGATCATCGGCCAGGCGGCTGCGTCGGCCGCGGTGGGCGAGATCGGCAGCGCGATGCGCAAGGGGGAGTCTGGTCGTTATCTGCTCGGCAGGGGAGTGCGCGACCTCGGATTCTTCGGTGCTGTGCCGTGTGCGGTGGCAGCGATCGCCGCCCCCTACCTTGCTCCGCTGGTGCTGGGCCGCCGCTGGACAGAGGTCGGCATCATCACCTCGTGGATGGCGCTCGGTGCTTTCCCTCAGTTCGTGGTCGCGCCGTTCTCACAGTTGATGAACATGTCGGGTCGGTCCAACCTGATGCTGCGATGGGATATCTCGCGCCTGATCGCAGTGGCGTTGACCATCACGGTGCCGCACGTGCTCGGTGCCGGTGTCGTCACGGCGGTCGCCGCGTTCTCGATCAGCCAGGTACTGCTCTACGCGGGGCTGTTGCTGATGGTCCGTCGTGCAGTGGAGGTCGGAGCGCAGATCGCCCGCGAACCACGCCACCTTGCGGAACTGTGACCGACTGCTCCATCCCGGGGCGGCACCGGCCGACGGAGAATCAGGTCTCGGCGGCGTGCGCGGCGGGGGCTTTGACCACCACGGATTCAGTGCTCCACCGTTTTCCTTTGACGACTGCCGGCATGAACAACATGAGCACCAATGCCACGATTCCACCGTGCGTGGAAAGGACGGTCAAAGTCGCCGTGTTAGCGGCCGCGACCAGGACCAGAGTCAACGACGGAGCGGAAACCTGCAACGGCAGATGCAGTGATGCCTTGTCGAATATGCGCAGGAAGACGCCGAAGATCGCGGCCATGAGAATGCAACCGAGAATTCCGAAGTTCGCATATCCATCGGCGACGAGATTCGCATTCGCCGACACATTCGCCGAGCCGTAGTAATGCAGACCGATGAGACTGGCCGGCGACAGATCGTATGGCGGGGCTCCAGTGAAGGACAGAACGCTGTGCTTGAGTTCGTAGTTCGGGTTGTGCGAGAAGAAGTCGAAATACAGGGCGGTGTTCAGTCCGGCGGTCGCCAAGGCGCGACGAACGATCAGTGTCGTCATCGCGAACGATCCAGAGAAGAAGTCGAAGACGGCGGCGACTGCGACGGCTGAGCCGAGTGCGATCAGCCACGACCGCCCCGAGCGAACGCTCGGTCGGCACAGAACGTATCCCACCAGCGCGAGCAGGACGCCGACGACGTAGCTCTTGTTTCCGGTGATGCTGTAGAGCACCAGGATGCCCATCGACGCGGACCCCACCAGGATGAGATTGCGACGGTAGAGTCCCACCGCCAGCACAGCCGGCAGCGTGCCCGATCCCAGCCATCCCACGAGGTAGGACCCGAGAGCGGTGACATTCGAGGAGAAGTCGTCACGCTGGGAGTACACATCCGACAGGCTCAGCACCGTCGGCGAGATGCCGGTGCTGCGAATCAGGTAGACGATCCCGCCGACGGAAACCACCAGCAGCACGAGCCAGAAGACTTCTGGGGGCAGCTTCAGGCCCGGCAGCGGAACCCGGCCGCCCGCGAGGCACAGCCGCATCGTTGCGAAGGCCGCCAGCGTCGTCACTTGCAGCGTGAGTACCCCCGAGGCGGTCAGCGGACCCCAGAACACCGGTATGACGATGATCGGCACGGCCACCGTCGCCACCAGGAAGGTGTAGGCGACGTGCGAGGGATAGCGCCACTGCGGATAGTTCATCGACCCGAGGATGAGGAGCATGACGCCGCACTGCAGCACATCGACGAGTGACCAGTTGCGGGCGTCATACCCGAGGTAACGGAATGGGCCTGCGATGAAGTGGGACGTCACGACGACGATCAGCGCGCCGTACAGCACCGTGATGAAGGCGCCGCGACGTTTGCGGCCGGCGGTCGCGTCGTCGTCGGGGCGTGTGACAGCCGCCAAGTGGGAATCGAGTTGCATCACCATCAGGATTCCAGAAGTTCGTGGTTCATCGCGACCAGTCGGGTGGCTTCGCCCTCGAACGAGAAGCGCTCCTCGACAGCACGCCGCCCGTTGTCACCCATGACCGCAGCTGTCTCCGGATCGTCGAACAGCTCCGCCATCGCGGCGGCAACGGCCGCCGGGTCGGTCGGGTCGACGAAGAGCCCGCAGTCGAAGTCGCCCAGCATGGTGCGCCAGTACTCCAGATCAGATGCGATGAACGGGCGCCGGGCAGCCATGTACTCGAACAGCTTCGTGGGCTGGCACTCCATGTGGTTGGGGATCGGGTGGAACAGCACCAGCCCGACCTGCGCATCACGCACGATACCTGGCACTTCGGTCGCCGGGCGGATGCCGAGATAGTCCACGTGCTCGGCGTCCGCCATGATCGCACTGCTGTCGGCGGTGGCAGGGCCTGCGACGGTGATGTGGGCCGGCGGCGTGAGTGAGCCCGCTGCTGCGACCATCTCGGCGGCGCCACGTTCGAGGCTCAACCCGCCGACATAGGACAGTGTGCGCTCGGGGGCGGTGTCGTATGCGGTGGCCGCCGGAAAGTCCCGCAGCCACGGGTAGTTCTGCACCATGACCGTGCGCGGATTGCTGAAGTTGCGCGCGATCGACGGGGTGGCGGCGACGATCGCGTCGCAGCGACCGTCGGCAAGCTTCTCCAGACGGCGCGCGAACGCCGCCACGGTGCGACGGCTCCAGCGGGGCAGATACGGCTTGCCCATCACCTGCTTGGGCAGATCCTCGTGCGCGTCGAAGACGACCTTGCCGCGAGAGATGGCCTTCCAGGCGAGCGCGACAGGAATGAGTTCCGGGTCGTGCACGTGCAGGACGGACGGCTTGAGGCGACGCACGGTGCGCAACGCGTCGACCGGCCCCACCGTCATTCGCAGCAGTCTGTTCTTGCGTTTGTGCAGCGCGTGGATCGGCACCTCGGAAACGGTCTGGTCCTGCGGTGCGCACGCCACGACATGCACGTCGATACCCGCCTCGCGCAGGGCGACGCATTCCTTGCGGAAGATCCGGTTGTCGGTGGGATTGTGCGCGGTCGTCAGGTGGATCACCTGGGGGGATGTGGTCATCGCAGTTCTTCCTGGGTGTTGCGTTGCTCGGGCCTGGCCCAGCACCTGCGCCAGCGTCTGTGCGGCGCTGCTTCTCGAAAACCGTTCGGTGACGATGGTGCGGGCCGCCGCGGCCCACTCGCCGCGCTGCTGCGTGCCGGCGGCAGCAACAGCCGCGACGAGTTCCGGCAGCGAATCCGGCGCTCCGGTCCGTCCGGCCTCGCCGTCGCGCACCACCGCTCGCAGGCCTTCGCCGGCATTGCTGACGGTCGGCAGACCGGCGGCCATGTAGTCGAACAGCTTGTTGGGGCTCATGCCCGTGGTCAGGATCGGCAGCGGTTCGATGCAGTGGATGCCGATGTCGGCAGCGGCCAGCAGTCGGGCGAGTTCCGGCTTAGGCAATGGGTCCAGGAAGCGCACATTGGCTGCATCGGCAGCGGCGTCCTGCAGGCGCGGCTTCTCACTGCCCGAACCCACCAGCACGAAATCCACATCCGGGCAGGCGCGCGCTGCATCCAGCACCATCTGAAGGCCGTTGGAGGGGCCGTGCGCGCCGGCATACACCGCCGTCACGGTGTCGAAACCGAACTCGGTGCGCAGGGCTGAACGCTCCTCGGTGACCGTGAAGTCGTCGACCTCGGTGCCGTTGGGTATGACGGTGAGCTTCTCGCGGGGCACGCCCAACGACTCGAAGTGCTCCTCCCACCCCGCGGTGACCACAACGATGCGGTCGGCATGCCGGTAGATCCACCGCTCGAGGGTCAGCAGGGCCGAATGCACTTTGCTGCCCCGCCGCAGTGCCCCCGCGCCGACGATCGACTCGGGCCACAGATCGCGGATCTCGACGATGAACGGCACCCGGCGGGCCCGTGCGACCAGCCATCCGGCGACCGGCGTGAGCATGTTCGGGCTGGAGGCGTAGACCGCATCGAGCCGGCCCTCGGTCACGCCGACGACGGCGGCCTGCGCGGCATACAGCCCCCAACCGGCCATCCGGACCAGGCTGGTGCCCTCATAGGACGGCACCGGCAGCAGCCGGAAGCGGGCGTCGTCGGTGGCGTACTTCAACTGGGTGTTGTAGTTGTGGTCACCGGCGACAATGGTGGGGGTCCATCCGTCGACCCGGCCGAACAGATCGATGTGGCGGGTGCCACCGCTCTGGTCACGGGGCAGGGCGAACTGATTGAGGACGAGCACACGCTTCATCGCGCTGGGACTCCTTTGACGGTGCGATCAGGCTCGACGTCGCTCACGACGACGGCACCCGCCCCGACCACGCTGCGCGCGCCGATGGTGCGACCCTGCAGGATCGTGGCGCTCGCGCCGACGGTCGCCCCCGACCCGATGGTGACATTGCCCGACACGCAGGCCTGCGGGTTGAGACGGCTGTAGTCGCCCAGGCTGCTGTCGTGACCCACAGTGACGTTCTGGTCGAGGTGTGCATGCCGGCCGATGGTGATGGCGGTGCTCACGCGACTTCCTGGTGTGACGACGACTCCGGGGGCCAGAGACACGTCGGCGCCGATCGTGCTGTCGGGGTGGACGATGGTGGCCCAGGCGCGGACTGCGAAACGCGCGTCGAGATTGCGACGCACCGATGGCGACCCGATGGCGATGACTGCGTGCACCTCTGGGGCGCACCCGTCCAGCCAGTCGGTGTCACCCAGGAGCTGTATGCCGATGCGCTCGAGCGCATCGCGGCTCGCAGCGGACGGCGCATCGTCGAGCACGCCGAGCAATTCGAAGGTGGGCTGCACGGCGTTGATCGCGGCGACGATGGAGCAGACCTCACGGCCGAATCCGCCGCACCCGACGACGACCAGGGGGGTCGTCACGTCGCCACCGCAGCGGTGGTCGCGCCGGAACGAGTCGTGGATTCGTCTGGGGGAGTGGCCGATTGGTCTGGTTCGTCGGCAGCCGCGCCCATGAACTCGTGCATTGTGGTGATGCCCTCGGCCGAGATGCCGTCCCGCTTCAGCACCGCGCGAACGGTGCCCGCGATGATCTTCAGGTCGCCGAGCAGGGTGTGGTTGTCGACGTACCAGACGTCGAGCTCGAACTTCTTCTCCCACGACAGGGCATTGCGGCCGCTGATCTGCGCCAGTCCGGTCAGCCCTGGGCGCACCTCGTGGCGGCGCGCCTGCTGCGCGGTGTAGCGATCGAGGTAGCGCACGAGCAACGGGCGCGGACCCACCAGCGACATGTCGCCGCGGATGACATTCCACAGGGTGGGCAGTTCGTCCAGGCTGGTGGATCGCAGGAAGTGCCCGAGTGGGGTGATCCGGTCGTCGTCGTGCACCTTCCCGCGTTCGGGGTCGACGTCGACCATCGTGCGGAACTTGTGCAACGTGAAGATCTCGCCGTTCAGCCCTGGACGTTCCTGGTGGAAGATCACCGGCCGGCCCATCGACCGCGCGACGGCGGCGGCGATAGCGCCCTGCACCGGCAGCGTCAGCACGAACACCGGCCCGGCGAGGGCAAGGTCCATCATCCGTTTCACCGACACGTCAGCCCTTCCGCACCGCGGTCGTCAGGGCGTCGATGACCCGGTCGATCTGCTCGTCGGTGAGCTCTGAACCGCTCGGCAGGTTGACGCCGCGGGCGAACAGATCCTCCGCGACACCGCCGCCGAACATACGGGCGCCGGCGAACAGCGGCTGCAGGTGCATCGGCTTCCACAAGTGACGGACCTCGATGCCCTGGGCGTTCATCCGCTCGACGATCTGGTCGGGCGTGGCCAGATCCGCCGACGGGTCGAGCATCAGGCTGGTCAGCCAGCAGTTGTCGTGGGAGTCGTCCAGCTCATGGGCAAGTATGTCGAGGCCGGTGACGCCGGCGAAGGCGTCGGCATACCGTGCGCGAATCGCCCGGCGCCGCTGGATCATCGAGTCCAGCCGCGACAACTGACCGACGCCCAGGGCCGCCAGAATGTTCGACATCCGGTAGTTGAAGCCCATCTCGGTGTGTTCGTACCACGGCGCCGGCTGCCGGGCCTGCGTCGAGAGATATCTCGCGCGGTCCAGCAGTTCACGGTCGTCGCTGACCAGCATGCCGCCACCGGAGGTGGTCATGATCTTGTTGCCGTTGAAGGACAGCACCCCGGCCCGGCCGAAGCCGCCGGCACCGCGGCCGTCGCACGATGCGCCCAGCCCCTCGGCGGCATCCTCCACGAGCGTGACACCCAGATCGGCCAGCCCCGGCTCGATCACCGAGTAGTCCGCGCACCGGCCGTACAGATCGACCGGTATGGCGGCGGCGACGTCGTGGCCCTCTGCCTGCAGCACACGCACAGCGTCCAGCAGCAGGGCGCCGTCGACGTTGGCGTCGTCGGAGCGGGAGTCCACGAAGACCGGCGTTGCGCCGGTGTAGAGCACCGCGTTCGCGGTCGCGGCGAAGGTCATGGAGGGCAGCACCACGGTGGTGCCCGGGCCGGCTCCGACCTCGAGCAGGGCCAGGTGCAGGGCGGCCGTGCCGGACGACAGCGCCAGCGCACCGGCGACGCCCACCCGGTCGGCGATCTCGCGCTCGAAGCGGTCGACCATCGGGCCCAGCGGGGCGACCCAGCCGGATCGCAGAGCCTCCAGGACGAGGTCCTCCTCGACCTGCGTCACATGAGCCTTGGACATGTAGATGTGGTCGGTCACCGCTGCGTGGTCCTCTATCCGTTACTTACGTGTCAGTCGCACTCGAACGTGCCGGGTCAGGTCGAAGTCGCCGCGTTCCGGAGTAAGCGCCAGTGCCAGGTGCTGAGCCCGCTTCACCCTCACACGCGGCAGCTGTATGCCGGTCGCACCGGTCGAGTCATACGTTGGTTTCGGGCCGCGAGTAGCTCATGCTCTCGGTGATCAGCCAGTTCAGCGTCTTCTCGCTGGAGTGTGCGGCGAATCCGCGCACTGCGTCGGAGTCGACCGGTGGCACCGTCACGTAGGAGACGAGTGGGTGCGGTGACAGGCGGGCCTGCTCGCCTTCGTAGAACAGCACCTCGGAGAGCTTCTCTCCCGGGCGCAGGCCGGTGAACTCGATGGCGATGTCCTCGCGGCCGGACATGTCGATGAGGGCGCGAGCAACATCGACGATCTTCACCGGCGATCCCATGTCGAGCACCATGACCTGGCCGTCGTCCCCGATGACCGACGCCTGCAAGACCAACTGGCAGGCCTCGGGGATGAGCATGAAGTAGCGCTCGACGTTCTCGTCGGTGACGGTCACCGGGCCACCGCGCTCGATCTGCGCCATGAAGGCGGTCAGCACGGAGCCGCGTGAACCGAGCACGTTGCCGAATCGAACACTGGTGTAGGTGCCCGGGTTGTCGACCGCGAACTGTGCGGTGAGACGTTCGGCCATGCGCTTGGTGTAACCGAGCACGCAGGTGGGGCTGGCGGCCTTGTCGGTGGAGATGTTCACGAAGGTTTCGACGCCGACCTCGCTGGCGGCGGTGAGCACGTTGAGCGTGCCGAGCACATTGGTTTTCCAGCCCTCGTTGGGGTGTTGTTCCAGCAGCGTGAGGTGCTTCAGCGCGGCGGCGTGGAAAACGACATCGGGGCGCTCCTTGGCAAAGATGGCGCGCAGGGCGTCCAGGTCGCGGATGTCGGCCAGCGCCAAGGTCCCGTCGTCGAGCAGGGCGCGGCCCGTGATCGACATCTGGGTGCCGTGCAGACCGGACTCGTCGCGGTCGAGCATCGTCAGCTTGGCGGGATTGAAGCGGGAGATCTGGCGGCACAGCTCGCTGCCGATGGATCCACCCGCCCCGGTGACCAGGATCCGCTTGCCGGCGACGCTGGCGGCAATGGCACCTTCGTCCAGGGCGATCTGGCGGCGGCCGAGCAGGTCCTCCAGGTTGACCTCGCGCAGGTCGCGGACCGAGGCGCCGTTGCCGAGCAAGGAGGCCACCGGTGGCAGGATCAGCAGTTCGAGGCCGATGTCGTGAGCCGCATCCCGCAGGTCGCGCACCAGGTCGGCGTCGGCCGACGGCATCGCGATGATCAGGACCGTGGCTCCGGACTTCTCGGTGACCGTGCGGAGGCGGTTGCGCCCGCCACGCACCGGAACGCCGTCGATGCGCATCCGGCGTTTGCGCGGGTCGTCGTCAAGGATGGCGACGGGTGTGTACTGCCGCTGGCCGTCGCGCACCAGAGCACGCACGAGTTGCCGGCCACCTTCGCCGGCGCCGAAGACGATGGCCTTCTGCTCACCGACGCCGCTGGCGGGACGACCCCAACGGTAGGAGCGCACGAAGAATCGCAGGGCGAACATCCCGACGAGTGCGAAAGCCGGTGCCGCGAAGGGAAGGCTCCGCGGAATCTGGAAGGTGGAGGTTCCGAAGCGCAGCACGCAACTGATGACCATCGTGAGGAAGACGGCCTTCATGATGTCCGCGGTTTCCTCGAATGATCCGAGGTTGTGCGCGAATCGGTGCGGCCCGACGAGCACGCCCGTGACGATCTGAATCAGTCCGACGGTGACCGCGAACCAGAAGATCGGCACGGTGAAGACGTCCGGGATGTCCAGGTCATAGCGGATCCAAGCGGCGGCGCCGGTTGCCAGCGCAGCGACGATCCCGTCGAGCACCAGCCACAACAGCCCGACGCGCCAGTGGCGATTGGGGCTGAACCCCGGCCGCGAGCCTCGCCTACCGGATGTCGTTGCTGCTCTCGTCGTGGGCATCGCCGGTCACTTCCGTGCGAGCCGGCGGCTGGTCCGGGACTTCTCCGCCGACCCGCCCTCGGAGCGGTATTCGTAGTAGCGGTAGCTGTCGTAGCCGTGGCGGCTACGCGGAGTCCGGTTCACCACCACGCCGAGGATCACCGCGTCCACGGTGGCGAGCTTGTCGATGCTCGCGGTCAGGTTGTCCTGCGTCGCAATGGAGGCGCCGACCACGATGAGAGTGCCGTCGACGAGCGTGCTCATGACAGCTGCGTCCGTGACCGGGATCGTCGGAGGAGCGTCGATGATGACGTAGTCGAAGGCGCTCTTCAGACGCTCGAGGACGTCGCGCATGCCGGTCGAGCCCAGCAGCTCACTGGGGTTCGGGGGCAACTGGCCGGCACCGAGAACCGCCAGGCTGGTGTCGCCGTACGGCTGGATGACGTCGGCGAGGTCGACGCGACCGATGAGTGCGTCGGTCAGACCGACGGCACCTTCCATGCCGAGGTATTCGAGCAGTCGCGGGCGACGTAGGTCACCCTCGATCAGACAGACGCGGGAGCCGGCTTCGGCCAGCGCCATACCAAGATTGGCGGAGGTGGTGGTCTTGCCTTCGCCGGCGATCGACGAGGTCACCGAGATCAGGCGGGGGTGCTTCGCGGCGTTGACGAATTGCAGGTTGGTGCGCAGCGATCGGAAGGCTTCGGCGCGGGCGGAGTGCGGGTCGCCCTGCACCGTCAGCGGGTGGGCGGGTGCATCACCGTCAAAGGGGATGCCGCCGACAATGGTGTGCGTGGTGATGCTCTTGACGTCGTCAGTGGAGCGGATGCGGGTGTCCAGGCGCTCACGCAGGAGCGCAGCGCCGACTCCGGCGAACAATCCGAGTATCAGGCCGAAGGCGATGTTCATCGTCGGCCTCGGGGAAATCGCAGCGGACGAGAAGTTCGCCGGCGACACCATGGTCACCTTGACCGGGCTGGACTGGGAACCACTGACCTTTTCGAGGTTCTCGACCGTGCCAGGAAAGGAGTTGCCGATTGCGGCAGCGATCCGTTGAGCTTCCGCCGGTGAACGGTCGGAGACAGCGACATCGATCAGGACGGTGTTGGGCGGCACGGATGCCGACACCTTGCTGGCCAGGTCCGAGGTGGTGCCCGGGAAGTTCAACTGCTTGATGACCGGCTGCAGCACGGCCGGTGTCTTGAGCAGTTGGGTGTAGGACACGACACGTGCCTGGGTGAACGTGCTGCCTTGCGCCAGCTGCGAGTTGTCGCCGTTGCTGTCCGACGTCGAGACGAAGAACTGCACCCTGGAGGAGTAGGTCTTCGGTGTGAGGTAGGTGAACAACACCGCCAACCCGACACAGATCACCGCAAGAACTGGAATGATGCGCCAGCGCTTACGCAGGATGCGGAGATAGGTCTGCAGGCTCACAGGCGTCCTTCATTCGAGGCATTGGGTTCGCAGCGGCCGATGTGATATCCCTGAATTCCCGGCGCGCCTGCAAGATGTTAGCCGGTGGGCACCTGTATAGGTAATCGTCTGAGCACATAATTTTCCCTCGCGTATCTTCCGCAACACGCGCCACAGTGGTTCGGCGCGTATGTCAGCGCGTCCAGCGGCCGAGGTGTCAGCCCGTTCACCGGCCAGCATGGACAATGGATGCATGACCAATCGCAGGCCGGTGGATTCGTGGCTGACCGACATGGACGGTGTGCTCGTGCACGAGGAGCACGCCATCCCGGGAGCCGCGCAGTTTCTGCAGCGGCTGCAGGAGACCGGCCGCCGGTTCCTGGTGCTCACCAACAATTCGATCTACACACCGCGTGATCTGCGGGCGCGGTTGGCAGCAGGCGGCATCGACGTGCCCGAGGAGGCGATCTGGACCTCGGCCCTGGCGACCGCGCAGTTCCTGGACGACCAACGAGCCAACGGATCGGCATACGTGCTGGGTGAATCCGGTCTGACCACCGCGCTGCACGACATCGGGTACATCATGAGTTCGCGCGACCCCGACTATGTCGTGCTCGGGGAGACCCGCACCTATTCGTTCGAGGCGATCACCCGCGCCATCCGACTGATCGACAAAGGTGCGCGCTTCATCGCGACGAATCCGGACGCGACCGGACCTTCGGCGGAAGGCTCACTGCCGGCAACGGGGTCGATCGCCGCCCTCATCACCAAAGCAACCGGTGTCGAGCCGTATTACATAGGTAAGCCGAATCCATTGATGATGCGCAGTGCTCTCAACCGCATCGATGCGCACTCGGAGACCACCGTGATGATCGGCGACCGCATCGACACCGACATCGTCAGCGGGCTCGAAGCCGGCCTGCGGACGATCCTGGTGCTGAGCGGGTCCACCCAGCCGCATCAGGTCGAGCGTCATCCGTTCGTACCCACCCGCGTCGTGGATTCCATCGCCGACGTCGTGCCGTTGATCGATGAATTCGCACCACACGAGTGAGCACTCGAGGAGCCAGCAACCCATGACACAACAGTCGACCGCGGGACCGGGCGGTCAGAGCTCAACCGGCCGTATGCCGCTCGGGCAGATCTTCGGGCAGACGGCGGCTGCGCCGCAGCCCGCGGCGGCCGCTCGGAGCGGCCGCATCCTGATCGTGTGCACCGGCAACATCTGCCGGTCGCCCTTCATCGAGCGACTTCTCGCGCATCATCTGATCGGCGTCGATGTCGAGGTCACCAGCGCCGGCACTCGCGCCCTGGTCGGCGAGCCGATGCAGCCGCCGAGTGAGCAGTTGCTGGGCGAGCGCGGAGTCGGTCCGGCGGGTTTTCGGGCCACACAGCTGACCGAGCACCTGGCGACAGCGGCGGACATCGTGCTGACCGCGACGCGGGAGCACCGCTCGCAGGTCGTGCAGCTGGCACCGGCCGCACTGAAGCGCACGTTCGCGATCGCGGACTTCGCGGACCTGTGCGCGGCGCTGCCCGCTCCGCCGTGGCCGCTGCGCCCGATGGAGCGCACGGATGACCCGCCGCTGCGCCGACTGGTCGGTCAGTTGGCGGCGATCCGCCCGCAGGTCGCGCCACGTCAGGCCGATGATGCCGACATCCCCGACCCGTTCCGGCAGGAGTTCGCGGTCTACGAGCAGATGGCTCAGCAGGTGGATGGCTTCGTGCCGTCGACGGTCGCCGCCATACAGGCCGCGCTGACTGCTGGACCGCCGCTGCGCTGACCGACCGGCTCAGCCCACCGGTTCAGCTGACGACCGGGGTGGGGAGCGGTTCCTCCGACCGCGGCGCGACGATGAGGTTGACGCCCTGCCGGCTGATCTCGCGACGGGCGTCCTCGTCGAGTTCGGCGTCGGTCACCAGGGTGTGCACCTTGTCGAGGGTGGCGATCGTGGACAGCCCGATGATGCCCCACTTGGTGTGGTCGGCCACGACGACGATGCGCTTGGCCGACTTGATCAGTGCCCGGTTGGTCTGCGCTTCCTGCAGATTCGGGGTGGTGAGCCCTGCGTGCAGGTCGATGCCGTGCACGCCGAGGATCAACGTGTCGACGTGCGTCGATGCCAGCATCTCGTTGGCCACCGGCCCGGCGAGGGCGTCCGACGGCGTGCGGACCCCGCCGGTCAGCACGACGAGCAGATCGTCACGAGTCGGGTCGTTGAGCAGGTCGGCCACCCGGGGGGAGTTGGTCACGACCGTCAGGCGCTTGATCGCCCGCAATTCGATCGCCACCGCGTAGGCAGTGGTGCCGGCCGACACCGCGACCGACGAACCTGCGGAAATCAGGCTCGCTGCGGTGCGGGCGATCTCCGACTTCTGCACCGGATTCATCTCCGACTTCGCGGTGAAGCCGGGCTCTTCGGCGCTGCGGTCGGCGCGGGTCGCGCCGCCGTGCACCTTACGGACCAGCCCCTTGTCGGCGAGGGCCTCGATGTCGCGACGGATCGTCATGTCGCTGACGTGCAGGTCGGCGACCAGCTCGGACACGCGGACACCGCCGTGTTCCTCGACCGCTTGGATGATCAGGTCCTGGCGTTGTCGTGCAAGCACCGGCCACCTCCTTGTTGGGACAGGTCTGGTTGTAAACATATCCAAACGGGTTCCAACGTGTGCTCTCCCGTGGCGACGGCTCGGGCGGTGTCCCAGGAGGGCACCAATCGCGGATGAGAGAATCGGCGGCGCCTGTTCCCCCACCTCTCCACGAAAGCGACGCGTGCACCACTGATGAGCGACCTTGCCGCCGGCGCCCGATCCGCACGGATCCTGTCTGGAATGCAGCCCACCCATGATTCGCTGCATCTGGGCAACTACCTCGGCGCGCAGGTCAACTGGGTGCGGATGCAGCAGGATTTCGACGCGTTCTTCTGCGTCGTCGACCAGCACGCACTGACCGTTCAGCCGGACCCGGCCGACTTGCGGGCCCGCACCCGGGTGACGGCGGCGCAGTACCTCGCCGGGGGCATTGATCCGCAGGTGTCGACCGTCTTCGTGCAGTCGCACGTGCCCGAGCACTCCCAGCTCGCCTGGGTGCTCAACTGCATCACCGGGTACGGCGAGGCCGCCCGCATGACGCAGTTCAAGGACAAGTCGGCCAAGCGCGGCACCGACGGCACCAATGTGGGTCTGTTCACGTACCCGATGTTGATGGCCGCCGACATCCTGCTGTATGACGCGACCGCTGTGCCCGTCGGTGAGGACCAGCGGCAGCATCTGGAGCTCACCCGCGATCTGGCGCAGCGGTTCAACGCGCGCTACGGCGACACCTTCGTCATACCGCAGCCGCACATCCCGGGCGAGACGGCCAAGATCATGTCGCTGCAGGAGCCCACCGCCAAGATGAGCAAGTCTGCCGACAACCAGAACGGCAACCTGATGATGCTCGACGAGCCGAAGGCGAACACCAAGAAGGTGAAGTCGGCCGTCACCGACACCGACAACGCGGTGCGCTACGACCCGGAGGCCAAACCGGGCATTGCCAACCTGCTGCGGATCCACTCGGCACTGTCGGGGGACAGCGTCGAGACTCTCGTCGATCGCTACGCCGGTGAGAACAAGTACGGCGCGCTCAAGACCGATGTCGCCGAGTTGGTCGTCGGCGTGCAGGCGCCATTCAAGGCACGTGTCGACGAACTGCTCACCGATCCGGCCGAGCTCGACCGGATCCTCGCCGCCGGTGCGGCGCGCGCCCGGGAGGTCGCCTCGGTGACCTTGCGAAGGGTGTATGACGCGGTCGGTTTCGTTCCCGCGGCGGCCCTTCGATGAAGACCATCGGGGTTTCGATCCCGATTCCGGACCCGCACGCCGGTGCGCTGCAGTCGGCTCGCGCGGCCGTCGGTGACCCGCTCGCGCAGGCCGTTCCGCCGCACGTCACGCTGATGCCACCGACCGAGGTCGCCGGCCCGCTCGTGGGTGACCTGTGCGCGCACCTGTCGTCCGTCGCGGCACAGGCGCAACCGTTTCGTATGACGCTGCGCGGAACCGGCACATTCCGCCCGCTGTCGCCGGTCGTCTTCGTCGCCGTCGCCGAAGGCATCGCCAGCTGTGAGTGGCTGGAAAAAGCGGTGCGGTCAGGACCGGTCGGGCGTGACCTGGAGTTTCCCTATCATCCCCACGTGACGATCGCCCACGGCATACCGGAGCCGGATCTGGATCGGGCGTTCGAAGATCTGGCGACCTACGAGTGCCGCTTCGACGTGGCCGCCTTCGACCTCTACGAGCACGGGGTGGACGAGGTGTGGCGGCCGGTAAGGACTTTCGGGTTTTCGGGAGGGTCCGGCGAGCACCGTTGACCGCTGTGGCCGGGCATTCGGGGCGCGTTCAGATTTAGGCGAGCCTTATCTCGATGTCAAGGTATCTGCGGCGTAGTCTGACGTTTCGTGGCGACATCAACCGTTTCGAAGCCGGTGCGCACCGGCAAGACGGGTAGCTCCGTCTTCCTCAAGACCCTCATGGCGGTCACTGGCCTGATCTTCGTGCTCTTCGTGATTGCCCACATGTACGGCAATCTCTACAAGCTGTTCGACGGCCATCTGGCCTTCAACGAGTACTCCGAGCACCTGCGCACGATCGGCGAGCCGATGCTGCCGAGGCACGGGTTCCTGACGATCATGGAAGTCGTCCTCGGCGTCAGCGTGATCCTGCACGTCTACAGCGCCGTCACCCTGTGGAAGCGCGCCAAGGCGGCCCGGCCGGTGCAGTATGCCGCCAAGCGCAAGAGCGTCGCCCAGAGCTTCAGCAGCAAGTGGATGCGGTGGGGCGGAGTGTTCCTGCTGCTGTTCGTCATCTGGCACCTGCTGGAGTTCACGATCGTCAAGTTCAACGTGGGCTCGGGCGGCAATGGCCCCAACATTGTCGACGACCCGTACGAACTCGTCGTGCACAGCTTCCAGAGCTGGTGGCTGACGCTGATCTACGTGCTGGCGATGGCTGCCCTGGGCATGCATCTGCACCACGGCATCTGGAGCGCCTCGCAGACCCTCGGTTTCACCCCGACACCCGCCGCGCGCCGGATCGCCAAGACCGTTGCCGCGGTCGTCGCGCTGGTGGTCGCAGTCGGCTTCGTCATACCGCCCCTGGCCATCCTCTTCGGTGGAATCAAGTAAAAGGACGCTGGCACATGTCTGAACTCATCGACGACCTGTATCGCCTGGGTGATCCCATCGCGGACACCAAAGCGCCCGACGGCCCGATCGAAAACCGTTGGACCAAGGCGAAATTCGACAACAAGCTGGTCAACCCGGCGAACCGCCGCAAGCTGTCGGTCATCATCGTCGGCACGGGACTGGCCGGTTCCTCCGCCGCTGCCACCCTCGGCGAGGCCGGCTACCACGTGAAGTCGTTCTGTTACCAGGACAGCCCGCGTCGGGCCCACTCGATCGCAGCGCAGGGTGGCATCAATGCCGCCAAGAACTACAACGACGACGGCGACTCGGTCTACCGGTTGTTCTACGACACGGTGAAGGGCGGCGACTACCGCTCCCGTGAGAACAACGTCTACCGCCTGGCCGAGGTCTCCAACAGCATCATCGACCAGTGCGTCGCTCAGGGCGTGCCCTTCGCCCGCGACTACGGCGGTCTGCTGGACAACCGTTCGTTCGGTGGTGTGCAGGTGGCGCGCACGTTCTATGCCCGTGGCCAGACCGGTCAGCAGTTGCTGATCGGTGCCTACCAGGCGATGGAGCGACAGGTCGCCGCAGGCACGGTCACGGCATACACCCGCCACGAAATGCTCGAGGTCATCGTCGTCGACGGCCGCGCTCGCGGCATCATCGCGCGTGACATGGTCACCGGTGAGCTCGAGACGCACCTTGCCGATGCGGTCGTGCTGGCCAGCGGTGGCTACGGCAATGTCTTCTTCCTGTCCACCAACGCGATGGGTTGCAATGTCACGGCCACCTGGCGGGCGCACCGCAAGGGTGCCTACTTCGCCAACCCCTGTTACACGCAGATCCACCCGACCTGCATCCCGGTGGCCGGGGACTACCAGTCGAAGCTGACCTTGATGTCGGAGTCGCTGCGCAACGACGGCCGCATCTGGGTGCCCAAAAACCGCGACGACTGCGAGAAGGACCCGCGCCAGATCCCGGAAGAGGACCGCGACTACTACCTGGAGCGGATCTACCCCGCCTTCGGCAACCTCGTGCCGCGCGACATCGCCTCCCGCCAGGCCAAGAACGTCTGCGACGACGGTCGCGGCGTGGGGCCGAAGGTCGGCGACTTTCGCCGCGGTGTCTACCTCGATTTCTCCGACGCGCTGTCACGGATGTCCGAGGCCGCGATCGCCGAGAAGTACGGCAACCTCTTCGACATGTACCAGCGGATCACCGGTGAATCGCCGTACGAGGTCCCGATGCGGATCTACCCGGCGGTGCACTACACGATGGGCGGGCTGTGGGTCGACTACGACCTGGAGACCACGATCCCGGGCCTGTATGCCGCAGGCGAGGCCAACTTCTCCGACCACGGCGCCAACCGTCTCGGCGCATCCTCGCTGATGCAGTGCCTGGCGGACGGCTACTTCGTGCTGCCCAACACCATCCGCAACTACCTGGCGTCCGGGCCGTACGAGCCGGTCGCCGAGGATGCTCCGGAGGTGCTGCAGGCGCAGGCCGACGTGCGGGAGCGGCTGGACAAGCTGCTGTCGATCAACGGCGACCGCACCGTCGACTCCTTCCACAAGGAACTCGGCCACATCATGTGGGAGTACTGCGGCATGGAGCGCACCGAGGAGGGATTGCGCAAGGCGATCGACCTGATTCGGTCGCTGCGCGAGGAGTTCTGGCGCAACGTGCGCGTGCTCGGCAGCGCCGACACCCTCAACCAGTCGTTGGAGAAGGCCGGCCGGGTTGCCGATTTCCTCGAACTGGGCGAACTCATGTGCATCGATGCGTTGCACCGCCGCGAGTCCTGCGGTGGTCACTTCCGCGCCGAGAGCCAGACCGAGGACGGCGAGGCGCTGCGCGACGACGAGAAATTCGCGTATGTCGGTGCCTGGCAGTTCAGCGGCAACGAGGCCGGAGGGCCGGATGCCCCGATCCTGCACAAGGAAGACCTGGTCTACAACTTCATCCAGCTGAAGCAACGGAGCTACAAGTGACCACGACCGCTCACATCCACTGCGACTCTCCGCGAGGACGGCGATGAACCTCACACTGCAGATCTGGCGTCAGGACGGCCCGAACGCGCAGGGCTCGATGGTCACCTACCCGGTCAGCGACATCTCCGAGGACATGTCGTTCCTGGAGATGCTGGACGTGCTCAACGAGTCGCTGATCGAAAAGGGCGAGGAGCCTGTGGCCTTCGACTCCGACTGCCGTGAGGGCATCTGCGGCATGTGCTCGCTGATGATCAACGGTCAGGCGCACGGCCCGGAGGTCACGACCACCTGCCAGTTGCACATGCGCTCTTTCTCCGACGGCGACACGATCACCGTCGAGCCGTGGCGTGCGGCGGCCTTTCCGCCGGTGCGTGACCTCATCGTCGACCGCTCGGCTCTGGACCGCGTCATACAGGCCGGCGGTTATGTCTCCGTCAACACCGGCGCCGCGCCCGAGGCCAACAACCTGCAGGTGCGCAAGCCGTCCGCAGATCGCGCGTTCGACGCCGCGACCTGCATCGGCTGCGGTGCCTGCGTGGCGGCCTGCCCGAACGCCTCCGGCATGTTGTTCCTCGGCGCCAAGATCACCCACCTGGGCGAGCTGCCGCAGGGCCAGTCGCAGCGCTCGGCGCGCGTAGTGAAGATGCTCAACCAGCATGACGCCGAGGATTTCGGCGGCTGCCAGAATCTCGGTGAGTGCGCCGCTGCGTGCCCCAAGGAGATTCCGCTGGATGTCATCAACCAGCTGAACCAAGACTTCCTGCACTCCAAGAAGTCCGCCCGCTGAGGCGGTGACCACGGCGCACGAGGTGCGGCAGGCACGTCGTCATACGGCAGCGATTGCAACAGTTGCGGTCGCTGCCGTTGCGTTGTCGGGCGCGATCGCGGGTCTGCGCGGGGCGCTCGGCATACCGCGCAACGACGACTGGACGTATTACGTCACGACCTTCCGGACGGCGCGTAGCGGTGGATTGTTCGCACCGGATCAGTGGACGACGACGTTTTTGCTCGGCCAGACGACCCTCGCCCGTCCGGTCGTCGCGGTGGTGGGGGACTCGCGACTGGCGCTGCAATTGCTGGTGATGGTGCTCGCCGTGGTCACGCTGACGGCCATCGGCGTGACGGTGCGGCGGTTCCTGTCGCTGGGGTGGACGCTCGCGGTGATCGTGCTGGTCGCGGTCGGCCCGATCTTCGGCACGCTCAGTGCGTCCTTCATGAGCGACATCCCGGCGATGTGTTTCGAGGCGTTGGGCCTGTGGGCACTGATCCACGCGCTGCGGCCAATGCGGATCTCGATGCGCTGGTGGTGGCTGATGCTGGTTTTCGGCTTGGTCGGTTTCACCATTCGTGAGTACGCCGTGGCGGTGCCGGTCACTGCGGTGGTCTGTCTGCTGATCCAGCGGGGGCGGAAGCTGCGCTCCCGCGACGTCCGGCTGGCGGTGGGCGCGACCATCCTCGTGCAGATCGTCGCGGCGGGGCTGTACGTATGGCGCGACTCGTTCCCCGGGCCACATCGCACGACGGCAGCCTCGGTCACGCTGAAACGCCAACTGAGTGCCCCCTTCGCCGAGGGATTCACTCTCGCCCTGCAACTCGCGCCGGTGGTGGTGCTGCTGATCGCGCTGGTCGTGTCGCAGGTGAGACGGCATCCTCGGCGACTTCTGGCCGTCATACCGGTCGCCATCGTCATCGGCGCCGCGTATGCCTATCTGACCAGACGCGCCACGGTGGTGCTGGGGAACTACCTGGCGCAGACACCGTCATACTCCCAGACCCTGACCGGCTCGGCTCCGGACATCTTCTCCGGATCGGTGTGGCAGGCGGTCAACCTGGGAGCGGGTCTGTGCGGACTGGTGATCGTGCTCGCAGTGGCGCTTCCGCTGGCCGGTTCGGTGACGGCTCGCATAAGTGCGCGGGAGGGTCCTGGCGTGGCAGCGGACGTGGGGCGCACGATGCTCGACGACGTCGAGCGGAGCGCGTCGGTGTCGCGGTTGGTGTGCGCGAGTTTTGTCGTCGTGATGTTCGTGTCGGTGGCCGGCGTCTACCGGCTGACCGGTGGCGTGGTCTACGACCGCTATCTCCTGCCGATCGTGCCCTTTGCCGCAGCGGTGCTGATCGATCTTGCCCTGCGCACCCACGCCGTGAATAGCGCGGCACGGATTGTCTTCGGTGCGGGGCTGATCGGGTGGGCGGCGTGTTCGATCTTCGTGGTCGATGCGGCTGCGGCGAACGACGGCGCCCGTTGGCAACTCGCTGCAGACGTGGCTGCCCGCGGTGTTCCTGCCGCTGAGATCGACGGTGGATATGAGTGGTTCGGCATCCATCAGGCGCAACCGCCCGGTCAGCTGCGGGCAATCGCCTCGGATGTGCCGTTCTGGGAGGGCTTGTTCTCGCCTCGGCCGGTGTGCGCGCTCGTCAGCTACGCCGGACCGGTGGCCCTGCCCGAGGCGGCAACCGACGGGGCTCCTGAGCTGTCACGCACCGTGCGGCTGCTCGATGGGCAGCGGCTGACGTTCGACGCCTTCGATCTGCGCCGGGGCACCGACGGGCGTTGTCCGGTGCTCGCCCCCTGACCGGATCGACAGAGGATGTCTGGAGCATCAGCGCTATGAACCACCGTCGCGCACGTAGGTCTGCATGACGACCGGACCGTGTACGGCTGAGGTCTCGACGACGATGGGTGGCGTTGCTGCGCGCATTCCTCGGAGCAGTTGTTGCTGCACGTTCTTGTCGGCGGCGAGTGGTGGCGTGAAGTCATCGAGCGGTGTGGCGATCACGCAGTCGGCGTGCCTGGCCAGCTGTGCCTTCAACGGGATGTACCGCACCGAGTCCATCGCCAGCCAGGAGACCGTGGCCGCGCTGCGCGCCGGCAGCCACAGGTAGATGCCGGGCAGACCCACCAGCAGCGCCCGGGCGTGAGCCGGACAGGCTGCGGTGAGAGTTTGCGTTGCGTGTTGCGCACCGAGGGAGTTGTCCGCGACCCACAGCCCGGCCGCCGGCCCGGAGGTCACCAGCGTGCGGTGCTGGAAGACCGGACCCTCCTGAAAGACCACCGCGGTCAGGCACATGCCGGTGATCGCGAGCGGTATGACGGCGCTCAGGCGCCAGGCCCGCGCCATACTCGGCTGCCAGACGTGCAGACCGAAACCGAGCAGGACAGCGGCGGTGAAGGGCGCGAGGCCGTCCATGGCGGCGCCGTAGTCGTAGCCGGATGCGGTCACCATTTGCACTCCGGCCGCCGCGGGCAACGCGGTCAGTGACAGCAGCAGGAATCCGCGGTAGCGGGGTGAGGTGACGGCGACGCGGATCGCGATGGGCAGCCAGGTGATGGTCACCAGCATTGCCATCGGCGCAGGAAAAAGCCCGGCGTTGATCGCCAGGGTGTTGGGGGAGGGCATGTTGGTGGCGAAGTCGAACAGCAGCAATCCCGAGATCAGGCTGGCCAGCACGATCAGCAGTGGTTTGCGCATCAGCGCAGCCACGATGGCGGCAGCCAGTGCCAGCGGGAACTTGCCTGCGGTGGTGAAGTAGCTCAGCTCGTGCGAGATGAAGCCGGTGAGCAAGCTCAGGCTCCCGGCGCCCTGACGGCTCGCACTTTGCACGTGAAGTGATTCACGCACCGCCGACAGGCCGGGCACCGCGAGGACGAACGCCGCCAGCAACACTGCGACGATCAGACATGGTGCGAGCACGTCAGTCAGCAGGTCTTTGGTGCTGACACCGCGGTGCCGGCAACACCAGATCACGGCGATGAGCAGGAGAACGGCGGCGACTCCGACGATCGGGAAGCCGACGACGGCGAGTGTGGCAGCGAGGGAGGTGGTGATGGTCCAGCGGCGGCTGTAGGACGAGATCGTCCGATAGCCCGCGCACGTCGCCAGCAGCAGACCGAACATCGGCACCGTGTTGTAGCTGGTGACGATGAGGGAGTAGGGCAGAGCCAGGCACATCGCGCACATCGTCAGCGCAGTCGGGACACGGCTGAACAGCGGAGCCAACGCCCGGTATGACGCGTAGGTCGCGCCCGCGATCCACACTGCCGCGAACGCCTTCGAGGCCGCGACCAGCGCGGTGATGCCGAACGCGGAGATCCACACCCACGTGAACGGCACGGCGAACATCGACCCGAGCGTGTGACCGTCCATCTCGCTGGACAACGGCGCCTGACCTGCGGCCATCCGTCGCGCGAGTGCGATGACGTACGAGCCGTCGTTGAAATCTACGCCGATGAAGCAGCGTGCCAGCAGATAGGCGAACGTCGCCGAGAAGATCGCAAAGACCGTCAGATCAGTGCGGCGGGTTCGGTGGATGGACGGCACCGTGCACACGGTAGCGGCAGCGGCGGGCGCAGGTCGGGCTCGACAACCGGCTGGTTCGGTTCAGGCGGCCCGTCGACGCGCGTATGCCGGGCTGATGACGTCGGCGTAGAACTCCAGCAACTGTCCGGCCACAGCCGCCCAACTGCGAGCCTCCACCTTGGCGCGGCCCGACGCCCCCATCCGCAGCCGCATCGGCTGGTCCGCGATCAGGCCGCCGACCGCCTCGCGCAAAGCGCCTGGGCGATGCGGATCGAAGAGCAGGCCGGTGACGCCAGGTCGCACGATGTCCAGCGGACCTCCGGCGGCCGGTGCCACGACGGGCAGGCCGGTGGCCATCGCCTCCTGCAGCGTCTGCCCGAAGGTCTCGTGGCAGCCGGTGTGGACGAAGACGTCGAGAGCGGCATACGCCCGGGCCAGCTCCGTGCCCTCGCGGAACCCCAAAAAGTGCGCCTTCGGCAGCAGCCGCTCCAGCCGGTCACGGCTCGGACCGTCACCGACGACGGCAAGCGAGATACCGGGAATCCTGCTGAGCTCGGCGAGTCGATGAAGCTCCTTCTCCGGAGCCAACCGACCGACATACCCGACGATGGTCTCGCCGCACGGAGCCAGGCACCGGCGCAGGTCACGCACCTGCTCATCGGTCCCCAGCTCCGGACTGTAGGTCACGGTGTCGACGCCGCGTCCCCAGAGCGCAACTCGCGGAATCCCATGATCCACAAGCTCGTTCATGGTCGACGAGCTCGGCGCCAGCGTCATGTCGGCGAGCGAGTGCAGGTGCCGCACCCATCGCCACGATGCGTTCTGTATGCCGCGAGACACCGGCCCGGCGTGTTGGGACAGATAGGCAGGCATGTCCGTCTGATAGATCGCGACAGTCGGCAGGCCCAGATTGCGTGCCGCCGCCAGACCTCTCGCGCCGTGCCCGAAAGGGGACGCAGCATGGACGACGTCCGGCGCGAACCCTTCGAGGATGCGCTCCATCTCGAACGTCGGCAGCCCCACGCGAAACCCGCGCAGCATCACCCCGCGCACGGTGCGGACCTCGAATCCGCGGTATGACGCAGGCGCTGGTCCCGGGCAGATCACGACCGCGTCGTGACCGTTGTCGGCGAAGTGGTCCAGCACGCGACAGACGCTGGTGGTGACCCCGTTGAGGGTGGGCAGGAACGACTCGGTCACGATCGCAACTCGCACGACGAAAGCGTTGCGGGCCGCGGTGGAATCGCGGTGAACCGTGAGCACACGCTCCGATGATCGTCGGGTGAACGTCGTGGACTAGCGTCTGCAGCATGTCTGACGTCAGCGAGGGTCCCATCGAGGGATTCTGGGCGGTGATTCCGGCGGGTGGATCGGGCACCAGGTTGTGGCCGTTGTCGCGTGCGGGTTCGCCGAAGTTCCTGCACGACCTGACCGGGTCCGGCTGGTCACTGCTGCAGGGCACCGTCGACCGGCTGGCGCCCCTGTCGCAGGAGCGACTGCTGATCGTCACGGGTCTGCGGCATTCGCACGAGGTGCGCGAACAACTGCCAGACCTCGGCATCGATTCGCTGCTGGTGGAGCCCTCGCCCCGGGAGTCGATGCCGGCGATCGGGCTCGCGGCCGCCATCCTCGAGCAGCGTGACCCCGACGCGATCATCGGTTCGTTCGCCGCCGACCACATCATCCGTGACGACGAATCCTTCCGGTCCAGCGTCCGCGAGGCGGTTGCGGTGGCGCGCACGGGTGCGCTGGTGACCATCGGCATCGAACCCACGGGCCCCGCAACGGGTTTCGGCTACATCAAGCTTGGCGCACCGCTGGACATCGATGGTGCACCGCGTGCCCGCGGGGTCGAGTCGTTCGTGGAGAAGCCCGATGCAGACCGGGCCCAGCGGTATGTCGACAGTGGCGACTACCGCTGGAACGCCGGCATGTTCGTGGTGCGGGCCGCGGTGCTGCTGGACATGCTCGACCACTATCAGCCGGGTCTGGCCGAGGGAGTTCGCTCCATCGCCGACAACCCACTACGACTGACCGAGATGTGGCCGCGGCTGACAGAGATCGCGATCGACAAGGCCATCGCCGAACCCGCCGCAGCCGACGGACGAGTCGCCGTCATACCTGGTGATTTCGACTGGGACGACATCGGCGACTTCGACTCTCTCGCCGCGCTGCTGACCGACACCGACGGCATCACGGTGCTCGGCAACGACACGCTCGTAGTTGCTGAGCAAAGCACCGGGGTGATCGCGCCGAGGTCTGGCCGCCTGGTGGCCACGCTTGGTGTCGACGACATCATCGTCATCGACACACCCGATGCCGTTCTGGTGACCCGGCGCGATCGCGCGCAGGACGTCAAGCTCGTGGTCCAGCGGCTCAAGTCGGAGGGCCGCGGCGAGTTGGTATGACGCGCTGAGCCCCACGGTGACCCGCTGCGCGACATTCAACGTGGTGCACGCAACAGCCGCGCTGGCGTCGAATATCCAGGAGGTTGCTCGGGCGATATTCGACGTGGTGCACGCAATTCCCGCCCTGGTGTCGAAGATCGCTGAGGTGAGTCCGGCGGTGCGTAGGTCCGCACGAATGGCGCCCGGTCCGGTTCCCTGCTGTCCACCCGTAGGCTGCTGGACATGAACGCTCGTACGGTGACGCTGGACTGGGGTTACCGGGCGGTCCGTCCCGCGCTGTTCCGCCTGGGTGACGGCGACGCCGAGGCCGCGCATCACGCCACCCTCGAGCGGCTGGCCCGCCTCAGCGATCGCCGGATCTCGCTCAAGCTGCTGTCACGGCTCACCGCGACGCACGCGTCTCCGGTCGAGGTCGCCGGCATCACATTCCCCAACCGCGTGGGCCTCGCGGCCGGCGTCGACAAGAACGGCATCGCACTGCGCGCCTGGTCGCACCTCGGATTCGGCCACGTCGAACTCGGCACGGTCACCGCGCAGGCCCAGCCGGGCAATCCGCAGCCACGGCTGTTCCGACTACGCTCCAGCGACGCGATCATCAACCGGATGGGCTTCAACAACGACGGCGCGGTGGCACTGGCGACTCGGCTGCGCGACAACGGCCCGGTCGGCATACCTGTCGGCGTCAGCATCGGCAAGACCAAGACCACACCGGTCGAGAAGGCCACCCGGGACTACCTGACGAGCCTGCGGGCCCTGGACGCGTATGCCGACTACTTCGCCGTCAACGTCTCGAGTCCGAACACTCCCGGTCTGCGGTCCCTGCAGGACAAGGAGCCCCTCGCCGAGCTGCTCGCCGAAATTGTCACGGCCGCAGGCGAACTCAGCCGCACACCCATCTTCGTCAAAATCGCGCCCGACCTCAGCGACGAGGCCATCGACGACGTGATCGAGGTCGCTCAGCGGGCCGACGCCAGCGGCATCATCGCCACCAACACCACCCTCGCCCGTGACGGCTTAGCGCCCAGAGATCTGCCGCTCGCCGACGAGGTCGGTGGTCTGTCCGGTGCGCCTCTCACCCGCCGCGCTCGGTATGTCGTGGCTCGTGTCGCCGAACGCTCGCGCCTGCCGGTCATCGGTGTCGGGGGAGTGATGACCAGCGCCGACGGCCAGGCGCTGCTCGACGCCGGAGCGAGCCTGGTGCAGGTCTACAGCGGATTGATCTACCGCGGTCCGGGCCTGGTCGCCGACCTCGCTCGGGTGCTGGGATGATCCGCCTGTGACGTCTCCCCGATCCGAAACGCCGTCCGAGCTGTCGCCGATCCAAGCCGGCGTGCTCAGCCCCAGCAGCCTGGTCAGCGCCGAGATCGACCAGTTGACACCGCAACTCATCGACTGGCGCCGCGACCTCCACGCGCATCCCGAGACGGCGTTCACCGAGACGCGCACGACCGATCTGGTTCGCACGGCGCTGCACGCAGCCGACATCGACACCCGCAACCTGCCGCGCACCGGACTCGTCGCCGACATCGGGGCGGACAACCCGACGCACCTGGTCGGCCTCCGGGCTGACCTCGACGCGCTACCCGTGCCCGAGCGCAGCGGATTGCCTTATGCCTCAACGGTTCCCGGAGTTTGCCACGCCTGTGGGCATGACGTGCACACCGTCGTGGTGCTGGGTGCGGCGCTTGCGTTGAAACGTCTGCAACACCTGCTGGTCGCAGCCGACGCGGCGGTGCGTGTGGTCTTCCAGCCGGCGGAGGAAGTCGTACCCGGCGGTGCCCACGACCTGCTCGACGCGGGAGTCCTCGACGACGTCCACCGGATCTTCGCGGTGCACTGCGATCCCAGTGTCGATGTGGGCAGCGTCGGGCTGGCAGCCGGTCCCATCACCGCGGCCTGCGATCTGATCGATGTGACGCTCACCGGTCCCGGTGGCCACACCTCACGGCCGCATCTCACCGCCGACCTGACGTTCGCCCTCGGTAAGGTCCTCACCGACGTGCCTGCTGCGCTGGGACGCCGGCTGGATCCTCGCGCCGGCGCCGCGTTGGTGTGGGGAACCGTGAGTGCGGGCAACGCGGCCAACGTCATACCTGCCACCGGCCGAGTCGTCGGCACCCTGCGGATGCTCGATGCCGACGCGTGGAACACGATCGGCGGCCTCGTCACCGAACTGATCCACGGAGTCGTCGCGCCGTACAACGTGCATGCCGACGTGCAGCATGTGCGCGGCGTGCCGCCCGTGGTCAACGATCCCGTCGCGGTCGCCCTGCTCGCCGACGCAGTACGTATGACGCAAGGCCCCGCGGCAGCCGTGAGCACCCGACAGTCCCTCGGCGGCGAGGATTTCTCCTGGATGCTGCGCGACCGGACCGGCGCCATGGCGCGTCTGGGCACACGGACGCCAGGGGGTGCGACCTACGAACTCCACCAGGGCGACCTGCAGATCGACGAGCGCGCGATCGGTGTCGGCACCCGGATGCTGGCGACGGCGGCACTGCTCTCGTCGACGGCTGTGTCCACGGGTCGGTCCGGGCCCTCCCTCTGACGCGCTGCACACCATCGCACGGGTGGGCGAACGTCTCGCGGCCGGTCGATCGGGCACCAACTGCACAGCGCGGGCACAGTCGTGGGACAGGTGCGGCACTAGGTAACAGTTCGGCAGCGGGTGCTCCGGGGAGGCAGACAGCCGATGAACGCCCCGGTAGGGTGAGCGATCACGCCGCTGATGGCGTGGCGATGGCCCCGTTCTGTCGGCAATGTTGCACGCGTACCGGGCCCTCGAATCCGAGGGATAACACTGACGAAGGAGACACCGTGCGACCGGTGATGAAGATTGCGGCTGTGTCCGCCGTGGCAGCGATGGCTCTTGCAGGTTGTGGCAGCAAGCCGGCGACCAGCTCCAGTGCGAGCGGCTCGACCGGTGGTACCACCGGCACGGCGACCGGCAACAAGATCAAGGCCTGCATGGTGCTCGACACCGGTGGTGTCGACGACAAGTCGTTCAACGAGAACTCCTGGGCCGGCATGCAGGCAGCCCACCAGGCCAACCCGAACATCAGCATCCAGTACGTCCCGTCCAACTCCGGCAGTGACTACACCCCGAACCTCACCAAGTTCGCGCAGTCCGGCTGCGACACCGTGATTGCTGTCGGTGGCTTGATGGGTGACGCGGTGGCCGGCGCGGCCAAGCAGTTCCCCAAGGTGCACTTCGCCGAGATCGACGACTCCAACCAGGGGATCTCGAACATCTACGGCATTCAGTACAACACCGCGCAGGCCGGCTTTCTGGCCGGGTATCTCGCGGCCGGCATGACCAAGACCGGCACGGTCGGCACCTGGGGCGGTCTCAACATTCCCCCCGTGACGATCTACATGGACGGCTTCTGGGAGGGCGTGCAGTACTACAACAAGGAGAACTCCAAGAGCGTCAACGTCCTGGGCTGGAACGAGAAGAACCAGAAGGGCGGCACGTTCTCCGGGTCGTTCACCGACCAGAACAAGGGCAAGTCGATCACCCAGCAGATGGAGGCGCAGGGCGCCGACATCGTCTTCCCGGTTGCCGGCGGTTCGGGCCTCGGTGCCGGCGCCGCAGCGGCGGCCTCCGGTGGCAAGCTCAACCTGATCTGGGTCGACACCGACGGCTGCGAGAGCGCAGCGCAGTACTGCAAGTACTTCATCTCCAGCGCCACCAAGAACCTCGCCGGTGGTGTCGAGGCCTACCTGAAGTCGGTGTCCAGCGGCACCTTCCCGACCGGCAACTACATCGGCACGCTGAGCAACGACGGAGTCGGCCTCGCGCCGTACAACCAGTGGCAGTCGAAGGTTCCGGCCTCGCTGCAGGCGCAGATCACCAAGATCAAGGGCGAGATCGCGTCCGGCGCGATCACGATCACCTCGCCGAGCCAGCCGAAGCAGTAACGCTTTCCGGGGCAGGGCGGGCCACGTAGGCTCGCCCTGCTCTGTGTTTTGTATGACGGAGCTCATGGCCTCCTGCTGGGGGCCGACCCGGCACCGGACAGCCCCGACACCTACGCAGGAGGGTATGGCGTGAAGCTCGAGCTTCGAGGCATCACCAAAAGATTCGGCTCGCTCGTCGCCAACGATCACATCGATCTGGTCGTGGAGCCGGGGGAGATCCACGCTCTGCTGGGCGAGAACGGCGCCGGCAAGTCGACGCTGATGAACGTGCTCTACGGGCTGTACGACCCGACCGAGGGCGAGATTCTCGTCGACGACAAGCCGGTCGTCTTCAAGGGGCCGGGCGATGCGATGGCCGCGGGCATCGGGATGGTGCACCAGCACTTCATGCTCGTGCCGGTGCTGACGGTCGCCGAGAACGTCATGCTCGGTGACGAATACACCAAGAGCGCCGGCATGCTGGACCGCAAGAAGGCCCGTGAGGTCGTCCAGCAGCTGTCCCATGAGCACCATCTCGAGGTCAACCCCGACGTGCTGGTCGAGGACCTCCCGGTCGGTATCCAGCAGCGCGTCGAGATCCTCAAGGCGCTGGCGCGGCATGCGAAGGTGCTGATCCTGGACGAGCCGACCGCTGTGCTGACGCCGCAGGAGACCGACCATCTGATGGACGTCATGCGATCCCTCAAGGAGGGCGGTACCTCCATCGTCTTCATCAGCCACAAACTGCGTGAGGTCCGCGCCATCGCCGACAAGATCACCGTGATCCGGCGCGGCAAGGTCGTCGGCAGCGCCGAACCCTCCGCCAGCCCGGCCGAGCTCGCCGCGCTCATGGTGGGCCGCCCGGTGCAACTGCGGGTGGACAAAGAGCCCGCCAAGCCCGGCGAGCCGGTGCTGCAGATCGAGGATCTGCGTGTGATCGACCCGTCCGGCCAGGTGCTCGTCGACGACGTGTCCCTCGATGTGCGCGCCGGTGAGATCTATGCGCTGGCGGGCGTGCAGGGCAACGGGCAGTCCGAGCTCACCGAGGCGATCGTGGGACTCACCGAGGTGCAGCACGGCACGGTGCGCCTCGACGGGCAGGACATCACCTCGGCCGGCACCGACGCGATCCTGGACAAGGGCGTCGGCTATGTGCCGGAGGACCGGCTGCACGACGGGCTGATCGGCAGCTTCTCCATTGCCGAGAATCTCGTGCTCGACCTGCACGACCGAGCGCCATACGGCACGTCGATCTCGTTGAATCTCAAAGAGATCGAGAGCAACGCCCGGGAGCGCGTCGACGAGTTCGACGTGCGCACACCGTCCATCGACGCGGCCGCCTCGACGCTGTCCGGCGGCAACCAGCAGAAGGTCGTGCTCGCCCGCGAGATGTCGCGGCCGCTGCGGCTGCTGGTCGTCTCTCAGCCCACCCGTGGTGTCGACGTCGGATCGATGGAGTTCGTGCACAAACGGATCGTCGCCGAGCGTGACCGTGGCGCCGCCGTGCTGCTGGTCAGCACCGAACTGGACGAGGTGATCGGCCTGGCCGACCGGGTCGGAGTGATGTATGCCGGGCGCGTCATCGGCGAACTGCCGCCGACCGCCTCGGCCGAGGAATTCGGTCTGCTGATGGCGGGCCACACCGCGGGTGAGAGCAAGGAGAGCGCATGAGCACCCCATCCGGACAGCCGCCGCAGGACTCCGGCGACGCGCCGGAGTCCACAACCGACACGGCAGCCGGCGACAATGCCGTCACCGACAATGCCGTCACCGACAATGCCGTCACCGACAATGCCGTCACCGACAATGCCGTCACCGACAATGCCGTCACCGACAATGCCGTCACCGACAATGCCGTCACCGACAATGCCGTCACCGACAATGCCGTCACCGACAATGCCGTCACCGACAATGCCGTCACCGACAATGCCGTCACCGACAATGCCGTCACCGACAATGCCGTCACCGACAATGCCGTCACCGACAATGCCGTCACCGACAATGCCGTCACCGACAATGCCGTCACCGACAATGCCGTCACCGACAATGCCGTCACCGACAATGCCGCCGAAGGCACTGCGGCCGACGGCACCACCGCTCAGGACACGGGCGTTGCCGAGGGCGCGGTAGCCACAAGCGAGGCGGCCGAGGGAGATTCGTTGCTGAGCCGCGCCGAGGCGCGTAGCGGTGACCGCACCCAGCAGACGATCCTGCAGATCCTGCGCAGCGACCATCCCGCGATCGTCACGGTGCTGGCGGTCATCTGCGCGATGATCGTCGGCGCGATCCTGATCGTGGTGTCCGACACCCCCACCCGCGACAGCGCGCGTTATTTCTTCGCCGACCCCGGCGCAACCTTCAATGCCGCCTGGTGGGCGGTCAAGGACGCGTATGTCGCGCTCTTCGAGGGCGCGATCTACAACCCGAGCGGCACCCAGACGCTGGCGCCGCTGTCCGAGACGCTGGTCTACGCCACACCGCTGATCCTGGCCGGGCTGTCGGTCGCTCTGGCGTTCCGCGCCGGCCTGTTCAACATCGGCGCCCAGGGCCAGATCCTGATGTCGGCCGCGCTGGCGGGCTACATCGGTTTCGCTTGGCACCTGCCGGCGGGGATCCACATCATCGTCGCGATCATCGGCGGCATCATCGGCGGCGCGATCTGGGCGGGCATCGCCGGCCTGCTCAAAGCGCGGACCGGCGCGCATGAGGTGATCACCACGATCATGCTCAACTACGTCGCGGTCTACTTCATCAACTATCTGCTGGCCGAAACCTGGTTCCAGGCACCGCCGTTCAACCAGGCGGTCTCACGCACCGTTGCGCCCAATGCCCAGTTCTGGCATCTGTTCGGGTCCGACCTGCGCGTGAACTTCTCGTTCGTGCTGGCCATCGCAGCGACCGTCTTCGTCTGGTGGCTGCTGAAATTCGGCACCTTCGGATTCCGGCTGCGCGCCGTCGGTGCCAACCAGAACGCCGCGCGCACCGCGGGCATCAGCACCGCCCGCACCTACATCTGGGTGATGGTCATCGTGGGTGCGCTTGCAGGCCTGGCGGGTGTGTCCCAGATCCTCGGGGTCGCCAACAACTACCAGGTGACCGCCAGCGTCGACGGCGGTGTCGGCTTCACCGCCATCACGGTGGCGCTGTTGGGTCGCGGTGGTGCCTGGGGCACCTTCTGGGCAGGTCTGCTCTTCGGCGCCCTCACCGCCGGCAGCAGCCAACTGCAGGTGGCCACGGCCACACCCCCTGACCTCGTGCAGGTGCTGCAGGCGCTGGTCGTGCTGTTCATCGCGGCCCCCGGTCTGATCCGGCTGGTGTTCCGATTGCGCAAGAGTGAGTCGTCCGGCTCGGCCGTGCTGGCGAAGGGGTGGAACGGATGAGCGAGCAGATCGAGACCCAGACCGTCGAGGTCGCGCCCGACCAGGTGGTCGCCCAGCGCATCGTCGAGGTGCGCATGTCACCGACACGGCGGGTGGCCATCGGTGCGGCCATCGTCATACTCGGCCTGCTGACGATCCTGGCTCTGGGCCTGAGCGCCGGCAAGCACTCCACCCAGTTCGACCTCAACGTCGCCGGAACCGGCATCCAGGTGCCGAAGTTCTCGCTGCCGGGCAAGGCCATGTGCTTCGTGCTCGGCGTGATCATCGTCGTGCTCGGTGTCGCTCAGATCGCCCGCGGTTTCGGCAAGAAGCAGCTGCGTTGGGTCGGCATCACGGTCGCGCTGCTGTTCATCGTGGCGTTCCTCGCGTGGACCGGCACCACCGGCAAGCAGTCGATCCAGGTTGCGGCGCTGCTGCAGCAGACCCTGCTGCTCGCGACTCCGCTGATCCTGGGCGCCATGTCGGGTGTGCTGTGTGAGAAATCCGGTGTCATCAACGTCGCCATCGAGGGCCAGATGCTCTTCGGGGCCTTCGCCGGCGCGCTGTTCGGCACGCTGTCGAGCAGCTGGGTCGGCCTGATCGCCGCTGCCGTCATCGGCGGTCTGATGGGCGCACTGCTTGCGGTGTTCTCCATCAAGTTCCTGGTCAACCAGGTGATCCTCGGCGTCGTGCTCAACGCCTTCGCGCTGGGCCTGACCGGGTATCTGTATGACGCGGTCATGGCCAACAACTCCGGCGGCACGAACTCTCCGTCGACCTTCAGCAACATCAAGATCCCGGTGCTGGGCGACATCCCGGTGATCGGTCCGTTGTTGTTCAACCAGAACGTCATCGTCTACCTGATGTACGTCATCGTGTTCGTGATCGACTTCATGCTGATCCGCTCGCGGTGGGGTCTGCGCACGCGTGCCGTCGGTGAGCACCCCAAGGCCGCCGACACCATGGGCATCAACGTCCTGCGGCTGCGCTACAAGAACGTCATCCTCGGTGGCTGCGTCGCCGGTGTCGCCGGTGCGGCGCTGACGATCGGTTCGGTGGGCTCGTTCAACAAGGACATGACATCAGGGCAAGGCTTCATTGCCCTGGCGGCCTTGATCTTCGGCCGGTGGACACCGCGGGGCGCCCTCGGTGCGGCGTTGTTCTTCGGTTTCGCCAGCGCGCTGCAGACGACGCTGTCGCTGCTCGCGACGCCGGTGAAGATCGACACCAACCTGCTGGCGATGCTGCCCTACCTGGCCACGATCTTCGCGGTGGCCGGTCTGGTCGGACGCGTTCGGGCACCCGCCGCTGACGGCGAGCCCTACGTCAAGGGCTGACCCCGTGGCCGACGTCGACTGGGACGCCCTGACGGCACATGCCGTCGAGGCGATGCATCACGCGTATGCGCCATACAGCCACTTCGCGGTGGGAGTGGCCGGCTTCGTCGACGACGGCCGGGTCGTGTCCGGCTGCAATGTCGAGAACGCCGGGTATGGCGTGACGTTGTGCGCCGAGTGCGGGATGGTCAGCGAGCTCGTGCGTGGAGGTGGCGGTCTGCTGACGGCAGTGGCGTGCGTCAACGCGCGCAGCGAGCCGCTCATGCCGTGCGGCCGGTGCCGTCAGCTGCTGTGGGAGCACGGCGGTCCGAACTGTCTGCTGCTGACCCCACAGGGTGTGCTGCCGATGAGCGAGGTGCTGCCGCAGGCTTTCGGGCCGCACGACCTGACCCACGTCACCGGCAGTGCCGGCGGTCAGGACGTCTCCACCTGAGCGGTGACGTCGATCGAGCCTCAGGTGCCGGATGTCTGGTCGTTCGACTGTGTGGAGGCTGGCCCGCCGATCAGGCATTCGCCGGTGTCCTTGGCCAGCGTTGCGCTGTCGAGCGGGCTGATGCCCTTGAGGTTGTGGTCGCGCAGCGCGATGAGGGTTTGCGCGGACAGGTCGTCGTACCCCTTGGTGATGACGCAGCTGATCGCTCCGGAGACCAGCCGCTGCGGCACACCCTTGCTCGCGAGGTAGTCGCTCAGACCATTGGTCACGGCTGCCGGGCTCGGCTTGCCCTGGTTGTTGACACCCGGCGACTCATCGCCCTGCGACGGGGTCACGCTGGGCACCGGTGTCCCCGCACTACTGGGCGTGCCGGCGGCTGCGTGCCCGAATCCGCCTCCGCAGCCGGTCAGCAGCGTCGGCACGGCGAGGAGGGCAGCGGCGACGGTGACCTTGGTTCTGGCTGATGTGCTCATACGTGTTCCCTCGCTGATCCGTTGACTGTGGTCGACGCGTGTGACGTCGTCTGATCGGGTGTGTCTGATCGGTATGACGCGAGATGTCGTCGATCGGTTGCATCCGCGTGGCTCCGCCTGCCGCGCAACGATGTCGATGGTGGTCACCGGGCAGCGGCATACAGACGCTCACCTTGATGAGGGGAGTTGCTACGCCAGTTGATTCTGGCAGGCAGTGACGGCCTCGGAGAGCACCTTCTGGTCGGGCGACGAGATCTGGGCGAGGTTGCTCGCCGCGAGCAATGTCAACGTGTTGGTGCTCAGGTGGGTGTAGGTCCGGTCCGCAACGCAGGTCGTCAGCCAGGTGATGCGCTGCTTGCTGGATGCGCTGGTACCTGCAAGCCGCTCGATTGCGCGACTGGCGCCGCCGATCACCTGCGACTTCGAGGGACGTGACGAGTGGGCGGTCGAGACGGTGGCGGCGTGATGGGTTGCGGCCGAACAACCGCAGAGCATCGCGGCGCTCAACACGGCCGCGACGAACGCGGCAGGGGCACTGCGATGCATGCTGGATCCTTCGGTGGGCATGGGCGGTCGCGCGAATGCAGACGGCCGGTCGCCCGAATGTACCGGCCCGACGCCCCCTGCGCGCCGGGCCGGTGCGGTGAGGCTCAGCCGCCCATCGAGGACATCAACGAATTGGTGCAGCTGGTGATCGCCGACTGCACGTTCGACTGGTCGGAGCTGCTGACCTTGGTCGGCGTTCCGCTCTTCATCGCGTTGAGAGTCGAGGCATCGACCTGGCCGTAGACCTTGTCGACGACGCAGGTGGCCACCTTGTTGCTCAGTTCTCCGCTGATCGCCGACTTTCCGTCGACCTTCTGGTTCTGCATCGCGGAGGCGTAGCCGCTGATGACATCGGCCTTGGCGGGCTTGCTCGCGCCGCTGCCACACGCGGCGAGGCTGAACGGAGCGGCCACCAGGACGGCGGTTACGGCGATGCGGCTGAACGTTTTCATGACGGGTTCCTTCGTTCGATGAGGGGTTGTGTGTGCCCTCCGTGACGGGCGCATCAACACAGACGGCGCGACCTTCCACCCGGTTCCATGGTGATGTTCACCGGTGTTCGACGACACTCGACGTGACCTGCCGGTTCGGCGCCGGCGTCGGATGTCGGGGCCATCGTCGCGGCATGGCAGGATCTGCGGATGAGCAACCCGAGCACCTCCAGCAGTTCCAGCACGCCGGCCGCAGGCGGCGCGTCCGATGTCGGCAACCACTCGAGCGCCGCGGTGGAGACCTTCGACGCCGTCGACGTCATCCGCACCAAGCGCGACCGTGGTGTGCTGAGCGCCGCGCAGATCGACTGGGTGATCGACGCCTACACCCGCGGCGCGGTCGCAGAGGAGCAGATGTCTGCTCTCGCGATGGCGATCTTCCTCAACGGGATGGATCGGTCCGAGATCTCCCGCTGGACCGCCGCGATGATCGCCTCGGGGGAGCGGATGGACTTCTCCTCGCTGTCTCGCCCGACCTCGGACAAGCACTCGACCGGTGGTGTGGGCGACAAGATCACGCTGCCGCTGGCGCCCCTTGTCGCCGCATATGGTGTTGCCGTTCCTCAGCTTTCGGGGCGTGGGCTCGGACACACCGGTGGCACACTCGACAAACTGGAGTCGATCCCCGGCTGGCGGGCGGGTCTGTCCAACAACGCGATGCTGCAGCAACTCGAGAATGTCGGCGCGGTGATCTGCGCGGCTGGATCCGGACTGGCTCCGGCTGACAAAAAGCTCTATGCGCTACGCGACGTGACGTCGACCGTCGAGGCGATCCCGCTGATCGCGAGCTCGATCATGAGCAAGAAGATCGCCGAGGGCACCGGTTCGCTCGTGCTCGACGTGAAGGTCGGCTCAGGCGCCTTCATGAAGTCGGCGGCAGATGCACGCGAACTTGCCCGCACCATGGTGGATCTCGGCACCGACGCAGGAGTTACGACAGTCGCGTTGCTGACCGACATGTCGACCCCGCTGGGTCTGACGGCGGGCAACGCCATCGAGGTGCAGGAGTCGATCGATGTGCTCGCGGGCGGTGGTCCCGCCGACGTCGTGGAGCTCACGGTTGCCCTTGCTCGCGAGATGCTGCACGCCGCCGGACGGACCGGCGTCGACCCGGCGCAGGGTCTGCAGGACGGATCTGCGATGGATGTATGGCGCCGGATGATCCGCGCCCAAGGTGGCGACCCGAACGCGGCCCTGCCGGTGGCCCGCGAGAGCGAGGTGGTGCGTGCCGACACCAGCGGTGTGCTCACGCGTCTGGATGCGCTCGCTGTCGGTGTCGCGGCGTGGCGCCTCGGCGCCGGTCGCGCCCGCAAGGAGGACCCGGTGCAGGCCGGTGCGGGTGTGGTGCTGCACGCGAAGCCCGGCGACCACGTCCGCGCCGGTGACCCGCTGATGACCTTGCACACCGACACGCCGGAGCGTTTCGCACGGGCGACCGAGGCGCTGAAGGGTGCGTGGTCGGTGCAGGACGACGCGGCATACGAGCCCATGCCGATCGTCATCGACCGCATCGCCTGAGCGAGCCCTGTGCGGTGCCCCGCATGCCGGGGCACCGCACAGCCTCGCCGGAGCGGGTCGTCGACTCGAGTTTCGTGGTGTCGGCCGAGTCCTGCCGCGGCCGCGCAGGCGTCATCCGCGGCGCCATTCAGCCGAGCAGTTGCGCCGCGTGTCACCCCACAGTCGGCGCTTCGGCGCTCTGGTCGATCTCACCGACGTCTCCGGTCACACCGGTGAGCGCTGCCCGCCGTCCCAGCACGAAAACGTAGGTCAGGAAGGCGATCTCGGCCAGCACGCCGATGCCGATGCGTGCCCAGGGCGGCAGCTGCGACGGCGTCACGAAGGCTTCGATGCAGCCGCTGACCAGAAGCACCCCGATGAGTCCGATGGCGATCGTCACTGTTGCGCGAGCCTCGTGTGCGAGAGCATCGACACGGCGCCGTGGTCCCGGCTCCACCCAGGACCAGAACAGTCGCAAGCCAGCACCGGCAGCGACGAAAACCGCTGTCAACTCGAGGATTCCGTGCGGCAGGATGAAGGTGAAGAACTCTCCGGCGCGACCGTTCGCCGCCATCACACCGCCGAGCACCGCGACGTTGAGCATGTTGCTCCACAGTATCGCGACGATGGGCACACCCAGCACGCCGAAGGCGATGCACAAGGCGGCGATGAACGCGTTGTTGGTCCAGACATGGGTCGCGAAATCGGTGCCGCCGTACTGCGAGTAATACCCCGCGAAGTCGTGGTTCACCAACTGCTGCGTCTGCGCGGGGGACAGGAAAGACGACTGCACCTGCGGATTGCGGGCCACCCAGACGCCGATCACCAGAGCCACACAGACACTCACCGCAGCCGTGGTGATCCACCAGCGTCGTGCGCGATAGAGCGTTGCCGGGAAGTCCAGCAGAAGGAAGTTCGCCACCGACGACCACGAGGCCGTCCGGCGCCCCAGTGCAGCGGTGCGCGCCTGAGCCAGCAACGTCGAAAGATGTTGGATGACAGCGGGATCCGGTGCTCCGGAGCGGACCTGTGACAGATGGGTGGCGACCCGCTGATAGAGATCGAGCAGCTCGTCGGCCTCCTCGCCACTGAGCTTGGAACGGCGGCCGAGCATTCGTAGCCGATCCCACTCGCCGTGATGCGCGGCGACATACGCATCAAGATCCACGAAGCGAACTATAAGCTCCCCGGTATGGCGAATGTCGCGGTCAGTGGGCCGGCTCGGCCGCTGCGCGGGCTCGCCGATCAAGCCCAACTGGTCACCGGCGAAGGCGTGCTGATCGACGTTCCGGCGGCATCCCTGCCACTGCGCATGCTGTCAGCGCTGATCGACTGGTTGATCTACGGAGCGGTGCTGGTCGCGCTGATCGTAGCCGTGGTCTTCGCCTCCCGCGGCGCCAGCGCGGCGGGAGTGGGCACGCTGCTGCTCGTCGCGATGGTGGCGGCCTTCATCGTGTTGCCGGTGACCATCGAGACCCTGTCGCGTGGTCGCTCGGTCGGCAAGCTGGTGTGCCGGTTGCGTGTGGTGCGCGACGACGGAGGCCCGATCGTGTTCCGGCACGCGCTGCTGCGCGGACTGCTGGGCTTCGTCGAGTTGTGGTTGATGCAGGGTGTGCCGGCGTTCGTCGCCGCCTGCTGCAACTCCCGCTGCCGACGGCTGGGGGACCTGACTGCCGGCACGTATGTCGTGCGTCTCGAACGCGGACTGCAACTCGAGCCGCCACCGGGCATGCCGCCCCACCTGCGGACGTGGGTCGCACACAGCGACATGGCGGCGCTGCCCGACGGGCTGGCCCTCGCCATACGACAGTTCCTCACCCGCCGGGCCGGGCTGTCACCTGCGGCCCGCGACGCGCTGGCCAGTTCGCTTGCGGCACAAGTGCGTCCGCTTGTCGCGCCGGCACCACCGCCATACACGCATGTCGAAGATCTGCTCGCCGCCGTCATGGTGCGCCGTGGCGACTTGGAGGCCGCCCGGCTGTCGCGAGAAGAGACGACGCGCCGCCGATTGCTCGGCGAGCCGTCGTCGCCCGACCCAACTGCCGGTGTCGTCGGCGGGGTCAGTGCTGGTCGTATCCGGGCTTGATCACGCCTTCGATGAGCGCCAGTCGCTCCTCGAACGGTAGGAATGCCGACTTCATCGCATTGATGGTGGCCCACCGCAGAGCGGCGGTCGTCCAGCCGGCCTCATCGACCAGCAACTGCATCTCGCGGGACATGGATGTGCCGCTCATCAGCCTGTTGTCCGTGTTGATGGTGACGCGGAAGCGCAGGTCCTTCAGCTCGGTGATCGGGTGAGTGGCGAACGAATCCGCTGCTCCTGTCTGCAGATTCGAGGACGGGCACATCTCGAGCGGGATACGGCGATCGCGCACGTAGGACGCAAGTCGTCCCAGGCTGGTGGCTCCGTCGTCGTCCCGCGTGATGTCGTCCATGATCCGCACGCCATGCCCGAGACGCTCCGCGCCGCACCACTGAATCGCCTCCCAGATGCTCGGCAGACCGAAGGCCTCGCCGGCATGGATGGTGAAGTGGGCGTTTTCGCGGCGCAGGTATTCGAAGGCGTCCAGGTGCCGTGTGGGCGGGTAGCCCGCCTCGGCGCCGGCGATGTCGAATCCGGCGACGCCGTCGTCGCGATAGCGGACGACCAACTGGGCGATCTCGGTCGACTTGGCGGCGTGCCGCATCGCGGTCAGCAGGGCTCGCACCACGATCCGATCGCCGGATGCCTTCTCGCCGTCACGGAATCCGGCGTTGACCGCCTCGACGACCTCCTCAAGTGTGAGTCCGCCGGTCAGGTGCTGTTCCGGGGCGTAACGCACCTCGGCATACACGACACCATCGGCAGCCAGATCCTGTGCGCACTCGCTGGCGACCCGGTGCAGGGCGTCGGCGGTCTGCATCACAGCAACAGAGTGGTCGAAGGTCTCCAGATAGCGCTCGAGCGAGCCGGAGTCTGCCGAGTCGCGGAACCAGCGGCCGAGTTCGGCCGGATCGTAGGAGGGCAGCCCGTCATAGCCCTCCGCGCGGGCGATTTCGATGATGGTCTCCGGGCGCAGGCCGCCGTCGAGGTGGTCGTGCAGCAGCACCTTCGGCAAGGTGAGGATCTCGGGACGCAGCGCAACGGTCTCACTCATCGCGGTGCACCACCTCGGGGCCGAATGCGGGCAGGCAGACGGCGATGTAGTCGGCGCCGTCTGGCCCGGTCGAGTAGCGGATGCGTTCTCCGGCGCGCGTGCGAATGCTCTCGCCTGCGGACACGCTGGTGCGGCCACCGTCATGGTCGACGTTCACCGTGCCGCGCAAAACAACTGTGTATTCGTCGAATTCGGGTGTCTGGAAGGGCTCGTCCCAATCGGCCGGAGCGACCATGTGCGCGATGCTGACGGCAGAATCGCCGGTGCTCGCGCGGCCGATGTGTTCGTCGATGATCTTGCCGCCGGGCACGGGGATACGCACCGGTGAGGTGTAGTGATCTGGCATCGGACCACTGTAGTGGCGCGGCGCACGGGCACAGTCGCGGTCCGTGGGCGTCCGGGCTCGGTTCCCGCAGGCGAGCAGGCGAGCAGGCGAGTTCGCGGGTGCGGTGGCCGGTATGGCGGTGCGGCGCCCGCCCGGTACGGCGGCGCCCACCCGGCGCGGCTCGTAGCGTCAGAGCAGGCCCTGTCGTTTGAGCATCAGGTAATGGTCGGCGAGCGCGACCGGCAACACGTCCGGTGGTTCGTCGAGCACCGTGACGCCGGCGCGTTCGAGTCCGACCTTGGTGCGGACGCGCAGCGAGATCGTGCGCTCTGCAGCCGCTGCGGCATACACCTGCTGCGCATCGTCGCGCCGAGTGGTCATCTCGCGCACGCTCGGGTCGGCAACCGATGCGATGACAACGCGATGGCGTCCGGCGAACGACGGCAACAGGGGCAGCAGGCCTTCCTCGATCGCTGCGGGTTCGAGGGGCGTGATGAGCACGACGAGTGCACGCTGGCGGACGGTCGCAGTGACGCCGCTGAGCAGTGCACGCCAATTCGCTTCCACCAGAGCGGGTTCCAGCGGCGCCATCGCTGTAACGAGCGCCTGCAGCAGCGCCGCACGGTCGGACATGCCGTCGACCCTGGTGCTGACGCGGCGAGCTCCGGCCAGGAAGGTGACCCGGTCACCAGCGTGCGCGGCCAGGGCCGACAGCAGCAGAGCCGCGTCCAGGCCGCTGTCGAGCCGGGGCATGTCGAAGATTCGTCCGGCGCTCGTGCGGGATGTGTCGAGCAAGAGCACCAGCCGTCGGTCACGCTCTGGTTGCCAGGTGCGCACGACCGGGTCACGCCGGCGAGCGGTCGCCCGCCAGTCGATGCTGCGCACGTCGTCGCCGTCGACGTAGTCGCGCAGCGAGTCGAACTCGGTGCCCTGCCCACGCGTGCGGACCGCGGAGCGGCCGTCCAACTGACGCAATCGCGCCAACCTGCTGGGCAGGTGGCGACGGGAGTCGAAGGCCGGCAGGCAGCGCACCGCGCCGGGCACCACCACCGAGCGCTGTCGCAACGCCAGGCCGAGAATCCCGCGACTGCGGAGGGTCACCGACACGGCCAGTCGGTCACCTCGCCGGGTCGGCGTCAGCTGCTGCACGAGACGCGTTCGTTCGCCCGGCGGCAAGTGCGCGGCCAGCGGCCCACCACTCGCTCCGGCGGACGGTTGCCACGTATCCCGCACTGCGCCACGGAATGTCCGTGAGCCTGAATTGACGATGAACAGAACGCTTTCGGTCGAATCGCCCATGCGAACCTGGGTCACTGGCTGTCGATGCAGCGCGAGCGTGTGTGTCGCAGGCGCCGAGGCGAGATCGACCACGACAAGTATGCCGAGCGCCAGTGCCCACCACAGCACTGTCGTGACCGCGGGGTGCACCAGCACCACCACGCACCCGAGCGCTGCCAGCGCGACGAGCCGGCCGGTCAGTGCCATCGCGATGCACGTCCGGCGCAGGTTCGTCGCGGGTGGTCTCCGGTTCGCAGGGAGCGGTGTACGCGGTGGCGGGTACTGGCTCGCGGACGGTCGGCGACGCCAAGGAGTGCGCCGAGCCGGCATCGCCTGGTGTGCAGCATCACCGGGGGACCGGCACCGATCCGATGGCTGACTCCAACACAGCAGCGGCGCCGACGCCTTCGAGTTCCGCCTCCGGGCGCAGTTGGAGGCGGTGTGCCAGGGTCGGGCGCGCCATCGCCTGCACGTCGTCGGGAGTCACGAAGGTGCGTCCGTTCAGCCACGCCCACGCCCGGCTCGTCGCCAGCAGTGCGGTCGCGCCGCGCGGGCTCACGCCGAGCGACACCGACGGAGAGTTCCGCGTCGCGCGCGCGATGTCGACGATGTACCCGGTCACCTCAGGGGTGACCTGCACCTGCCGGACGGCTGCGGCCCCGGCCGCAAGGTCGCGGGGGCCGGCCACCACCTGCACTCCGGCACCGGCCAGATCGCTCGGATCGAAACCGGCCGCGTGTCTGCGGACGACCTCGAATTCGGCTGCGCGGCTGGGCAATTCGAGCACAGCCTTGATGAGGAAGCGATCCAACTGGGCTTCCGGCAGCGGATAGGTGCCTTCGTATTCGACCGGGTTCTGGGTGGCTGCGACCAGAAAGGGCTCAGGCAACGGATGAGGGGTGCCATCGACCGACACCTGCCGCTCTGCCATTGCCTCCAGCAGGGCCGACTGGGTCTTCGGCGGGGTGCGGTTGATCTCGTCGGCCAACAGGAGGTTCGTGAAGACCGGCCCCTGCCGGAAGGCGAAGTCGGAGGTGCCTGCGTCATACACGAGGGAGCCGGTGATGTCGCCGGGCATCAGATCCGGGGTGAACTGCACCCGTCGGGTGTCGATGCTCAACGCAGCGGCGAGCGAACGCACCAGCAGGGTCTTGGCGACGCCGGGCACGCCTTCCAGCAGCACATGACCCCGGCTGAGCAGGCCGATGACCAAGGCCGACACGGCGGCGTCCTGCGCGACGACGGCCTTGGCGACCTCATGGCGAACCGCCGTCAGGGCCTCGCGCGCTCGATCCGCGGAGTCCGCCGCAGGCTTCGCGAGGGTGAAACCGTCAGCGGCAGAGATGTTTTCGCTCATCGGCGAACCTTTCGTTCGAGGTCTTGCAGATTGGTGGCGAGTGCGACGAGGGCAGCCTCATCCGCGCTGTCGGTGCCGAAGAGAACCCCGTGTACGGCGCGCCGGTCCATACCGGCCGCCGTCGCGACCTCTGTCGTCAGGGCGGCAGGCGGAGCCCCCGGGGGCAGCCCGAAATATGCCGACAACCGTCGGCAGGTCGCGTCGCGCAGGATGCGCCCGGAACGCTTGGTGTCACCCGCCCGGCGGTAGAGCAGACCGCGGCTGACGGTGGTCTCGTTGGCGCGCACGACGACCGGCAGAGGTTCGCGGGCGAGCGCACCGAATCGTCGGCCGCGCCAGAAGACGAGGAGTATGACGACCAGCCCGGCGAGCCACACCATCGGTGGAAGCCAGGTCGGCCAGGCCGGACCGGTCGTGGCGGGATTGTCCGCTGTCTGAGTCGTCGGCGCGAACCACACGACGGACGATCGCGCACCGAGGATCCGTAGCGCGACGGCAGCGTTGTCGGCGCTGGTGATCGTGGCGTTCTGCAGGACGGCGGAACTCCCGATGAGCACGACCTGCGGGCGCACACCGGATATCGGAGGCACTGCCCAGATCGCGCCATCGAAACACGGTGCACCGGCGCCGTCGACGGAGTAGGCGGTCTGGGCTCCGCTGATGCTCAGGCCTCGCAGCCAGACGATGCCGCACCCGCCGTCACCCGCGGCAATGCTGTCGGTGTCGGAGATCGCCTCGGCATTCGCCGGGATCGACAGGCCGCGCACGGCGGCGGTGTCTGGGTCGACGACGACCAGCCGCAACGCCGGCGCCGCGTCGGCGCGCACCGCTGCGAGCGTGTCTGCGGACAGCAACTCCGGACGGGTCACGACGACGGTCGCGCCGGTGAGATCGAGTGCGCGCAGGCGCGCCTCCGTGCGAACCACGGTCACCGTCAGGCCCTGCCGGCCGAGCACTTGGGCGACGGCTCGGGCGCCGGTCGGCCCCGCACCGTCCGGATCCAATGGCTGCTGATTCGAGCGCGGCAGCAGACTTGCTGCGGCGATCAGAGCGATCAGCAGCATCAGGATCACCGTGCCGAAGACCACCTGACCACGTCGGATCCGCAACCGTGACAGGAGCCTGGGCGTGCGCGGTGTCCTGGGTGACCCTGGGTCGGCGGTCGTTTCGGTCGCCGCGCCGGTGGGCTTGGCAGTCGTTGTCATTGGTGATCGACCAAGTCGTGCTGCACCGGGCGCTCGCGCCTGATCTGTTCATCGAGGTCACGAAGCCGGGCGACGTCATGGGCATCGACGGACCGGTGACCGTACCTGACCCGGTCGAAAACGTCCGCAGCCCAAGACAATTCGCTGCTCCGTTGTGGGAAGAACTCAGTCATCCGGACACCGGTCTCGTGCGCCGTGCGGGCAGGCGACGGCGGCAGCAGGGCACGCTCCTCGCCCTGCCGCGCGAGGGCACGGAAGAAGTCGACCGCCGCGCCGGCGTGATCTCCCAGCGCCTCGGCGTCGGCCGCGCGCTGCCGCAGTTGCTCCGCGGTGAGGTCGACCTCGTGGAGCACTCCCACGGCCGGGGTGGCGGCCGGACGGGCGCGACGCCGACGCAAGCGCGTTGCGGCATACACGACGACGGCAACGAGGATCAGCAACGCCGGCGCGAGCACGTATGCCGGCAGCGTCTCGCCGACCCCGGTCAGCAACGTGTGCAGGTGTTCGGTGGCCCAGTCCCAGATGCGCTGGGTGAGGCTGCGGTCGTCGGCGTAGACGGGTTTGGCGAGCTCCTGTCGCAACAGGTCGCGGGCTTGCGTCGGCCCGGGGTTCACCGGAGCGGTGTCAGCCCACACCACGCCCGCCGGGCCTGTTCTGCTGGGCCGCCGCCATGAGGGTGACGTCGAGGGCCTCTTTGCGGATGCGTTGATCGAGGTAGAGCAAGCCCGTCATACCGGCGGTGAAGGGGGCGGTGAAGATGCTGGTGACAAGAGCAGCCAACTCGATCGCTATGACCGCAGTGATCGACAGGCCGACCGTGGATGTGGAGCTCGTCGGAATGCTGGTGATGCCGACTACGACGCCGACCGTGCCGGTGATGATCGAGGATGCGACCCCGGCGATGAGCTGTGTCAGCAACAGGATTCCGACCACCCGCCAGAAGCTTCCGTTGGTGAGGGTGAACGATCGGCGGATCGCTTCGACCGGGCCCAGCCGTTCGAGAACTAGCGCTGCAGGCGCCAACGACGCGCGAAAGAAGGTGTAGAGCACCGCGAGCAGGAGCACGATGAAGAGCACGACGCCCAGGATGATGGCGAGCACGGTTTGCCCGGTAAGCAGTAGGACTACCACGATGCCGATGACGATTGCGATCGCAAGAAAAGACGCCAGGCCCAGCAACAGCATGAGTCCGATCAGCGGCAGGATGCGACCCTTGATGCGCTGCCAGGTCTCGCCGATCGTGATGCGTCGGCCGAGCACTGCCTCGGACAACACGACGGTGAGCATGCCCGTCAGCAAAACCGCTCCGAGGCTGGTGAAGATCGTGCTGGGGTATTCCGCCAGTTGCGGGCCGATGCGCACCGAGTTGCCATTGGACTCGCTGATCGTCGGGACCAGGTTGCCGACCACCAGGACGGTTGCGATGGAAGGAATGGCCATGACGACCGCGACCACGGCGGCGAGCCCCAGAGTGGCGCCTGGGTTGCCGCGGATGGTGGCGAAGGTTCCTTCGAACATGTCGGAGATGCGTAGCGGCCGTAACGGAATCACTCCCGGTTTCGGTGCCAGCCACTGACCGGGCGGGGGACCGGGGTAATAGCCCGGAGGACCTTGCGGCGGATACTGCTGCCCGACCGGTTGGTATGGCGGTGGGTATCCCGGCGGGGGACCGTAGCCCGGCGCAGGTTGTTGTTGGCTGTAGCCCGGAGGTGGCCCGTGGTACCCGGATGCCGGCGGCGGCAGGCGCTCGCCATACGCAGGCGGCGGCAGGCGCTCGCCATACTGCGGTGGCGGTTGTTCGTCGTTCCCCTGATGTGGTGTGGCGGAACCCTGCGGCGATTCTCCCCCGGGGCTGGCCCAGCCGTTGCTCATGACCAGACCCTAACCGTCGACGCAACCGGGAAGGCGCACGGGAAGACTGCCTTCGGTTCGACATGAAAGCGCCCTGCCGGCACCGTCTGGTGGCGCTCGCCAACAGTGCATCGGATCCGCGAATTGCCTTGAAGTGCCTACTGATCGGTTCGTCCGGCCGTGAGGAGTGAGTGAAACCTTCCGGTTTGCTGACAATCGCGTAAATATCTCGCCAATGTGACGCGTGTGGTGCCACCCTTCAGCAATCACGCCACCGCCCGGCGGGTGTTGCTGGGCTGTGCCAGAACGGAGGTTGCTCGATGTCAGTTCCCATGCACTGTCATTCAACCGTTGTCAGCCTCACCCCATCGGACAGGAGCCGTCGATGACAATGCTGGACAAGGGTGGCCCGTCGCGCCAACCCGAACTTGAAGCGGAGGGGATGAGCCGCGACGTCGGTTTCTTCGGCCTCCTGTGGGCTTCCGAAGGTTCGCTGATCGGATCCGGATGGCTCTTCGGAGCGCTCAGCGCCGCGACCATCGCCGGACCGTCGGCGATCATCGGCTGGATCATCGCCTCGATCATCGTCATCATCCTCGCGCTGATCCACGCCGAACTCGGTGGCATGTTCCCGGTCAGTGGTGGCACGAGCCGTTACCCGCACTACGCCTTCGGCGGTTTCGCGGGCGCGACCTTCGGCTGGTTCTCCTACATCCAGGCCGCGACCGTTGCACCGATCGAGGTGCTCGCCGCAGTGCAGTACGCCTCGTCGATGAGCTGGGCCAAGCACCTGTGGTCGAGTCACAACGGTGGCGAGCTCAGCGGGTCCGGCATCGTGGTGGCCATCATCCTGATGTTGATCTTCACCGCGATCAACCTGGTCGGCATCCAGTGGATGAACCGCGTCAACAGCGTGCTCACGTCGTGGAAGGTCGTCATCCCGGTGCTGACGATCATCGTGCTGATGCTGTCGCACTTCCACGGCTCGAACTTCCACGACTACGGCGGCTTCTTCATCCACGGCTCCGAGATCAAGTCGATCATGCTGGCGATCCCCGCCGGTGGCATCGTCTTCGCGCTGCTCGGTTTCGAGCAGGCGGTGCAGCTCGGTGGCGAGTCCAAGAACCCCGGTCGCGACATGCCACGCGCGGTCATCTGGTCGATCCTGATCGGCGCCGCGATCTACATCCTGGTGCAGGTGGCCTTCATCGCCGCCCTGCAGCCGCACCTCCTCATGGAGGCCAAGACCTGGCCGGGTCTGACCACGTCCGCCTTCCAGCAGAACAACGCGACGGCAGCCGCGCTGAACTCGGCACCGTTCTATGAGGTGGCAACCCTCGCGGGTCTGGGCTGGCTGGCCTTCCTGCTGCGTGTCGACGCGATCGTCTCGCCCGCGGGCACTGGTCTGATCTACCTGACCTCCTCCTCGCGTCTGAGCTACGGCCTGTCTCGCAACGGCTTCGTGCCGAAGGCGCTGGAGAGCAACACCAAGACCACCAAGGTGCCGTGGGTCGGCATCATCATCGCTGCCGTGATCGGCATGGTCTTCCTGCTGCCGTTCCCGAGCTGGGGAAAGCTGGTCGGTGTCGTCACCTCTGCCTCGGTCATGATGTATGCCGGAGCGCCGCTCGCGATGGGTGCCCTGCGCATGCAGAAGCCGGACCTGCCGCGGCCCTACCGGTTGCCGATGGGCAACGTGTTGGCCCCGCTGGGCTTCATCTTCGCCAACTTCATCATCTACTGGTCCAGCTGGACGGTGTATTCCACGCTCATGCTGGTGATGCTGGTCGGTGCGGTGATCATGCTGCTGTCGGGTCTGCTCGGCCTCAACGACAACCTGAAGGAGATGGACTGGCGCGCTGCGTACTGGATCATTCCCTACCTGATCGGGATGGGCGTGATCTCTTACCTGGGTGGCTTTGGTAACTCAGGCGGCGAGCCGAGCGGCATCGTCGACGACATCGGCATCTTCAACAACGTGCTGGTCGGCGGACGTGGTCACATCGGGCTCTACTGGGATCTGTTGGTCATCGCGATCTTCAGCCTGGTGATCTATTACCTCGCCATGGCGACACGGCAGACTCCCGAGCAGGTCGACGAGACCATCGAGGACGTCTACCCGATGTCGGGTGGCGGTCACTGACCGATCGCTGAGGTGAATGCGGGCAACTGGCCGGTTGAGGAAATTCCTCAGCCGGCCAGTTGCTTTGCCAGCGCCTTGGGCCGTATGGCGATCGCTCCGAGCGCACACTGCTGCGCCACGATCGCCGGTTCGGCGAACGTGAGCCGCAGGCCGCGTCGCAGCAGCATCACCGGCGGCTTGCGGCGCTCGCGCAGGTCACGCAGCAGCCTCCGGGCGAAGGTGACCCAACGGTTGTGGTGCACGCAGTACGCACCTTCGAGCAGACCGAGCTCCTGCAGGGGCGCGATCGTGTGCGCGGCGAAGATGCCTTCGGCGACCACGACCGCCGATCCGGCCAGCTCGACCTCGCCCGACCCGACGATCGAGGATGTCGAGATGTCATACACGGGTGTCGCGGCGGACCCGGTGCGGCACAGCGACGCGAGCGCGTCGAGGGCAGCCTGCTGGTGCCACGACCCCACGTCGTCCCAGTCGACCGATCCGTCGGGAAGCCGCGGCAGGGTCGGGTCGTCCGCGGGCTTGTAGAAGTCGTCCAGTCGCACAATTGGCCAGCCGTGCTGGCTGCTCAGCTGGGCCGCCCAGCGCGACTTGCCTGACCCGCTCGGCCCGCACAACACGAGAACCCGTGCGGCAGCCGGCATACCTGTCGTCACAGGCCTTTGGGGTGCCAGACGGTCTTGGTCTCAAGGAATGCGCGAACCCGCGAAAGGTCAGGAGTTTCAACCCAATCGGGCTCGACCGCGTCGGCGCCGTCACCAGCTGGTCGCACGACGCGCTTCAGCGTCTGGGCTGCCGTGGCCTCCCACTCCGCCCACGTCGTGCCGGTGGCACCGGCCAGGTCGATGGCATTGACATCGGCGTGGCCGGCCAGCCACGGTGCGAGTTCGGCGGTGCGACCGGTGACGATGTTGACGACGCCGCCGGGAACGTCCGAGGTGGCGAGCACCTCGGCCAGCGAGACCGCGGGCAGCGGCCGGTCCTCGCTGGCGATGACGACGACGGTGTTGCCCGACACGATCGCCGGTGCGATCACCGACACCAGCCCGAGCAGCGAACTTGCTTGCGGCGCGAGGACTCCCACGACGCCGGTCGGCTCAGGGGCAGAGATGTCGAGGTAGGGGCCGGCCACCGGGTTGAGGTTGCCGAGCACCTGGGCGAGCTTGTCCGACCACCCGGCATACCAGACCCAGCGGTCGATCGCGGCGTCGACGATCCTGGCGGACTGCGCCTTGGTGATGCCCTCGCTCGCCGCGACCTCGGCGGCGAACTGTTCGCGACGACCTTCGAGCACCTCACCGACGCGGTACAGCACCTGACCGCGGTTGTATGCCGTGGCTGCCGACCAGCCCTTCACCGCACCGCGTGCGGCGACGACGGCATCGCGGATGTCCTTGCGGGACCCCCATGCGGCGTTGGCGAGGAATTTCGGTGCGCCGCCCTGCGAGGTGACCTCGTATGAGCGGCCGGATTCGGAGCGGGGGAACTTGCCTCCGATGTAGAGCTTGTAGGTCTTGCGGACCTCGACGCGTGCCATCAGTGGCTGCCTTCCGTGACGTATGCCGCGAGCCCGTGACGCCCGCCTTCGCGGCCGTAGCCGCTCTCCTTGTAACCACCGAACGGGGAGGTCGGATCAAACCGGTTGAACGTGTTGGCCCAGACGACACCGGCGCGCAGCTGATCGGCGATCTGCAGGATGCGCGAGCCCTTCTCCGACCAGATTCCGGCTGACAGGCCGTACGGCGTGTTGTTGGCCTTGGCGACGGCTTCGGCCGGCGTGCGGAAGGTCAGGACCGACAGCACCGGTCCGAAGATCTCCTCCTGGGCAATGCGGTGCGCCTGCGACACATCGGTGAAAACGGTTGGTGCGAACCAGTATCCGCGTTCTGGGAGTGCACAATCTGGGGTCCATCGCGTCGCTCCCTCGGCTTCACCAGCCGCGGTCAGCTCGGTGATACGAGCCAGCTGTGCGGCGGAGTTGATCGCGCCGACGTCGGTGTTCTTGTCGAGCGGGTCACCGACCCGCAGGGTGGTGAGCCGTCGCTTCAGCCGGCGGATGACATCGTCGGCGATGCTCTCCTGCACCAGCAGCCGCGAGCCCGCACAGCAGACGTGTCCCTGGTTGAAGAAGATCCCGTTGACGATGCCCTCGACCGCCTGGTCGATGGCCGCGTCGTCGAAGACGATGTTGGCGGCTTTGCCGCCGAGTTCGAGGGTGACCTTCTTGCGCGTGCCGGCAACCGCCCGCGCGATTGCACGACCGACATCGGTGGAGCCGGTGAAGGCGATCTTGTCGACGCCCGGGTGATCGACGATGGCCTGCCCGGTGGCGCCTGCGCCGGTCACGATGTTGACGACGCCGGCCGGAAGGTCGGCCTGCTGACAGACCTGCGCGAACAACAGCGCGGTCAGCGGGGTGGTCTCGGCGGGTTTGAGGACGACGGTGTTTCCGGTCGCCAGAGCTGGTGCGATCTTCCACGCGAGCATGAGCAGCGGGAAGTTCCACGGGATCACCTGGCCGACGACGCCCAAGGGAGCGGGATCGGTGCCGAGGCCCGCGTAGTCCAGCTTGTCGGCCCATCCGGCGTGATAGAAGAAGTGCGCCGCGGCGAGTGGCACGTCGACGTCGCGAGATTCCTTGATCGGCTTGCCGTTGTCGATGGATTCCAGCACGGCGAACTCGCGGGCTCGCTCTTGCAGAATCCGGGCGATGCGGAAGAGGTACTTGCCGCGTTCGGACCCCGGCATACGTCCCCAGACGCGCTCGTAAGCGCGGCGGGCGGCGCGGACCGCCGCGTCGACATCGGTGGCGTCGGCCTCGGCGATGTCGGCGAGCGACTCCTCGGTGGCCGGGTTGACCGTCTTGAACGACGTGCCCGCGGCCGGGTCGACGAATTCACCGCCGATGAATAGCCCGTATGACGAGGCGATGTCGACGACCGAGCGCGATTCCGGCGCCGGTGCGTATTCGAATTTCGGTGTCATTGGTGGTCTTTCGCGGATCAGTCGATGGATACGTAATCGGCGCCGGAGTAGGCACCTTTGCGCAGCTTCTGCCGCTGCATCAACAGGTCGGTCAGCAGGCTCGACGCGCCGAACCGGAACCAGGCCGGGTCGAGCCAGTCGTCGCCCGCGATCTCGCTGACCATGACGAGATACTTGATGGCGTCCTTGCTGGTCCGGATCCCGCCGGCCGGTTTGACCCCGATCATGTCGCCGGTCAGCTCGCGCCAGTCGCGGACGGCCTCCAGCATCACCAGCGTCACCGGCATCGTCGCGGCCGGCTGGATCTTGCCGGTCGATGTCTTGATGAAGTCGGCGCCCGCGAGCATCGCCAGCCACGAGGCGCGACGCACATTGTCGTATGTCGCAAGCTCGCCGGTCTCGAGGATGACCTTCAGGTGCGCGTCGGGCTGGTCACCCGGGCGCGCACAGACCTCTTTGACTGCGGTGATCTGGTCGAAGACCAGCCGGTAGTCGCCGGACAGGAAGGCGCCTCGGTCGATCACCATGTCGATCTCGTCCGCACCGGCCCGGACTGCATCGCGGGTGTCGGCGAGCTTGACCGCCAGGCTCGCACGGCCGGACGGAAAGGCTGTCGACACGGCGGCGACGTGGATCCCAGTGCCCTGCAGGGCGTCGCAGGCGACGCCGACCATGTCGTTGTAGACGCACACGGCCGCGACCTGTGGGGTTGCCGGATCCGTGGGGTCGGGGTAGGCGGCCTTCGCGCACAGACTGCGGACCTTGCCGATGGTGTCGGACCCTTCGAGAGTGGTCAGGTCGATCATCGCGATGGCCATGTCGATAGCCCACGATTTGCTGTCGGATTTGATCGAGCGGCTGCCGAGTCCGGCCGCTCGCGCCTCGATCCCGACCTGGTCGACACCGGGTAATCCGTGCAGCCAGGTGCGCAGCGCGTTGTTGGTCAGCGAGGTCACTCCGAGCAGTTCCCGGGCCCGCGACGTTGCAGATGATGGGCTCACCAGGGCAGCCTATCTGCCATGCGATCCCCTCTGAATCGGAAAGTCGACCCAGCAAGCAGCAGAGGTCGTCGTGTGTTCCGTCAGCCGGTCATGCTGGTCAGTGGGGTGGCGCTGGGGCTGGTGAGTGTGCTCCTGCTGGTCGGTCTGCTCATTGCCGATGGTTTCTCCACGCCCGCGGAACTCCTGTGGCCGATCGGTTCGCTCCTGCTGGTGTGGGTCGTATTCGTGCGTCCCTGCGTCGAACTCGACCAGTCCGGAGTGACGCTGCGCAACCTGATTCGCGATGTTGCGTTCACCTGGCCGGCCGTCGATGTCATCGAGCAACGCTGGAACCTCAAGATCTACACACCCGAGGACGTCGGCTTCAGCTCATGGGCGATCGCCTCGCAACGACCGCAGGGGCGAGCGATCCGCTCACCGCAGCGCGGCTTCGGGCTGATGGTCGGCGGCCGATTCAACGTCGCCGCGGTGTCTTCGCCGGATGGCGCGACGCCCTCGGACGTCATGGTCGCGCGACGCGGATCTGCCGCGGACGTCGCCGCCGTGATCGACCGCAGCAAGAACGAATATCTGGCTGCCGTCGAACGGCAGATCACCCCCAGGCAGGACTCGGCGGCGCACCGCAGCTACGCGACCCCGGCGATTGTGGCCGCAGTGCTCGGTATCGCCTTCATCCTGGCGTCTTTCTACTGGGGCTGACTTCGCTCGTAGAGCGGACCTCAACGGTGGCCCTGTCCCGCTGATGCGTGGTCCCGGTGATGTGGGGTCCCGGTGATGTGGGGTCCCGGTGATACGTGGTCCCGGTGATGTGGGGTCCCGGTGATACGTGGTCCCGGTGATACGTGGTCCCGGTGATACGTGGTCCCGGTGACGCGTGGTCCCTCTTGCATCACCGCGATGCTTGTCAGGCGACATTTTCTGAATCGTGCAGCAGTCCCTCGGTGTCTGCAGCCCCGGCTTTTGTCGGTCCCGCATACCGCGATGGGGTGTTGCTCACCTCCACCTCTGGTGGCGACGTGCTGGATGAGTGGTTGTGCTGCTCTCCGATGCGGCCTGGGGAGAGGTCCCATGTCACGTGTCCGGCTGTTGTGGTGGCGGTGTAGCCGTCGCGGTGAATGATGGTGTGGTGTCGGGCGCAGACGAGGGCTGAGTTGGTCAGGCTGGTGCCGCCGCCGGCCCACCAGGGGATGATGTGGTGGACTTCGCACCATGCGGGTGGTCGGTCGCATCCGGGGAAGGTGCAGTGCCGGTCTCGGACGATCACGGCTGTGCGTAAACCTGCGGTGACGAGTCGTTTTTGTCGTCCGACGTCGAGTGGTTCGCTTGTTGCACCGAGTACGACGGGGATGAGGTCTGCGTCGCATGCCAGTCGGCGTGCGGATGCTGGATCGATGACGTCCCCACTGCTGGTGGTGGCGTGGCCGCGACCCTCTGTGAGGGTGTCCAGTGGGAGTAGAACGACGACCTTCGCGGTGCCGGACATCGGCGACATTGAGGCATCCAGATCACGTGTGGCATGCGTGATCAGCTCGAGCAGTGCATCGAGTCGACGCTTTCCGGGTGAGCGCGTATCTCGCGGGGCGTTCGCGCTGACGGTGCTGTCGTCGCGGGTGTCAGGCTCGTGTCCGGGGTCGTCTGGCCCAGGCTGTGGATGAGTTGATCCCGTGGTCGCCTTCTCCGTTGGTGCAGAGTCGCGCGCAGGTGCTGCCCGGTCGTGGTGGTTCGCGTCGGCGTCATACGTGCCGCTCGTGGCGGGCTCGTCTTTCACCGCTCCACGTCCCGTCTCCGGTCGGGTCTCAGGGCGCGGAGCGCTCGTGGCATTGAGTGCTTCTTTGACGATCGCGGCGTGAGCGGGGGACAGGTCGGCGATCAAACGCACCATTCCAGTGGGTAATTCGCGCCAGGTGAGGGATTCCACCTGCTGCTGATGGTCCTCGTCGTCCGCCAGCTGATCGTCACCGAAGGCGGCGATCAGGCGCCTGGTCAGAGTGCGCAAAGAGCGAGGACTGAAGTCTTCGAGTGCGAGAAACCATGAGTGGATCTCGCTGCGCTCAACGGTCGGGAACAGTGGCGCGACTTTTTCTGCTTCGCGCAGAGCTGTTGCGGCCGTGTCTACGGTCACTTGCCCGTCTCGGACTGCCCCGATGATGGCGTGGTTGCGCGCATCCAGTGCGGCGGTGGCGATATCGGCGATGGCACGTGCTTGGTGGTGGGTCGTGCCCGGGGTCAGATCACGCACCCATTGCGTGGTCGATGCTGCGGTGGACTGTGCGACAACGCCGCGATCGACCGCGTCGGCTGCGGCGAGTGCGGCGATCGCCTCGGCGCGGTGGCTGATGGTCAAAGCCGCTGATGCCAGATGGGTGAGATCGCGCTCAGCGAGTTGAAAGATGGCAGCCGGCCACGCCTGGAGCACCTGCACGAACTCGTCTGTGGCATTCAGCAGTTCGGCGGCGTGGCCGGGTGCTGCGGGTGTGACTTGATCGCAGGCGACGGCCAGCGGAGTGTCAGGTGTTGTCGGAACGTGTTCCATGACCGCCTCCTCGCGCTGTGGTTGGTTGATTCGACCTATGACTATTAGAACATATGTCGGAACCCGTGACAAGTGTCCAACCGCGTGAAATCGGTTGAGGAACAACGCAATTCGCGATTTCTTCATCCACAGGACCTGGGTCGACGGACACTTGTCCACAGAGCGGCACGATCCGATGGCAGTCCGTCGACGGCCGCGTGTAGTTGAGGGCGCAGGTGAGGTGGGCAGCATTCTGATGCAACCGATGGACACCGATGCATGCGTGCGGCGGCAAGCCCGTTCCGCGGGTCCGTGGCGCGACCGCGTTGACCGTGACGAGGTTCGGGTCGGTGGCATCCCGTTCGCAAGTCGTGGCCCGACGTGGTTTGACTTCCGCCGGGGTCCACCGCTGTCGCTGTCGCTGTCGCTGGGGGTCACGTCTGTGCAGGACAGATCAGCGCTCCTCTGGCTGATCAGTCCTCAGCTGACGTGTTGGTGCCACTCAACTCTCGATCAAGCTGGATGGACCCCTCGGCGCAGAGCAGTCCAACCCTCGTGCGTAGCTAGATACGTGTCAGTCGCTCGAAGTCCGCGCGCACCGCGGACAGGCGCGCAGCGCCCGAAGCGGCATCGGCAGCGATGACCTCGAGGTAGACCTTCAGCTTGGGCTCGGTGCCACTGGGCCGCACGATGACACGGGTGTCGTCGGCCAGGAAGTACCGCAGGCCCTCGGTCGGAGGAAGCCCGCCGTCGCTCTTGGCCAGATCATCGATCCGCGAAACCCGTTGTCCGGCAACGCTTTCAGGCTGAGCATCGCGCAGTCGCGACATGATCTGCCCGATCAGCGCGAGGTCTGCGACCCGTACGGAGAAGCTGTCCGTCAGGTGCAGTCCGTGTTCGGCGGCGAGGTCGCCGAGCACGTCGTCGAAGGTGCGTCCGCCGGTTTTGAGTTCGGCTGCGAACTCGGCGACGAGCAACGCCGCGCTGATGCCGTCCTTGTCACGCACCTGGCCCGGGTCGGTGCAGTAGCCCAGCGCCTCCTCATAGCCGTACGTCAGGTCGGGCACTCGGCTGATCCACTTGAACCCGGTGAGCGTCTCGGCGTGCGCGACCCCTGCGGCAGCCGCCATACGCGACAGCAGCCGTGACGACACGATCGAGTTGGCGAAGACCCCACCGGCCGGGATTCCGCGGCGCAGCAGGTAGGCACCCAGCAGCGCGCCGACCTCGTCGCCGCGCAACATGGTCCAGTCGCCCTCGCGCCGGATCGCGACCGCACACCGGTCGGCGTCGGGGTCGTTGGCGATCACCAGATCGGCGCCGGCGGTCTGCGCCAGCGCGAGCGCGTGGTCGATGGCGCCAGGCTCCTCCGGGTTGGGGAACGCGACAGTCGGGAACGCCGGATCCGGGTCGGCCTGGTCGGCCACGGACTGTATGTCGCGAAAGCCCGCCTGCGCAAACGCCTTTCGGACGATCTCGGTGCCGACGCCGTGCAGTGCGGTGTGCACTATCGACACCTCGCGCGGGCCGTCGGCGCGCACCACGCGGCACACCGAATCGATGTAATCCTGCACCACGTCGTCGTCCAGCGTCTGCCAGCCGTCATCGGCACGCTCGACCGACGCCGCTGTCGGGAACCGCCCGATCGCCGCGCTGATCTGCGCATCCGCCGGTGCGACGATCTGACTGCCGTCGCCGAGATAGACCTTGTAACCGTTGTCCTGCGGCGGGTTGTGGCTTGCCGTGACCATGACGCCCGCATCGGCGCCAAGGTGCCGAATCATGAACGCCAGTACCGGTGTCGGCAGCGGACGCGGCAGGATCATCGCGCGCCCTCCGGCGGCCACGATGACCGCCGCGGTGTCGCGGGCAAAGACATCGGAGTTGTGCCGGGCGTCATACCCGATGACGACGGTGACGTCGCGTCGTCCGGTCTGCTGCTGCAGGTATGCCGTGAGCCCGGCGGCGGTACGGATCACCACGACACGGTTCATGCGATTCGGCCCGGCACCGAGAGCGCCACGCAGGCCGGCGGTGCCGAATTCGAGCAGCCCGGCGAAGCGGTCCGCAAGCTCTTCAGCCGCCGCGTCATCTGCGGATTCGGCTGTCGCGACGATGTTTTCGAGTTCGGCGCGGGTTTGTGCGTCGGGATCGTCAGCGATCCAGGCGCGTGCCTGTGCCAAGTCGCTGGCACTCACTGCGCAGCCTCCGCCGCGATCGTCGCGACAACGCGGGCGAGAAAGGTTCCGCAGCGCTCGGCGGCGGCTTGGCCGGCTTCGATGACCTCCTGGTGGGACAGCGGCTGGTCGCTGATGCCGGCTGCAAGGTTGGTGACCAGGCTGACGCCCAGCACCTCGAGCCCGCTCTGCCGCGCGGCGATGGCTTCGAGCGTCGTGGACATCCCGACCAGATCGGCGCCGATGACCTTGGCCATCTGGACCTCGGCGGGTGTCTCGTAGTGCGGGCCGCGGAACTGGGCGTAGACGCCCTCGTCGAGGTCGGCGTCGACGGTGCGAGCGAGGCCCCGCAACCGGGGGGAGTAGAGGTCGGTCAGGTCGACGAAGTTTGCGCCCTCGATAGGTGACGTGGCGGTGAGGTTGATGTGATCGCGGATCAGCACCGGCGTCCCGGGGCCCCACGACGGGTTGAGGCCACCGCAACCGTTGGTGAGCACGATGACCTTGCATCCGGCGGCTGCGGCGGTGCGAACACCATGGACGACAGCGCGCACGCCCTTGCCTTCGTAGAAATGTGTGCGGGTGCCGAAAACCAGCGCACGCGAGTCGGATTCGCCGATCATCACTGACCTCATGGCGCTCGAATGACCAGGAACCGCGGCCGCCGCGAAGCCTGGCACGTCGGCGTTGTCGATCGTGGCGACAGTGCGGCCGATCCGATCTGCGGTCTGGCCCCATCCGGATCCCAGCACGAGGGCCACCTCGTGCTGGGCGACACCGGTGCGGTCGGCGATGACGTCGGCGGCGGCGCGCGCCACCTCGAACGGATCGGTGGCGGGGTCTGAGAGCAGGGCGTTGTCAGTCACGACCGTCAGCGTAGGGCGCTCATGGTGGCCGTGGCATCCGGGCTGATCGTTCCGCGCCTCGGCATGCTTGACTTGGGTGGAATCGAAGCTGCGGGCCGGAACCGCCCACGATGCCGTCACCATGAGGAGCTGGTCAGTGAAGTTCGAAAGCGTCGTCATACTGACGGTCGTGGTGGTGCTCGGTTTCGGCTACTGGAAGATCATCCGGCCGAAGCTGCGCGACCACCGGTACCGCTCCTGGGAGAAAGCCGGCCTGCTGCCGCACCAGGTCGACCCTTACGCGCCGCGACGCGACGACGCTGCCGAGCCCGATGGTGACGATCGCGGCTGAGCCCGCTCAGAGATCGAGCTTGCGGCTGGGCCCGCTCAGAAATGGGCCAGCTCAGAAATCGAGGGAGTGCAACCGGCGGGCGGCTTCGGCTATCGACCCTGTCATCGACGGGTACACCGAGAACGTGCTTGCGACCTGGTCGACCGTGAGGCGGTTCTGCACCGCCAGGCCGATCGGATAGATGAGTTCGGACGCCTGTGGCGCCACCACGACCCCGCCGATGATGGTGTTGCTGCCGGGGCGGGCGAACAGTTTGACGAAGCCGTCGGTGATGTTGCGCATCTTGGCACGAGGGTTGGTCGACAACGGCAGCGTGACCACGCGGGCTTCGATGCGACCCTCCTCGACGTCGGCCTGCGAATACCCCACTGTCGCGATCTCGGGGTCGGTGAAGATGTTCGCGCACACGCCGCGCAGGTTCAGCGGCGCGACCGCGTCACCGAGCGAGTGCGCCATGGCGATCCGGCCCTGCATCGCCGCGACCGACGCGAGCGGCAGCACGCCTGTGCAGTCGCCGGCGGCATACACGCCCTGGGCGGTCGTGCGCGAGACCCGGTCGACGGGAATGTGACCGGATTCGGTGATCTCGACGTCGACATTCTCCAAACCCAGGCTGGCGGTGTTCGGGACGGCGCCGACCGCCAGCAGGACGTGCGAGCCGCGCACCTGGCGGCCGTCCTGCAGCGTCACGACGACCTCGTCGCCATCGCGCACCGCGGACTCCGCGCGTGATCGGTTGAGCACCTTCATGCCACGACGTCGGAAGACGTCCTCGATCACCGTTGCCGCGTCGGCGTCCTCACCGGGGAGCACCCGGTCGCGGGAGGAGACCAGGGTCACCTCGCAACCGAGGCCGAGATAGGCGTGCGCGAGTTCGGCGCCGGTCACGCCGGACCCGACGACGATCAGATGTTCGGGAAGCTCGGGCAGGTGGTAGATCTGTTGCCAGGTCAGGATCCGCTGACCGTCGGGCATCGCGCTCGACATGACCCGGGGCGTGCACCCGACCGCGAGCAGGATGACGTCTGCGGCATACTCCTCGGTCGTGCCGTCGGCCAGATCGGCGGCGACCCGGCCCGGCCCGACGACGCGGCCCTTGCCGGAGACCAACCGGACGCCGACGCTTTGCAACTGCGTGCGTATGTCGTGACTCTGCGCTTTGGCGAGATTCAGGATGCGCTCGTTGACCTTGGTCAGATGAGCCTCGGCGTGCTGGTCGTCGAGGGTTCCCTCGAAACCGACGCCGAGCCGCCCGGCGGATGCGAAGCGCGAGAGGAAATCGGAGGTCGCGATGAGCGCTTTGCTCGGGACGCAGTCGGTCAGAACGGCGGCGCCGCCGAGGCCGTCCTTCTCGATGATGGTGATCTTGGCGCCCAGCTGAGCAGCTACGAGTGCTGACTCGTATCCGCCGGGTCCTCCGCCGATGACAACGACATGCTTCTGGCGACCGCTCACGGCCCGCATCCTTTCATGGACCCGCCGCGCAGGTCCTCGTGGTGACCGCCGGCACACATGCGAAGGCGACGCGCACCGGTGGGTGCACGTCGCCTTCGCGGGAGTTTTCGGGGCTCAGTGGCCGAGCGCCATGTGGCTGTAGTAGCGCACCAGCGGCTGACGCTGCGAGACGCGCACCCGGCGGTTGGCGACGAAGAACTTCGTGACGTTGGTCGCAGCGAAGGCGACGAACAGAGCCAGGGCGATCGCGTTGATGACCACGAAGCCGGTGAAGAAGACTGAGATGCCGTTCATGATGCGACTCCTTAAGTCGGGTTCTACAGATGTAGTGCGGATGCTCATTAAACTACAGCTGTAGTGGTGCGGGCGCAACTCGGCAGACCGTGTTCCGCGTCACGTCGCAACCGCTGGACGTGAGAGGCTGACGCCGTGTCCACGAGGAAGAAGCGAGCGCATCGCGCCCGGCGGGGCCCGGAGGGCAGTCAGGCGCGGCAGGAACACCTGCTGCAGTCCTCGATCGCGGTTGTCGGCTCAGGGGGATTGCGGGGGCTGACGCACCGCGCGGTCGACCGCGAGGCTGATCTGCCCGAGGGCACCTGCTCGGTGTATTTCCGCACCCGGCTGGCGCTGCTGACAGCGCTGACCAACTTCGTTGCGGCTCAACTGACCGGTGATGTCCTGCAGATGGGGGACGCGCTGCCCGAACCGCAACCGGACGGCGACCCAGGCGACGCGATCGTCGCGGCCATCGACATGTTGCAGCGCTGGGCGCAGGACCCCGCGCTGATGATCACGATGTGTGAACTGGCGCTCGAGGCCGCGCGGACGCCGTCACTGCGCGACCCGATCGTGACCTGGCGGCAGCATCTGACCGACGCGGTCGAGGCGATCGTGAGGCGTGGCTGCCGCACCGAGCCACGGCGCCGCGCGGAGGCGATCGTCGCCAGCATCGACGGCGTGATGCTGAGCTCGTTGCAGGTCACGACACCTACGGAGCGCGCGACCTATGTGCGCTCGACAGTGGCGCTGATCCTGCAAGGCATCGTCAACGCCGACACCTAGCCGCACACCTTCGCCTGAGGTGCTGTCGGATGTACACCCACCACTGACACGGAGGGCGTGGGGTCAGTCCTTGATCTCGGCGAGCACGGCACCGCCTTGGACTGTCTCGCCGATGGCAGCGGTGAGACCGGTCAGCGTGCCCGACTTGTGCGCGGTGATCGGCTGCTCCATCTTCATCGCCTCCAACACCAGGATGGTGTCGCCGGCAGCGACGGTCGCGCCGTCCTCGACGACGATCTTGACGATGGTGCCCTGCATCGGGGCAGTGAGCGAGTCGCCCGACGCGGCTGCGGCACCGCCGCCGGAGCGGGCCCGCTTGGGTGCCCTCTTGCGTGCGGCGCCGACCGGGTTGCCACCGCCACCGAGTTGCACATCGCCGGGCAGTGAGACCTCGAGGCGCTTGCCGCCGACCTCGACCACGATGGTCTGGCGGGGTGCGGGTTCGTCGCCGGCCGCGTGGCCACCGGCATACGGTTCGATCTGGTTGTCGAACTCGGTCTCGATCCAGCGGGTGTGCACGGTGAACGGGGTGTCGTCATCGGTCGCGAAGGCCGGGTCGGCGACGACGGCGCGGTGAAAGGGCACCACGGTCGGCATACCGTCGATGACGAGCTCGGCCAAGGCACGACGCGAACGCTCGAGCGCTTCTGTGCGGGTGCGGCCGGTGACGATGAGCTTGGCGAGCATCGAGTCGAACGCGCCGCCGATGACGTCGCCCTCGACGATGCCGGAATCCAGGCGCACGCCGGGGCCGGACGGAGCGCGGAAGACACTCACCGTGCCGGGTGCGGGCAGGAAGTTGCGACCGGCGTCCTCACCGTTGAGGCGGAACTCGATGGAGTGGGCGTGCGGTTGCGGGTCGTCGTAGCCGAGCGCCTCGCCCTGCGCGATGCGGAACTGCTCGCGCACCAGATCGATGCCGGTGACCTCCTCGGAGACCGGGTGTTCGACCTGCAGACGGGTGTTGACCTCGAGAAAGGAGATGTTGCCGTCCTGACCGACGAGGAACTCGCAGGTGCCGGCGCCGGTGTAACCCGCCTCCGAAAGGATCGCCTTGGAAGCCCGCACCAACTCGTCGTGTTGAGCGTCAGAGAGGTATGGCGCAGGCGCCTCCTCGACGAGCTTCTGGTTGCGGCGCTGCAGTGAGCAGTCGCGGGTGGACACGATCACGACGTTGCCGTGGGTGTCGGCCAGGCACTGGGTCTCGACGTGACGCGGGTGGTCCAGGAAGCGCTCGACGAAGCATTCGCCGCGACCGAAAGCGGTGACCGCCTCGCGGACCGCCGAGTCGAACAGTTCGGGGATCTCCTCGATGGTGCGGGCGACCTTCAAACCGCGACCACCACCGCCATACGCCGCTTTGATGGCGACCGGGAGGCCGTGCTCCTTGGCGAAGGCGACGACCTCGTCGGATCCGCCGACGGGATCCTTGGTGCCGGGCACCAGAGGAGCGCCGGCCTTGGTGGCGATGTGCCGCGCCTTGACCTTGTCACCGAGGGAGTCGATCGCCTGCGGCGACGGGCCGATCCAGATCAGGCCGGCGTCGATGACCGCTTGGGCGAATTCGGCGTTCTCGGAGAGGAACCCGTAGCCGGGATGCACCGAGTCCGCGCCTGCCTGCGCCGCAGCTGCGAGGATCTTGCCTTGGTCGAGGTAGGAGTCGCCGGGCGTGCTGCCGCCGAGTGCATATGCCTCATCGGCGACCTTCACGTGCAGCGCGTCGCGGTCCGGGTCGGCATACACGGCGACCGAGGCGATGCCGGCGTCAGCGCAGGCGCGGGCGATGCGAACGGCGATCTCGCCACGGTTGGCGATGAGGACCTTGTGCAGTTGCGGCATGGAAGCGACTGTAGCCAGGTATGACGCCCGTCACGTGTTCGGGTGGTGAGACGAGTTGCGGCGGCGCGGCATACAGCGCGGTGGTCTTGCGTTGGCCACGGATATGACAGACAACACCATCGCTTCTGTCCCTACTCTTTCGTTGCGCGCCGGATCGGTGGCAGTGAAGATTCCACAACTGGGCTTCGGCGTCTGGCAGGTGCCGGATGACAAGGTCGGCCCCGCCGTCGAGAAGGCGCTCGAGGTGGGCTACCGCCACATCGACACGGCCAAGGCCTATGACAACGAATCCGGTGTCGGTCGGGTGCTGTCGGCCACACCGGTGCCGCGCTCGCAGATCTTCCTGACCACGAAGTTGTGGAATGCCGACCAGGGCTACCAGCAGACGCTCGATGCCTTCGAGGCGTCGCACCAGCGGCTCGGCTCGGACGCCCCGGTCGATCTGTACCTCATCCACTGGCCGACGCCGAAGAACGACCGGTATGTCGACACCTATCGCGCGCTGATCGAGCTGCGCGAGTCGGGCAAGATCCGCGCTGCAGGTGTCTGCAACTTCGAGGTCGAGCACCTCGAGCGGGTCAACGCCGAGTTGGGGGAGTACCCCGCGATCAACCAGATCGAGTTGCATCCGTTCCTGCAGCAGGCTCAGTTGCGGGAGTTCCACCAGGCGCACGACATCGTGACCGAGGCGTGGAGCCCGCTTGCGTCCGGTGGTGAGGTGCTGCAGAACGCCGACATCGCTGCGATCGCGGACAAGCACGGCAAGACGGCTGCGCAGGTCATCCTGCGGTGGCACCTGCAGTTGGGCAATGTGGTGATTCCGAAGTCGGTGACGCCGGCGCGTATCGAGGAGAACTTCGACATCTTCGGATTCGAACTCGATGGCGAGGACCTGCGCACGATTGCCGGGCTCGACAAGGGTGAGCGCACGGGGCCTGACCCGATGGAGTTCAACCAGGCCTGAGGTTTCAGTTGACCGCGGTTTCTGCTTGCGGATGCCGCGGTCAGTGAACGGGGAGCAGCTGTGCGACGAAGTCGCGCAGCTGCTCCAGGTTGCGGCACTCGTGCATGTCGACGATCCGGCCGTAGACGCGCGCCAGTGAGTCACCGCGGTCCCACATGCCTGCCGGCTCCGGATTGAGCCAGACCGTATGCCGAGCCCGTCGTGAAATCTGTTGCAGCGCTTCGGTGTTCGGGTCACCGAAGTTGTTGCGGGCATCGCCGAGGATGAGCACGGTCGAACGATGGCCAAGGGCGGCAAGATGGCCGCGGGCGAAGGTGCCCAACCCCCAGTCGTAACTGCTGCTGGTCCCGCGCCCGATGAGTGCCGGTGTGCCGAGCGCCCAGCTCGTCAGTGATGCGCCGGGCGGAAGCTCGCGCACCACGTCGGTGATCTCGGCGGTGGTGCTGACGAAGCCGAAGATGCGCACGCGCCGGAAGTGCTGGTGCAGAGCCTGCATCAGCAGCATGGTGAACGACGAGAAGCCGCCGACGGATCCGGACAGATCTGCCAGCAGCACCAGGTCCGGTCGGTGCGGTGCACGGCGCTGGTAGACGGGCTCGATCGGCACGCCGCCCGTCGACATCGAGGCACGCAATGTGCGCCGCACGTCGATGGCGCTGCGACCCGCGCGCTCGCGAGAGGTCAGCCGCGCGGCGAGCTTGCGTGCCAACGGATCGAGCTCGCGTTGCATGAGCGCGAGTTGGCCGGCGCCCGCAGTCAGGAAGTCTCGGCGCTGTAGCGAGGGCGGAATCGCCAGACGTGCCAGGCGATCCCGGTCGCGCACCTCCGCATTGCGGCGGCGCGTTTCGCTCTCCACCGCGCGGCGGAAAGCCGCCACCCGGTCGCGGATCTCGTCGCGGTCGATGCGGTCGGTGAGTTGCTCGGAGCGAGAGTCGGGCACGTCCCACGGATTCATCGCCCAGGAGGTGTCGTCGGATGTGGGCGCCGCAGGGCGTTCGTTCGGTATGCCGCTGCCGTCTCGCTGGGACTGCCCACCCGCCCCGGACGAGCCGCTGCCCGAGCCGCCGGAACCGCTGTCCGCACCGGCTGCTCCCGTCATACGAGCCCGATTCTGGGCGGCGGCGATGAGCAGTTGCGGCGCGAGTGCATCGAGTGCCTGGGCGGCGGACCAGCCGTCACCATCGGTGACGCGGCCCAGCAATTCGACTGTGGCGGCTGCGATTTCGGCAGCTGCGCGCTGGTCGGCGGTTGCGAGGGCCTCGGTCAGGCGTTCGCGGAGTTCGTCGAGGCTGGCCACAGCGTCGGTACGTCTGCCGACTGCCGCCGGGAAGTAGATGTCGAAGAGCTGGTCGAAGACCGTGCGGTCGTCCGCGCGGCGAAGCACCGCTGCGGCGATTCCCGCACGTAACCGGCGGCGGTCGTCGAAGCCGAGCGTGCGGCAGACCCGCGCGGCGTCGGTGATCTCGCTGGTGCCGACGGCCAGGCCGTGCGCGCGCATCGCTTTGCCCAGCGCGACGAATCGCGCTGGTAGCGCTGATGACTCAGCCGGCGAGTTCACGGTCGAGATCGAGCTTGGTTGTTGCGAGCTCGATGTCGCTGCGGTGTTTGAGAATGACGCCGAGGCTGCGTCGTACGAGTTCGGGGTCGAGCCGATCGGCGTCGAGACTGACCAACGTGCTTGCCCAGTCGACGGTTTCGGCGACCGAGGGCGCCTTGCGCAGATCGAGACCGCGCAGCGCGCCGATCACCCGGACGAGCGAGGCGGCCAGCTCGTCGTCGAGGTCGGGCACATGTGATTTCACGATGCGCTGCTCGAGTTCGGCGTCGGGATAGTCGATGTGCAAGAACAGGCACCGTCGGCGCAGGGCCTCCGACAGCTCGCGGCTGGCGTTCGAGGTCACCACCACCATCGGGCGGTGGGCGGCGCGGATCGTGCCCAACTCCGGAATCGTGATCTGGAACTCCGACAGCAGTTCGAGCAGAAGGCCTTCCAGCTCTTCGTCGGCTTTGTCGAGCTCATCGATGAGCAACACCGTCGGCCGTTGTGCGCGGACAGCCGCGAGCAGCGGGCGCTCCAACAGGAATTCTTCACCGAAGATGTCGGTGCGGACATCGTCCCAGCCGCCGGACTGCTCGGCGGTGATGCGCAGCAGTTGCTTGGCGTGATTCCACTCGTAGAGAGCGCGCGCCTCGTCGACACCCTCGTAGCACTGCAGTCGCAACATGGCGGAGTCCGTTGCTGCCGCGAGCGCTCCGGCCAGAGCCGTCTTGCCCACTCCGGCCGGGCCTTCGACCAGCAGCGGCCGACCGAGCACGGCGGCCAGATAGGCCGTCGTCGCGATGTCTTCGGAGGCCAGGTAGCCGGTGGCGCCCAGTCGGTCCCGGGCGTCGTCGACCGACACGAAGGCGGGTGTGCTCATGGGTGCATCCTCTCAGTCGAGCTCGGGTGGGCCGGGGGTCGTCAGTCGGCGGCCGGCCAGCGAGTTGAGGTCGGCGCGACAACGGTGCTCGAGGGTGGCGAGCTCTGCCAGCGTCTGATCGATGTCGCGCCGGCGGTCTTCCAGCTCGACGCGGCGAGCGGAGATCTGATCCAGCAGGTAGCGCAGCTGCCCGGACTCGCCGGGTTGATCGTCATACATGTCGATGATGGTGCGAATCTCCTCCAGTGGGAACCCGATTCGCTTGCCTCGCAGGATCAGGGCCAGGCGGGTGCGATCCCGTTTGTGGAAGACGCGGGTGGTGCCGCGGCGCTCGGGGGAGATGAGGCCGAGTTCTTCGTAATGGCGGATCGTGCGGTGTGTGACGCCGAACTCGTCGGCGAGGTCGGCGATGGTCCACGTCGCGGTGTCGGTCCGGTTTGGCATGTCGCTCAGAATGCTTTACGTTTACGTTAACGTCAAGTGACGCAGATCTCACCGGAGAGGCCCGCCAACGATGTTTGAGCTCACCAAGGAACACGAGGAATTCCGCCGACTGGTGCGGGATTTCGCCGAGCGCGAGGTCGCGCCGCATGTCGCGGAGTGGGACCGGGCGCACCACTTTCCGACCGAGTTGGTGCCCAAGATGGGCGAGCTCGGACTCTTTGGTCTCGTGGTGCCCGAGGAGTATGGCGGTGCTGGTCTCGAAGAAGGCGCGTTCACCTATCTGTGCCTGGCCATCGAGGAACTCGGTCGCATCGACCAGTCGATCGGCATCACGTTGTCGGCAGGCGTCGGCCTCGGGATCAACCCGATCCTGACCTACGGCTCGCCGGAGCAGAAGCAGCGATTTTTGCCGGACCTGGTCAGCGGTGCCGCGCTCGCGGGCTTCGGCCTCACCGAGCCGGATGCCGGGTCCGATGCCGGCGCCACCCGCACCAAGGCGACTCTCGCTGACGGCCAGTGGACGATCAACGGGGCCAAGGCGTTCATCACCAACTCGGGCACCGACATCACCTCCGTGGTCACTGTGACCGCGCGTACCGGCACCGATGCCGAAGGCCGCCCGGAGATCAGTGCGATCATGGTGCCCAGCGGCACGACGGGCTTCACGGCCGAGCCGGCCTACAACAAGCTCGGGTGGCACATCTCGGACACACACGGCCTGACGTTCGCCAACTGCGTTGTGCCCGAGGGCAATCTGCTTGGCGAGCGTGGTCAGGGCTTCCGGCAGTTCCTCAAAACACTCGACGACGGCCGCATCGCGATCTCCGCGCTCGCGGTCGGTCTGTCGCAGGCGTGCCTCGAGGCCGTCACCGACTACGCGCAGACGCGCACCGCCTTCGGTCGCCCGATCGCGGTGAACCAGGGCGTGTCCTTCCAGGTGGCTGATCTGGCGGTGATGGTGGAGGCCTCCCGGTTGCTGACCTACAAGGCCGCGTGGCTGAAGGATGAGTTGTCGGCCGGCCGCGGCTCGGTGGCCGCGGTCAAGCACGCTGCCTCGATCGCCAAGTTGTACTCCACCGAATCCGCAGTGACGGCAACGCGAATCGCCACTCAGATCTTTGGTGGCAACGGCTTCATGGAGGAGTATCCCGTCGCGCGGTTCTATCGCGACGCCAAGATCCTTGAGATCGGTGAGGGCACGTCCGAGGTGCAGCGGATGCTCATCGCTCGCGGTCTGGGACTGCCGGCATGAGCGCCGCCGAATCGAACCGTCCTGCGAGCGATCCGCGCGTCGCCGACGTGCGGCAGCGCCTTGCGGCGGCATACGAAGCATCGGCCTCAGCACCCGAGCGAGCACAGGCCAAGCTGGATTCGCAGAACAAACTCTATGTGCGAGAGAGGATTTCGCTGCTCTTCGACGAGGGCTCGTTCATCGAGGACGGTCGCTACGCCAACGCCTCCGCGGCCAATCTTCCTGCTGACGGAGTTGTCACCGGCCGCGGTACGGTCGACGGCCGGCCCGCGATCGTCGTCGCCAACGACCCCACCGTGAAAGCCGGGTCGTGGGGTGCGCGGACCGTCGAAAAGATCGTTCGCGCAACCGAATCCGCGCTCCGTGAGGAGTTGCCGATCTTCTGGTTCGTCGACTCGGCAGGTGCGCGCATCACCGACCAGGTCGAGTTGTTCCCCGGGCGCCGCGGTGCCGGTCGGATCTTCCACAACCAGGTCGCGTTGTCCGGGCGGGTGCCGCAGATCTGCTGTCTGTTCGGCCCGTCGGCCGCCGGCGGGGCTTACATCCCCAGCTTCACCGACATCATCATCATGGTCGAAGGCAATGCCTCGATGTACCTCGGCAGCCCGCGTATGGCGGAAATGGTTGTGGGGGAGAAGGTTTCGCTGGAGGAGATGGGGGGCGCGCGCATGCACTGCACGGTCTCCGGGGTCGGTGACCTGCTTGCAAGCGACGATGCCGAAGCCATCGAGCTGGCGAAGTTGTACTTCTCCTATGTGCCGTCGTCCTGGCGGGATGAGCCTCCGGCATACGAAACCGAGCAGCCGGCGCAGACCCTCGACCGCGACACGGTGCCGGAGGTGGAGAGCCAGCCGTTCGACATACGTGAGGTGATCGACGGCCTGGTCGACGACGACTCGTTCTTCGAGATCAAGCCGCTGTTCGCGCCCGAGCTCGTCATCGGCTATGCCCGGATGGACGGCAAAACCGTTGGCCTTGTTGCCAACAACTCCGCGGTCAAGGGCGGTGTGCTGTTCACCGACAGCGCCGACAAGGCTGCGCGGTTCATCTGGATGTGCGATGCATACTCGATCCCGCTCATCTATCTGGCAGATGTGCCGGGCTTCATGATCGGCTCCGAGGTCGAGCGCGGCGGCATCATCCGGCACGGCGCCAAGATGGTGTCGGCTGTGAGCGAGGCGACGGTGCCGCAGTTCTGTGTCATCGTGCGCAAGGCGTACGGCGCCGGCTTGTATGCCATGGGTGGCCCCGGCTTCGGGCCGGATGCGACCTTGGCGTTGCCGACCGCTCGCATCGCGGTGATGGGTCCGGAAGCGGCGGTGAACGCCGTCTACGCCAACAAGATCGAGGCCATCGAGGACCCTGCCGAGCGTGAGGCGTTCGTGCATGCGCGTCGCGAGGAGTACCTGCAGGACGTCGATCTCGAACGACTGGCATCCGATCTGGTGATCGACGGGGTCGTCGAGGCTGACGAGTTGCGCGATGAACTGTTGCACCGACTGGCCTACGCCTCTCGTCGCGACCGCGCGTTCAGTCAGCGCCGGCGCGCCATACCGCCCGTGTGACGTGTCCTGCGGCGGCCGTCGCCGAGCGGTGCACGTTCGGCGTTCTGTTGTGGCGCGGCAGTAGCCTGCGCTAGTGCCGAAGAACAATCTGATCGACCGGATCCAGCGGCGATTCCCGCCGCTGGGCTTCCCGATCGCCGTGATCTACAAGTTCTTCGACGACATGGGCAGCTATCTGTCCGCGCTGATCGCTTACTACACGTTCGTGTCGCTGTTTCCGATGCTGCTGCTCGCGACGACCGTACTGAGTCTGGTGCTCGACGGGCACCCGCATCTGCAGCAGCGGTTGATCGACTCCGCGCTTGGTGAATTCCCTGTCGTGGGGCACCAGTTGAGCGTTCCGCACGGGCTGTCGGGTGGGGGAGTCGGTGTTGTGCTCAGCGTGCTCGCCATGCTGTATGGCGCACTCGGCGCGGCGCAGGCATTCCAGTACGCCGCAAACACGGTGTGGCAGGTTCCGCGCAACGAACGGCCGAATCCGCTGAAGGCACGAGGGCGTTCGTTCCTCCTGCTCGGGACCGTCGGCCTCGGGCTGCTCGCGACCACCGCGCTCAACTCGCTGCTCGGCACGTACTTCCACTTCGGTGCACTGAGCGGTTGGCTGATCGAACTGGGCGCAGTGTTGATCAACGTGGTCGTCTTCGGGTTGGCCTTCCGGCTCGGCACGACCAGCCCGGAGCCGTGGCACAGTGTGCTGCCGGGCGCGGTGATTGCCGCGGTGCTGTGGCAGGTGCTGCAGCGCGCGAGCGTGACCTATGTCAGGCACGTGATCGCCCACGCCTCCGACATGAACGGTGTCTTCGCAACCGTTCTCGGACTGCTTGCATTCCTGTATCTCGCGGCCCTGGTGATCGTGCTGTCGATGGAGATCGATGCGGTGCGGGTCAAGAAGTTGTACCCGCGTGCCCTGCTCACTCCGTTCACCGACGACGTCAACCTCACAGGCGGCGACAAGCGAGCGTATGCCGGGCAGGCCGAGGCCACTCGAACGAAAGGCTTCGAGGAGATCGAGGTGACTTTCCGGCCGCCACCGCCGGAGCCTGAGAAGAAGTCGGTGCCCGATCCTGAAGACCTTGCCGACCCGGTGGACGTCGCCGGTCCAAAGGGCGTGCCAGACCCTGAGGGCTAGCGCGAGTGGCGCTGTGGCGACCAATCCGGCCTACAGCGTGTGTGATTTGTCCGTCAGCGAATTCTCAGTCGTCAGAGGCAGATTGGTCTACTTCGGGTTGCAACCGTGAGCGGTCGATCCAGCCGAAGCCGACGTGGCGGTACGTCAGAAGTCCAACCCCTTCGTCCGACGGCTCATGCCGGAGAGCCATCCAGCGATGCATGAGATCTGCCTGCTCTGAACGGAAGTCGCGAAGCTCTTCTTCCGTAAGCAGGAGCGCCACGTCGTGGTTGGAGGTCTCGGAGGGGTCACTCGCATGATCGGCACCCGACAGCACCGTTCGAGCCCATTCGTCCACGCGCGTGTGGATCTGCGCCGTCATGATGCCGAGCAGCGTTCGTGCAGCGTCAAGATCGGTAGACGAGGAGCCAGTGCCGTCCGTCGAATCGGGTATCTGAAACTGAAATCCGTGCCGGCTTGTCGAGCGCCACCAACGTTCACGGCTGTCGCCGTGGCCGGAATCGTCGACCTCGACATATCCGTACCGCGCTAGCTGTCGAAGGTGGAAACTTGCCGAATTCGTCTCAATTCCAAGTGTTTTCGCCAAATCGGTCGCGCGAAGAGCAGCCTGCTCGGTCAGCAGCTGGACGATGTCGACCCGAATGGGGTGCGCAAGTGCCCGCCATGCCTTTGGGTCGGTGACCGTCTTTGGTTCGAGCTGATCCATTAGGGCAGCCTACTAGGCGAACAATTTGCACAAAAATATTGCGCAAATTACTTGTGTACGACAGTCTGGTTCACATGGAAGCCTCCGACCGACGTGCCACAAGAAGTGTTCGCTCGCGACTGTGGTCTCTGCCTGCCTGGCACTTCGCCTTCCCGGCTGCGCTGGTGTCTCGGTTGGGTGACTACGTCTTCGACACCACGGTGGTGCTGTGGATCGCCACCCGCATTGCCAACGGGAAGACGTGGGCGCCGCTGGCAGTCGGGGGAGTGCTGGTCGCCGCCGCGCTTCCGGTGCTTCTGGCTGGGCCGATAGCGGGAGTCGTCAACGATCGTTTCGATCGCCGTCGGATCCTGTTGTGCAGCAACCTGATTCAGGCCGGGTCGATCGCGAGCTTGTTGCTGGTGCCGGTGTATTCGGCGTCGCTCGGCACTGCAGGTGAACTGGTCTGGATCTACGTCAGTATCGCCGTGGCGAATGCAGCCGGTCAGTTCTTCGGCATCGCTCGCATGGCGATGATCCAGCGCACCATTCCGGATGAGTTGCGCACCACGGCGTTCGCCGATCAGGGGGCGGCGAACCAGATCCTCGCGATCCTGGGGCCGCCGCTCGCTGCACCATTGCTCTTTGCTGCAGGCGTCGGCTGGGCGCTTGGGCTCAATGCGGCGTCATTCGTGGTGTCGGCGTTCCTTCTCGCTCGGGTCCGTTGGGAGGGTGCTCCGCCTCCAACCCCGGTGCGCGAGGCGATGTGGGGCTCACTTCGTTCGGGTGCCGCTGTCGTTGCAGGAAATCCAGTCCTACGCGCAATCACTATCGCAATCACGGTCGCGACCTTGGGCACGGGAGGGCTGAATGTTTTGGAAGTCTTCTTCGTGACAGAGGTGTTGCACGAGCGCGCGCAGCTTCTCGGGATCCTGATGATGTGCGCCGCCGCCGGCATGGTGATCGGTGCGTTGTCAGCTCCGGTCGTCGAGCGACGTTTCGGCGCTGCCCGCGTGGTGGTGGTCGGAATGATCGCCACGGGCGCGGCGATCGTTGTGTACTCACGGTTGACCGGATTCCTGGCCGCGTGCGTCGTCTATTTCGTCATTGCTCTGCCGTTGGGTGCGGTCAACACCGTCGTCACGCCATTGTGGATGCGTTCTGTCTCAGCGGAGCTGCTCGGCAGGTCGATCGCGTTTTTTCAAATGCTTCCGGCGTTCGCCAGCCTTGTCGCCATGGGTGGCACTGGGTGGCTCGCCAGCACGGTGTTGGCCGGAATCGACTTTCGGTTCGCTGGCTCGCATTTCGGCCCAGTGGACACTGTCTTTTTCGTCGCGGGTGCGCTCATCGTGATCGCCGGGATGTTGGTGTGGCGACCGTTGCAGCGTGCAACCTCAAAGAAGTCACGGTCTGCGAATTCTCAGTTCTCAGAACCGGATTCGTGGCCGGTCGTTGCTTCGTCGGATGGCTGATCGATGATGAGGTCGAGTGGCGCGCCGAGCATCACGGCATACACAGTCCGGCGCTCGACGCCGTCATCTGCGTTGGCGAGTTCGCGAGAGCGGGCCATCCATCGCATCATCAGGTCGAACATGTCGTCCTTCAACTCGTCCATCTCGTCAGCGCTGAGACGTACGGCGAAGTCGTTGGAGATGAGGTGACGTTCCGGGCTCGTTTCCTCGGACGCGAACGCCGTCCCGTGAACGACACGAGCAAGTGCGTGCACGTTACCCGTGACCACCCGCCGGAAGACGCCGAGGGCGGCCTCGCCTCCCTCGATGGTGGCGAGTTCGGCCGGGTTGATCCGGAAGCCCTGGTCGCTGGGCAGCCGCCACCAGCGTTCGCGGCCGTCGGCAGCACGGTCGTCGTCCTGTTCGATGACGCCGTACTTTGCCAGTTGGCGCAAGTGAAAACTCACCGAATTCGCAGGCTCATCAACGGCATTCGCCAGGTCGACGGCACGCATCGAGCCACGCGTGGACAGCTCGCCGATGAGGCGCATCCGCAACGGGTGGGCCAGTGCCTTCAGCGCGCGCGGATCGGACAGCGATCGGGGCTCGTCGCGGGCCGAGTGAGTCTGGTTGGAGGTCACAGCGCCATCCTCGCAATCACCGAGCCGATCCGCAAAGAAAAGTGCACAAGAAACATTGCGCAAATAATCGTGCTGAAACATACTGGTCGCCATGACAACGACAGCGCCCGATTCGGCAGCTCCCCTGCGGCGCAACCGCGACTTCCAACTGCTGATGGTCGGCAACACCCTCAACGGCATCGGATCCCGAATGAGTGGTCTGGCCTTCCCGCTGCTCACGCTGTGGCTGACGCACAGCCCGGTGCTGGTCGGCGTCGTAGGCGCGTCGGTCGTGGGCGGCATGGTGCTCATGGGTATCCCCGCCGGCGCGCTGGTGGACCGTTGGAATCGCAAGACGACGATGATCTGGTCGGCGCTGGTGGCCGCTGCGTCATACGGCACGGTCGTGCTTGCGTATGACGCCGGCCACCTGTTCGTCATACATCTGGTCGTCGCCGGCGTGATCGTCGGCGCAGCGGAGGCGATCTTCGGGCCGGCGGACACCGCGGCGACGAAATCCGTTGTGCCGCCAGCAGATCTGGCCACCGCGATGTCCGCCGTGCAGGGGCGCCAGGGTGTCACCGGTCTGGTGGGTCCGCCGCTGGGCGGTGTGCTCTTCGCGATCTCGAGGGCGCTGCCGATTCTGGCCGACGTCGCGTCATACGTGCTGGCCGCGATTGCCGCCGCCCTGATCCGCACTCCGCTGCCCGCAACCCATGAGGGTGAGCACGCCGAACCGATGATGTCGGCGATGCGTGCCGGCTTCCGACACGTATGGCGCAACGAGGTGCTGCGTCCCACGGTGGTCATCGCCTCGGGGCTGAACTTCGCTGCCAACGGATTCATGATCGTGCTGATCATCGTGCTGCAGCGCCGCCATGTCGCGCCGGGACTGATCGGTGGTACCGAGACCGCGATGGCCGTGGCGATGATCGTCGGCTCGATCCTCAGCGGCTGGCTGCTGCGCCGGATGCGTGCCGGGCTGGTCAGTCTGCTCGGTATGACGGTGCTGGGCCTCGGCCTCACCGCCGTCGCGGGCGTGCACTCGTTGGTGCTGATCATGCTGGTGCTCGGCCTGACCTGGCTGATGCTGCCGGCGGTCAACGCAGGCTTCCTGACCTACGTCATGCTCATCACGCCGGACTCGATGCAGGGCAGGGTGCAGAGTGCACTGATGACGATGGTCATGTCGACGACTCCGCTCGCGCCGGTCGCTGGTGGCGCACTGGTGCAGTTGATCGGCGGCGAGGCCACGATGGCGGTCTTCGGCGGACTGGTGCTGGCATGCGCGCTGTTGGCTCTCACGGTGCGGCCGTTGCGCGAGATGCCGTTGCTCTCGGAGGTCACGCCCGCGGGGGCAGCCGTCGAACCCGCGCTGCCGTGAGTGTGCGCCCCGCGCCCGGTCGAGGGTGGCCGGCGCGCAGGCCCCGGCGACCCGGTTCGTGGGCCCGGACCCGAGTTGACCTGGCGGTTGGTGTCGTTGTGGCCGCCGGATAACGACAGCTACGGCCATCTCGGCGAGGGTGGGCGGGGCTCGCGATGTTGACCTGGCAGTTGGTGTCGTAGCGGCCGCCGGATAACGACAGCTACGGCCATCTCGACGAGGGTGGGCGGGGCTCTCGCTTGACGGCTGGCGAGGCCGGCAAGTGCTCAGCCGGACGCGAGCTGCGTCATACCAACTCGACCGCGCTCGCTTGCGCGCTGCCGAACTCGATCCCCTTGCGTTCCTTGCCGATGGCGGTGAACAGGATCACCGCGACGAAGACCGGCACGATCGTGACGGCCAGCGCGAACGGGTAGCCGTGCGAGGCTGCGAGAGCCTGCTGGATGGGCAGGTTGAACGCGGCCAGGCAGTTGCCGAGCTGGTAGGTCACGCCCGGATAGAAGCCGCGGATCTCATCCGGCGAGAGTTCGGTCAGATGGGCCGGTATGACGCCCCACGCGCCCTGCACCATCACCTGCATGAGGAAGGAGCCCAGAATGATCATTCCGACGGTGGTCGAGTAGGCGAACAACGGCACGATCGGCAGTGCGAGCACCGCGCAGATGATGATGATGACCTTGCGGCCGAAGCGCTCCGACAACATGCCGGCGACCGCCCCGCCCAGGATCGCGCCGATGTTGTAGATCACCGCGATCCAGGTGGCCGTGGATGCGGCGAGACCCAGGCCGTGGTCGTGGTGCTCCTTGAGGAAGTTGGGGTAAATGTCCTGTGTGCCATGACTCATCCAGTTGAATGCCGTCATCAGCAGCACCAGGAAGACAAAACGCTTCCAGATGGTCGGATTCCGCAGGATCTGCGACGCGCGAACCGATGTCTGCTTGAACCGTTGCTGCGAGGCCTCCCAGACCTCGGACTCCTTGACCCGTGAGCGGATGATCAGCGAGATCAGACCGGGCACGATCGACAGTGCGAACATCCACCGCCAGTCCAGCCCCAGCCAGGTGTTGACGACAAGGAAGGCCAGCGCCGCCAGCAGATAACCCATCGAATACCCGCCCTGCAGGATGCCGGAGAACAATCCGCGTCGCGACGACGGCATCTTCTCCATTGCCAGCGCCGCGCCCAGGCCCCACTCGCCGCCCATGCCGAGGCCGTAGAGCATGCGTAGCACCATCAGCACCCAGAAGTTCGGGGCGAAGGCACACAGGAATCCGACGACCGAGTAGAAAACCACGTCGGTCATCAGCGGGACGCGGCGCCCGACCCGGTCGGCCCACAGCCCGAAGATGAAGGCACCCACCGGGCGCATGATCAGCGTCATCGTCGTGATGAGCGCCATCTCGGTCAGCGACTTGTGGAAGTCCTTGGCGATCTGCGCGTAGATCAGCACGACCAGGAAGTAGTCGAAGGCGTCCATCGCCCACCCCAGGTACGCGGCTGCGAACGCATTGCGCTGGTCCGACGTCAGCCTGGTCGGCGGTCCGGTCACTGACGGGCTGGTCATTGCAGGCTCCTTGATCGATGGCAGTCCGCAGACGACGACCTCGCGTGATCGACGGCGATGCGGCGTCCCTCACGTTAGTGAGAGCGAGCCATCAGATGGTGGTAGCGAGCCAACGGATGACACTCGGATCGACGGCAGGAATCCTGACCAAATCCTTACCTCGATTGCGCCTCATCCGGGTCGACCTGCTGGCAGGGTTCTCTGTATGACGCTCCACGAACGGAGTCGCACCATGGGGGAGGCACCGTCGCAACAACCGGCGCTGCGGCACAACCGCGACTATCTGCTGCTGATGACCGGTGGCGTCGTCAACAGCCTCGGATCGCGCATGAGCGTCCTCGCGTTTCCGCTGATCACTCTCGCCGAAACGCACAGCCCGTTCGCGGTCGGTCTTGTCTCCGGCACCTCGATGGTCGCAATGGTGCTCATCGGCCTGCCGGCTGGAGCGCTGGTCGACCGCTGGGATCGCAAGCGGGTGATGGTGGTTGCGGCGTCGTGCGCGTGCGTCGCCTACGCCAGCGTCGCGATCGTCGCCCTCGCCGGGCGGATCACGGTGCCCCACCTGATGGTGGCCGCGGCCTGCAGCGGCGTCGTGTCGATGTTTTACAACCCGGCCGAGGCGGTGGCCATCAAGAAGGTCGTCCGCGGCGAGGATCTGTCACGCGCCGCCGCCAACAACGAAGCTCGCTCGGCCGCCTCCGGACTCATCGGACCGCCACTGGCCGGCGTGTTGTTCAGCATCGCCCGCGGCCTGCCGATGCTCGTCGACGCCGTGACGTATGCCGTTGCCGCCTCCTGCGCCGCACTGGTCCGGACACCGCTACCGGCCGCTCCGAAGCACGACCGCGAAGCGCTCTTGCCGTCGATCCGCACCGGCCTGCGGTTCCTGTTCGGGCACCCCATGCTGCGACCGCTGACGATCCTGGCCGCCGTGTGCAACTTCGCCGGTCTGGGACTGGTGGTCTCGGTGACGATCACCATGCAGCAGCGAGGCACCCGGGCTGTCTGGATCGGCGCCGTGACCGCGGCGATGTCGCTCTCGATGCTCGCCGGGTCGATGCTCGCCGGCCGTATCTCTGCACGGTTCACCGTCGGCGCGCTGATGGTCGCCGTGCCGTTGGTCGGAGCGGTGGGATTCCTCGGCATGGTCTTCTTCCATGCGCCCGTCGCCCTGATGGCGCTCATGGTCGTCGCGACCTTCCTGCTGGCACCGCTCAGCGCCAGCATCACGACGGTCATCACGACGCAGACGCCGGAGGCGAAACTCGGCCGGGTGATGAGCGCCGACGGTGTGCTGTCGATGGTGTTGGCAGCCCTCGCACCGGCGGTCATGGGACTGCTCATCGGCAGCATCGGCGGTCGCAGCGCGATGCTGATCTTCGTGGTGCTGTTGACGCTCTCGGGTGCGCTCGCCCTGGCGTTCCCCGTCCTGCGCCGTATGCCGAAGGCCCCGGAGCTGACCTCTGTCGGCTAGTGACTCGACCCGTCCGCCTGTCGTAGGTCGTGCCACGGCACGTCGATCTCGCCGAGCATCTCGCGCAGGATCGGCAGGCTCAGTCCCACCACATTGTGGTGGTCACCCTCGATCCGCGTGACATATGCGCCGCCAAGGCCGTCGATAGTGAAAGCCCCTGCTACATAAAGGGGTTCGCCGCTTGCGACATACGCCTCGATCTCGTCGTCGGTGAGGTCGGCAAAGTGCACGACGGTCGAGCCGACCACTCCGAAGGTCCCGCCGGTGCCCTCGTCGCGCGCGTCGATCAGCCAATGGCCGGTGTGCAACGTGCCGCTGCGGCCGCGCATCGCACGCCACCGGTCGATGGCGATCTCGGCGGTCTCCGGTTTGCCGTGGACGTCTCCGTCGAACTCCAGCACCGAGTCGCAGCCCAGCACCAGCGCGTCCCCGTCGTATGACGATGCGACGTCCTCACCTTTGGCGCGCGCCAGCAGCAGCGCGACGTCAGCGGGCTCGAGCTCGCCGAAGGACTCCTGTGCCGCCGCCACCGTCGCCGGTTCGTCGACGGACGACACGATGACCTCTGGTTCGACTCCTGCGCTGCGCAGCGTCTGAAGTCGGGCGGGCGAAGCGGAGGCAAGGACGAGGTGAACGGTCACGGTGCGTCAGCATAGGCGGGCGCCATGACCGGCCCGACGGCTCCCGGTCAGCCGAGCAGGCTGTCCGGGTAACACCACCGCCACGCCTCGCCCGGCTCGAACGAGCGCATCACCGGATGCCCGGTCTGCTCGTAGTGCCGAGTCGCGTGCATGCCGACCGACGAGTCGCAGCAGCCGACATTGCCGCAGGTCAGGCACAGCCGCAGGTGCACCGACTGGGTGCCCTCACGCACGCAGTCGGGGCAGCCCTCCGGTGTGATCGGGTCGGCCGTCATCGGAGCGTCGTTGAGATGGTTGCACCCGAACTGGCGGATCTCGGGCGTCAGCAGCAGTCGATCCTGGATCTCGTTCTCGCCGTTGGACATTCGCGTGATCATCGACTCCTCCACGTCCAAGTCGTCCATGACCGCGGTCAGGACCTCGTGATCCATGATGCCCCTGTCACGCATCGCCAGCACCTTGCGGCGTTCGGCATCCAGCATCGCCGAACGCAGCCGACGGTAGGACTCAGCCGGAGACTCGACATCCGGGTCGTTGCTGCCGAGCCGCTCCCACGCCAGGTTCGCCCGCCGTGCGGCCTGGTCGCGAAGTGCGGTGACGATCTCCTCCGGCACCGGCGCGTCCTGGGAGGCGAGTTCCTCCTCCAGTTTGCGGGTGCCGGCGGTGACGGCGGCCTGCATCAACTGGGCCGTCTGCAGGGCGTCCTCGCGCGGATCCGGGCCGTGCAGGTTGAGCATTCGCGCCAATGAACCGAGTGAAAAACCTTGCAACACAAGGGTGCCCACCGTCACCACCAACGCGATGAAGATCAGCGCCTCTCGCTCAGGAGTGCGATCGGGCAACAGGAAGGCAGCCGCCAGGGTGACCACACCTCGCATCCCGGCCCACGACGCGATCACGGACTCGCGTGGCAGCAGCGCGCTGCTGGTCCACCCGGACAGCCGCGACACCAGTGCCAGGGACAGGATCCAGATCGGGCGCAGCACCATGACGGTGAGCAGCACGATCAGGCTGATCGCGAAGGTGCGGCCCAGCCCCAGCGAGCCCTGCTCGACGCCGTGCACGATCGTGTGCACCTGCAGGCCGATCAGCAGGAAGACCAGGTTTTCCAGCAGGAAGGTCACCGATGCCCAGTTCAGCCGCTCGGACACCCGAGATTGCGCGGTCTGTATGACGGGGGCCTTGTGCCCGAGCAGCACTCCGCACACGACCACGGCGATGACGCCGGACGCGCCGGCCTCTTCCGCCGGCAGATATGCCAGCCACGGCGTGGCGAACGAGATCGCCACACTGGTGACCGTGTCGGTGACGTGACGGCGTACCCGGGCCAGGACAAGGAAGACCACGAAGCCGATCGCAGCGCCGCCGAACGACGCCCACAGAAAGTCGCGGCCGGCCGTCACGATCGTCGCAGCGCCGGCGGCGCCACCGATCAGACCCTTGGCCGTGTTGACCGTGACCAGCGCCGTCGCATCATTGAAGAGCGACTCGCCCTCCAGAATCGACACCACCCGGCGCGGCAGGCCGATGCGCCGCGCCACGGCCGTCGCGGCCACGGCGTCGGGCGGCGCCACGATCCCGCCGAGTGCGACAGCCGCCGCGAATGGCACATCGAGCAGCCACCACGCGACGAGACCGACACCGAAGGCCGTGAACAACACCAGCAGCACTGACAATCCGATGATCTGACGCCGGTCCCGGCGCAGATCGATCAGGGAGGTGCTCGATGCCGCGGAGAACAGCAACGGTGGCAAGAACCCCAGCAGCACCACTTCGGAGTCGACCTGGAAGTGCGACGGCATGAATGGCGCGAACGACACCAGCGCACCGATGGCGGTGAGCAGCAGCGGAGCGGACAAGCCCACCCGCCGGGCGATCGTCGCGACGACGATCACCGCGACGACGAGCGCGAGAGCGGGTAGCGCTATGTGCACCGCAGCGTCACAACGTGCCGAGCACAGCCGCGCGCAGCGTGTCGAGGCCGACTGAACCGATGTCGAGAGCCCGCCGGTGGAAGGCCTTCAGGTCGAAACCGTCGCCCTCGTTGGCCTGTACCTGTTCACGCAGCTGCATCCAGATGCGTTCGCCGACCTTGTAGGACGGCGCCTGGCCCGGCCAGCCGAGATAGCGGTCGAGCTCGAACCGCAGGAAGCCCTCGGCCATGTCGCAGTGGTTGTTCAGGAACTCCCACGCCTTGTCGTAGGTCCACTCGCCGCCACCCACCTCCGCGGGCGCCTCGAAGCCGCAGTGCACCCCGATGTCGATCACGACACGCGCCGCGCGCAACGACTGCCCGTCGAGCATGCCCATCCGGTTGCCGGCATCTTGCAGATAGCCCAGCTCGTCCATCAGCCGCTCGGCATACAGCGCCCAGCCCTCGCCGTGACCGGAGCACCACACATCCATCCGTCGCCAGTTGTTCAGCAGCGCGGATCGGTAGATCGTCTGGCCGCACTGCAGGTGATGACCGGGCACGCCTTCGTGGTAGACGGTCGTCAGCTCGCGCCAGGTGCCGAACTGCTCGACTCCCTTGGGCACCGACCACCACATGCGGCCCGGCCGGGAGAAGTCGTCGGTGGGCGGTGTGTAGTAGATGCCACCGGATTGTGTTGGTGCGATGCAGCATTCGATCGTATGCACCGGCTCCGGTATGTCGAAGTGAGTGTCCGCGAGTTCGCGGATCGCCTCGTCGGCCTTCTCCTGCATCCACGCCTGCAGGGCGTCGGTGCCGTGCAGCTGGTACGCCGGATCGGCGTCGAGCACCGCCATGGCCTCCTTCACCGTCGCGCCAGGCTTGATGCGCTGCGCCGTCGCCTGCATGTCCGCGGTGATGCGGGCAAGCTCCTCCTGACCCCATTGGTAGGTCTCGGCCAGGTCGACCTCGGCACCGAGGAACGACCGGGAGTGCAGCGCGTACTTCTCGCGCCCGCACCCGTCGGCCTCCGGGGCCAGCGGCAGGATCTCGGACTCCAGCCGGTCACCCGCTGCCGCGTAGGCCGCCGCCGCTTCGTCGATCGCGGCACCGATCTGCGGGTGCTGCTCCTTGAGCGTGGCGAAGTAGCCGTCGCCGGCGGTGTGGTCCTTCGTCTGCTGGATGCAGGCGAGCACCTGACGACGCGGGCTGACCAGACCCCGCTGCGCCGCGGCGTGCAGCGATTCGAACCACTGCGTCAGAGCGTTCGGTATGGCGCTCATCCGTCGCCCGATCGTCTCGACCTGCTCGGCGGTCTCGGTCGGCATCAGGTCGAAGATGTCGCGCATCTCCTGCAGCGGCGAGGCGATGACGTTCAGCGACATCAACGTCAGGCCCGCGTCATACGACTCGACGGCAAGACCGAGCCGCTCACGCATGGCATCGATCGTGACCTTGTCGACATCGTCGCGGGGGTTGGCATCGGCCAACTCCGCCAGGGTGCGCCGCGCAAGGTCGGCGCCGGCGCGCAAACCCGCCGGCGAGAAGTCGTCGAGCTGGTCCTGGCGCTCGGTGGAGCCCAGATACGTGCCCATCATCGGGCTGAGCGCCAAGGCTGCGTCGTGGTAGCGGTTGGCGATCTCGTCGACAGGGGTGAGGGTGCGTTGCTGTTCGGTCACGCCGACGAACGTACCCGCCAGCCATGACATCCGCACGGGCAATACGCAGCGGAGCTGCGGTGGCCAGGGCGTTCCTGCGCGCTGCGGACCCGGCCAGGCGGCAGAAGGTCGGCATGATGGGACCATGACAGCAACCGTTCTCTCGGTGAATATGGGCACGGCGCAACCGAATCAGGCGAAGAAGACGCCGACCGGCATACACAAACTTCCGGCAGACCGGATCGAGGTGCGCGCACCCGGTCCCAAGCACGGTGGACTCGGCAGCGGCGTGGTCGGCGACTTCATCGGCGACCGCAGACATCACGGCGGCGACTACCAAGCGGTGTATGCCGTCGCCCGTGAAGAGCTGGACTGGTGGGGCCGGCACCTGGACCGTCCGCTCGCGAACGGCATGTTCGGCGAGAATCTCACGACCGACGGCATCGATGTCGATCACGCCCTGATCGGCGAGCGCTGGCAGGTCGGTGAGCAGGTCGTGCTCGAGGTGTGTGGTCCACGCATTCCGTGCGGGACGTTCCGGCAGCACATGGGCGAGCGCGGCTGGCTGAAAACGTTTGTGGAGCACGAACTTTCAGGCGCATACCTCTCTGTCGAGGTGCCCGGGCAGATCCGTGCAGGCGACTCGATCACGGTGTTGTCGCGACCCGCGCATGGTGTCGACGTGCCGACGGTCTTTCGCGCGTTCTACAACGACGTGGACGCGATTCGTGCCGTCGTCGACGCGGGTTGTCTCAACGCGGACGAGCACGCGGAGTTCGAGGCGAAGCTCAAGTCCGGCGACCGCTGACAGATCGTGGCGTCCGTCAACTGGCTCAGCGGGGCAGGCCGGACGATCGCCATCCGTGCCGCGCGCCGCCTGCCCACGTCGACCGGGGCTCGGTCACAGGCGATCCTCCACCGCTCAGCGCTCCGAGTACGACGACCACCGCGGCGACGTCCTCGGCAGTCGCGCCCGGCGACAGCACCTCTACCGCAACGGTTTCCGGGCCCCTCGCTGCGTCATCCGTGTCGCTCATGGTCGCTGGACTCCTCGTGGTTGGTTCACAGCGGGATGTTTCCGTGCTTCTTCGGCGGCAGCTTCTCGCGTTTGGTGCGCAGCGCTCGCAGTCCCCTGATCACCTGTGCGCGCGTCTCGGACGGCGCGATCACCGCATCGACATACCCTCGCTCGGCCGCGATGTACGGATTGGCCAACGTGTCTTCGTACTCGGTGATCAGCTCCTGGCGCCGTGCCTCGATCGCGGTCTGGTCGCCGCCGGTCGCAGCCTCGACCTCTGCCAGCTGCTTGCGGTACAGGATGTTGGCCGCCCCCTGCGCGCCCATCACCGCGATCTGCGCCGTGGGCCATGCGAGGTTCAGATCGGCACCAAGGTGCTTGGACCCCATCACGTCATACGCCCCGCCGTACGCCTTGCGGGTGATGACCGTGATCAACGGGACGGTCGCCTCCGCATACGCGTAGAGCAGTTTCGCGCCGTGCCGGATGATGCCGCCCCACTCCTGGTCGGTGCCGGGCAGGAAGCCGGGCACGTCCACGAAGGTCAGCACCGGCAGGTTGAACGCATCGCAGGTGCGCACGAATCGCGCGGCCTTCTCCGACGCCGCGATGTCGAGCGTGCCTGCGAACTGCAACGGTTGGTTGGCGACGATGCCCACCGGCTGTCCGTCGACCCGTGCGAACCCGCACACGATGTTCGGGGCATACAGCTCCTGGGTCTCCAGGAATTCGTCGTCGTCGGCGACGGTGTGGATCACGGTCTTGATGTCGTAGGGAACGTTGGCGGAGTCGGGTACGAGAGCGTCCAGCGCCAGATCGGCGTCATCCGGCGCGAGGTCCTCATCGGCGACCGGCTCGAAACGCTCGGGTTCGTCGAGATTGTTCGGCGGCAGGTAGCTCAGCAATTCCTTGACGTAGGCGATGGCATCGGCCTCGTCGCTGCCCATGTAGTGCGCCACGCCGCTGCGGGTGTTGTGGGTGCGGGCGCCGCCGAGCTCCTCGAAACCGACGTCCTCGCCGGTGACGGTCTTGATGACGTCCGGGCCGGTGATGAACATGTGCGAGGTCTGATCGACCATCACGGTGAAATCGGTGATAGCGGGGGAGTAGACCGCGCCACCGGCGCACGGACCGACGATGAGGGAGATCTGCGGTATGACGCCGCTCGCGTGCACATTGCGGCGGAAGATCTCGGCATACAGACCCAATGCCACGACACCCTCCTGGATACGCGCACCACCGGAGTCGTTGATGCCGATCACGGGGGCGCCGATCTTCATCGCCAGATCCATCACCTTGACGATCTTCTCCCCGAGCACCTCGCCCAGCGAACCGCCGAAGACGGTGAAGTCCTGCGAGAACACGCACACCGTGCGTCCGTCGACGGTGCCGTAGCCGGTGACCACGCCATCGCCGTACGGTCGGTTGACGTCCTGCCCGAAACTGGTGGAACGGTGCCGTGCGAGGGCATCGAGTTCGACGAACGAACCCTCGTCGAGCAGTTGCTCCACGCGCTCGCGCGCCGTCTGCTTGCCCTTGGCGTGCTGCTTCTCGACGGCTCGTGCGGAGCCGGCGTGGACGGCCTCGTCGATGCGGGTGCGAAGGTCGGCCAGTCGCCCGGCGGTGCTGTGCAGATCCGGGCCTGCCACCACATCATCGGCGCCGTCAGCTGCATCGGGGACAGGCAGATCGCTCATGCTCGTCACCCTAGTGCGATGCCGGTGGCCGTCGGCGGCGGTGTGGTGGCAGCGATCGACTGCCGGGCCTGGCGCGTTCGGCCAATGGTTGGTGCAGCGGCCAGAGAACCAGAGAACAGGCGCTGGTGGAACGCGAGAGCTCCTCGCGTGCGCGTCGACTGTGAAGGACTGTCGCTTGCCGCACTAGCCTTGGTGACGTGAGCCACTACCTCGACCGCGGCGAGATGACCCACCGCCTCGCCGACAGCAAGTGGCGTGAGGTCGACGTGAGCCCGCAGGTGGGCTCCACCAATGCCGAGCTGCTCGCAGATCCGCGGCCCTGGCGCGCTCTGATCACCGACCATCAGACGGAGGGTCGCGGACGCATGGACCGCGACTGGGTGGCGCCGTCCGGCGTGTCCGTCGCGATGTCGGCGACGCTTCCGCTGCCGGGCGACCCCACCCGGTGGGGCTGGGTTCCGTTGCTGGTCGGAGCGGCCGTGCGGCGAGCACTGCGCCGCTTGACGCCCACCGAGATCAGCTTGAAATGGCCCAACGACGTGCTGGCCCGCAGCGGACCGGGGCAGGACTGGGGAAAGCTGGCCGGAATCCTGTGCACCGCGACCGGCGGTGAGCAGCCGACCGTGGTCGTGGGAATCGGCATCAACGTGCATCAGAGCCTCGAGCAGCTGCCGGTGCCCACCGCAACCTCGCTGAAGCTGTGCGGTGCTGATCTGCGCTGCGAGGACATCGTCGTGGAGATTCTGCGTGAACTCGAGCGGGTCAGCGGTGAGTGGGCGTCCCCGGCGGGCGACGACGCCTACCGTGCGGCGTGCCTCACCATCGGCCAGCAGGTGCGGGTCGAACTCGCCGGCGACGAGGTCGCGACCGGTCGGGCGATCGACGTCGACGTGATGGGCCGGTTGCTGGTCGACACAGCCGAGGGACTGGTGCCGCACGCCGCAGGCGACGTGGTTCACGTCCGCCCGGCTGCGGCACGTCTGCGTGAGGAGCCTGAGCCGGCGCCCGTTCCGCAGGATCGTGCGGCCTTTGTGGATGCCCTCGAGGCACGTCTGCTCGGCGGTCCCCGATCGTTGCGGCGGGCCGAGGTGGCCGCGGCCACCGGGGTCACCCCTGAGCAGACGCGTCGGTTCTGGCGAGCCATGGGATTCGTGAACGCCCGTGAGGAGGACGTCGCCTTCACCGAGGCCGACGTCCAGGCGCTGCGCACCGTCGAGTCGGTCATCGCGAACGGTCAGCTGGACGAAACCACGTCTCTCGGGCTGGCCCGTGCCGTCGGGCGGTCCACCGACCGGCTCGCTATGTGGAGTCTGCAGCTGATCACCGACATGATGAGCGGCGATCAGGGCCTCGGAGTCGACAGCGGTATCGCCCAGGTGTCGGCCGAACGCGCGGTGGAACTTGCCGACGATCTCGCTCCCCTTATCACCTACGTATGGCGCAGGAATCTCGCCGTCGCGATCTCGCGGATGATCGCCGACTCCGAGCCGGAGTCGCACATCGGCGTCGTGCGGACCGTGGGCTTCGCCGACCTGGTCAGTTTCACGCAGCTGGTCCGCCAGCTGAGTGAGCGTGAACTCGCAACCCTGGTGCTGCGATTCGAGTCGCTCGCCTCGGACGTCGTGAGCACCCACGGCGGAGCAGTCGTCAAGACCGTCGGTGACGAGGTGCTGTTCTCGCACACGTCCGTGGAGGGTGCGGCGCGCATCGCCTTCGACCTGCTCGACCAGGCGGCGGCGGACGACCTGATTCCCCGGATGCGAGTTGGTCTGGCCACCGGCCGAGTGCTCGCGCGACTGGGCGACATCTACGGCACGACCGTCAACCGTGCGAGCCGGCTGACCACCGCCGCCGACCCAGGCACCGTGCTCGCCGACTCCGATGTCGCTGCGGCCCTCGAGGGTTCGCCACAGGTGCACGCCGTCGCACGCGAGGAGATCTCACTTCCCGGCATCGGGACGATCACTCCATGGGTGCTGTCCAACCGCGGGGGACAACTACTATCAGCCCCATGACGCGCGTGCTGCTTGCCGAAGACGATCCGGCCATCTCTGAGCCACTGGCTCGTGCACTGCGCCGCGAGGGCTATGACGTCGACATCCGCGACGACGGTCTCGCCGCTCTGGAGGGTGCGAAGAGTGGCCCCGACCTGGTCATCCTCGACCTCGGGCTGCCGTCGATCGACGGCCTCGAGGTGTGCCGCCGCCTGCGTGCCGGCGGCAGCTCGGTGCCCGTCCTGATCCTGACCGCGCGCGCCGACGAGGTCGACACCGTGGTCGGACTCGATGCCGGCGCCGACGACTATGTGACCAAGCCGTTCCGGCTGGCCGAGTTGCTGGCGCGGGCGCGGGCACTGCTGCGGCGCACTCCCGTCGACGACACGGACCCAGAGGCCGCTCCGCTGGTACGCATCGACAGCGACGCGCGCCGCGCATTCATCGGCGACGACGAACTCCAGCTGACGGTCAAGGAATTCGAGCTGCTACGCGTGCTCGTGCGCGAGCAGGGCAAGGTGGTTTCACGCGAGCAGCTGATGCACGAGATCTGGGACACCGCATGGCTGGGGTCCACCAAGACGCTCGACATGCATGTGTCGGTGCTGCGCCGCAAGCTGGGTGACGACGCTGCGCAACCCAGATTCATCACCACCGTGCGCGGCGTCGGATTCCGCTTCGAGCCCGCGGACGGGATCTGAGCGTTGCGCTCGAGGCTGCTCGCGGCCGGATGGCGCACCGCCATACCGCCATTGGCCCTCGTCGTGGTGGTTGCTCTGCTGGTGACACCCGGATGGCAGCGTCGGGTGGTGGAGCTGCTCGCCACCGTCCTCGCCGGGCTGTTCGTCGTCCGGCAGGTGCGCCGGGAGGCGGAGCGCATCGCGACCCCGGTGGAGGAGCTCACCCGCCGAGCAGAGCGGGTCGAGGACGGCCCGGTGTTGTTCGAGCCGATCGGCAGCGGAATCAGCGAGATCGACCGGATCTCCCACGTTTTCGAAGGTCGCGCCACCGAACTCACCCGGGTGCTGGCTGCCGAACGTGAATTCGCTTCCGACGCCAGCCACCAGTTGCGCACCCCGCTGACGGCGTTGCTCATGCGGCTGGACGAGATCTCGATGGGTGACGATCTCGAGCAGATGCGCGAGGAGGCGGTCGTCGGCATCACCCAGGTCGAACGCCTCACCACCGTCGTCGACGAGTTGCTGCAGCGCGCCCGCGCCACCCCGGCCGGCCCGTTGCCGAGCATCTCCCTGGACTCGGTCATCGCGGAGCTGCAGCGCGAGTGGCAGCCGACCTTCGAAGAAGCGCGGCGCAGCGTGAAGGTCAGCGGTGAGCGTGGTCTGCAGGTGCTCGCGGCGCGCAGTGGGGTGTCCCAGATCCTGGCGACGCTGTTCGAGAACGCACTGGCGCACGGCAGCGGCACCATCGAGGTGAAGGCCCGACGGCACGGGCCTTCGGTGGTGGTGGAGGTCAGCGACCTCGGCAAGGGCGTGGACTCCTCGATCGCCCCACACATCTTCGAACGCCGCGTGACGACCGGTGGTACCGGTCTGGGGCTGGCGCTCGCACGGGATTTGGCCCAGGCGAACGGCGGGCGGCTGGAACTGCGCAGTGCTCAGCCGGCGGTGTTCGCGCTGTTCCTGTCGGAGGGCGACGCAGTGGATTCGGGGTTGCCGAGACGGTGATCACGGGCCGTGGTGTGACCATGCTCGAGCGGATCGAGGAGCGCCTCGGCGGCGGCTTCGTCCTGCACCGGCTCGTTGGCGAAGACGAACTTCTTGTACGACCAGAAGCGGAACAGTGTGCCCAGGCCGATACCGAAGAACGCGTTGAAATTGAGCCAGAACTTGCCGTGCATGTGCAGGCCGTAGTGGGCAAAGGCGACCCACGCGGTGCTGATGACCAGCGCGATGCCACCGACGATGAAGAACAGCGCCGCCTCATGGTGCACCGGTCGGTTGCGGCGGTGGCGGAAGGTCCAGTAGCGGTTGCCGACCCAGGCGAAGGCCATCGCGACCGTGCCGCTGATGAATTTCGCGGTCGTGATCTTGCCGGCCATCGGGCCGTCCACCAGCCAGTTGAAGCCGCCGAGGTCGATCACCATCGACAGTGCGCCGACGACGCCGAACTTGGCCAACTCACGCCAGAGCCTGGTTATCAGATCGGTGATTCTTCCCCACAGCACCGTGGCAGGTTAATGCACGACGATGCGAGCCGCCCGCGACCTGGTGCGGCAGCGGGCACCGACGGTGCGGTGCTCGCGGGTCCTGCTCCTTGAGATGACCGTGTCGTATGTCGTATGTCGTATGACCACATGACCGCGTGACCACATGTCGCATGACCGCATGACCGGACTGATCGGACTCGGATCGCATTTCGGAGCGTCGCACGCGCCCCATTAGGGTGTGCCGGTGACATCACCGCAGCGCGCGCCGGGCGGGTTCCCCGTTGTCGGCATCATCGGTGGCGGACAGCTGGCCCGGATGTGCCAGCCACCGGCCGTCAACCTGTCGATCACCTTGTCGGTCCTCGCCGAGTCGGCCGATGCGGCTGCGGCCCAGGTGATTCCCTCGGCCCCGGTGGGGTCGCACCTCGATCTCGACGCCGTCCTCTCGTTCGCGCGTGAGTGCGACGTCGTGACCTTCGATCATGAGCACGTCCCGCAGGAGATCCTGCACGCGCTGGTCGACGCGGGCGTGCAGGTGCACCCCAAGCCCGAGGCACTCATCTACGCCCAGGACAAGCTGGCGATGCGCCGCAGACTGACCGAGCTGGGGGTGCCGTGCCCGGCGTGGGCGCGGATCACCGACCGCGCCGGCCTGGCGGCATTCGGTGACGAGCACGGTTGGCCGGTGGTGCTCAAGACCCCACGCGGCGGGTATGACGGCAAAGGCGTGCGCATCGTGGCCTCCGCCGACGATGCGCAGGACTGGCTGGCGCGCGGCGAGGAACTGCTCGTGGAGGAGGCTGTCAGTTTTGCCCGCGAACTGGCAGTGCTCGTCGCGCGGAGTCCGTCCGGGCAGGCGGCGGTGTGGCCGATCGTGCACACCGTGCAGACCGACGGCATCTGCACCGAGGTGCTCGCACCGGCCCCGGAACTGGACGCCGGGCTGCAGGCCGGGGTGACACATGCGGCGCTGCGCATCGCCGGAGAGCTCGATGTCACAGGCGTTTTCGCTGTCGAGCTGTTCGAGATCACCGACGACGTTGGCGGCTCGTCATACGTTGTCAACGAGCTTGCGATGCGACCGCACAACAGCGGGCACTGGACGATGGACGGGTCGGTGACCTCGCAGTTCGAGCAGCACCTGCGCGCGGTGCTCGACCTGCCGCTGGGCGACGTGAGACCGCGCGATCGCTGGACGGTGATGGGCAATGTGCTCGGTGGCGACTACCCACAGCTGTATTCGGCGTATCGGCACCTGCTGGCCCGAGACCCCGGGCTGAAAGTGCACCTGTACGGCAAGCAAGTGCGTCCCGGGCGCAAGATCGGGCACGTCAACGTCTGCGGCACCGACCTGGCTGACCTGCGGATGCGGGCGCGGCATGCCGCTGACTTCTTCGAAGGGACGGTCACCGAATGACACCGCTCGTGGGCATCGTCATGGGCAGCGACTCGGATTGGCCGGTGATGCGCGCGGCTGCGGAGGCTCTCGCGGAATTCGACGTGCCTTTCGAGGCAGACGTCGTCTCGGCTCACCGGATGCCGCGGGAGATGGTGGCGTATGGCGAGGCTGCGGCCGGTCGTGGACTGCGGGCGATCATCGCCGGTGCCGGGGGAGCTGCACACCTGCCGGGCATGCTCGCGGCCGTGACCACGCTGCCGGTGATCGGCGTGCCGGTGCCGCTGAAATACCTCGACGGGATGGATTCGCTCCTGTCGATCGTCCAGATGCCGGCGGGTGTTCCGGTCGCGACCGTCTCGGTCGGCGGAGCGCGCAACGCAGGACTGCTGGCCGTCCGGATGCTGGCCGCGACGGATGCCGCGCTGCGGCAGCGGATGACGCAGTTCCAGGAAGGTCTGCGAGATCAGGCGTTCGCCAAGGGCGAGCGGTTGCGTGCCGAAGTCGCTGGTGGCCTGACCGACTGACGGCGGCGCTTGCGGGCGGACGACGCCGGCGAGTTCTCCGGCGATCTGTCCGTGGATGTCGTTGTCGCTGCGTCACAACGACGTCGTGTGACAGGTCAACGGGCTTCCGTCGCCAGCCGGACTCGCGTGCCGCCACTGTGAGCCGAAGGCTTAGCTGTCGGAGCCGAACAGGTCTCGGGTGTAGACCTTCTCGGCGACATCCGCGAGGTCGGGCGTGCGCCGGTTGGCGACGATGAGGTCGCACGACGCCTTCAGATCGGCCAGGTCGTGGGTGACGCGCGATCCGAAGAACTCCGGCTCGTGGAGTTCGGGCTCGTAGACCACGACCTCGACGCCCTTGGCCTTGATGCGCTTCATGATGCCCTGCACGCTGCTGGCGCGGAAGTTGTCCGAACCCGACTTCATGATCAGCCGGTGGATCCCGACGACTCGCGGATTGCGGGCGAGTATGTCGCTCGCCACGAAGTCCTTGCGCGTGGTGTTCGCGTCGACGATCGCGCCGATGAGCGTCTGCGGGACCTCGCTGTAATTTGCGAGCAACTGCTTGGTGTCCTTGGGCAGGCAGTAGCCGCCATACCCGAACGAGGGGTTGTTGTAGTGCCGGCCGATCCGAGGGTCGAGGCCGACGCCTTCGATGATCTGCCGCGTGTCGAGACCGTGCCGGGAAGCGAAGGTGTCGAGTTCGTTGAAGTACGCCACCCGCATCGCCAGGTAGGTGTTGGCGAACAGCTTGATGGCTTCGGCCTCGGTGGAATCGGTGAGCAACACCGGGACGTCGTCATCGGTGGCGGCCGCGGCCAGCAGATCGGCGAATCGGCGCGCCCGGGCGCTCACCTCGCCGACCACGATGCGCGACGGGTGCAGGTTGTCCCACAACGCGCGCCCCTCACGCAGGAACTCCGGTGAGAAGACCACGTTGCTGGTGCCGAGGCGTTTGGACACGTCGGCGACGAAGCCGACCGGCACCGTCGACTTGATGACCATCGTCGCGGTGGGATTCATCGCGGCCACGTCTGCGATGACTGCCTCGACCGAACTGGTGTCGAAGTAGTTGGTCGCCGGGTCGTAGTCGGTCGGCGTGGCGATGACGACGAAGTCGGCACCGTCATACGCCTCGTGCTTGTCGAGGGTGAACCGCAGCGACAGGTCACGCGTTGCGAGGTACTCCTCGATCTCCGGATCGGCGATGGGGCTACGTTGGGATGTGAGCAGCGCCACACGATCGGCGTCGATGTCGAGCCCCACCACATCGTTGGCACCCGCGAGCAGCACGGCCATCGACAGGCCCACGTAGCCCGTGCCGACAACGGCGATCCTGGCGCGCTCAGTCATGGCCGACACGATACCCGCGGGCGATGCAGCCCGGACGCACGACGAAGGACGACACATGAGGTTCGGACTGTTCATTCCCCAGGGTTGGCGTTACGACCTGGTCGGCATCGATCCGCAGCAGCAGTGGCGGGTCATGAGCGACCTCGTGCGGTATGCCGACGACACCCCGCAGTGGGAGTCGATCTGGGTCTATGACCACTTCCACACCACACCGCAGCCCTCCCATGAGGCCACCCACGAGGCCTGGTCGCTGATGGCGGGCTTCGCCGCGATCACCTCCCGGGTGCGGTTGGGTCAGATGTGCACCTGCATGAGTTATCGCGAGCCGACCTACCTGGCCAAGGTCGCCGCGACGATCGACCACATCAGCGGCGGGCGCGTAGAGATGGGTATCGGCGGCGGCTGGTACGAGCACGAATGGCGCGCCTACGGTTACGGATTCCCACCCGCCGGTGAGCGCCTGGGCCGGCTGCGCGAGGGTGTCGAGATCTTCCGGCAGATGTGGACCACCGGGTCGGCGACGCTGGACGGTGACTACTACCAGGTCGACGGCGCGCTGTGTTTTCCACAGCCGCTGCAGACAACCAGCGCCGCCAACCGGATTCCGCTCTGGGTGGCCGGTGGCGGCCCGAAGGTCACCTTGAAGATCGCCGCGCAGTATGCCGACTACACCAACTATTTCGGTGACGCCGAGCAGTTCGAGGCCAAGACGCAGATCCTCAAAGAGCACTGCCGCGATGTGGGGAGTGACTTCTCGCAGATCACTCTGACCGGCAATGTCAACGTCGTCATCGCCGACGACGCCGCCGAGCTCGACGACCGGCTCGCCGCGATCGCCGACCGCATGGTGCGCGGTGGCATGTCGGCCGACGACGCCACCACCCATGTCGACCGGGCGCTGCGCGGACAGCCGACGGTCGGCACCGTCGAGCAGGTGATCGACGGGCTGCAGCAGATGAGCCGCGTCGGCCTCGGCTACGCGATCACGTACTTCCCTGACGCCGCCTACGACCGGTCGAGCATCGAGCGTTTTGCCCGAGAGGTCATGCCGCAGCTCGACCGGTGAAGCGACGCGGCCACGGGCCTGATCGCCGTCTGACAGGACTCCTGATCATGGCCCGCCCCCGCCACCGCGTCGCACACCAGTTCCCGCACCCGCCACCGTTACCGACGAGTAGGATCCATCACTGTGAGCTCTGACACCGACTTCGACCTGTTCCGTATCTCCGAGGACCACGAGGCTCTGCGTGATGCAGTGCGCGCCGTCGCGGAGGACAAGATCGCGCCGCACGCCGCCGAGGTGGACGACAAGAGCGAGTTTCCGCGAGCGGCACTCGAAGCACTGGTCGCCTCCGACTTTCACGCTCCGCACATCGCCGAGGAGTATGACGGCGTCGGCGCCGACGCCCTCGCGACCTGCATCGTCATCGAGGAGGTCGCACGGGTCTGCGCGTCGTCCTCGCTGATCCCGGCGGTCAACAAGCTGGGCTCGATGCCGGTGATCCTTGCCGCGAACGAGGAGGTCAAGCGGACCTATCTGCCGCCGGTGGCGCGAGGTGAGGCGATGTTCTCGTACGGCCTGTCCGAGCGCGAGGCCGGCTCGGACACCGCCTCGATGCGCTGCAAGGCGACCGAGGACGGCGACGAGTTCGTGCTCAACGGTCAGAAGTCCTGGATCACCAACGCCGGCGAGTCGCAGTTCTACACGGTGCTGGCCGTCACCGATCCCGACGGTGACCGCGGTCGCAACATCACCGCCTTCGTCGTCGAGAAGTCCGACGAGGGCTTCGACTTCGGCGCACCCGAACGGAAGCTCGGCATCAAGGGCTCACCCACCCGTGAGCTGCACTTCGACAACTGCCGTATCCCCGCGAACCGCATGATCGGCGACCGCGGCGAAGGGCTCAAGATCGCGCTGCGCACCCTCGACCACACCCGCGTCACCATCGGCGCCCAGGCGGTCGGCATCGCCCAGGGTGCTCTCGACTACGCCCTCGGTTACGTCAAGGAGCGCAAGCAGTTCGGCAAGGCCATCGCCGAATTCCAGGGTCTGCAGTTCATGCTGGCTGACATGGCGATGAAGCTCGAAGCAGCGCGGCAGATGGTGTATGTCGCTGCCGCCAAGTCCGAGCGTGGCGACGCCGACCTGTCGTTCTTCGGTGCGGCCGCCAAATGCTTCGCCTCGGATGTCGCGATGGAGGTCACGACCGACGCCGTGCAGCTGCTCGGTGGAGCCGGTTATGTCAAGGACCACCCGGTCGAGCGGATGATGCGCGACGCCAAGATCACCCAGATCTACGAGGGCACCAACCAGATCCAGCGCATGGTGATGGCCCGCCAATTGCTGCGCGGCTGACGGCGGCATGTCTTCACACGGCCGGCTGAGGGTGATGCTTCAGCCGGCCGTCATGGTGGTTCACCATGCTCGGCGGGCCCAACTCGCTCGGCAGCGGCGATCTCGCCCGATGCGGGCTTCAGCGCGACGGCGCGTCAGATCACGATCCGGCGCTCTGGCTCACCGAGATCGGGGTGTCATTGCGGAGTGCGGTGAACAGTTGCGTGGCGCGGGTGCTGTCCCACAACACCGTCGACTGACCGTCGACGTAGTAGTTGGCGTTGGCGACCGGCACCTGCACCGACTCCCCGCCGGCGGTGATGCCCTTGAGGGTCCACATGATCTTCAGCGCGGTCAGCGGCGACATGCCTTTGTTGACCGCAATGCCTTGGGCGCCGGATTCCCCGATGCTCTTCAGCCGCCACGGCACCAGCAGGTTCCCGGGCGTCGCGATCTTTTTCATCAGCGCGCCGAGGAACTGCCGCTGATGCTCGGCTCTGGCTAGGTCGCCCGTTGCGAAGGCGTGCCGGGATCGCACGTAACCTAGGGCGTTGGCACCGCTCAGGTTCTGGCAGCCGGCCGGCAGATTGATGTGCGCGTAGTCGTCCTTCACGGCTTCCGGCAGGCACATGCGCACGCCGCCGACGGCGTCCACGACGCCGGCGAAGCCGCCGAAACCGATCTCCATGTAGTCGTCGATACGTAGGTCGGTGGCCTGCTCGACGGTCTGCACGAGCAGCTTCGGGCCGCCATACGTGAATGCGGCGTTGATCTTGCCGTGTCCGTAACCCGGGATCGCCACCCAACTGTCGCGCGGGATGCTCACCAACGTGGGGGAGCCGCTGGAGGACATGTGCAGAATCATGATCGAGTCGGTGTGCGCGGCTCCCTCGGAGACATTGCTGCCACCGGTGCGCAGGGCCTTGGCCTGCGCGCTGGTGAGCCCGGCCCGGGAGTCCGACCCCACGAGCAGGACGTTCGTGCCCTTACCCGGGCTCGGCCGGCCACTCGTCGGGAAGGCGTCGACCTTGGTGACCTTGCCCCACGCCGACATGCCGGCCCACACCAGCAGACCGGCCCACAACGCGACGACGAGCACGAGCACCCCGAACACGCGCAACGCTGTGCGCTTGCGGCGGCGGGGTCGGCGCGCAGGTGCTGGCGGATCAGCGGGCCGACCGGTGCCACCGCCGCCGTAGCCCCGGCCGCTGTCGTAACCGCCATCGCGCCCACCGGGCCCGGCAGCCGGACCCGCGCCACGCGTCGGCATCACGCGCGTCGAGTCGAAACCCTCGGCATACCCGCCGGCGTTCCAGCGATCGCCCGGCTGCACCGGCGCGCGGCCCGGTACCCGTGCCTGCCCCTGGCCGGGGGAGCGGACCGGGATCTGCTGGGGTTCTTCGGCGGGGCGTCGTCGAACGCGCGGGGGTCGTGCTGCCCCGCGGCGGGTGTCGACGATGATCGCGTCGTCGTCATCGGGCATCGCTCGAGGGTAACCCGGCCACCCGTCCGGCTCCTGTAACCTGGAAAGCGTGCCTGCTCCCGAAACGCCATCTCAGCACGGTGTTTCGGTGGTGATGCCGATCCTGAACGAGGAACGTCATCTGGCCGAATCCGTGCGCGGAATCCTCGCCCAGGAGTGGTCCGGGCCGATCGAGATCATCCTCGCGGTGGGCCCCAGCACCGACCGCACCGACGACGTTGCAGCGGCTCTGCAGCGGAACGACGCGCGGATCCGGCGTGTGGACAACCCGACCGGCCGCACCCCGGAGGCGCTGAACCGAGCGATCGCCGAGGCGTCATACGACATCGTCTGCCGCGTCGACGGTCACGGGATCCTGTCAACCGACTACCTCGCGACCGCCGTGCGCACTCTCGATGAGACCGGCGCCGCAAACGTCGGCGGCATCATGGATGCCGAAGGCACTACGCCGTTCGAGTGCGCGGTGGCCGTCGCGATGAAGTCCAAGATCGGTGTCGGCGGGGTCAAGTTCAAACAAGGCGGCAGCGCCGGTGAGGCCGACACGGTCTACCTCGGCGTCTTTCGGCGGGAATGGTTGGAGCGTGTCGGCGGGTATGACGAGCGCTTCACCCGCGCCCAGGACTGGGAGATGAACTTTCGCATCCGGGCTGCCGGCGGCGTCGTGTGGTTCACCCCCGAGATGCGGGTCGCCTACCGTCCGCGGGGCTCCTTCTCGGCGCTGTCGCGGCAGTACCGCGAGTACGGCCGGTGGCGCCGCGTCGTGGCCCGCCGGCACAAGGGTTCGATCAACGCGCGTTATCTCGCGCCACCGACCGCCGTCGCGCTAGTGGCGGCGGGCGCCGTCGGAGGTCTGCTGTGGCGGCCGCTGTGGGTGATCCCGCTCACGTATGCCGGTGGCGTTGTCCTCGGTGGCGCTTTCATCTCCGCCGGAGAGAAACCGTCAGTCCGCCTACGGGTTCCTGCCGTTCTCGCCACGATGCACATGTCGTGGGGTTTTGGCTTCCTGGCAAGTCGGATCCGACTCACCGAAGACGTCCAGTAAACATCCAGAAGAATCCCGGTACGCTGGCCGACTGAAACCGGACAGCCTCCGATTGATCACCGAAGCTCAGAGGAATTGATGAATCTCTTGTCGCGTGTCGCGCGCATCTGGGAATACCGCGGAGTCATGTGGATCCTGGTGAAACGTGACCTCCGGGTTCGCTATGCACGCAGCGTGCTGGGCTACCTGTGGACGTTGATCGACCCACTTGCGATGACGCTGGTCTACTGGTTCGTCTTCGACAAGATCTACGGCATGAAGAGCGAAACGCGCAGTGAAGGCATTCCGTTCGTGCTGTTCATGGTCGCCGGAATCCTGGCGTGGAACTGGTTCAACATGTCGGTCAACGAGACCGCACGCGCCCTGTATGCCGAGCGTTTGCTGGTCCGGTCGACCAACCTGCCGCGTGAGATGTGGGTCATCCGGGTCGTGCTGTCCAAGGGCATCGAGCACCTGATGTCACTGCCGATCCTCATCGTGTTCACGACGTGGTTCTGGGCGCATGGTCAGGTCCATCTGAACATCAAGCTGTTGTTGTGGATACCGGCGCTGATTCTCGAGCTCATCCTGTGCATCGGCGTCGGGCTTGTGATGGCGCCGGTCACCGCGCTCATCGACGACTTCGTCCGCGTGGTGCGCATCGTGCTGCGTATGGGGTTCTACTTCACCCCGATCGTGTACTCGCTGCAGTTCCTGGAAGAGAAGCGATCCTCCCTGCACTGGTTGGCGCGGGTGTTGGAATTCAACCCACTCACGGCGATCAATGACCTCTACCGCCAAGGCATGCTGACCCGCGCCACCCCGGACTACCACATCTGGTTGATCGGTCTGGTGGTCAGTCTCGCGTGGCTGGTCTTCGGCATGTGGATCTTCGCCAAGCTCGAGAAGCCGATCCTGAAGGAGATCTGAGTCGTGTCGATTCCCGCCTCCAGCGATGTGCACTGGAAGACAAACTACGGCGAGCCGGTCATCACAGTCGACAACCTCGGCATCGAGTTCCTGACCGGACGCAAGCGCAGTCTGTCCCTTCGCGAGATCATCTTCCAGCGGAGGATGACCCACGAGAAGGAAACCTTCTGGGCCCTGAAGAACATCTCGTTCCAGGTGGGCCGTGGTGAGGCTGTCGGCCTGGTCGGCAGCAACGGTGGCGGCAAGTCCACGCTGTTGAAAATGATCGCCGGCACGCTGCTGCCTGATGAGGGCAAGGCGACCGTCCGCGAGGGTGTCGCCCCGCTGATCGAACTCACCGGTGGTTTCATCGCCGAGTTGTCCGGCCGCGAGAACATCTACATGGCTGCCGGATTGCACGGTATGTCGAAGGAGAAGATCGAGGAGCGCTTCGACGACATCGTCGACTTCGCCGGCCCCAAGGTCCGCGACTCGCTCGACGTGCCCTACCGGCACTACTCCTCCGGTATGCAGGTGCGGCTCGGTTTCGCCGTCATCACCTGTCTGGACGAGCCGATCATCCTGGTCGACGAGGTGCTCGCCGTCGGCGATGCGGCCTTCCGCGAGAAGTGCTACCAGCGGATGGAAGCCCTTCTCGAACAGGGCCGCACACTGTTCCTCGTCTCGCACTCCGAGGGTGACCTGCTGCGTTTCTGCACCCGGGGGATCTACCTCAAGGGCGGCAAGATGGTGCTGGACAGCGACATGGAGTCGGTGATGAAGGCCTACATGGAAGACCTGCTGGGTGTTCCGTGGATCCCACCGAAGGAACGCAACGCGGAGGACGCGTTGTACAACCGGCGCGACCGCACCGCCAAGGGCTTCAAGGTCGAGTGACGTATGCCGCGGCGCGCGCCGCTAGCAGGCGCGCCGCGGCATACGCGAGGTCTCAGAGCAGGTCGGGGCCGGTCGCAGCGCGGACTTCGGCTTCGGTGACGCCCTCGGCGACCTCGACGAGCACCAGTCCGGCGTCGGTCACGTCGATGACCGCCAGGTCGGTGATGATGCGTTGCACCACCCGGCGCCCGGTCAGCGGAAGCGAACACTCCTGCACGATCTTGTGCGAGCCGTCCTTGGCGACATGCTCCATCAGCACGATCACCTTGCGCGCGCCGTGGACGAGATCCATCGCGCCGCCCATGCCCTTGACCATTTTGCCCGGGATCATCCAGTTGGCGATGTCACCGCGCTGCGACACCTGCATCGCGCCCAGGATCGCCGCATCGACCTTGCCGCCGCGGATCATCCCGAAGCTGGTGGCCGAGTCGAAGATCGAGGCGCCCTTGCGGACCGTCACGGTCTCCTTACCGGCGTTGATCAGGTCGGGGTCGACGTCCTCGTCGAACGGGTACGCGCCGACGCCGAGCAGGCCGTTCTCGGACTGCAGCACGAGTTCGACGTCGTCGGCCACGTAGTTGGGCACGAGCGTCGGCAGGCCGATGCCGAGGTTCACGTAGTCGCCGTCGGCGAGTTCGGCCGCAGCGCGCGCGGCCATCTGGGTGCGGGACAGTGCCATCGTCATACCTCTCGGACGGTGCGCTTCTCGATGCGCTTGTCGGCGGCCTGATCCGGTGTCAGCGCGACCACCCGGTGCACGTAGATCCCGGGCAGGTGGACGTCGTCCGGATCGATGTCGCCGGGGTCCACGAGCTCTTCGACCTCGGCGACGGTGATGCGCCCGGCCATGGCGCACAGCGGGTTGAAGTTGCGGGCGGTGGAGTGGAACACCAGGTTGCCGTGCCGGTCGCCCTTCGCGGCGCGTACCAAGGCAAAGTCGGTCACAATCGAGTGCTCGAGCACGAACTGCCTTGTGTTGCCGTTGAATTCGAAATCGCGCACCTCCTTGGGCGGGGATGCGATCGCGACCGAACCGTCGCTGTCGTAGCGCCACGGCATGCCCCCATCGGCGACCTGGGTGCCGACGCCGGTTGCGGTGAAGAACGCCGGTATGCCGTCGCCGCCGGCGCGCAGCTTCTCCGCGAGAGTGCCTTGAGGGGTGAGCTCGACCTCGAGTTCGCCGTGGAGGTATTGCCGGGCGAACTCTTTGTTCTCACCGACGTATGACGCGATGATCCGGCGGATGCGCTTGTCCTGCAACAGGATTCCGAGGCCCCAGTCGTCGACTCCACAGTTGTTGGAGACGATCTCGAGCTGATCCACGCCGGCGTCGTGCAGCGCGGCGATGAGCACATTCGGGATACCACACAGCCCGAAACCACCCACCGCAAGAGAAGCACCGGGGTGGATGTCGGCGACCGCCTCGGCGGCAGAGCAGACGACTTTGTCCATGTGATGGACGTTACATGCCCGCGAGTCGGCGCCGTCACACGGCCGCGGTGACGCCTTCGTCCTGCAGGCGGCCCGCGCGTCGGGAGGTGTCCTCGTGCGCGAACAGGATCACCGAACCGTCCGCTGCCAGCACGTCGGCGGCCGTCCGCAGCACCTCGGGCTGCGTGCCTTCGAGGACCGTCCGCGGGCTCGCGGCGTCGACGGGGCGGATCAGGTCGCGATAGCTGACCGGGGCAGGCCGGTCGATCGCCGGACGACTGAGATCGACCGGCAGGTAGACCGTGAACTGGTCCGCGGCGGAAGCGATCTCGCTCTTGGCGAGCGAAGCCTCCGGCTCGACCAGATCGCCGGCGGTCATCGAGATGACCACGTCGGCATCGTCGTCGCCGGACACCGTCGCGCCGACCGCCCAGATCGCCAGCGCCCAGTACAACGTGCGCCAGTGCGTCGGTGGCAGGTCCAGGCGCACCGTGCTGCCGGGCTCGGCCCCACATTCGTCCTGCAACCAGTTCGCGGCCTTGGCGACCCAGTTGCCGAGCACCCTGCCGGACAACTCGATGCGTTCACCGCGCGCGTCGTCGTAGAAGGTGACGCGTGGCCGGGACGGGTCGGAAGCGAGCAATGCCGGCAGAAGGGTGTCAGGGGTCACTACTGCAGGGTAAGCGGGATACGGTCTGCGTCCATGGGTGTCCGCGTGCTGATCCAGTCCCGGTTGTCGTCGTCCCGCCTGCCGGGCAAGGCGCTGCTCACGCTCGCCGGGCGACCGCTGGTGGTGCTGGCGGCACAACGAGCCTCCAACACCGGCATGGACGTGGTCGTCGCGACCAGTTCAGAGCCCGAGGACGACGTGCTGGCGGCGGCGTTGCAGGTTGCTGAAGTGCCCGTCTTCCGCGGGCCACTGCACGACACCCTGCATCGGTTCACGCTCGCCGTCGCCGACCTCGCCGACGACGATCTGGTCGTTCGGCTCACCGGCGACAATGTGGGCCCCGACGGCGACTACCTGCAGACGCTGATCGCCGCGATGCAGCAGGCGGGGGAGAACTACATCCGGGTCACCACCGAGACGATCTACGGGATGGGGGTCGAGGTTTTCACCGCCGGTGTGCTGCGGGCAGCCGACCGGGAGGCCACCTCGTCATACGACCGCGAGCATGTCACGCCCTGGATCCGCCGGCACACCGCGGATCTGACCTGGATCCCACCGGTCGAAGGTGCCGCCGGGCGGGTGCGGTGCACCGTCGACACACTGCTGGACTTCACCATCGCCGCGCATGCCCTCGCGGGGGTCGGCGATCCGGTGTCGGCCGGCTGGCGCGAACTGCTCGACGCCTGGGTGTCCGTCGGTGGTGCGAAGCCCGAGCCGCTGCCCGGCAGCGTCCCGAATCCGATCGGCCTGGGGCCGTGGGTGCTCGGCGGGTCACAGCTGGGCGCGACCACCAATGCCGACGGTGAGCCGGATGCTGCCGAAGCCTCCCGGTTGATGGAGCGGGCCGTGGCCTCCGGGGTGACCCACATCGAGACCTCGTTGTCGTATGCCGGCAGCGCGCCGCGCGTCGGTCAGTCCCTCGCCCACGGCCTCAGTGAGCGGGTCGGAGTGATCGCGCTGTTGCCGACCGGGTTGCCCGACGGCGCAGACGCAGCGGCCTGGGAGACTCTGGCCCGGCTGCGGTATGCCGCAGTCGACGTGCTCGTGACGGCGAACTGGGCCGACTGGCTGCAGGCGGCCGAGGCGCTGAGCCTGACCAATGCCTCGAGCATCGCCCGATGTCTGGGAACCGTGGTGGCCGACGAGCACGAGTTCACCGCGGCGATCGAGGACCCGCGACTGGGTTACGTCGAACTGCCTCTCGAACTCGCGGATCTGGCTGCTGCCGCTCCTCGCGAGCTGGTGGTCGTGGTGCGATGCCCCGACGCCGTGACCGGCGCACGGCTGGGCGGAGTGCCGGGCGTCACGGCCGCGCTGGTCGATGCCGGTTCGGTGGATCAGGTGCGCGAGCAGGCCGAGGTCTTCGGTCGGCGCTGATCCGGGTCGCGAACTGGATGGCTGCTGTGAACGCTTCGCCACCGTCGGGCGGAGGTCAGACCACCCGGCGTGGACCAAGGTGGCGTCGGACCCGAGCGTGCGAGCCGTCCGTCTGCGATGGTGTGACACACCGCTGCTCAGCGGCGGGTGAGCACCGCGTCGAGAGCGTCTGCGACGCGTTCGCGTCCGTGGCCGTCGACGAGTTCCTGTCCCCGGCGGGCGAGCATGTGCCGCAGGGACTCGTCGTCGAGCAGGTGCGCGAGGGTGTCCGCGGCAGCGGCGTCATACCGCGACAGCGTCCCGAGGCCCGCGACGACCTCGTGATTCAAGGTTGCGCGGTATCCCTGCTCCTGGTTGTCGACGACGCAGACGACGGCAGTCGGCACGCCCATCGTGAGCAGTTCCCAGACCGACGAGCCGGACGCGCTGATGGCGAGATCTGCCGTAGCCACGACGGCGGCGAAATCCGGCGACGGGTCGATGACGTCCAGGCTCTGACCGGCGCCGAGAACAAGCGTTTCGAGGGCCGTTCGTGTGGCCGGGCGGGCAGCGACGACGGTGACCTCGCAGGGTCGCCCGGTGCTCAACAGCGAGGGGACGACGACCCCAGCTGCGTCATACGGGTCGGTCCCGCCGAAGACGCACACCACGCGCGGTGGTTGCCGTGCGGGACCGGGGTTCATGGTGTCCCGGCGGTGTGCCAGGACGCTGGAGCGGAACAGCGCGTAGTCGACCCCGGCGAGAGCGGTCGAGTCCGGCGGGCCGCCGACATGCGGGAGCGCGCCGAGGTTCTGGTCGACATACAGGTCGGCGGATTGAGCCGCGCCGAACGGCCCGTCCACCATCGCCAGCACGCAGACTCCGGCGGAGCGCAGCGCCGCGCCTGATGCGGGGTCGAGTGCGTAGCCGTCGAGCACGACCGCATCGAAGACTCCGGCCGCTGCAGCAAGGTCCGTCGCGGCAGAGGGGGCGTCGAGCCGGTCGACTCCTGCCGACGCCAGGCCCTGTTCGAGCCAAGCGACTCCGCCGAGGTCTCCCCACAGGGTGACCTGGTGGCCGCGAGAGCGGAGTTCTTCGCCGAGGGCCAGGCATCGCACCGCATGGCCGACGCCGATGGTGCGGCCCGCGTCGCACCGCAGAGCGATGGATGCCGCCGGCGGCGCGGGGGAGCGGTCACTCACCGTGCCGATGCTAGCCTTTACGCTGGCCAACGCCCTGCGGCGAGGCCTGTCGTCGTCGCCTGATTGGGAGTTTTTGCGTGAGTATTCTGGCCGGTTCGTCGATCCTCATCACCGGTGGCACCGGTTCGTTCGGCAAAGCGTTCATCACTCGACTGCTCAGCGATGTGGACCCCAAGCGAGTCGTGATCTACTCCCGCGATGAACTCAAGCAGTGGGAGGTCCGCCAGCAGTTCGGCGACGACCCGCGACTGCGGTGGTTCATCGGCGACGTGCGTGACCTCGACCGTCTCAAGCGTGCCATGCACAAGATCGACTACGTGGTGCACGCCGCCGCGCTGAAGCAGGTCGACACCGGCGAATACAACCCGAGCGAATTCGTCAAGACGAACGTCATGGGCAGCCAGAACGTCGTCGAGGCCGCCATCGACTCCGGTGTCAAGAAGGTCGTCGCGCTGTCGACCGACAAGGCCTCCAGCCCGATCAACCTGTATGGCGCAACCAAGCTCACCGCCGACAAGCTGTTCATCCTCGGCAACCATTACGCGGCGGCCTACGAGACGCGGTTCTCCGTGGTGCGCTACGGCAACGTGACTGGTTCGCGCGGTTCGATCATCCCCAAGTTCAAGGCGCTGCACGCCGCCGGCGAGTCCCTGCCGATCACCGACCTGCGGTGCACGCGATTCCTGATCACGCTCCCGGATGCGGTCCAGATGGTGCTCGACACCTTCGAGATGATGCAAGGCGGCGAACTCGTCGTGCCGCACATCCCCTCGCACATGGTCACCGACCTCGCTCAGGCGATCGCTCCCGGCGCGAAGATGCACGACATCGGTCTGCGGCCCGGTGAGAAGCTGCACGAGGAGATGATCAGCCCCGAGGAGGGCCGCCGCGCGGTGATCGTCATGGATGGCAAGTACTTCGTGCTGCAGCCGGAACTCGCCACCTGGGGTTACAAGCCGATCGAGGGCGCCCAGCCGGTTCCCGAAGGCTTCCACTGCTCATCCGACAAGAACGACCTGTGGTACTCCGCCGAGGACATCGCCAAGGTGTTGGAGTCGGGCGTTTGAGCGGCGAACCGGTGCTGCCCTACGGGCGGCAGTCGATCGACGAGTCCGACATCGCGGCGGTAGCCGCCGTGCTGCGCGGCGACTGGCTCACGACGGGTCCCGCCGTCGATGCCTTCGAGCGTGAGATCGCGGCTGTCGCGGGATGCGAGGAGCCGGCAGTCACGGTGACGTCGGGCACGGCCGCCCTGCACACGGCATACGCCGCGACAGGTGTCGGTCCTGGCGACGAGGTCATCACCACCCCGCTGACCTTCTTCGCGACGGCAACCTGCGCGATGTGGCAGGGCGCGACGATCGTCTTCGCCGACGTCTGCGAAGACACCGGCAATCTCGACCCGGTCGCGGTCGAGGCTGCCGTCACCGACCGCACAAAGGTCGTCGCAGGCGTGGACTACGCCGGTCACCCGATCGACGCCCCGGCATTGTCGAAGGTCGCGCACGCCGCGGGTGCTGTGCTGCTGGAGGATGCAGCCCACTCGATCGCCGGATCACTCGACGGCGTGCCGGTCGGGTCGCTGGCCGACGTAACGACCTTCAGCTTCTTCCCGACCAAGAACCTCACCACCGCCGAGGGTGGCGCCGTGGTGTCGCACAGCGCTGAAATCCTAGGCGCCGCAAGGGATTTCAAGAGCATCGGCTACACGCGTGACAGGGCGAAGTGGTGCTCGCAGGAGGACGAGGGTGTCTGGTACTACGAGGTGCACTCACTCGGCCTGAACTACCGTCTGCCGGATGTTCTCGCGGCGCTCGGCAGCAACCAGCTGACCCGCATCGCGAAGTTCAAGAAGCGGCGGCAGGAGGTCACCGACCGCTACAACCAGGGGCTGGCCGACATACCGGAGCTTGTCCTCCCGGCGCACCGGCCCGGTGCCGACCCCATGTGGCATCTGTACCCGCTGCGGATCGTCGACGGCCGCCGGCGTGAGTTGTTCGACCATCTGCGAGCCAACGCGGTGGGTGTGCAGGTGAACTACATCCCCGTGCACCATCAGCCGATCTTCGCCGAATTGGGTTGGCGTAAGGGGCAGTTCCCGATCGCGGAGGCCTACTCCGCTCAGGAGATCAGCCTGCCGATGTTCCCAAGTCTGACCGACGACGACATCGACCGGGTCATCGACCTGGTGCGTTCCTTCGTCCGGGCCTGACGTTCGACGCGGCCGGCGCTGATGCACCACGCCAACGTCTTCTACGGACACGCGCAGATCCTCGCGCGCTACTGCGGGCTGCAGGAGGCTCCACCGATCTGGGGTTACCTGCAGCACGGCTGGAACACCCACGACGGGTTCGCCGTCGGTCACGAGTTCGTGCCGGGGTATCCCAAGCTTGTCTGGTCGGAGGCCGTACGTCGGCGCGGCTGGTCACTGGGACTGCGCGACTACGTCGTGATCGGGTCGCCGTGGGCGTATCTGCTGACCCTGCAACCGGATTCGGCACCAGCGGGCGAGGGCACGATCGTGTATCCCTTCCACGGATGGGAGGGCCAGCAGATCGTCGGCGACCACGCGGCATACGCCGACGAGGTGCGATCGGTCGAGGGCGACGTGCCGTTGACGATGTGCCTCTACTGGAACGACTACCTCGACGAGCGCGTCCGCAGCGTGTACGAGCAGCGCGGGTTCCGCGTCATCACGCACGGGCGACGCGGCCATCAGTACGTCGGCGGTGACACGGACTTCCTCGACAACCAGCTCGCCGAGCTTCGCCGGCATCGGCGTGTCGTCAGCAACCGGCTCGGGTCAGCCTTGCTGTATGCCGCATCGCTTGGTCGTGAGATCGGAGTGTATGGCGACCCGATGGTCCTGCAGAACGATCATGCGGTGCTCGGCGGCATGGCAAAGCAGCTGCGGCTGTTCCCCGACCTGCACCACCGGCAGGTCGACCCGGATGTCGCAGCACGGGTCAGCACCGAGGAGCTGGGTCTGGACGTGCTGCTGCTGCCAGGAGCGTTGCGGCATACGTTGGGCTGGGCGGACGCTGACGACGGCGCTGAATGAACACTCCGAGTCCGCTGGACGGCTGAGACGCGGTGGCCTCGCCACGGTCTGTCGCGGCGGCTGTGCCGAACAGATCCGGGGGTGCCGATGCGCAGGGTCGGTGAGTACACCCGACCGGGACGAGGTGGTTTCGCGGTCGGATGCCGGGCGGCGCACAGACCGAATCGAGCCGAGTCGCGCTGCACGACCCGGGCGAGCCGGGACGGCGGGGCGGTGTCGCCACCGCCCCGGCTCACCCCGTCAGCTCTCCTTGGCTTTTGCTGCCGCGGCGCGGGCCCGCTGGGCACGTTTGACGACACGCTCGACGCCTGCGCCGAGTTCGCCGACGCTGCGCACCTGAGCGGTGCGCTTGGCGACCCGGAGCAGGTTGCCGGCGGCAGTACGTTGAGCCGCCACCGCTCCGGCCGGCCCGGCACCCTTGCGCAGGTTCCGAATGACCTCCTCGCGGGTGCGCAACTGCTTGTCGCGGAATCCGATGGTGCGCTCAAGGCCCGCGATGTGACCGAGCGCCTCCTGAAGTTCGCGACGGGCCGCTTGCGCGTCGGCCAACGCGGTGCGCAGGTCGGCTGTGGAACAGGCGCCGGGACGCTGCTCACCCGCAGCGAGTGTCAGCGCCAGGTCGCGGGCGCGGTCGAGCACAGCGTCGGTGGCCTCCACGCCGGCCATCTCCGTCCACGTCGCTACGAGCTCGCGGCCGAGCAGGTGTGTGGGCCACGGGTGCCTGCGGTGCTCGGTGACCATCCGGTCCTGCAGCAGGAAGAACGCGGCCGCGAGCGTCTCGGCCGTCCCGACCGGCCCGGACCAGCGGCGCGCGTCGAAGCCGGGCGCAGTCTCACGGCCGGCGACGACGAGGTTGTCGAGAGTCACGACGCGGTGCTCGGGCACCGGGATGGCATCGACGTGTGCACCGACGGCTGCGGCGAGATCGCGGAAGCCCGGAACGTCCCCGAGTTCGGCCAGTCGCAGCAACTCCTGCGCGACCGTGGGACCGAACGGCACACGACGGGTGAGCAGGGACTCGTCGATCACGACATCGATGTGGTCGCTCTTGCCGGTCGCGGCGGCTGCGCCGACTGACTGGGGCGGGAGTCCGGCGAGAGCGCCACGCGGCGCGGTCGTGGATGCCGGTTCGCCCGCCTGTGCGCCCGGCGTTGCCCGCTCGGTGACATACCGTGCAGTTTCCGACGGCTGAGCGGTGTCGCGCTCGAGTTCGGGGGTGAACTCCGCATCCGGCCAGCTCGCGCCCGACACATCGACCGCACGCGACAGGTGCCACCCGGCATACTCCGCGGTCGGCCCGGTGGCCACGGCGAGGGTGCCGGAAGGAGTCGCGTTGATGAGTCCCACGTCGTGGGAGAAGCCGTGCAGCACCACCGAGACGGCGGCCGCGTCACTGATCCGGCCGACCTTGGCGAGCAGATCGATGAGCTCGTCCTGCGAGGCGAGCAACGGGCGCAGGTCGGCGTCGGCGGCGAGCTTGGCGAACGCGGCGACGCTGCCGGTAAGACCGGCGGTCGTCTGTGAGACGTCGGCGAGCAGACGGGGAGCTGCGGCCGGGCCGAAGCCGACCAGCTGCCCCGCCGAGGAGCGGATGCCGCGCACCGAGCGAACGGCATCGACGAACCCGTCGTGGGTGAGCGGCCGGGTCGGGTCGTGGTAGAACGGCCGCCAGTCGTCGTCCCCGTGCCGCTGCGACACCGGGCGGGCATCCAGAATGTTGGCCGGAGCCGACTCGAGGGGATGCGCAATGGCCAACGCGCCGTCATCGGTGAGCAGTGAGGTCAGCGCTCGCAGCGTGTCGTCCCAGCTGAGTTCGGCCGAGTCGTAGGACAGCAGACGGTCCAGACCGTCGAGCGCGATGACGACGTCGAAGGGTGCCGGCGACGTCGCGCGGAACCCGTCGAGTGCGCCCGCACCGACCTGTATGTCGGGGAGTTCTTCGGTCAACTGCGCGGCGTCCGTCGCCGATCGCACCAGCACGGTGACCTGGGCGTCGGTGATCTGCGAAGCGACCGCCCGCACCAGAGACACCGAGTGCGGCCCCGCGATCAGCACGCGTGGCGTCGGCCGATCCGTGGACAGGCGCACCTCGCGGACGAGTGCTTCGAGCACCGGACCACCAGCGGCATACGACTGCCCGGAGTAGTCGGTCCAGGGCTGCATCTCACCGGCAACGACCTCGGTGGTGGTGGACTGGCTCATTCGTTACTCCCGTCGAACATGACGCGCTTGATTTCCCGGGGCGGCATGACGAACCGCCGGCCGAGCTCGTGGTCGGTGATCTGAGCAGCGGTCTGCTGATCGATGACCTTGCGGGTCATCTCCGGCCAGAGCCGCTGCACTCGAGCGTTGCCGCCGAAACGCGGGTCCTCGCCTTCCATCAGCATCGGATCGCCATACACTGCGACCTCCGCGCCGGCGGCGACGCCGTAGAAGATCGCCGTGGACAACCGGTTCGCGGCCACCCGCTTGTGGCGCCGCATCGCTGCCAACTGCTTGTAGAGGAACAGGGGGTCGGTGCCCACATAGGAGAAGCCGCGGCCCCCGAAGCTGATCACGTCGAAACCGGCATCGTGATAGGCCGCGCGGATCTCGGGGCGGTTGTACTCGGTGTAGTAGAGCGAGAAGGTGACCGGGCCCTCCTCGGTCTCACGGATCTCGTCGATCAACCGCTGGTGGTCGCCGGTGATCTTGCCGCCCTCCCAGCCGTGGAACAGGAAGAACAAGGTGCCTTCACGCTCGACGGGCTCCTCGGTCTCCTCGTCGAAGAAACCGAGGGTCGGCTCCTGCTGCATGAGGTAGAGCCAGGGTGCGCCGACGACGTGGTAGTTGCGTCGGCCAAGCGCGTAGCCGCGTCTCGCGACAGCCGGGCTCCAGACGAAACGCGTTGCGCCGTCGAAGAACTCGTGGGTGGGGTTGTAGCCGTCGCCGACATTCCAGCCGTGCTGCAGGTAACCGCGGATGCGCGGTGGGTTCTCTTCGTCGAGCCCGCAGTACCGCGCCAAGATGTGCGCGTGGCCGTAGTAGTGGTTGTGGTGATGCATCAGTTCACTCTCGGGTCATCGGTCATCGCGGATCTCCAGATGGAGGGTGTCGGCTCTCTGCCGCAGCGTGCCACGGTGGGTGCCCAGATGGGCGATCACCGGCAGGGTGGCGATCAGGAACGGCTCGGGCAGAACAGCAGTGGACAGATTGCGGTCCTCGCTGGAGCAGAACAACGTCCAGTTGGCCAGGCTCGCCAGGGGGTCGATGTCGCTGACCACACCTGGCACGTCGAGCAGGTCGCGCACCGGCGTGCGGACTTCCCATGAGTCCGCGCCGGTCTGTGCAGGCGCGGTCTCCAGGAACTCCTCGGTGCCGGGCAGGTAGCGGCGCCAGGCGAGGGTCCACGAGTCGGTACCGGTCCAGTTGCGCCCGCGCGCCACCAGTTCGGTGCCTTCGCCGTCGCCTTCGAGCACGACCTCGTCGGCGGTCAGTCGCACGGCGGTCTCGCGCAGGAAGGTGAGGTTCTCCGGATCGCGCAGCAGGCGGAACTGGTGTTCACCCACCTGAGTGCCCACCGACCGTGGTGTCCCGGTCCAGGTGAGGTCCTCGTTGACTCCGGCGGCGCGAACGCGCACCGCGCGGGTGGTCATCTGCAGATACGGGTCGTCGTCGTCGGTGTGTGCTTGCACGTCGAGCAGCGGGAGGCGGCCGGTGATGCGGGTCTTGTCACCCTCGATCACGCAGGTCGCGGGATACCGCAGCTCGTCGGCGAACTGGCTGCCGTCGAGGATGAACTGGGCAACCTGCAGTGGCCGCGGAGCCAGCGCCTCGACCACCAGGTCGGTGCCCTCGACGCGCCCGTCGACCAGTTGCCAGGGGTTGGGGCGCCACGACAACTGAAGTTCGGCACCCGTAGACGACTCGGGCTGCAGCCACATCGTCGGACTCACCCAGGCACCGGGTTGCCAGGTGGCGCTGCCTGGCCGCAGACCCTTGACCAGACCCTGCTTGCGTTTGCCGTTGCTGCTGATCTGCAGGTCAAAGCGCACCGCGTCCTCACTGACCGACCAGCGCGCGAGTTGATCGCGGGGGATCCGCAGCTCGAAGCCGACGTCGCTGAGCTGGCCATGAGAGTCGATGTCCTTGAAGCGGCGCACGGGTAGTTCCTCGCGCAACGACTTGGACACGGCGAAAACCTTGATGCGGCTGTTGGCATTCGACCGCAGATGTCGCACCTCGGCGGTGCCCTGGACCCGGAGTTCGTCGTCGACGAAACGCACATCGTTGACCGCGGTGCGCAGCGACAGGTCGGCGGACGGAGAAAGGAAGGTGTCTCGCGGTATGTACGACCGGTCGCGACCGGGGTAGAGGTACTCGTAGCGGCTGAGACTGCGCGGCATCTTCACGGCTCGCGCGCCACCACGCAGGCCACCGTCTTGGCGGAAGAGCGCAAGCTCACGCAACAGATCCACGTCGCGCGCCATCATGGCGTGGTACTGCAACTGGTCGAACCGCGGACGCTGCAGCAGAGCGTCGAGCCCCAATCGCTCGACGAATCCGTGCCCGAGCTCGATGATGCGGTCGACGTCGGCGTCCGGAACGGTGGCGAACGCCTGCACGATGGCCAGGAAGTCGGACTCGGCGAGCATGACGTGCGTCCGCATCCGCACCGCCTTCTGTGCCGACGCCACCAGGTCGATGACCATTCCCGCTGAGCGCACCCGGTCGACCAGGTTGTCGTAGCGGTACACCTGCTGGGTGATGGAGTCGCCGGATTCGCGCTCGCGCCAGTAGTAGACCGGTTCGCTGATGATGTCGACCGTGACTGCGTCAAGGTGGGCCTTGATCGTGACGGGGTAGTCCTCGTAACGGATCGCCGGAAACTCGTAGGCGTACTCATCCCAGAAGCTGCGGCGGTAGACCTTGTTCCACACCATCCGGTCGCGGGCGAGAACTGCGTGTTCGGTGACGTGGGTCGCCGGCCAGTCCATCGCGAACGCGTGCAGATGCGCCCATGACGGCTTGACGCCGGTGCTGTTATTGAACCGGCGGGCGTTGCCTCCGGCGAACGACGAACCGGTCTCGTCCAGGCTGTCCACCATCTGGGCGAAGCCGTGCCGCGTGACCAGGTCGTCGCTGTCGATGAAGGTGAGGTACTCACCGGAGGAGTTGGCCGTCCCGGTGTTGCGTGCCGGACCGAGTCCGGCGTTCTTCTGCGTGACGATGTGAAACCGGCTGTCGCGGTCGGCATACTCCTGGGCCACGGCGCGACTGCCGTCGAGGGATCCGTCGTCGACCATCACGACTTCGATGTCCTGCAGTTGCTGGACCCGGATGGATTCGAGGCAGTCGCCGATGTAGTCCTGTACGCCGTAGAAAGGCACGACCACCGACAGGCGCGGTCTGGTGGAAAGCGACATCGACCGGCTCAGATCAGGTCCCAGGACAAAGCGGTGCCGCGGGGCGTGTCCTGCTGGAAGGTGCGGCCCTCGACCGTGCTGAACAGGTCGGTCGGCAGACCACCGGCGGGACGGATCGAGCGGACGTTGTCTGCGGTGACCTTGTCGCCGGCGCGCACGTCGGCCACGACATACAGCGAGCGGCGGAAGCGCAGGCCCTCGGCTTCCTGGGCGCGCGCGCCGATGCGCGGGCGGCCGAGGCACTGCCAGGCGACCTTGGACTGCGAGACCAGGATGCGCAACTCGTCGGGTTCGCTGGAGAAGGAGGAGTCCACGCCACCGCCCTCACGCGACAGCGTGACGTGCTTCTCGACGACGCAGGCGCCGAGAGCGACCGCGGCGATCGGCGCGCCGACACCGATCGTGTGGTCGGAGTAACCGACCAGGGTGCCGAAGGTGTCGGCCATCACCGGGATGCCACGAAGGTTCGAATCCGCTGGATCCGCGGGGTAGTTCGCGGTGCATGCCAGTACGACGATCTGCTCGTTGCCGGTCGATCGCGCTGCTTCGACGGCCGCGTGGATCTCGCCGACGGACGCCATACCGGTCGAGATGATGATCGGCTTGCCCTTGGACGCGGCGAGACGGATCAGCGGCAGATCGACGATCTCGGAGCTGGCGATCTTGTATGCCGGAGTGTTCAGCGACTCCAGCAGGTCGACCGCCGTCGGGTCGAACGGTGAGGAGAAGCAGACAAGTCCGAGGGATGCGGCGAGTTCGAAGATCGGCGCGTGCCATTCCCAGGGCGTGTGCGCCTCGGTGTAGAGGTCCCAGAGGGTACGGCCGCCCCACAACTCGTGGCCGTCGGACAGCCGGAAATCCGGCGCGTCGGAGTCGATGGTGATCGTCTCGGGCTTGTAGGTCTGGAGCTTCACGGCATGCGCTCCCGCATCGGCGACCATCCGGACGATGTCCAGCGCCTTGTCCAGCGAACCGTCGTGGTTGCCGGACACCTCGGCGATGATGAACGGCTCGTGGGCCGGGCCGATCCGGTGCTTGCCGATCTGGATCTCAGTCATGCGCATGCCTCCTACGGCGGATCGTTGGCGAGATCGTGGTGCGGCGACCCCGCAGGCAGTCGCGTCGGCACGGTGGTAACCGACCGGCGATACAAGAATTCGGCGAGATCTGCGGCCGATTGCGCGGGACCATCACGACCTGCTGCGTATGCAACGGCGGCTGGCGCAGCATCAAGCCTCCGTGAGCGAATCTGGTCGTTGTTGCGGCGCGGGAACTGGCCCGACAGGCGTCAACATTACAACAGCTAGTTTTCAGGTAACGATGCCGCGCCGGGGCACGGGTGCTGTGTCGGCGAGCTTGCCGACACAGTCGCCGCACGCTCGACAAGTGACTCGCCGGCATCCGCGCCGGCCGGGTGTCTGGCGCCGCGCGCATGCGGCCTCATCGGCGGAGCCGCGAACGCGCCGCCTCGACGATCCGCTGGGTCGGTGCGGTCATGAGGAACAACGCCCGCCGCGCCCTCGGGCCGTGCTCGGTGGCGATCGCGTGCTCGAGAGCCCGGACCCGTCGGGTCTGCCGATTGACGGTGTTTCGCAGATCGGTGATCTGGGTGTCACGGTCGCGCAGGGCGTCGGTCAGTTCGGTGATCCGGATCGTGGCATCGCCCTGGCTGTCAGTGCCGCCGGCGTCGCGGCCGCTGGCGGTACCGCCGATGGCGTCACGCCGGACGCGCCGGCCCGGCAGGTCGGTGCGCTCGCGCAGCGCCTCGGCGGCGTGCCACACCGCTTCCGGCAGGTCGATGAGGGCGCCGAGATCGCGCGCGAGGTCGGTGGCCGATCGTTCCGGCGGGAACTGCATGCCACCGCCTTGGTGGTCGACGGCGGCGTGTGCAAGATCAAGGAGACCGTGCGCGACGGCGACATCCGGCTCGCGGACCGGAGGCTGCGCGCCGGCCGATCGGTCGGGCGCGGGTGCGACGAGCCAGAGACCGTCAGCGCCGAGCACCGTATGGCGGGGGACCGCCGCCACCTGGTCATCGGCGGTGAGCGAGGCCACCCATGCGGCATACCTGGTGAGCAGTCGGCGCAACTCGACCTGCTGGCCGCACCGCAGTGCGCTCAGCAGCAGCGCCTCCAGAGACGATCCGGTCGCTTGGCCCGGGGTCAGTTGGTCGGTGCCGCCGATCGCGTCGCTCCGGATCGGGGCGGACGGCGCAAGTGGCGCGCCCAGCACGACCAGCCAGCCGTCGGCGAGGTGTTCCAGCACCTGCGCGTCCAACGCCGTGGTCAGCGCTGGGTAACACGACAGTGTCGTGCTGATGGCGGCACGGCCGGCCAGTGTGCGCACGGTCTCGAGCTCGGCCACGAGGGTCGGGACGCCGACCGCTTCGATGATGAAATGCGTCGGAGGCCATGGCAATTCGCTGAGCACTGGTGGGCGTGTGTCGTATCCGCTGGTGCCGGTCCACCACTTCTCGTTGCCGGCAAGTCGTCGTGAGCCGGTGTCGGCCGCCGACGGGCTCAGCGCGCTCGCGACACGTGCGAGGAGCCGGCCACCGGGTGCCACATGCTGCTGCGCCATCGTCACCACGTCGACGTGCGATGTGCCGGGTGAGTCCGGTGTGAGAACCTCGCCTGGCCCGTCGAGCAGTATGACGGTGTCGGCGACCACGGATTCCGGAAGACGGTCGAGTCCTCCGCAGCAGACGTCGGCGGTGGCCACCTCCGCCTGCACGCGGGCTGCGTCGGTGGTGCCGCGGACCACGACGGTCGCGGCAGGGCACGCCGTGGCCAAGGCAACGGCGCTGGCACCGATCAGCAGGACGGACCCGGAGGCGTCCGCCAGCGTGTCACGCAGGAACGGTTCGAGGACACCGAGTCCGCGCGGCTGGTCGGACCAGTTCGGCATCTCGCCGCCGATCAGGCGAACTTCGGGCATGTGGTCGGCACCGCTCTCTGACACGCGTGGCAGCCTAATCGCCGGTGGTGCGGGTGAGGCCGGTGTCGGCCGAGCCAGCGCGCTGTCGCGTGTCGGTGTCCCCGCTGCAGCGATGGTGCGTCTCAGTCACCCGGCCGACGAACCCGGCGAATGGTGTGCACCACCGTCGGTGTCCCCGCTGCAGCGATGGTGCGTCTCAGTCACCCGGCTGACGAACCCGGCGAATGGTGTGCACCACCGTCGGTGTCCCGTCGATGACGCGCTCCTCGGTGCCGATCTCCTCGAAGCCGTTGCGGGTGTTCATCCGGCGCACCGCCTCGTTGGCGTCGAGCACCTCGCCGTCGAGGGTGTCCAGGCCCAGTTCGCCGAACGCGAACCTCACCGCCTCGCGCTGGATCTTGATCCAGGCGGGCAGCAGTTCGCCGCGGGCTTCGAGACCTGCGTTGTCGAGGTAGTAACCCCACATGGCCGACCGCGACGACTGGTCGATGTCGAAGAACGTCACGACACCAGCGGCCACGCCGGCTCGCTCGAAGATGAATACCTTGCGCGTCGGGTTGTCGCGCAGGGATTGCCAGTACGCCTCGTGCTGCTCGGGGGAGATCTCGTCGCGGGTCAGCGACACCGCCCGGACGGTCGGGTGGTTGCGCCATACGCGCACGTTTTCTTTGTCGGCGTCGGTGGCGGCACGCAGCATGGTCGGCTCCGGTGGTCGTAGCGGTGGCGGGTGGTGGATGCGGTCGGCGAGCGGTTGGTGCGGTCGGCGAGCGGTTGGTGCGGGAAAGCGTCGTGCGGGCTGGGTTCCTGCGGGCTGAGTGCTGGCAATTCGGTGCGAGGCGACGGCCGACAGGCTCGATACAATCGGGGCGCTTCGCGATGCAGGAACGGGTGTCATTCCTCGCCGGTCACCGCGTTCCAGCTTTGCTTGATGAATGCCCTGCCCGAATAATAAGGGCCGCTCGACCAACAACGACGGAGGATTGATGTCCACGCTGAGCCGTGACCAGGTGCGCACGATGATGGGTGAGGTGCTGACTGCGCAGGGCAAGCAGTTGCCCGCCGACGACACCACCCGGTTGGACTCGATCGGATTCCGTTCCCTTGACTTCTCCGAGCTGGCGCTGCGGGTCGAGGACGAACTCGACACCGAGCTCAACTTCGATGCGCCCGAGCTTCGCTCGATCGAGACGGTCAGCGACGTCCTGGATTTCATCGATCAGCTGCAGTCGGCGTGACCTTGCCAGCTGGTGCCGGCAACCGCATCGTCACCGCGACGTATGCCGGGACCTGGGCCGGGCTGATCGTCGATCCGGCGGTGACTGGAGCGGTCGGGTCGGACACGGACGCAACGGGTGCTGCGGCAGCGTCCGATGCAGAAGTCGGCGCGTCGGCACCGAGCCCCGCGGCATACCTGGTGCAGGACAACACCGAAGCCGCGCGCGCCGTCTTGCTCCACGCGACCGCGGGCGATCGCGAGACGTTGGTCGTTGCGGCATCCCGGATCGACGACGAACGCGCCACACAGCTGCGTGCCGACGGCTTTGCCGTGGTGCGCGGTGACGAGGTCGAAGCAGCGACGACGTCGCGGCCTGCCGATCCGGGTCGCATCTGGCTGCTTACGAGCGGTTCGACGGGCCGGCCGAAACAGGTTGCGCACACATTGGATTCGCTGACGACGGTGGGCGGTTCACAACCCAGCCGGGTCTGGCTGTGCCCTTATGCGACCGGTGCGTACGCGTGGTGGCAGGTCGTCACGATGTCGCTGGCGATGCCCGGCCAGGATGTCGTCTTCGTGGAGCCCTCACAGCTGGACTCGTGGCCGGCGCTCGCGCTGAAGCACGGCGTCACGGCGGCGTCCGGCACTCCGACGTTCTGGCGGCAGGCTCTGTGGCGGGCCGGCGATGTCGTCGCGCAGCTGCCGTTGGAGCAGATCACCCTCGGCGGCGAGCCCGTCGACCAGGCGATCCTGGACCGCTTGCGGGAGGTCTTCCCGACCGCGCGCATCTCGTGGATCTACGCCTCGTCCGAGGCCGGTGCGGCCATCGTCGTGCACGACGGGCTCGCAGGATTCCCCGAGGCGTGGCTTGGCCGCGAGACGCCTGGTCGACCCGCGCTGAGCGTCGTCGACGGTGAACTCGTGATCGCCTCGCCGAAGGCCGCCGAAGGTATGGCGGAAGGCATCCGCACCGGCGACCGTGTCGACATCGTCGACGGTCGCGTGCTGATCACCGGGCGACTCGCGTCTGACGAGATCAACGTTGGGGGTTCGAAGGCGTCGGCTGCGAAGGTGCGGGCGGTGCTGCTGGATCACCCTGCCGTCGCGTGGGCGGCGGTGCGCGGGCGGCGTGCGCCGCTCGTCGGCCAGGTGGTGGCCGGTGAGGTGGTCCTTGTGCCAGGCGAGACCACCACAGATGCCGACCTCATCGCCTGGTGCGCTGAGCGGCTGCCGGACTACTCCGTGCCACGCCGGTTGCGTGTGCTGACCGAAATCCCGATCAAGGAGACGTTGAAGAGCGATGTCTGAGTCTGTGACCACACCCGCGGCGGAGGCGTCAGACGGCGCAGCGACGTCGGCGGGCGGCGCCGTCGCGGTCACTGGCGGCGCCGGCAGCGGTGTTGCTGACGGTGCTGCCTCCGGTAGTGCTGCCTCCGGCAGTGCTGCGGATGTCGCCACTGCTGCCGGCCCCGTGGCGATCCCGGCCGCTTCGTGCGTGTTGATCACCGGTGGCTCCCGCGGCCTCGGGCTCGAACTCGTGCGCGACACGCTCCGTCGTGGAGCCAAGATCGCCACGTTCTCGCGGTCCATCACGCCTGAACTGCAGGCGCTCGCCGACGAAAGTGACGGGCGGCTGTTCATCGGCGCTGCCGACATCACCGATGAGGCGGCGGTCAAGGCGTTCATCAAGGCGGCGTCGGCGGAGCTCGGCCCGATCGACTCGCTGGTCAACAATGCTGCCATCGGCCAGGATTCGATGCATCTGCACACGTCGCCGGAGCGCATCGCACAGATCGTCTCGACGAATCTGACCGCGCCGCTCGTGTTGACGCGGGCGTTCCTGCGCCACGCGATGGCCAAGGCCGGGCGCGGACGGATCGTGATGATCACATCTGTGTGCGCGCAGCGTGGCTACTCGGGCCTCGTCGCGTACTCCGCCACCAAGGGCGGTCTGGATTCGGCGATGCGGACTCTCGCGCGCGAGATGCACGGACGCTTCATGGTGAACTCGGTGGCGCCCGGCTTCTTCGCGTCCGAGATGTCGTCGGTGCTCGGCACCGAGCAGTTGTCGACGATTAGCCGGCGCACGCCGTCGGGTCGGCTGGTCACTCCGGAGAACATCGCGCCCGTCGTCGGGTCGCTGCTGTTCGACAACACCAATCTCAACGGCCAGGTCATCACCATCGACGGCGGCGGCTCGATCTGAGTTCGGTATGACGCCAGGGTCGACATCCAGACCTGAGTTCGGTACGACCCGGTGGTCGATATCCGGACCTGAGTTCGGTGTCGCTCACGGGCCGGCACCCGAGCGTGTCGTCGGCGCAACCCGTGGGTTGGCACCGAAGCAATGTGTGCGGCAGGACGCCGAAGCGCAGCCGCCGGTGACCGGGCTCGATGGAGCTCACGCGTGCCTGCAGGACCTGATCTCGACGTATGCCGTTGCCGATTTTCTGTTGGTCGGTGATCGCGACCTCGTGCGCTCGATTCCGGATGCGGTGCGGTCGTACGTCGCTGACGGTCGTGCAGTGGCATGGAATCCGGTTGTGCCGCAAGGTGTTTCGGCGGCAATCGATGCCGAGATCGCGCTACAGCCGGTGTCCCCGGCGTTGGCGCGGCGCCTTCGATGCGACGATCCGGATGAGGTGTGGCCACGCTGGACGCGGTGTGAGGTGGCCGCCAAGCTGCTGAATCTGCCGGTCCTTTCGTGGTTGAACTGGCCGAACCTCGAAGTGCCCGCAGCTTTCGTCAGGCGCGTCGTGATGGCGCAAGTCGTCGTCGGCGACGTGCTCGTGTGTTGCGGTCTGACATGGGACGACGGGGCACTGCCATGCAATGACCGGGCGCCGGGGCAGGGCGAAGGAGAGCCAGCCATGCAATGACCGGGCGCCGGGGCAGGGCGGAGGAGAGCCAGCCATGCAATGACCGGGCGCCGGGGCAGGGTGACGGGGTGCCAGCTGTGCATGATCATGCCGGGGCAGCGCGAGGGGGTGCCAGCTACGCATGACCACGCGCAAGGGCAAGCGACGGGCGTGGGCACGCAAGGACCGGGCGCCCGACCAAGACGATGACGCCAACACGTAACGACAGTCCGTGGTCGCTGACGATGAAATGGCAGATCGCGCCAAGATGTGTTCAGCGACATACATGTCCCGGTCAACTGGCAGCGAGGAACCGGGGCAGAAGCCATGAAACTCCGGTGGGAGTCACTGTCGCCGTGTGCTGCTGGTCATGAACCAGCGTGTGATGTCGCCGGCACAGCAGCGCAGCGTTGTCGAGGTCGGTCGCACCGCCGTCGGCCCAATGCACGACGTGGTGGGCGTCGCACCACATTGCCGGGACGGTGCAGCCCGGATAGGTGCATCCGCGGTCTCGATGCCAGAGCGCGACGCGCTGCGCGCCGCTGAACAGACGGACTGATCGTCCGACGTCGAGAATCTCACCCTCGCCGCCGAGCACCATCGGGATGATCTGGGCATCACATGCCAACCGGCGGACGGCAGCGGGGCTGAGCACCTCGTTGTTCATGGTGACGCCGGCGCCCGCGGTCTTTGCCAGCAGCGATGTCAGCGTCGTCGTCACGACAACCTGTGCTTTGTGCGTGCGAGGTGCTGACCCTCCCGCTGCGACAGCGCGCTGCACGAGGTCGATCAGCGCGTCATACCGACGCCGGGACGGAAGACGTGGATCTGGCTGCCCCTCGGGGCCCTTGACCGGTTGGGAGAGTGCGTCGAGCGCGGCATCCAGAATCGCGGAACCTTCGGCGTCCGCCAGCACGCGGTATTCGATCAGTTTGCCCGGGCCGGGTCCGCGGAAGACACCACAGCCGCGTCGTGCCTCGCGCTCTTCGTCGTGCAGCTGCTTGTCCGGCTTGATCAGGCGGAGTGCGAAACGGATCGCGGCTGCGAGCTCACGGGGGAGCAGACCCCACGAGCTTGGCCTGTTCGCAGATGACTGCTCGGTGTCTGTCAGCTCGCCCGACGCGTCTGTGTCTGATTCATCGCTCGCTTCGCCCGATGGGTCAGCGCCATACGACTCATCGCCGACCTCGCTGGGATCGTCTGCACGGTCCCCGGCACGCTCCTCGGCATGTGCTGGCAACGGATCTTCGTCGTCAACGGGCGTCCGCACTCCCGGCACCGATCCGTCGCCACTGCTCGTCACAAGCGTGTCGATGATGCCGATGAGTTCGTCCTCGTCAGCGACAGGGGCGGCTTCGTCGATGAATTTCAGGATCTGGTCGGTCTTGCGCGCGGACAACTCGCCGGACGCGAAGGCCGACAGCACGCGCTCGCAGACATCGCCTCGGCGGTTCGGGATCTCGGCGAACCGTGCAAGTCTTGCCGCATGCGCTGGCTCGGGTGGCGCCGCGCAGGCACCTTCGTGGGTTCGGATCCAGTCGACCGACGACAGGCCTTCGTCACGTGGCAAACCGCGCCCGATGCCCTCGGCCACCAGCGCGGCCTCCGCCTGCTCCAGTGCGGCGCGTGCCCGACCCACCTGAGTCAGCAGATGGCGCACCTGCCGATCGCCGAGACGAGCGCTCGCGGCTCGTGCAGATGCCAGCGGCGCGGGGGAGGACACCCCGAGCAGATCGACGCCGGCGCTCGCCGCGTCGATCGCCAACTGACCGATCGCTGTGCTCATGAGTCGAACATACATTCGACCACCGACAGCCTCTGCAGAGACGGATCCAGCTGTGGACAACACTTTGTCGGCCTGATCCCACAGTGGCTAGGTGGACTCCACCCGCCACTCTCGGGGCTGCAGCATGAACTCGCGGACCGGGTTGATCAACAGGACCAGTGCAGCGTCGTGACCCACGGCGTACACGATGGCGGCATCCTCGACATACCAGGAGGGCCGTGGCGCGATGGCCATCTCGAGCAGGAATGCGAGGCACATGATGTCGCCGATGATGAATGCCCGCATGAGTTGTCGGCGGCTGCCCGTTCCGCCCGCTGGCCGGGTCGTCCGTGTGCATGATCGGAGTGTCACCACCGGTGCCTGAGTCTGAGAATCGAAGTTGCCCGTCATTTGTTCTGGTTCGGATCACGCTGATCCTGTTGCTGATTCAGGCAGACCGCAGGTAAGGGTGTAAGGATCGAACGACCATGAAATGGCGGTGACGCAGCACGCATCGGAGCAACGCCCCAGCCTGCCCGTGCGGACATCACTTCGGCTGGCACGGTCCATCCGGGTGCCGCGTCTGCAGTTGCACACGCACCCCGGAGGACCTCAGCAAGGGCTCGGTATGACGCGGGCCCGCCTCAGGCGGAGATCGCGACCGAGAGCGGCCGACGGGTGGTTCTGTCCGCGTCGGACCACAGGAGACTGATCCACGCACAACGCGCCCGCTCGGCGTTCGCGGGCGTTGAGTATGGCGCGGACGCATCTTCCGCGAGGCGCCACAGCGGTATCTCCGGCACCTCAGCTAGCGGCAGCTGGCCGCTCGGCGAACCTCTCACCGGATCACAGCTGCGACGCCCTCGACGGTGCAGCCGGATCTAGAGTGTCGACCATGCCCGTCAGTGATGCGGCGCTCCGCACCCGTCTGCTCGACTCCTCGACCTGGGACGATTTCGCAGCCCTTGTAGAGGCGAACAACGGTGTCTGGGGCGGGTGTTGGTGCTTGGGCCGGCACGTCGGACAGTGGGGCGACCATCCCACTCCGGAGCGGAATCGCCTTGCCAAACAGGACTTGGTTTCTCGCGGCGGCGTGCATCAGGTGCTGGTGTATGACGGGGACGTATGCGTCGGCTGGTGTCAGTTCGGCACACCTGCGGAGATTCTCACGAAGAACCCCGCGGCATACCAGCGGGAGCTGCGCGAGCTTCCCGACTGGCGCATCGGCTGCATCTTCACCGGATCGAAGCATCGCGGCCACGGCGTGGCGCGCGCCGCCGTCGCGGGCGCGTTGCGCGAGATCGCGGCGGCGGGCGGCGGCCTCGTGGAGGCTTATCCGGAACAACAGGACGGTCGGCCGCCTCAGCGGGGCGCCTACTTTCACACAGGACCCGAATCGCTGTTCGCCGGGTTCGGTTTCACCAGAGATCGGAAGATCGCCAAATGGCGGTGGGTCATGCGCCTTGAGGTGAAGGCGGCTGCTGAGGGTCATGCGTAGAGCCCATCGGATCCGACCTGCTCTGAGCGCCACCCGACGGCGTGGCGGCGTGGAGAGGTCGCGGGGTTGTGGGAGTGCTTCTGGTCGTTGCTGCGGAGTCAGGATGACGACAGGGCGTGGGAGCGTGTGCTGGCCTCGGGGCAGTTGTTCGCGGCCGACCGCATCGAGCGCTTCCCACACAGCAGGGACCCATACATGTGCAACGCCGAAACTCGTTTTCGACGAATGGTTTTCGCCGCCTGGATGACTCAGTTCCGTGTCCTGGAGGTCCTCCCCGCTCATGCGTCGAGCGTCGAATAAGAGAACACGGCTGCCCGGCATACGTCTGTGATGATCGGCTCATGCCGATGTCCGATGCTGTTCCGCTGTACCGCCCCTAGGTCACCGACGATGCAGATCTGGTGCGTCGGTATGCCGATGCCTCACCCGACCTGTTGCGGCAGCTCCCGGCGCTGGACGAACTGGAAGAACAATTCCTCGGGACTGTCAACGGTGCCGGTGGTCACTGGAAGTTCGCCGTCTGTCTCCGCGACATCCCCGCCGGCAACGTCGCGGTCCGGATGCGCGGGATGCGGGTCGGCTGGTGTTCCTACTGGGTCGCTGCGGAATGCCGCGGTCGCGGGCTTGCCAGCACCGCGCTCTCGTCCTTGGCGGCCTTCGCCTTCGAGGAACTGGACGCCTTCCGCCTCAAGCTCGCCCACCGACTCGACAATCCTGCGTCAGGTGCTGTGGCTCGCGCCGCGGGTTTCGCGCCGGAGGGGATCATGCGAGCCGAGCTCGAGTATGACGGTGTCCGCTACGACACCCGGATGTGGAGCCGGTTGCGGACGGATCCCGCACCGGCCGCAGCGTTTCCGCGCATCCCGTCAGAGGGTCACGACGTCGCCCGGCATACATCTCGGAACGGCTGAACGCCGGTCACGGCACCCACACCGCAGAGTCGTGTGCAAAGACCACCCGTCGTGGGTCGAACCGCAGCAGCCGCTCCATCCATGGGCTCGGCAGTGGCAAGGGATCGTCGTGACCCAGCGAACGTGCCTGTGCCGCAAGCAGATCCGACGACCAACCCGACGCGGTGTCATGCGCCTGGCCCGCCAGCACGACCGACCCGTCCGCGCACTCCAACACCACAGACTGGTGTCCGTCGACGTGCCCGGGCGTCGGTATGACGTGCACCCCGGGCGCGATCTCGGCCTCACCGTCGAGCAGTTCGTACCTCGCCCGAGGAAAGTCGACCAGGTCGGTCGCGGTGTAGTCCGGTGCCTGCGCAGCGTCGAGTTCGACGCGCTGACAGTGGATCGGCACGCCGCCGAAGACGGGGTTCGCGCCAATGTGATCGAAGTGCAGGTGGCAGTTGACGACCACGTCGATGTCCTCGACGCGCAGCCCGACCGAGGCAAGCGCCTCGTCGATGCCGATCCGCACGGGGCGGTACCACTCATCCGTCTCGACGCCCGCGTCTCCGAGACCGGTGTCCAGCAGCAGGATCCCGGCCGGCGTCGAGGCGACGTACCCCAGCACCTCCTCGACCCGCGGAGCACCCGACCCGGTCTCCTCCGCGGGCCGCACGAAGCTGCCGAATCGCACCCTGCGAACGTCGTCGATGCGCATGCGTCGACCCTAAGGCGGTCCGGTGACCGCACGACAGATGTGTGACGCCAGCACCGCGTCGGCGCATTCGGCAAGGGACCGTAGCCTTGACCTCACGTTTTCTCCCGCCCCCGAACCGCCGAGGAGTATGTCGGTGCCATCAGTCGCCCTGCCCAGGGTCGGTGTCGCAATGCTGCACATGGGCGATCGGCCCGTCGAGATCGCCGAAGCCCTACGCACGCTGCACGCCCAAGAGGGCGTCGAACTCGACGTCGTGGTCGTCGGAAACGGTTGGAAACCAACGGGTTTGCCGGACTGGGTCCGCACCGTTCACCTGCCCGAGAACGTCGGCATCCCCGAGGGCCGCAATGTCGCCGCTCGCGAATGTCGCGGCGAGTTCATCTACTTCTACGACGACGACGCACTCCTGCCGACCACCGACGTGCTCGCGCGCCTCGTGGACGTCATACGTTCCGATGACGCGATCGCGGTCGCCCAACCGCGAGGCGCCGACCCGACGGGCAAACCTGCGCCGCGGCGATGGGTGCCGCGTTTCGACGTCCGCGACGGCGGCAAAGCCGGCCCCGCAACGTGGTTCTGGGAGGCCGTCTTCATGATCCGCCGGACCGCGTTCGAGCAGGTCGGCGGCTGGCCGGGTCAGTTCTTCTTCGGGCACGAGGGCATCGACCTCGCCTGGCGTCTGGTCGACGCAGGCTGGCGGATCGAGTACGTCCCGTCCGTCGAGGTGCACCACCCCGCGACGGCGGCTGCGCGCCACGCCATCTACTACCGCACCAACGCGCGCAACCGGGTCTGGGTCGCCCGCCGCAACCTGCCCGCGCCGTTGATCCCGGTCTACCTCGGGAGCTGGACGGCGGTCACCCTGCTACGGGTGCGTGACAAGGCCGCATTGCGCGTCTGGTTCAAGGGATTCGCCGAAGGCGTGCGCACCGACGCGGGGGAGCGCCGTCCGATGTCGTGGCGCACCGTGGCGCGCCTGACCAAAGCCGGCCGTCCGCCGGTGATCTGATGCGCGTCGTCATCACCGGCGTGCGTAGCCGCACCCACCTGATCCACATCGCCGCCTACCTTCGCCATCAGCTGACGGCCGGTGAGTCTTTGCAGGTGAGCTATGTCGGCGGTGCCTCCGGCAGCATCGGCCGGGCGAGCGTGACCGAATCCGACGTGCGCGCTTTCCTGCCGCAGGACGGCGCGCTCGAGCTCGAGATCACCGGCTCCGAGGCGTATGACGCACCCGGCGATCTCACCTATGTCTCGGTGGGAGCCCCTGGCATCAAACCGTGGGTGTCCATGCGGCGCAACGGAATCCGTCGCTCCATCACGACGGTGGTCACCGATGAGGGCATCGGCACGTATGGCGACTGGCGCACTCGGCGCGACGCGTGGCGCAGGCAGGGCGTCCCCGAGCCGTGGCGCAGCGTTCGCGCGGTCGCCGTCGAGACCGCGGCACACACCCTGACCACCACCCGCTGGGCCATGTACGACGAGACCGACGCGTGGTCGCTGCAACCGGACATCGCGGCGGAGTTCCGCCGACACAGCGACGGTGCCACGCCGGACCCAGAAGACGACCGAGTGGTCTACCTGAGCTCACCGTGGATCGAGCTCGGGGTGTTGTCACAGGATGCCTACCTGCAGCACCTCAGAGACGTCGCCGGCGATGTCGCTGCAGTGGGCAAGCGGCTCGTCGTACGTCCGCATCCGGGTGAGGACCCCGCGCGGTATGCCGAGTGGGAGGTCATTGACGGCCCGCTCGCAGCCGAGCTCGATCCACGTGTCATCAGCGCATCAGGGGCAGTCGGCGGGACGAGCACCGCCCTGCTCAACCTCGCTGCGCTGTACAAGATGGCGGCACAGCGCGTGGTGATCCCGGGACTGGAACATCTTGAGACCGGCCTCGGCAGCCGCCAGCGGGCGCTGTTCGATCGCTTTGTCCCGGCGGTTGTCGGCGCCGGAGGTTAGAGTCCAGGGGTGAAGGTCAACGCGGCAGCGGCGCAGAAGATCTCCGGTTCGCCCACGGTCCAGCGGGCCGTCGACAAGGCTCGGCAGGCGGCACGGGAGACGGCTGCCAGGCTGCCGCGGCCCACCGAGCAGACCGTCGCACTGCGCGCCTCCGACTTCGCCGGAGTGCGCACCACGGCCCTGCTCGTCGACGGCGACGAAGCCCGACTGGCCCGCAAGGCGGCTCGTCGACTCGGCCTCCCGCGCACGATCGACGACGCCAGCGCGTGGGCGTCCTTCGGGGCGTTGGCCGCACTGCTGCGGATCGTCGACGACGGTCGACGCCGCTCGGTGATCGTCGACGCCGTCGGTCAGCGGTCGGTCTTCTCCCAGTGGGCGACCAAGATCGGTTTTGCACCGGTGCACAGCGACGTGATGCGCCCGCAGGTCGTCGGCACCGACGTCGACGCCGGATCCGTCGATTTCGTCGTACGACTCCACCCGCACTCCGCCGTCGTCGACACCGTCGACGAAGACCTCGCCTGGGCTGGTTCGGCACTGCGCACCGGTGGCCTGGTGTCGATCACCGTTCGCCTTGATGCTGCCGTCGCAGGGGGGATGAGTATGGCGGATCTGCGCTCGCTCATCGCGCGTGTCGACGAGCAGGGCTTGAGCCTCGTGGGCGATCTGAGTATCGACGATTCGCGCAAACTGCGCGAGCTCGCCGATACAGGTGCCGGCGGAATCGGCTTGGCGTTGCTCACTTTTCGTCGCCGGTGAACGCCCGAGCATGGTGCATTGCCGTCGGCCGCAGAGACCGGGCTTCGAGCGGTGCGACCGGTGCGATCTGTGTCCGTATGGGGTCGCGGGTGACCGACGGCTGCCGCAGCTCTGTGGCGACGACCACGACGCTGCGGGGGAGTCGCGGGTGACTGACGGCGGCGTGAGCGCCGAGTTTGCCCCGGGCCGGCCAGTTCCCCTGCGGGCGATCCTTGGAGCGCTGCGCCGGGGCGCCGGTGACCCCACCTGGCGTCAGGACCCTGCATCTCTCTGGCGCGCCAGCCGGACACCCGACGGCCCGGTCACGATGCGCCTGACCCGGCGGACCGACGTCGAGGGTGAGCGCAGCCGTCCGGGGAGCGCCGACACTACCGGCGACCGCGTCGAAGCGACGGCCTGGGGTCCGGGCGGGGACTGGGCGCTCGCCGGACTCGGGCAACTTCTCGGGGAGGCCGACGACCCGACCGGCTTCGCCATCCAGCACGCGACGTTGCGTGACCCGGCGCGCCGGCACCAGCACTGGCGGGTCGGACGCACCCGCCTGGTGATAGAGGCTCTTGTGCCGGCGATCATCGAGCAGCGCGTGACCGGCAAGCAGGCGTTCGGTGCCTATCGCACGCTGGTGCGCACCTATGGCGAGCCGGCGCCCGGGCCGGGTGCTGCACTCGGGCTGCTGGTTCCGCCGAGCGTGCAGCAGTGGCGACGCGTCCCCTCGTGGCAGTGGCTGCGGGCGGGTGTCGACGCACAGCGATCCGACACGATCCAACGGGCGCTGTCGGTAGCGCCTCGGCTGGCGGAAATCGTCGATCTGCCGCGCGAAACCGCTTGGCAACGCTTGCGATCCATCCCTGGCATCGGCGTCTGGACGGCGGCCGAGACGATGCAACGGGCGCTGGGCGATGCCGACGCGGTCAGCTTCGGCGATTACCACGTCGCGACCGACATCGGGCACGCACTCACCGGCGCCGCTGTCGACGACCTGCAACTCGAAGAACTCCTGCGCCCGTATGCCGGTCACCGCTATCGCGTGCAGTACCTCGTCACCGCGTCACGCCTTGGTCCGGCGCGTCGCGGCGCGCGCATCACGATTCCGACACACCTGCCGCGCTGACGACCAACGTCACCTCGTGGGCTGCGGTGCGTTCGGCACGACACACGAGGCGTTCACCGTGCAGCGCCACCTCCGCGCGCGCCCAGACCCGGCCCAGGATCACCGGATCCTCCGCCTGCAGACGTATGACGCAGTCACCGGCCCCCGCTTCCGCGAAACAGCCACGCTCGCCGGTCGACAGCGACACCGAGATCGCATCGTCGCCCTCGGACACCAGAGCCACGCTCAGTGCACGGGACGCTCGATCTTCGACCGATTCCGGCAGCACCGACTCGATGCCGACCTGCATCGCCAGGTCGCTGCCGGGGAGGACGCCGAGCGCCGCGCGCACGGCTTCGGCCCGACCCAGCCCGAACCAGTCGGTGGGTCCGGTGCGCACCAGCTCGCGGGCGCTCAGTGGCGTCGAGCCGACGAGGTCCGCCAGGCCGCGCACGATGGCCACCGGCACGCGGTTGAGCTTGCCTTTGGCCAGATCCGCAGCAGCGCAGATCTCGTCGGCCAGATTGCGCACCGTGACCGCCAGATCGCGACCGAGCGAGTCGGGGTGACCGCGCAGATCCTCCACCGCCGCCACGCCGGCGATGCCGAGCGCGAAGTCGGTCACACCCGCGCGCCACGGTCGTCCCGAGGTGTCGCTGAGCAGGACACCGACCGAGCACGACCACTCCTTGCACAATGCCGCGCGCAGCGTCTCGGCCTCCGCGTCGGGATCGCGTGGCAGGAGCAGCAGTGCGTCGTCACCGGCGTTCGACGCGTCGATGCCCGCTCCGGCCATCACCGGTCCAGCCAGGCTGGCGACGATGCGGGTGGGAGCGGTCGGCGTCATACGTTCGCTGACGACCGCAGACGACTCCTGTAGCACCAAGTTGGCACGGTCACTCGAATCCGCCTGCAAACCAAGGGCTTTGGAGACAATTTTGCTGGTCACCACGACGATGTCGCCGTCGTCGAGTGCCACACCACCGGCTCGCAGAGATGCGCTGATCAGCCGCGGCAGGTCGGCGCCGGCGGTCACCTCGGGGATTCCGGCGACGGGGACGATCTGGATCATCGGCGAAGTTCGAGCCCGAGTTCGACGGCCGCGCTTGCCATGTCGGCTGTCGCCTCAAGGTCGGACATCAGCAACGGCACCGCGCGGACGGCCAGATCGGAGGCCGTGACCGACGACTCGTCGGCCTTGTCGACCAGCCAGCCGTCGAGGAAGTCGGCATACAGCCCGGCGACGCCGTCCGGGGTCACCGGCACGCCGATCGCGTCGAGGCAGGCGTCCGCATGTCCGCGCACCGGCGCCCCGCCCACCAGTGGGCAGACGCCGATGACGGGCGCAGTCGTGCCGCGTAGCGCCTCGCGTACGCCCGGCACCGACAGGACGATGCCGATCGACACGACCGGATTGCTCGGCGGCAGGATCACCAGGTCCGCCTGACGGATCGCATCCAGAACTCCGGGTGCAGCCGTCGCGTGATTCATGCCGGCGACCACGAAGCGTTGTGCCGGAATCGACGCCTGGTGACGCACCCACCATTCCTGGAAGTGGATCGCACGCTGCTCGCCGTCCTGCTCTACCACGACATGTGTCTCGACGGGGGTGTCGGTCATCGGTAGCAGCGTCACGCCCTGGTCGGGCAGGCCCCAGCGCTGCGCAAGGCGCGCGACGACCTCGCTGAGTGTCTGCCCCTGCCCCAGCCACTGGCTGCGGACGATGTGGGTGCCGAAGTCTTTGTCGCCGAGCCCGAACCACTGAGGGCTCGCACCGTATGCCGCGAGCTCCTTCTGAATCGTGAAACTCTCGTCGACGCGCCCCCAGCCCTGACCCTCGTGAATCCCGCCGCCGAGGGTGTACATCAGGGTGTCCAGATCAGGGCAGATGCGCAGGCCGAAGAGGGTGATGTCGTCGCCCGTGTTGCCGATGATGGTCAGCGTGTGAGGCCCGTCGTCACGCGATCGAAGGTGGTGGAGCAAGCCGCGGATGAAGCGGGCGCCGCCGACGCCACCGGCCAGAGCAGTCAGGTGCATGCGTCCATTATCCGCCTGTCTGAACGTGATTCGGATGCTGGACCGGTTCAGGTACGCCACGCCCGGCGCTTGACGGATCGACGGGGCGACCCCAGAATTGCACCGGTGTCGTTTACAACTGCTGGAGGAGGAGCCGTGCAGGAGTTCACTCTCTTGACCTTGCACGAAGAGGTTGAAGACGACGGTGCGTTGTCGTGGCAGGAACGCGCACTGTGTGCCCAGACCGATCCGGAAGCGTTCTTCCCCGAAAAGGGTGGATCCACGCGCGAAGCCAAAAAGGTCTGCGTCGGCTGCGAGGTCAAGGGCGAGTGCCTTGAATACGCGTTGGCGCACGACGAGCGCTTCGGGATCTGGGGTGGTCTCTCCGAGCGCGAGCGCCGCAAGATCAAGAAGCGGGCGGTCTGACCGCGTCGACAGCCCGGCTTTCCCGGCATGAGGTTGAGGTCGACCGCGCCGGGCGTTTGCTGACGGACGACGAGCCCTCCAGCACGGTGTCCGTCACGGCATTCCTGATCGTGCAGCACGCCGACCATCCCCGTCTGAGCAGCACCATCGAGGCTGTGGTCAACTCGACCCGTCAGCCCGACCGGGTCGTCATCGTCGACGGCACCCCTGAGCGGGACCTGCCTACGCGGCTTCACGAAATCCCCGAATTCGCAGGGCGATTCGCTGACCTGTCCGTCGTCACCGTTCCACCCGGGGCACCTTTCGCCGAGATCGTCGACACTGCTGTGAGCGCTCTGCCGGCACCTGGCGACGACGCTGTGGTGGCGTTGCGTTCGCGCGGCCGCGCCCGCAAGCGCGCCGTGCACCCCACCGACCGTGACCAGTGGTTGTGGCTCCTGCACGAGGACACCGCTCCCGCCGCCGATGCTCTCGAACAACTCGCCCTGGTGGTCGAACGCAGCGACCGCATCGGTATCGCCGGGTGCAAGGTGGTCGACAGTGACGACGAGCGGCACCTGGTCAACGTCGGTCTCGAACTCACCCGTACCGGGCGTTTCCCCGGATTGCGTGCCAATCTCGAACCCGACCAGGGGCAGTACGACGCTCGCCGCGACGTGCTCGGAGTCAGCAGCGCCGGCATGCTCGTACGCCGTGATGCCTGGGCCACGCTCGGCGGATTCGACCCGGCCTTCGACGGCGACGGTGACGGCCTCGATCTGTGCTGGCGTGCCCACCTGACCGGTCGCCAGGTGATCGTCGTGCCGTCGGCACGTGTCCAGCAGCGCAGCAACGACGCCACCGGCGAGCGCGACCAGCCGACACCGGACGCACCGCTGTCGTTGCGGCGCAATCGGCAGGTGGCCCTGGCCCGGTGTTCCCTCGTCGGGCTGCCCTTCATGGCCCTGTGGGTCCTGATCTCCTGCTTGTTCTTCGGTCTCGTCGCACTGCTGATGAAACGGCCGCGACGGGCGCTCGCCGAGTTCGCCCAGGCAACAGCGCCGCTGGGGATCACCCGGATCGTCGGTGCGCGGGCTCGGTTCTTCGGACGCGCGAGCACCCGGCGACGGAATCTGCGCGGTCTGTTCATCCCGTGGCGCTCGGCGTTGCGGGACTCCTGGGATGCGCTGGTGCACGACCTCGGCCGCGCACCCGGCGCCGCGACCGTCGCGCCCTTCACCGACGACGATCCGGCGGACAGACACCGCACTCCGCTGTGGCGCCACCCGGCGCTGTGGTTGACCATCGTGCTGCTCGCCGCGGCGGCAGTGCAGTGGCGTCACCTGCTGACCTCCGGTGCCCTGCGCGGCACCGGAGTCGGGCTCACCGGCGGCCAGTTGCAGCCGTTCGCGACCGATGCCGGTGGCGTATGGCGCATGTGGCGCGAGGCGTGGACCGGGCCGGGGCTGGGTGGCGGCAACCACCCCGCGCCATACCTGGTGGTCCTCGCTCCGCTCGCGTGGGTGGTCCAGCAGGTGCCCGGCGTCAACGGATCAGCCTCCGCCGCCACGGTCGTGGCGTGGCTGCTGCTATTGGCGATGCCGCTGTCGGGCATCGCGGCCTACCGTGCCGGCCGGGTCGCGACCCGTGCTGCCTGGCCTCGTTTCGCGGCGGCGCTGGCCTGGGCATCGCTTCCGACACTCACCACGGCGATCGGTGCCGGTCGACTCGGCCCCGTCGTGGGTCACATTCTGTTCCCCTTGGTGTTCGCAGGCGTTCTGGCGATCGGCCGCCGCCACGCCTCGACCAGCCTCACCGCCGCGACCGCGATCGCAGCTGCGGTGATGGGTGCTTTCGCCCCGGTACTGCTCGTCGTAGCGACGCTGGTTGCGGTCGTCCTGCTGGTGATCGGCCCCGGCTGGGCCCGGATGCGCGGGCTGTCGGTCGCGGTGCTGCCCTGGCTCTTGCTGTGGCCGTGGACCTGGGCTCTCCGCAACGACTGGCGTGCGGTGCTTGCGGGGCCCGGCGGTCTCGACGTCGTGCGTGGCACGCAGCCGTGGCAATTCGCGTTGCTGCACCCCGGTGGGCCTGCGTCATACCTCACGTGGGTGTCGGTGCCGGTGTTGGTCGTCGGTGTCCTCGGACTGGTTCGTCGCGGTTTCGCCAAGGCGTCGTCCGCGCTCGTCGTTCTGGGGCTGGTCGGCCTCGCCGCGGCACTCGGAGCCGGTCATCTGCGCCTGGCCGGTTGGCCCGAGGGCGCTCGCACGCCATGGGCGGGCTACGGCATCGACCTGTTCGCCGCCGCGCTGCTCGGATCGGCCCTGTTGTCGGTGCGCGGCTCGGTCCGCGCCGACCACACCTCGCGGCCCGGTATGCCGAAGAACCTCCTCACCTCTGCGGTGGCCGCCGCGTGCGCCGTCTTCGCGGCGGTGCTGGGGGTGGCCGTGTGGACCGCTGCGCCCACCGGTCTGCGGGCCGCGTCGGCGCCCTATCCGGGTCTGGTCGCCGACCAGGTGAGCGGTCCCGACGCCATGCGCGCGCTACGCCTGACGGTGTCCTCGCGCGACGCCGTCACGTACCAACTCCTTGGTCGCGAAAGCGGGCTGCCCAACCCCGGCCTCACCGCCCCTGCCTCGTCCGGTGGCACTCTCACCGCCATTGCGGTCACCGGACTCCTGCACCCCGGCAGCGGCACCAGCGCGACTGTCAGGCGCCAATTGCTCGACGTCGCAGTCGGATTCGTCGTCGTCGATGGTCCCGGCAGCCACGCCGCCATCAACGCGGCACTGCAGCAACTCGCCGGTCTGACCCAGGTCTCCGCCAACCCCGACCAATCGGTATGGCGCCTCGACCCCTCTGTCGCTGCGGGCGGCGCTGTCCTCGGCGCACCGAGCAGGGTCTTCGTGGAACAGGGCCGCCAGTCGGTGCTCGCTCTGCCGTCGATCGCGGATCATGCCCGGTCGACGACGTCGGTGCCCGCCGGGCCGTCGGGCCGGACGCTCGTGGTGTCCGAAGGCACTGGCTGGCGGCACGACGGCGTTGTGCGTTTCGACGGCGTCGCACTGACGGCCCAGGTGACCGGCGGAGTGCTGACCTATCCGCTGCCACCCCAGGCAGGCATGATCACCGCCGACCCCGGCCTCGCGCACCCGATCGCCGATCTCGCTGACGGTGTACTTGCCGCGCTGCTGATTTTCCTCGCAGTGCCCTTCGGGCGACGTCGCGTGGACGGTGTCGCGTGAAAGGTGTGGGCGTGATCCGCGCCGTGGTGACCGCAGGCGTGGGCTGCGGTCTGGTCTTCGGTGCGACGCAGGTGCACTCGACAGTGTCGGCGACGCGGCACTGGGACGTCTCACCCGTCATCCGTACGGGGTCCGACGGAGTTGTGGCGGCAACCGACCTGACGTGTGCCGGTCCTGACCGCGCCGGGGCACCGGGATCGACCGACACCCAGCAAAAGGTCTCGATGCTGCTGGCTTCGGCTCCGTCGGTGCTGACGTCGCGCGCCACCGGGGCAGGTTCGGTCACCTGGTCCGGCGCATCCGGTCAGGGCGGCCCGGTCACCCTGCAGCGTGGCGGCACCGGCGACGTGACCATCGCCGGGGACAGCAGCGGACAGGCAAAGGCATCAGGGGCCATGGCCGCCGGATTCTCCGCCTCGCAATGGACTCTCGATTCGAGTTCCACGCAGCGCGGTCTCAACCTCCAACAGTGCGGCGTGCCGACCCGGGATGCCTGGCTGTTCGGGGGCGGCACCGACAAGGGCCGGGTGGCGCGACTGGTGCTGGCCAACCCCGGCGCGACCCCGGTGACCGTCGATGCCGCGGTCGTCGGCACCACGGGAGTCGACGCGACCAGTTCCGTTCACGCGCTGGTGATCCCACCTGGAGCACGCAAAACTGTCGTCCTCGGCGCGTTGGCCGCAACCCTGCAGGCACCCGCGGTGCATGTGACATCCGTCGGTGGCGGCGTGGTCGCCGCGCTCACCGACAGCTGGATGTCGGGTGAGACCCCGGTGGGGGAGTCGACGTCCGGTCCGGCGGCCCCTGCCGCCACCTCGCAGGTGCTGCCGGCTGTCACGGTCGGTGCCGTTGCTCCGCAGGTGCGGGTGGCCGTGCCCGGGGCCAGCGAGGCCATCGTTCGGGTCCGAGCGGTCAACGCCTCAGGTGCCGTGCTCGATGATCAGGTGCAGACGATCGCCGCTGGCACCACCGCCGCGATCACACCGACCGGTCTGCAGGCGGGCACCTATGCCGTGCAGGTGACCGCGGACGAGCCGGTCGTCGCCGGTGCATTGACCCGGACGGCTGCTTCCGGGGTGAGTGACATCGCGTGGCTGCCGTCGGCGACAGCCGTCACCGGCCTCGCCGGTCTGGCGCTGCCGCAGTCGGTGCCGGCCGGACAAAGCCAACTGGTGCTCGTCGGATCGGCAGCAGGGTCCGCCGCACGGGTGGTGGTGACCACCGCTGCCGGCACCACCACAAAAGACGTCGCCCTTGCAGCTGGCCGCCCGACGGTGGTGTCGGTCACCGGTGCGCAGTCGGTGTGGGTGAAGACGACCAAGGGAAGCGTTTACGCCGGCCTCGTCATACAGGGCAAGGATTCAAAGGGCGCGCTCATCGCCGAGGTGCCGCTCGCTCCGGCAGTCGAGCCGGACACCGGCCTGAGCGCCACAGCAGCGCGTTACTGACCGGAGTTGCCTTCGGTGGCAAGCCATTCGGCATACGTGCGCCCACCGCGAATCGCTCCGGGCCCAGGCAGATTGGACCCGTCGGCCAGGCCGCGCAACACTCCGCCGATCGTCGGCAGGTGGTACATCCTCGGTGCCCGCTTGCCCCGCACGTGCGCGGTCAGCGCAGACAGATCCCGCACCGACATCACCTCGGGCCCCGCGAACTCCACCGGGTCGGGCGACACGTGCTCGTCGAGAGCGAGGTCGACCAAGCCCTTGGCCAGCCAGCGTGAGTCGCACGACGCGAAGCGCAGATCGCGGACGCCGAGCGCGAGACCGCCCAGGCGAGCGCCGACCAGTCGGGCAACGAACTCGTGCACCTGCGTCGCGCGCGCGATCGTGTGAGGGCGGCCGGAGGTCGTCACAACCGTCTCGGACTCGCATTTGATGCGGTAGTACGGCAAGGGGTTGTCCCAGCAGCCGACGATCGAGACGTGGATCAGCTGCGCTTCGGGGTTGTGCCGGGCGAGCGCGTCGCACAGCAGACGAGTGCCGTCGACGTCGACCTGCTGACCCTGGGCGGGGTTCGTGGCGCAGTGGATCACCGCCTGCACACCCTCGACTGCGCCGGCGAGGCCGAACCCGGCGGCGAGGTCACCCTCGACCTGCTCGCCCGGGCTTCCGGGCCGGGGAAGTCGGGTCAGGACCCGGGCCGGAACCTCGGACTCCAGCAGCTCGGTGACCACCTGTGAGCCGATCGTGCCGGTGCCGCCGGTGACGAGCACCGGCATACGGGTCAATCCGGGCAGTCCGGGGATCAGCGGCGGCGGGTCGGTTGGTCGCGCCATCAGTCCTCCAGGTCATCGGGGTTGATGCCGAGCAGATGAGCCACATGTTCGGCGAGGACGTCCTCGACGAGGTCGCCGAGATCCGCGGCATCCGACGCCCGGCTCTCGACGGGTCGCCGGTAGAGCACCACGCGCGGCGCGCCGTTCTTCGTCGCTGCGAACGACCGGCCCAGGGCCAGCCGTCGCTCCCATGGCGGCGGATCGCTCGACGGCACGTCCTCGACGGCGAACTCGATGTCGGCGAGCGAGCGATGCAGCCGGCGTTCCAGGCTCTCGACGGCGTCCAGCACCAGATCGTCGAATTCCTCCGACCTGCTACGCATCGCCGGCACCGGGGGCCAGGCCAGCGGGCCTCGGTGTCCGCGTCCGTGCCGGTCGTTCATCACAGGGCCGACTGTAACGAGCCGCCCACCCCACCCGGCTGTATGCCGCAGGTTTCGGCGGGTCGCCGGTCGCACACATGGCAGGAGTCCGCCGCGGAACCGCCGCTGCATCGCCCGGGGACCGAGCGAGTGTTCGGTGCATCGTCACCTCGCGGACTGCTGCTACGCGGCGTGCCGATCCGGTCAGCGGGTCACACTGACCTACAGTCGTCTGTTGTGACGAGGTGTGCATGCTGAAACGACAGTGCTCGCGAACCGCCTGCCGCGGTGCGGCCGTGGCGACTCTGACGTATGTGCATGCCGATCGCACCGCTGTGCTCGGTCCGCTCGCGACGTATGCCGAGCCGCACACCTACGACCTGTGCGCCGACCACACCACCCGGATGACCGCCCCTCGCGGCTGGAATGTCGTGCGCCTGGCCATCGATCTCAGCGAACCGGAGCCCACGCCGGACGACCTGCTCGCGTTGGCCGACGCGGTGCGCGCGGCGGGCTCGCCGCAGCGGAGTCGCGCGCCCGAGGCGCCGTCCGGCCGTCCGACGCTGACCGTCGTCCCGGGCCTGCCGGGTCAATCACCCCGCCGGTAGGCTTCGCCCCTGTGACAGTGCACCTGGCCGATTTCGTCAAGGCCTACGACGTTCGCGGCGTCGTGCCCGAACAGCTCAACGATGACAGCGTTCGCGCATTGGGCACCGCGTTCGCCGAGGTGGTCGTCATACCCGAGGGAGCCGACCGGATCGTGGTCGGACGCGACATGCGCCCGAGTTCGCCCGAGTTGGCGCAAGCCTTCGCCGAAGGCGTCGCAACCGCAGGTGTCGCCGTCACGTTGATCGGGCTCTGCTCCACCGACGGTCTGTATTTCGCCAGTGGTTCGCTCGGTGTGCCCGGCGCGATGTTCACCGCCAGCCACAATCCGGCGAAGTACAACGGAATCAAGCTGTGCCGCTCCGGTGCCCGCCCGGTCAGCACCGACACCGGGCTGGCCCGCATCACCCAACTGGCGCAAGCGGCTCTGGACGGCACCCGCACCGCAGACACGGCACCCGTGCCTGGCGCCATCGACGAGAGCGACATCCTCGGCGACTACGCGCGATTCCTGCGTGACCTGGTCGATCTGCGCGGCAACCGCCCGTTGAAGGTCGTCGTCGACGCCGGCAACGGGATGGGCGGCCACACGGTGCCGGCGGTTCTCGGAGAGGGAGCCGGCCTGCCGGCGCTTCCGCTCGAGGTCGTGCCGCTGTATTTCGAGCTCGACGGCACCTTCCCCAACCACGAAGCCAATCCGCTCGATCCGGCCAACCTGCGTGATCTGCAGCGTGCGGTGGTCGACCACGGTGCAGACATCGGCCTGGCCTTCGACGGCGACGCCGACCGGTGTTTCGTCGTAGACGAGCGCGGCGAGCCGGTGAGCCCGTCGGCGGTCACGGCTCTGGTCGCGACCCGCGAGCTGCGCCGCGTCGGTGGCAGCGGCAATGTGGTCTACAACCTCATCTCTTCGCGCGCGGTGCCGCAGATCATCACCGAGCACGGCGGACATCCGATTCGCACCCGCGTCGGGCATTCCTACATCAAGGCCGAAATGGCCTCGCACAACGCGGTTTTCGGTGGTGAACACTCAGCGCACTACTACTTCCGCGACTTCTGGTTCGCTGACACCGGCATGCTCGCGGCGATGCACGTGCTGGCGGCGCTGGGTGAGCAGGACCGGCCGCTGTCCGAGCTGACTGCGGCATACAGCAGGTATGTCGCATCCGGTGAGATCAACTCGACGGTGGCCGACGCTGAAGCCGCCCGTCAGCGGGTTCGCGAATGGATGAAGTCGCGGGGCGGCATCGACGAAGACACCCTCGACGGCATCACCTGGACCCACGAGGGCCCGCCGATGTGGTGGGCCAATGTGCGCGCCAGCAACACCGAGCCGCTGCTGCGGCTGAACGTGGAGGCATCTGATGCCGCGACAATGGAACGTGTCCGGGACGTCGTGCTCGGGCTGATTCGACTGGAGGAAAGTAGATGACGAGCATCGAACCCTGGCTGCGCGAGATCCTGCGCTGCCCGGTGGGGCACCACGAACTCATCGACGCGGTGGGCCCCGACGGCGCCCCGGAGTTGCAGTGCGCGACGGAGTGCGGCGAGCCCGGGTGTCGTCGTGCATACCGCATCGATGGTGGTGTGCCGGTTCTACTTGCTGACGAATCCCGTTCTGTTCCGATGTGATTCGGTATGCCGTTCCTCGACGAGTCCTGGATCGACGACCCGCAGCAACTGGCGTTGCGCGATTCGCGGGAGACATTGCGTGCACTGGCGACCGCGGGGGCTCAGGTCCGCGAAGCGGTGACGCTTGCGGCCGAGGGCGGCGTGCACCGCGTTGCGTATGCCGAGCGACCTCGTGCCGTTGTCGTGGCGGCGTTGGGCGGCAGTTCACTCGTTGCGGACGTGCTGGAGTTCCTGGCTGAGCCCTCGTCGCCCGTGCCGGTGACGGTGCGCCGCGATCTGCCGTTGCCGGGGTGGGTCGGTCCGCTGGATCTGGTGATCGCCGTCTCGCTGTCGGGCACTGCTGGGGGACCGCTCGCGATCGCGCGCGAGGCTGCCCGACGTGGTGCCTCACTGCTCACCGTCGGTGCGGAGGACTCACCGCTGGCGCAGATCAGCCACCGGGCACGCGGCGTGCACATCGGCGTGGGCCGCAGCCGCACATCGTCGCGGACGTCGCTCTGGTCGTTGCTCACTCCCGTGCTGCGCGCCGCGGACGAGCTCGGCCTGGCCGACATACCGGAACACGTCTTCGGCCAGCTCGCCGATCGACTGGACGAGCAGGCCGACACCTGCCGCCCGTCATCGGAGTCCTTCGTCAATCCGGCCAAACTGATGGCGGTGCAACTGGCCGAAACGGTGCCGGTGGTGCTCGGTGACGGAGCGCTCACCGGCGTCGCCGCGCGGCGTGCGTCTGCCATGCTCGCGCGGACCGCGCGCATCCCGGCGACCTGCGGCGAGTTGCCCGATGCGGCCTCGCAGGTCGTGGCGTGCTTCGACGGCCCGTTCACCGCAGGCGGCGGTGCCGGGGCTCCGGCGGCACGCGGGGACGACGTTTTCGCCGATCCGTTCCTCGATGCTCCGGCGCAGCCGAAGCTGGGCCTGCTGATGCTGCGAGATGCGCTCCCGTCCCGTCCCACCCAAGAAACCGACACGGCCCTGGCACTGACCGACGCACTGCTGCAGACTGCTCGTGCGGCAGGGGTGAAGGTCATCGAATCCACAGCATCCGCAGGGCATCCCGTCGTGCGGTTGGGGGAGCTGGTCGCGCTGACAGACTTCGCTGCGACCTACCTCGCCATTGGTCTGGGCGTCGACCCGGCCGTGTCCCCGCACATCGCGGATCTGCGTGACCGCACCACCGGTTTTTGATCGTGCGCGCCGTCCGCGCGCGGAGTCGATCGGCTCGTCGGTAGGTTGCTTGTCGTGACCAGCGCAACCCCGCATGACATGTCGTATGCCGATTACCTCGACCTCGAGACGCTGCTGTCGGCCCAGCATCCGCTCGCGCAGCCGCCACAGCACGACGAACTGCTGTTCATCATCCAGCACCAGACCAGTGAGCTGTGGTTCAAACTGGTGTTGCACGAGCTGCGTTCGGCACGAGACCTGATCGGCGCGGACGAGTTGCCCGCCGCGTTGAAGCGGCTGGCCCGTGTCAAGCACGTCCAGGCGACCCTCACCGGGCAGTGGTCGGTGCTGGCGACGCTCACCCCGAGTGAGTACGCCAAGTTCCGCGACTTCCTCGCGACGTCATCTGGCTTCCAGTCGGTGCAATATCGCGCGGTCGAGTTTCTGCTCGGCAACAAGAACCCCGACATGGTGCGGGTCTTCGACAGCGAGCCGCAGTGGCGGGACCTGCTGACCGAGATGCTGCACGAGCCGAGTCTGTACGACGTCTTCCTGCAACTGCTCGCCCGGCGCGGGTTCAGCCTTCCTGCGGAGGTCACCGACCGCGACTGGACACAGCCGTATGTCGCCAGCGACGCGGTGCTGCAGGTCGCGAGAGAGGTCTACAGCGACCCCGAGACGCACTGGGACATCTACGAGACGTGCGAAGAGCTGGTCGACCTTGAGGACAACTTTCAGCAGTGGCGTTTTCGGCACCTGAAGACCGTGGAGCGGATCATCGGCTCCGCCCGCGGCACCGGAGGCAGCTCGGGTGTTCCCTTCCTGCGACGGGCCCTGGAGCTGACCTTCTTCCCCGAGTTGTATGCCGTTCGCGGCGACATTGCGAACGGAGTCTCCCACCGATGAACGACGAATTCGTCCAGCGCGCAGCACAATTGGACGCAGAGGATGACCTTGCGGCATACGTCGGCGAGTTCATGCCGGTCGAGCAGCCCGGCTTCGTCGCCTACCTCGACGGCAATTCGCTGGGCCGTCCGGTGCGCGCCGTCGGGCCGGCGTTGCAACGGTTGGTCACCGGTCAATGGGGCACCGACCTGATCCGCAGCTGGACCGACGGCGACGACCCGTGGATGCAGTGGCCCGAACGGGTCGGTGACGAACTCGCGGCGGCCTGCCTGGGCGCCGCCGCCGGGCAGACGGTGGTCGCCGACTCGACGACGGTGATGCTCTACAAACTCGCACGCGCAGCGGTGGCTGCTCGGCCGGGTCGCGACGAGGTCGTCATCGACACCGACAACTTCCCGACCGATCGCTATGTGCTCGAAGGGATCGCCGCGGAGCGCGGACTGCGGCTGCGGTGGATCGAGACCGACCCGGCCGAGGGGCTGTATGCCGAGCAGGTCGCGCAGGTCGTCGGCGAACGCACCGCACTGGTCGTGCTGAGCCAGATCGCCTATCGCTCCGGATGGATCGCCGACCTGCCCGCGATCACGGCCGTCGCCCATGACGCCGGTGCGCTCGTGCTGGCCGACCTGTGCCATTCGGTGGGTGTCCTGCCGATAGAGCTCGATGCGTGGGGCGTCGATCTGGCCGTCGGGTGCACCTACAAGTTCATCGGCGGTGGGCCGGGTGCACCCGCCTTCGGCTATCTCCGCCGCGAGCTGCAAGGCGATGTGCGGCAGCCGATCCAGGGGTGGATGGGCCGGGCCGATCCCTTCACGATGGGTCCAGGCTACGTGCCTGCTGCAGGGATCAGGTCGCTGGTGAGCGGCACTCCGCCGATTCTGGGGATGGTTCCGGTGCGCGCAGGTGTCGAGCTCATCGGCCGGGCAGGCGTCGCGGCGATCCGCGAGAAGTCGCTGGCCCTCACCACCCTGGCCATCGAGATCGTCGACAGCTGGCCGGACAGCGCCGATGTGCGGGTGAGTTCACCGCGCGATCCGCAGCGTCGTGGTGGACACGTGACGATCAGCCGCGGCGACTTCCGTGACGTCAACGCGCAGTTGTGGGGGCAGGGTGTGATCCCTGACTTTCGCGCGCCCGACGGGATCCGGCTGGGCCTCGCGCCGCTGTCGTCCACGTTCGGCGACCTCGTCCGTGCGCTTGCGGTCATGCAGGAGATCGTCGTCGGCGGTTGATGTTGCGTCGGCGCGTCAGGTCGGTCGAATGAGGGCCGCGGGTGACTGTGCTGGTGTCTTCGGCGCCGGACGAGCTGGGTTTCCGGCCTGGCCCTATAACGGATTGCGTTGCGCGGAAAAGAGATTGACCACTCCGACGGCGAGCAGGATCGCCCCCGTGGCGACGAAGACACTGCGCAGTCCGAATCGTGCACCGACGGCCGCTCCGATGAGTGGCCCGCTGACCTGGCCGACATACTGCGCGGACACCGACCAGCCCAGCAGGCGGCCGACGACATCGCTCGGCGCGCGGTGGCGGATCGCTGCGGTGATGGCCGGCAGCAGTCCGCCCAGGGCGGCACCCATGAGCAGCCGCAGGACGGCCAGGGCAGGCACGTTCGGAGCTGCAGCCTGGGCGAGGAGGCAGACTCCGGCGACCAGCAGACAGCCGATGATGACGCGGCCGTGACCGACACGATCGGCCAACCTGCCCAGGCGCGGCGCCGACACGATGCTGCCGAGAGCGCCGAGCGACATCACGATGCCGGCCCCCATCGACGCGTGCCGGGCGGTGCCGGCGAGCTGTTCGACGAACAGCGTGATGGTGGGTTCGACGGACATCGTCGCGAACATCAGCAGGCTCGCAGTGCCGAGCAGCAGGCCGACCTGGCCGGGGTTGTCCAGCCGTGACCAGAGCCGGTCTTTCCGAGACTGGCTCCCCTGCAACGGCTTCCGGTCTTCCTTGAGCAGAAACGTCGTGGCGAGAAATGCGACGAAGATGAGGGCGCCGGCGAGCAGGAAGGTCGTGCGCACGCCGACCAGCTCCGGCGCAAAGCCGCCGATCAGCGGTCCGGCGATGTTGCCGGCGAGTACGCCGGCGGACAACGTGCCGAGCGCCCAGGCGCTGCGATCGCGGGGTGTCTGGGCGGCGACCAGGATGGTGGAGCCGGAGGAGTAGCCGCCGAGCAGGCCGACCAGCAGTCGCATGCCCAGCAACTGCCAGACGTTCTGCACGAGACCGATGCACGACATAGCGATCGCCATACCGAAGCTGGCCCGGATCAGCATCGACTTGCGGCCGTACCGGTCACCGAGTGTCCCCCACAGCGGAGCCGTCAGGGCGGCGGTCAGGAAGGTCGCACTGTATGCCGCACCGGACCACGCGAGCACTCCGTCGCGGTCGTGAACCCCCAATTCCTGCACGAAGATCGGCAGGAACGGCACCAGCATCGTCATCGCCACGATCGTGGTGAACGAACCGCACAGGCAGACCACGAGATTGCGCTTCCAGTGCACGTTGCCGTCGTCGTCCACGCGCTCGGGCGTCGTGGAGGAGGTGGATGCAGGCACGAATGCCAGGTTGCTACCGCTGGATCGTCAGAACATCACCTATCCGACATATGAGACAAATGTCCGACATGCGGACGACGATCGATGGGGTCCGTCCGATGGCGAAGCGGTACCGTGCCGCTGTGCGAGCGATGAACGTGACCCTGGAGCGCTCACGCACGGCTCTGCTCGCCGAGATCGGGGAGTGGCGCCGGGCGCTGGCGACCGTGAACGACACGGGCCTGCTCGAACCCAGCGGATGTCCTGGCTGGGCTCGGCTTGAGGTCGTGGTCCACGTGCGCGCGGGTCTGCAGGAGCTGCTCGCGTGCTTCACAGCCGGGACCGCCCTGGCGCCGGATCGCGATGCGGCGACGTACTGGCTGGAATTCGCCCCCGGTGGTGGAGGCGGAACTGTTGAAGGAACGATGTGGTTGCGGCGCACCTCCTCGGCGTATGCGCGACCCAGCGGTGCGGTGCGTCACCTCGCAGATGTGCTCGACCAGACCGAGCACGCGCTCGGTGGATTGCAGGACGCCACGGTGCGCTTTCAGGGCCACGTCCTGAGCACCGGCGACCTGATCGCCACGTGGGCGGTGGAGTTGCATCTGCACCGCCTGGATCTTCTTGTGCCGTATGCCGAAGCGTCGGACGCCGCGATGCTCGCCCGGGAGACGATCGAGGTCCTCGCCGACGGATCTGCGCCCGCCGCGAATCTCGTTGCGGCAGAGCGCTTTCTGCTCATCGGCAGTGGGCGGGTCGAGCCGACTGCCGATGAGCGGCAGGCGTTAGGGGGGATCGCTGCACGGTTGCCTGTCTTCGGCTGAGCGGCACCGTCATACGCTGGGCGGGTGACGCACTTCGACCTGGCCATCATCGGCACCGGCTCCGGCAACTCGCTCGTGACACCCGACTTCGACGACAAGCGGGTCGCCGTCATCGAGGAAGGCATCTTCGGAGGAACCTGCCTGAACGTCGGGTGCATCCCGACCAAGATGTTCGTGTATGCCGCCGACGTCGCCGACCAGGTGCGCGGTGCCGAGAGGTATGGCGTCGACGCGCATGTTGACGGCGTGCGCTGGCGCGACATCCGCGATCGGGTGTTCGGCCGGATCGACCCGATTGCCGCCGGTGGTAAGGACTATCGCGTCAACGGGCCCAATACGACGGCATACCTCGGGCATGCGCGCTTCGTGGGACCGAAAGCGCTCGAGGTCGATGTCGACGGCCGCACCGAGCACGTCACCGCCGACCAGATCGTGATCGCCACAGGGGCGCACCCGGTGATCCCGGACGTGATCGCCGAGTCGGGGGTGGCCTTCCACACCAGTGACACGATCATGCGCATCGATGAGTTGCCCGCCTCGATGGTCATCGTCGGTGGCGGTTTCATCGCGGCCGAGTTCGCGCACGTGTTCTCCGCATTGGGTGTCAAGGTCAAGATCGTCACGCGCGGACCCGGCCTGCTGCGCGCCGAGGACGACGAGATCTCCGCAGCCTTCACGCAGATCGCGGCGCAGCAGTGGGAGGTGCACCTCGATGCGGTCGTCACGGGCGCCGAAGCCACCGGCAGCGGGGTCGCCGTGCAGCTGCACGGTGCCGATCCGGTCGAGGGGGAGCTGTTGCTCGTGGCGACCGGTCGTCAGCCGAACACTGCTCGCCTCGGTCTCGAATCCGCAGGCGTGGAGCGACATTCCGACGGTCGTGTGCAGGTCGATGCGCATGGGCGCACCAGCGTCGACGGCGTGTGGTCGCTGGGTGACGCCAGTTCGGACTATCAGCTCAAACATGTCGCCAACCACGAGGCACGGGTCGTTGCGCACAACCTGGCGCACCCGGACGACCTGCACTCGTTCGACCACCGGTTCGTGCCTGCTGCGGTGTTCACGCACCCGCAGATCGCGTCGGTAGGACTCACCGAGAAGCAGGCGCGCGCGGCCGGTCATGACGTCACGGTCAAGGTGCAGAAGTTCGGCGACACGGCATACGGCTGGGCCATGGAGGACACCACCAGCATCTTCAAGGTGGTGGCCGACCGGCGTTCTCGCCAGTTGCTCGGCGCCAGCGTCATGGGGCCCGAGGCCAGCATGCTGATCCAGCCGGTCGTGCAGGCGTTGAGCTTCGGCCTGAGCGCTCCGGAGATGGCCCGTGGGCAGTACTGGATCCACCCCGCGCTCACCGAGGTCATCGAAAACGCGCTGTTGGGCCTGGATTTCGAGGACTGATCTGGCGCGGACCGGCACACGCCTGCCGGCCGGCCACGGTCGTTGAGCAGCACAACTCCGCGCTACCGAACGGGTCAGCTCAGTAGTCGCCCTTGATGACGAAGTACGACCCGCGGATCGTGCCGGCCAGTTTTGACTTCTGCCGCGCGAACTTGAACCTCTCGGCGAGTTCCGCAGGCACCTCCATACCCTCGGACAGCTTGAAGCCCACCGCGCGCTTGCCGCCGCCGTCGAGGGTCCACAGCACATTGACGGCGAGTCCGCTCTGGTAGAACACGTGCACCCAGCGGATGTTCTCGACCCGGAAGTCGCTCGCCTGCAGCGGTGGTGAGGCGAATTCGATGTCGCGTTCTTCCGTGAGGATGCGGTCAACCCACTCGATGGTGGGTTGCGCGTCCGCCGCTGCTTCGACGGCGAAATCGTGGTCGTACTTGTTCTTGAAGTAACGAGCCTCGTTGGCGCGCAGGCCAGCGAGGGCTGCTGCCACCGGCGACGACTCCAAACCGTCGGTCGACACCTGTTTGAAATCCACGATCTGGGCCATCGGCCTCTCCCTACGACTCGTGCCGGACGCCGGCTCTGCAACTGACGATCCTATCGCCGGCGGTGACACGAGGTCCTGAGACTGGGTACATCCTGAATACACTCGCGCCATGTCCCACGAAGGCAGCAACAAGGCGATCCTGGCCGCGCTCGGAGCCAACCTCGGCATTGCGATATCCAAGTTTCTCGCATTCCTGCTGACGGGAATGAGTTCGATGCTGGCCGAATCCATTCACAGCGCGGCGGATTCCGGCAATCAGCTCCTGCTGCTGGTCGGTGGCAAGAAGGCGCAGCGCAAGGCCACCTCCGAGCACCCGTTCGGCTTCGGTCGCGAACGCTATGTCTACGGGTTCATCGTGTCCGTGGTGCTGTTCAGCGTCGGCGGTCTGTTCGCGCTCTACGAGGCGTACCACAAGTGGCACGAGGCTCACCTGGGTCACGGTGAGAAGCCGGGCGTTCACCAGCAGTGGTGGTGGGTGCCGATCGTGATCCTGCTCGTCGCGATCGCACTCGAGGGCATGTCCTTCCGCACCGCGGTCAATGAGTCGAATGTCCTTCGGGGAGAGTCCGGTTGGCGCGAATTCATCCGCGGCGCGAAGGCACCTGAGCTTCCGGTGATCCTGCTCGAGGACTTCGCCGCCCTGATCGGTCTGGTGTTCGCGCTCTTCGGCGTCGGGCTGGCGGTCATCACTGAGAATGCCGTGTGGGATGCCATCGGCACCGGTCTGATCGGCGTGTTGCTGGTCACGGTCGCAGTCGTTCTGGCGATCGAGATGAAGTCGCTGCTCATCGGCGAGGCGGCGGCGCCTGCCAAGGTGACCGCGGTGCGTGAGGCACTGGAAGCTGCCGACGAGGTCGATCGCGTGATCCACCTCAAGACCCTTCACCTCGGCCCGGAAGAACTGCTGGTGGCGGCGAAAATCGCTGTCGGAACCGCAGATTCGGGCAGGGTCATCGCTGCCGCGATCAACGATGCTGAGGCTCGCGCGCGAGCGGCCGTGCCTGACCTGAAGCTGGTGATCTTCCTCGAGCCCGATATCGACGCGGCCGCGAAAGACGCGTCGACCACCTGATGTCCGCGAAGCGTGCCCGACGGATCAGTCGCGCGCAGTCAGTCGCTTCGTGACGTTTCTCAGGCGAAGAAGGGCAGCGCAGAGACTGCCGCGCGTTTGAATGCGTCCGGTGGCAGTTGCGGCATACCCGTCGGCAGCACTCCGAGCAGGGGAGCGTCCTGCAGGTAGGCGCGATTGTCGATCTCGATCTCGTCGGGACTTGTCGGCCACGATCCGATGATCACACCGAGCGATCGAATCCCTCGGCGCTGCAATGCCTCTCGCGTCAGTGCAACATGATTGAGCGTACCCAGCCCGCTGCGCGCGACGAGCACGATGCCGCAGTGCGGCACCGCCACGGCGAGGTCGGCCAGCGTCTGGGCTCCGTCGGTGAGTTCGACGAGCAGGCCCCCCGCCCCCTCGACCAGCACGTGGTCGTATGCCGACGTGAGCCGCCGCACCTCGGCCAGATGTGCTTCTAGATCGGGCAGTGCGACGGCCTCACGAGCGGCGGCCGCGCGCGGAGCCATGGGCGCGATCAGTCGGGTGCCCTCCGACGTCGGCACCCCGGTCAGGCGGGCCACGACGTCCATGTCGCCGGGGTCGGCGCCGGTCACGCCGGTCTGCGTCGGTTTGTATGCCGCAACCGACCGCCCAGCGTGCTGCAGACACGCGGCAATGGCAGCAGTGGCAACGGTTTTGCCGACATCGGTGTCTGTTCCGGTGACGACGATGACCGCAGGGATCACAGCAGCACCGCTGTCTGAGCGGCAACACTACGTATGGCGCGTGCGACCTCGCCCAGCGGCAGATCCGCGCGAGCGGTGATCCGCAGACGGGATACCCCGTCCGGCACACTCGGCGGCCGGAAGCAGCCCACCAGAACGCCCTGCGCCGCGAGCGCGTCGCGCGCCGCGACCGCAGCGGCCGGACTGCTGATCGGCACCGACTGCACTGCTCCCGCAGACGGTTCGATGTGCAGCGCGTCGGCGATGAGCGCGGCACGCAGACCGATGCCGGCGACCCGGTCGGGCTCGTCCACCACGATGTCGATCGCTGCGATCGCGGCTGCGGCAGCGGCCGGCGCGAGGCCGGTGTCGAAGATGAAGGTGCGGGCGGCGTTGACCAGGTGCGTGCGCAACTGCGGCGAGCCGAGCACCGCACCGCCCTGTGCGCCAAGGGATTTCGACAATGTCGCGGTCACCAGGAGGTGGTCTCCACCGGCCAGTCCGGCGGCGTGCACGCTGCCGCGACCCGCGCCTGTGACGCCGATGCCGTGCGCTTCGTCGACGAGCAGCAACGCGCCGTGTCGTCGGCAGACGTCGGCCAACTCGATCAGCGGAGCGGCGTCGCCCAGCACGGAGTAGACCGACTCCACCGCGACCAGCACGCGCACCCCGGACAACTCCGCGAGACGGGCGTCGAGCGCGGCGACATCGTTGTGCGCGAAGAGTTCGTACGGCGAGCGGCACATGCGGGCGGCGTCATGCAGGGACGCGTGAGCGTGGGCGTCGAGCAGCAGATGGGCGCCGCGGCCGGTGAGGGCCGTCACCGCAGCGATATTGGCGGTGTACCCGCTGGAGAACACGAGCGCCGCCGCGTTTCCGGTCAACTGGCACAACGCCGCCTCGAGGTCGTGATGCACCGGGAGGGTGCCGGTCACCAGTCGGGATGCGCCGGCAGATGCGCCATACGTGCGCAGCGCCTGCACGCCCGCAGCAACCACCCGTGGGTCAGATGCCAGACCGAGGTAGTCGTTGGATGCAAGATCGATCGAATGCTTCTGCCGCAGAATGGCGTCGGTGCGTTCCGTGCCACGCGCGTGACGCAACGTGGCGCGTTCGTCGAACCATGCGTTCCAGCCACTCATCCGTGCACCTCACGCACGGCACCGACCAGGCCGTTGCAGATGGTCGCCACATCGTCGCTGGTGCTGACGTACGGCGGCATGGTGTAGACCAGATCGCGGAACGGGCGCACCCACACCCGGCGTTCGATGGCGGCGCGAGTGACCGCAGTGACATCGACCGGTCCGTGCAGTTGGATCACGCCGACGGCTCCGATGGTTCGCACGTCGCTGACCGAGGCGAGGGCACGTGCCGGCTGCAAGCCGTCGTCGAGTGCGGAGGCAACTCTGGAAACGTCGTGCTGCCAGCGTTTTTCGAGTAGGGCGAGGGACGCATTCGCGATACTGCAGGCCAGTGGGTTGGCCATGAAGGTCGGGCCGTGCAGCAATGCCCGGAAGTCCGACGCCGTGATCACGGCACCGACGTCGGCGGTGGTCAGGACTGCGGCCAGACTGAGATATCCGCCGGTCAGCGCCTTGCCGACGCAGATGATGTCCGGGCGCGTGTCCGCCCACTCAGCGGCGAACAGTCGCCCGGTGCGGCCGAATCCGGTGGCGATCTCGTCGAGGATCAGCAACAGGTCGAATTCGTCTGCGATCTCACGCAACGCCCGCAGACACTCCGGTGGATAGACATGCATGCCACCAGCACCCTGCAACACCGGCTCCACGATGACAGCGGCGAGTTCGTCGCGCTGCAATCGCGCTGTCTCCCAGACGGCATCCCGCCAGACGGCCAGCTCGACTTCGTCGTATTCCCAGTGTTGTTCGCCGTCATGCACGACCAGTCGAGCTGATGGCGGCCGCGGCGCGAAACTGTGGCGAGCCAGCACGCCTGGGAACGCCGAGTGCATCCCGTCGACGGGATCGCAGACGCTCATCGCCGCGAACGTGTCGCCGTGATAGCCGCCGCGCACCGTCAGGAAGCGTTGGCGTGCCGGTCGCCCGGCTGCGGACTGGAACTGCAGCGCCAGTTTGAGAGCGACCTCGACCGACACCGAACCCGAGTCGGCGAAGAAGACGTGAGCCATGGGTCCAGGCGCCATCGCGACCAGCCGCTCGGCGAGGTCGACGGCCGGGTCGTGCGTGAGACCGCCGAACATCACATGGCTGAACCTGTCGATCTGGGCGTGCGCTGCAGCGTCAAGGGTCGGGTGGCGGTAACCGTGCACCGCGCACCACCACGACGCCATCGCATCGACGACCTCGTGAATGGTGCCGCGCTCGTCCTCCAGGGTGAGCCGTACCCCGGAGGCGGCACGCACGGCGTATGGCGCGGGCCCGTCGAGAGGCGCGTAGGGATGCCAGACCAGGCCCTGATCTCGCGTGATCGTGCGGGACAGGGACGCAGGCGTCTCGACTCGCTCAGGCATTGGGCACGGCGGCGGTGCCGGCACCGCGACGACGGATCGCGGGGTCGTGGGACTCGGCATGCGGCCCGACCTGCTCCGGTGACCCGAGCACGACGAAGCCGTTGTCCCGGATCAGCGCCAAGTCGGCCTCGGCCGCCTGTCCTTCGGAGGTGAGGTAGTCGCCGAGGAAGATCGAATTGGCCAGGTGCAGAGCCTGTGCCTGCAGCGAACGCAGGTGCATCTCACGACCACCGGCGATCCGGATCTCCTTGTCCGGACAGACGATTCGCGCCATCGCGAGGATCTTGAGACAGCGCAGGGGAGTGAGTTCCCAGGTGTGCTCGAACGGAGTGCCGTCGAAGGGCATCAGGAAGTTCACCGGGATCGAGTCCGAGTCCAGGTCTTTCAATGCGAACAATGCCTCGACCAGTTGCGTATCGCTCTCGCCCAGACCCGCGATCAGACCCGAGCACGGCGACAGCCCGGCTGCCTTGGCCTTGGTCACCGTGTCGACGCGATCGGCATACGTGTGCGTCGTGACGATCGAGTCGTGATGAGACTCAGCGGTGTTGATGTTGTGGTTGTAGGCATCGACTCCGGCGTCCCGGAGCCGCTCCGCCTGTCCGTCCTTGAGCAGCCCCAGGCAGGCGCACACCTCGACGTCCGGGTGCTCGTCCTTCAACGCACCCACCATCGACGCCACCCGCTCGACGTCACGGTTGGTCGGCCCGCGGCCACTGCTGACGAGGCACACCCGGGTGGCGCCGCCGCGCAGACCTGCAGCTGCCTGCTCGATCGCTTCGTCGGTCTGCAGCCACTTGTATTTCAGGATGTCCGCCTGCGATCCGAGCGACTGCGAGCAGTAGTGGCAATCCTCCGGGCACAGACCGGATTTGAGGTTGACCAGGTAATTGACCTTGACGGTGTTGGAGAAGAACTTCCTGCGCAGCCGGGCGACTGCCGCGACTAGGTCGAGCACGTCCTCGTCCGGTGCCCGCAGCACCGCGAGCGCGTCCTGCTGCGTGGCGGTGTCTCCCGCCAGGATGTCGTCGACGCGGTTGCTGATGGTCGGCATGATGCTCCTTGTGATCCGTCGGTCAGCTGTCGACCCGCACTGCCGGGCGACATACCTGAACGGTGTTCAATGTCCTCTATTGAACACCGTTCAAGTATGTCGGGAGCCACCGGCTGGCCGGCGCGTCACAGAAGGGCGAGCGGTATGCCGTTGACGACCGACCGGGTGATCGAGACTGCTGCCGCGATCCTGCGGCGGCACGGCTTGGCGGATCTGTCGATGCGGCGTCTGGCGACCGAACTGGGAGTGCAGCCGGGGGCGCTGTACTGGCACGTCGAGAACAAACAGACTCTGCTGGTGCGGGTTGCCGACCGGATGCTCTCGGACGTCGATCTGCCGGACGCAGGCCCGGGTCGGACATCGGACACAGTCGCCGCCGCTGCAGCCATCGAGACGCTGGCAGCAGGGGTGCGGGCCGCGGTGTTGCCGGTGCCCGACGGTGCCGAAGTCGTCGCGCTCGGGTACGCCCTCGACCCCGCCTCGGTGCAGGCCTTCGTCCGATTGCGGGGGCTGGTCGGTGGTCTCGGCATCGCCGGCCGCGAGCGGGCTGCCGTCACCGATCTGATCGTGCATCATCTGCTGGGATGCGTCGGCGCAGAACAAAACCGGCGTCTCGCCGGTCTGTCGACGCGCGGCGCGGGTGCGTCATACGAGCGTGGCCTGCGGCTGATCCTCCGTGGACTCGCCACACGGTGACCACCCACGGAGGATCGGGTGCGACTCAGCCCGCCAGTGCCATGTGGTGACATGTGGTGGCCGAGAGGCTCTCATCCGGCCGCTAAACTGGTGCGCGGCCGGCGTGGGTGATGACCCTTGCCTTCGCAGCCCAGAGGGGCGCGCCGGGTTCTTGAACCGCGAAATCACGATCGAGCGGGCGCGATGCAAGCAGGGTCGGCGCTCCTCGGGCTGATGCCCGATCGACCACCGCTGGTATGCCCGCCGACATCGTTGATGCAACCCATGAGGAGTTCGGACGAACATGTCCTTCGATTACAAGGTTAAAGACCTGAGCCTCGCCGAGGCCGGCCGCCACCAGTTGCGGCTCGCCGAGCACGAGATGCCCGGCCTGATGTCCCTGCGGCACGAGTACGGCGCGAGCCAGCCGCTCAAGGGCGCGAAGATCGCCGGCTCGCTGCACATGACCGTGCAGACGGCCGTTCTCATCGAGACGCTGGTCGCGCTCGGTGCCGAGGTCCGCTGGGCCTCCTGCAACATCTACTCGACCCAGGATGAGGCCGCGGCCGCCGTGGTCGTCGGCCCTGACGGCACCGTCGACAACCCGCAGGGTGTGCCGGTCTTCGCCTGGAAGGGCGAGACGCTTCCGGAGTACTGGGACTGCACGAACGAGATCCTGACCTGGCCCGGCGGCGACGGTCCCAACATGATCCTGGACGACGGCGGCGACGCCACGATGCTCGTGCACAAGGGCAAGGAGTGGGAGGCTGCCGGTCAGGTGCCGCCCACGACCGACGCCGACGCCGAGGAGTTCCAGGTCTTCAAGGCGCTGGTGCGCCGCACTCTCGAGCAGGACCCGCAGAAGTGGACCCGGATCGCCGCACAGATCAAGGGCGTCACCGAAGAAACCACCACCGGTGTGCACCGTCTGTACGAGCTCGCCAAGACCGGTGACCTGCTGTTCCCGGCGATCAACGTCAACGACTCGGTCACCAAGTCCAAGTTCGACAACAAGTACGGCTGCCGTCACTCGGTGCTCGATGGTCTCAACCGTGCCACCGACGTGCTCGTCGGTGGCAAGGTCGCCGTCGTCGCAGGTTTTGGCGACGTGGGCAAGGGTTGCGCCGCAGCGCTGGCCGGTCAGGGCGCCCGCGTCATCGTCACCGAGATCGACCCGATCTGCGCGCTGCAGGCCGCTATGGAGGGCTACCAGGTCTCGCGTCTGGAGGACGTCGTCGGTATCGCCGACATCTTTGTGACCACCACCGGCAACTTCAACATCATCACCGCCGAGCACATGGCCTCGATGAAGAACAAGGCGATCGTCTCCAACATCGGGCACTTCGACAACGAGATCGACATGGCCGGTCTGGCGCGCATCCCCGGCATCGTCAAGACCGAGATCAAGCCGCAGGTGCACGAGTGGACTTTCCCGAACGGCAACTCGATCATCGTGTTGTCCGAGGGCCGGTTGATGAACCTCGGCAACGCGACGGGCCACCCGAGCTTCGTCATGTCGAACTCGTTCGCGAACCAGACGATCGCGCAGATCGAGCTGTTCACCAAGCCCGGTGAGTACGACAACCAGGTCTACGTGCTGCCCAAGCACCTCGACGAGAAGGTCGCCCGTCTGCACCTGGCCGCTCTCGGCGTCGAGCTGACGGAGCTGACCAAGGAACAGGCGGAGTACATCGGCGTCGATGTCGCCGGTCCGTACAAGCCGGACCACTACCGGTACTGATCCGGTGCGGGTGCGCGGCGGCATACGTCGCGAATCCGGGACCACCTGATCGCACCAAGCGGGTCGCGCGGGCATTGCCTGCGCGGCCCGCCCTCGCATGTGCCGTTGCCTCGCCCCAGGAGGCGAAGCGCGAGGCATGTCCCGCGGCATACGGTGCGGTGTGTGTGAAGATTGACAACGGGGCAGTGGACAACCGAAAGGGCAATAACCAGATGGACGGGCGTGTACTGGTCGTCGACGACGATCCTTCGTTGGCGGAGATGCTCGGCATCATCCTGCGCAACGAGGGCCTCGACGTGAGCCACTGCGCCGACGGCGGCCAGGCGATGTACGCCTTCCGGGAGCACAAACCGGATGTCGTGCTCCTGGACGTCATGCTGCCCGGGATGGACGGTATCGAGGTGTGCCGGCGCATCCGCGCGGAGTCCACCGTCCCGATCGTGATGCTGACGGCCCGCACCGACACCATCGACGTGGTCGGCGGTCTCGAGAGCGGAGCCGACGACTACATCACCAAGCCCTTCAAGCCACAGGAACTCGTGGCGAGGGTACGCGCACGGTTGCGGCGCGGCGACGAACCCGACTCGGAGTTGATGGAGCTGGGCGACCTGACCATCGACGTGACCGGCCACTCGGTGAAGCGTCACGGCGTGCCCATCTCGTTGACGCCACTGGAGTTCGACCTGCTGGTGGCACTGGGGCGCAAACCCTGGCAGGTCTTCAGCCGCGAATCGCTGCTGGAGCAGGTCTGGGGTTACCGGCATGCCGGTGACACCCGGTTGGTCAATGTCCATGTCCAGCGCCTCCGCTCGAAGGTCGAGCGCGATCCGGAGAACCCCGAGATCGTGCTGACCGTGCGCGGAGTGGGTTACAAGGCCGGACCGGCCTGACCCGCGCCGCAGATGCTGTCGTCGTGAGAGGCCGACTCGGCCGGTCCCTGGTCCGTGCCGGCCGGGCCGTCGTGCATGCCTGGCTGCGGTCGCTGCACTTCCGTGTCGTCGCTGCGACGGTGCTGCTCGGAACCCTCGTGGCTCTCGGCCTCGGCACCTACATGTACCACCGCATCGCCGACGGCCTCGTCAGCCGGGCAACCAGCCTGACCCAGCAGGAGGCCCTCACTCAGCGAGACAATGCACAGGGGCAGTTCAACAACGCGACACAGACCGATCTGACCTCGCTACGGCTGCTCGCCCAGCAGATCGCCGGTTCGGTAGGCCCGCGCGTGGGTGACCAGTCCGTCGGCGTCATCATCGAGCGGCCCGCGGACAACACCTTCCCTCCTATGGGAACCGTGAGTTCGGCCGGGATCAGCCCCTCGATCGTGCCGGCCAAGATCAAGGCGGCCGTCTACCACGATCCGACGCACCTGCAGATCCAGATCATCTCGATGTCGGTCGATGGCAAGCGGGTTCCGGCCGTCTTGGTCGGTTCCAGGGTCAACATCCCCAACGCCGGCGAATACGACTACTACCTCGTCTCCCCGATGATCGCCGAGTCGCAGATGCTCGGCATCGTCAAGACCGCCTTTGGGCTCGGTGGACTTGCCTTGGTGCTGTTGCTCGCCGGCATCGCGTATGTCGTCACCCGCATGGTGGTGACGCCGGTCCGCTCGGCGGCGCATGTCGCCGAGCGGTTGAGTGCGGGCGCCTTGAACGAGCGCATGCAGGTGTCGGGGGAGGACGACCTTGCCCGCCTGGCGATGTCGTTCAACGCGATGGCCGACAGCCTGCAGCGACAGATCCGTCAGCTGGAGGATCTGTCGAAATTGCAGCAACGCTTCACCTCCGATGTCTCTCACGAGTTGCGCACGCCCTTGACGACGATCCGTATGGCGGTGGACATGATCTACGCCAGCAGGGAGGATTTCGCGGCTCCGGTGGCCCGCTCCGCCGAACTCCTCAGCCGCGAGCTCGACCGGTTCGAGTCGCTGCTGACCGACCTGCTCGAAATCAGCCGCTTCGACGCCGGCGCCACCGCTCTGAAGACCGAGCCCGAGGACCTGCGTGAGGTGGTCACGCGGGTCATGGACGCCACGCAGACCCTCGCTGCTGCGAACAACGTGCGTTTGCGGCTGCATGCCCGCAAACCCGCTGTCGCGCCGATGGATTCACGTCGCATCGAACGCATCGTCCGAAATCTCATCGTCAACGCGGTCGAGCACGCGGAGGGTCACCCCGTCGACATCACGGTCTCGGCGAATGCCACGGCCGTCGCGGTCGCCGTTCGCGATTACGGCGTCGGTCTGCGCCCGGGGGATCCGTCGATGGTCTTCAACCGGTTCTGGCGCGCCGACCCGGCGCGCGCCCGCACCACTGGTGGGACCGGCCTCGGCCTGTCCATCTCGCTGGAGGATGCCGCTCTGCATGACGGATGGCTGCAGGCATGGGGTGAGCCGGGCAAGGGGGCCTGCTTCCGCCTGACGCTGCCGGTCCGCGCAGGTGTTCCGATCCGGCGATCACCGGTGACGTTGTCGCCGGACGATTCCGAGGCCGGTGTGGCGATGCCGACCGGCAACAGCCTGACCATCGGCACCTCTGCCGCTGGGCGCATCGATCTGATCGATCCCACCAGGGGCATGCGATGAGACGGGCAACTCGGTGGCTGCTGCTCATGCTCGCCGTGCTGACCCTCGCCGGCTGCGCGGGTCTGCCCAGCAGAAGTGGAGTTCGCGCCGGTGTCCCGGTCGACAACACGCCGGCCCCGACCCAGGTGGAGGTCAACTATCCAGGTCCACAACCCGGCGCCCGCCCGCAGGACATCGTCAGCGGCTTCCTGGCCGCCAACGCCGGCCTCGATCAGGACTACCAGAAGGCGCGCGAGTTCCTCACCACCTCGGCCAGCAAGGAATGGGATCCCACCACCGTCTCGATCTATTCAGGGTCGCGCCCTATCACGGTGACGCCGACCGGGTCGTCGACGGTGGTTGCAACCATCCGACGCACTGCCACCCTCGATGCGACGGGACACCTGACCCAGGAAGCGGGCGCCGAGCCGTACTCAGCGCAGTTCGGGCTGACCAAGGTCGGCGGACAGTGGCGGATCTCAAGCATTCCCAGCGGTTTCGGCACTTTCATCAATGCCACCGACTTCACCGGACGGCTCTATCAACCCGAGACCGTCTTCTATGCCGCGGCCACCGGACACACGCTCGTGCCCGACACCCAGTGGTTCCCCACGACGGGCCTGGTCACAGCACTCGCGACCGCGATCCTGCGAGGGCCACCATCCTGGATGTCCGGTATGACGATGGCACCGTTGCCGTCCGGCACCCGCCTGCAGGTGGCCTCGGTGCCGATCGACAACAACGGGGTCGCAACCGTCGACCTGACCGAGGATGCGCTACGGGCGAGCAACACCCAACGCAGTGGCCTCTGGGCGAGCATGATCGCGACCCTCGCCCAGGTGACATCGGTGCAGCGGGTCAACGTCGTCGTCGACGGAGTCCGGCTCGCAGCGAGCGGGCTGCCGCAAACGCCGTTGGAGCCCAGTGACGTCGGCTACCAGATCGATCCGGGCGGCGCGACGACCGTGATCGCCCGCACCAGCGAGACCGCCCTGCAGTGGGTCGACCCGGTGACCGGGTCGGCGGGGTCTCTCAATGAGCACGTGACGCCCAACGCCGGTCTGCCGGCGCTACCCGTCGTTTCGCAGAATTGGTATCACTTCGCGGCGATCTTCGGGGGCACCCAGCTCGCCGCAGTTTCCGGTAGCAATTCGCAACTCGGCCGCTGGATCAACGGCAAGCTGACGATCCTGCCGAGCTTCGGCTCCAACCTGGTCAAGCCCAGCTTCGGCACGATCCAGACCAGTGACTCCGGTTCGTTGACCGAGCTGTGGGTGGCCGGCATCACCGACGCCGGCCCCGCACCACACCGCGCTCCGGATGGCACCGCTGCCGTGTGGGTCATCAACACCTCGCAGCCCGTGGCCAATGCCCAGCCGCAGCGGGTGAGTGTCCCCTGGCTCGACGGCGGCACCATCCTGGCGCTGAAGGTCGCCCCCGACGGAACACGAGTCGCCATGGTCGTCCGCGACCGCAACGGCGTCAGTCACACTTACGTCAGCGCGATCGCTCGCAATCCCAAGTCCGACAGCGCGCAGTCGCTGGGCACGCCCCTGACGGTGGCCACCGACATCACCGGCGTCGTCGACGTCACCTGGGTCAATGGCACGACTCTCGCGGTGCTCGGGGCCGATCCGACGAGCGGGATCGTCGAGCCGGAGCAGATCCAGATCGGCCAGTTCAGCAGCTCGCTCAACGTCGCTCGCGGGGCAACCTCGATCATGGCCACCGGTGGTGATGGGGCGTTCTACGTTACGACGAACCAGAACACCGTGCTGACGCGGGTGGGTGCCCAGTGGCAGCCGTTCGGTGAGGCCCGTGACGTCATCGTTCCGGGCACCTGAGATAACCCGCCGCCGAGGCGGGCACACAGCAACGCGCCGCTGCCCGGGTTGTCCACAGTCCAGGTCGCCGTACCGCACCTGCACTGCCGCGGTGAGCGAGCATCGGCGCAGTGCGACCTCTCGCTGCCCTCGACGCGCTCGCCGAGTTGGCCCTGCCGCGCACCTGCGCCGGTTGCGGCCGCTCGGGCGTCTCGCTGTGCCGCACCTGCGACATCGCGCTCGATCGGCCGCTGCTGCAGGACGCCGCGGCGGTGCGTCCGCTCCCATGCCCCGTGGGTATGCCACCGACGTGGTCCCAGGTGCCGTATGCCGGGGCGCCGGCACGCGCGCTGCGGGTCCACAAGGATGCCGGGCGATCCGATCTTGCGCCGAGGCTGGCACGGCTGCTGCGAGCGGCGGTCGCCGGTGCCGTCGAGCACGACCCACTGGTCGGCGATGCCGTGATGGCGGGGGCGCCGGTGCTCGTCATACCGATGCCGACACGGGGCACGTCGGTGCGTGCTCGCGGCGGCGACCCGATGCTCACCCTGACGCGACTGGCCTGCGCGGGTGCTGTCCCGCTGAGACTGGTGTCCGCACTACGTGTGTCGGGTCGTGGGCGTGATCAGGCCGGCCTGTCGGCGCTGGAGCGCGCTGTCAATGTCCGTAACTCGATGGCGGTGCGCGGTCGCTGGGCGAGTGTCGTCGAGGGCGCGACCTGTGTGATCGCCGACGACATCGTGACCACCGGATCCTCACTGACCGAAGCGGCGCGAGCCCTGCGGCAGGCAGGAGCCGGTCACGTGGCGGCAGCGACGGTGGCGTCCACCGTGCGACATACCGGACGATGAAAGTTCCACGATGGTGCAGGTATTCGCGCGCCGGACATTTCCCTGTGGCCCTCCGTTTACGTGGGTCAGGCCGGTGGACTACCGTCAGGTCATGGAGCACCCGCTGCCGTCGTCGCAGCGCACGAGCGTGCTCTTTCCCGCCCTTGGTCGGGGGTGGTGTCGCGGCTGACCGGAGTGCCGCCCCATCCACGAACGTGTGTCAATGCCAAGGAGTGCACCATGGAAATCACCGTTACCGGTCGCCACGTCGACGTGCCCGAGCGCTTTCGCCGCCACATCGAGGAGAAGCTGAGCAAGGTCCCCCAGGTGGACCCGCGGGTCTCCCGTTGCGACGTCGTCGTCACGCACGAGACCAACCCTCGGCAGGCAAAGGAAGCGGAACGGATAGAGATCACCTGCCATGCCAAGCGCTCCATCATCCGTGCGGAGGCCAGTGCGGACGAGGAGTATGCCGCCCTCGATCTGGCGATGACCCGACTGGGCGAACGCCTCCGCAGAGTCAACGACAAGCGCCGGGTGCACCGAGGTCGTCGGCACCCGGTGTCAGTACACGACGCCACTGCTTCGCTTCCCGGGCCCGATGCTCCGACGGGGCAGGAGACAGCACAGGAGTTGCCCACCCATATCGCCAAGGTCGGCGGCGACGAGGACTGCCCCATCCAGCTACGCGAGAAGGTGCACACCAGCGAGCCGATGGGCGTCGACCAGGCGCTCAACGAGATGGAGCTTGTGGGACACGACTTCTACCTCTATCAGGACGCCGATTCCGGCAGGCCGTGCGTGGTCTACCGCAGGCGCGGCTGGTCATACGGGTTGATCCAGCTCGACGTCGTTCGCGAGTCCGTGGGCGCCTCAATCTGAATCTCACTGGCAGATAACAACTTTCGCAACGGCGGCCGCGCACCGAGTGTGCGGCCGCCGTGCTGTGCCTCAGCCCCGCGAGGCGTCAGTCGCTGACCGGCAGCCGCTCGAACAACAACAGGTCGACCACCGACCCGTCGCCGAGTCGTTCGGCGTTGTGCGCACGACCGATGGTGCTGAACCCGCACCGCTGCGCGATGCGAAGCGATGCGGCGTTGCCGTCGGCCACGTGCAGCACGAGGCGGTCCAGGCCGAGTCCACCGCGTGCGCGCGGCATCAGTCCATAGGTCGCGGCAGCCTCGGCTGCAGCCGACGCAAGGCCACGTCGGCGCGCCTCCGGATGCAGCCAGTAGCCGAGTTCTCCTGTGCTGGGCCCGGATCCGGTGAAGTTCTGCAAACCGACGGCCCCGGCGAAGTCAGCGGAGCCAGGCAGGCAGATGGCCCACCACACGCCGTGAGTCGGCACGTCGACGTACCGCTTGCGCCCGATGTATGCCGCAGCTTCCTGTTGCGTCGGGTGCGCAGGAAGGTCGAGCCAGTGCTTGCTGATCGGATCGGCCCACGTCTGCCGGATCCGCTCGGCATCAGTGGCCCGCAACGGTCGCAACCGAATGTCGGGGAAGTCCAGCACCGGTGGAAGCACCGCGCGCTGCGCCTCGCGGTCGTCATCATCGAGCACTTCGAAGTAGGCGCCGTCGCTGAACTCACCGGAACTGGTGGTGTACGCCCGGCGATCCGTTCCCCAGCGGATGAAACCCGCGCGCCGCAGGATCGCCTGCGAGGCGAGATTGTCCAGATCGGTGGCGGCATGCAGTCGCGTCAACCCGGCGCCACCGTGCGATGCGGGCGAAAACGCATAGTTGACAGCGACTTCCAGCGCTTCCTGCAGTCGGCCCGCGTGGCGCGCCGAGGGATACAGCCAGTAGCCGATCTCGGCGGACGTCGCGGTTCCCTGACCGATACCGAACAGCGCGATGTTGCCGAGCGCCCGGTCGTCGTCGCGGTCTGCGATGCACCATGAGATCGCCGAGCCGGAATCCCGTCGGTCGGCTTGCCGCGTGAGCCAGGCCCCGAAGGTCTGCGGTGAGGGCATGGCGCCCGCTGGCATGAAGCGCTCAGCGGCCTCGTCCGGCCGGTCCTCGTCGCCTGGCAGATCACTCTCACGCCATGGGCGCAGGCGCAGTCGGTCCGTTTCGAGCACCGGGACCACGGCCGGTGAAACTCGTTGCTCTGCAGCGTCGTCCGTGGCCAGCAGCTCCCACGTTCGGCCGCCGGTAGGCGCCCGGTCGCCATACGTGAGCACGCCCTGTTCTTCGCCGGCCAGCCGGAAGCCTGCCCGGCGCAGGACGCGCGCCGAGGCGCGGTTGGCGACGTCGGTGCCGGCCTGCAGCCGATGCAGACCGACGCCGGTCGAGCCGCTGTTGTCGGATCGGTCGGCGAACGCATGCGGCCGTAGCAGTTCGATCGCCTCTCCGACGACGCCGCGCCCGCGCGCCGACGGATACAACCAGTAGCCGAGCAACCCGCTGCCACGGGTGAGCATCGCATCCAGGTGCAGCAGCTGTATGCAACCGAGGGCTTGGTCGCTGGTGCTGTCGGCGATGCACCAGAAGACCGCCGATCCCGCCGCCATACGTTCACGGCGCTGCAGCAGCCAGTCGGCGTAGGTCTCCGGCGCCGGCTGCATCTCCTCGACGAAGTGCTGGGCCACGTCGTCGGTCGCCTGGAGTGTCTCGTCGTCGCGCCACGCTCGCAGCCGAATACTGTTGCTCTCCAGCGTCGTCGGCTCCCACCACGGGTGCGCTGGCACACCGCGCGGTGCGCTCGCGTCGAGATGCCCGATCCACAGATCCTCGGTGTTGCCCGACCCGTCCGTCGACTGCGCCGGCCACACACCGTCGACGGTGAAACCGGCCGCCCACGCGACCCTGCGCGAAGCCCAGTTGCCGCGACCGGCACGCCACGTCACCGTCGACAGGTGCCGGACATCGAAGGCGTATGCCGTAACCAGCCGTGCTGCCGCGGTCATCACCCCTCGCCCACGCACCGACGGGTGGCCGTTGTAGCCGAGTTCACCGGCGGCAGGGGAGCGGTGATGCAGGTTGATCGTGCCGGCGTACTCGCCGTCGACGTCGAGCGCCCAGAACTGCTGTTTCCCCGAGCACCAGTGCTGCCGGATCGTGGCGAGAAACTCCCGGGCGCAGGTTTCGTCGTACGGTCGGGGTAACGACAGCCAAGCCAAGGTGCGGGGATCGTTGCAATTGCTGACAATTCGCGGAATGTCGCTGTCGCGATGGGCGCGCAGGGTGACAGTGCCGTCGGTCAGCACCGGGACGTCGTCGGGGTAAGCGAACTCCCGTGTCACTCGGCGACCTCGGCGCGCAGCAGTTCGAAATACGCCCCGTCGCAGATCGTGCCGTCGAGCGCCACGAACGACCGGTGGTCCTGACCCCAGAGCCGGAAACCAGCCGAGGCGAGAGTCAGCATCGAGGCGTGGTTGGTGTCGACCGTCACGGCGTCGAGGCGCTCAAGGTCAAGGCCTTCCGGCGAGAACGCATAGTCCACAACGGCTTTCAACGCTTCGCCAGCGCGACCGTGGCCGCGCGCCGGCTCTTCCAGGGTGTAGCCGATCGTCCCCGATCGCAGCCGTAGGTCGATCCGGCGCACCACGATCGATCCGATGGCGTTGTCCGTCGAGGCGTCGGCGATGCACCAGCCGACCGATCGTCCGTTGAGTGCGCGGCTGCGGTGACGAGCGAGCCAGGTGCTCCATCCCGAGCGCGTCGGGCGCAGATCCACGCCCATATTCGCGGCGAGCACCGGATCGGGCGCCGGATCGGAGACGGGCCGGTCGGTGTCGCGCCATTCACGCAGCACGAGTCGATCCGTGCGCAGCATCGGCACCGGCAGCGCGTGCGCGCGCTGCGCCGGGCGGTCGTCGTCGCGCAGCAGCTCGAAGGTGAGTTGTGCCGTCGGCGGATCATCGGCATACGTGAGCGACTGCTGCTCGACACCACTGCGGCGGAAACCCGCCGCCCACAGCGCCCGCTGCGAGGCGAGATTGTCGGCGTCGACATTCGCCGCGAGCCGGTGCAGACCCATGCCGCCGGCGCGCGGGTTTCCGAACGCGTGCGGCAGGAGCGCATCGAAGGCAGCACGAAGCACGCCACGCCCGCGCGCATCCGGCGTGAGCCAGTACGCCACCATCGCGCTGCCCGCGTGCACGGGCGAGTTCATCCGGAACAGCTGGATGCCGCCCAGAGCCCGATCGCTCGTCGGATCGGCGATGCACCAGAAGGCGCCTTCACCCTCTGCCTGCCGCTCCTGTCGAACCGTCAGCCACTGCTGAAATCCGTTCGGGGTCGGTGCCGAGCCCATCATGTAGCGGCTCAGTGCGGGGTCCGGAGGATCGACAGGTATGTCGTCCGCGCGCCACGCGCGCAACCGGATCCCGTCACCGGACAGCGCGGTCGGCACGAACCACGGATGCTGCGGCGTGCGCGGGGCGGTGGCCAGCAGGTGCGCGTGCCAGGTGTCGGTGAGAGTGCCGTCCGGCGCGGTGCGACTGGCCGGAAGCGTTGCGTCATACGTGAAGCCCACCGACCAGGCGACTCGACGTGAGGCCCAGTTGCCACGTGCAGCCCGCCAGAGCAGCACCTGCAGACCCGGGTCGGCGAAGGCGTGATCGACGATGAGCCGGGCGGCCCGCTTCATCACGCCTCGCCCCCTGACGTCCGGGTGGGCGCCGAAGCCGACCTCGGCGGTGCCGATCGCCCGTGCTGTCAGTCCGATCGACCCTGCCCACCGGCCGCCCGTCTCGATGGCCCAGGTGTGTGGTCGCTCCGGCTGCTGCCAGTTGGAGCGCACCTGCGCGATGAACTGCCGTGCTTCGTCCGGGCCGTATGGCGCCGGCAACGACTGGACAAATTCACGTGATGCGGGGTCATTCGCGAACTCGACGATGCGGTCGGTGTCGCTGTCGCGAGTTTCACGCAGGGTCACGACTCCGTCGGTCAGGACGGGCGCTTGGTGAAGGTGGACCGGCATACGCACAGACAATCAGATCTGTCGAGTGATCTGGCCGCAGCGCCGGGAGGTCCGCCGGAGTTTCGCAGCGGCATGGACGTGCCGACCGGTCGGCGCGTCGCCGCGCTCGCGGCGGGGCGACGTCATGCGCGCGCAGTCGTCGAGGGTCCGTCAGTGGCGCTGCTTGCGGCTGCCGCCGGAGCCGACCACGACGGTGAGCGCAATGACGATGAGCCACATGGCGATGACGACCAACCAGAACCAAGTCACGCCCGCAAGATAGGCACGCTGGCTGAGCGGAACCTGGGCATCCAGCGTCCGTGTCGCTGTATCCGACGGCAGGCCGCGGCCATGGCCCGTTCACTTCTCGCGCCCGAATCACGCCGGACCGCTCGGAGCGGGTGTGACGGCAGCCGCACGGTCGGGCCCGTGAGCGGCGACCGGTGGATTAAGCTTGTCGGGTCTGTCCACCGGGAGGGACGTACCACCTGCCCGTCCGTTGATAGGGAGCATTCGTGCCCAAGGTTGTCGAGAAGGTCCTGCGCGCCGGCGAAGGCCGCACCCTCAAGAGGTTGCAGGCACTGGCCGCGCAGGTGAACATCCTCGAGGAGGACTTCGAAGGTCTGACCGACGCGGAGCTGCGCGAGGAGACCGACAAGTTCCGCAAGCGCTTGGCGGACGGCGAGACGCTGGACGATCTGCTGCCGGAGGCTTTCGCCGCCGTGCGCGAGGCCAGCAAGCGCACGATCGGCAAGCGCCACTTCGACGTGCAGCTCGCCGGTGGGGCGGCGCTGCACCTGGGTAATGTCGCCGAGATGCGCACCGGCGAGGGCAAGACCCTCGTCGCGACGCTCCCGTCATACCTGAACGCACTCTCCGGCAAGGGTGTGCACGTCGTCACCACCAACGACTACCTTGCCGAGTCGCAGTCGGAGATGATGGGCCGGGTCCACCGGGCGCTGGGCCTGGAGACCGGGTGCATCCTGTCGTCGATGACGCCTGAGCAACGTCGCATCGAATACGCCAAGGACATCACCTACGGCACCAACAACGAGTTCGGCTTCGACTATCTGCGCGACAACATGGCCTGGTCGCACGAGGAGCTCGTGCAGCGCGGACACAACTTCGCGATCGTCGACGAGGTCGACTCGATCCTGATCGACGAGGCACGCACGCCGTTGATCATCAGTGGCCCGGCTGATGAGGCCACCCGCTGGTATGTCGAGTTCGCCAAGATCGTCGAGCACCTCAAGCGCTCGCCGAAGAAGGAGAACTCGCTGCCCGGCGACGGCGACTACGAGGTCGACGAGAAGAAGAAGACCGTCGGTCTGCTGGAGTCCGGCATCGAGAAGGTCGAAGACCTCCTCGGCATCGAGAACCTCTACGAGGCGCAGAACACCCCGCTGATCGGCTACCTCAACAACGCGATCAAGGCCAAGGAGCTGTTCAAGAACGACAAGGACTACGTCGTCATCGACGGCGAGATTCTCATCGTCGACGAGCACACCGGTCGTATGCTCGCCGGCCGCCGCTACAACGAGGGCATGCACCAGGCCATCGAGGCCAAGGAAGCCGTCGAGATCCAGAACGAGAACCAAACCCTCGCCACTGTCACCCTGCAGAACTACTTCCGGATGTACGACAAGCTCGCCGGCATGACGGGCACGGCCCAGACCGAGGCCGCGGAACTCTACGAGATCTACAAGCTCGGCGTCGTCACGATCCCGACGAACAAACCGATGATCCGCAAGGACCAGTCGGACCTGATCTACCGCACCGAGGCGGCCAAGTTCAAAGCGGTCGTCGAGGACATCGTCGCCAAGCACAAGTTGGGGCAGCCGGTGCTGGTCGGCACAACGAGTGTCGACAAGAGCGAATATCTTTCAGAACAATTGCGCCGCAAGGGAATTCCGCACGAGGTGCTGAACGCCAAGCACCACGAGAGTGAAGCGGCGATCGTCGCGCAGGCGGGCCGCAAGGGCGCTGTCACCGTGTCGACCAACATGGCCGGCCGCGGCACCGACATCATGCTCGGTGGCAACCCCGAATTCATCGCCATCGCCGCGCTGAAGCGCAAGGGTCTGGACCCCCACGAGACCCCGGAGGATTACGAAGCCGCCTGGGACGAAGCGCTCGCCAAGGCCGAGAAGGCCGTCAAGGCCCAGCACGAGGAGGTCGTCGAGTTGGGCGGTCTGTATGTGCTCGGCACCGAGCGTCACGAGTCGCGCCGCATCGACAATCAGCTGCGTGGTCGTGCCGGCCGTCAGGGTGACCCGGGGGAGAGCCGTTTCTACCTGTCGCTGCAGGACGACCTGATGCGATTGTTCAACGCCGCGATCGTCGACCGGTTCATGCAGACGGCCAAGATCGAGGACGACGTCCCGATCGAGTCCAAGGTCGTCAGCCGCTCCATCCAGAGCGCGCAGGGCCAGGTCGAAAGCCAGAACTTCGAGATCCGCAAGAACGTCCTCAAGTACGACGACGTGCTCAATCGCCAGCGTGAAGTCATCTACTCAGAGCGTCACAAGGTGCTTGACGGAGCGGATCTTGAGGAGCAGGTGCGTCACTTCATCAACGACACCGTCGACGCGTATGTCGAAGGCGCCACCCAGACGGGCTTCTCCGACGACTGGGATCTGGAGACCCTGTGGAAGGCGCTGAAGGACCTCTACCCGGTGTCGATCACCGAGAAGGAGATCGAGGACGAGGTGGGCGGTCGGGCCGGGCTGCAACCGGAGATCCTGGCCGAGGAACTTCGCTCGGACGCTCAGCACTGCTATGACAAGCGCGAGGCCGAGCTCGGCGACCGGGTGGCCCGCGAGGTGGAGCGCCGGGTCGTGCTCACCGTCCTCGACCGCAAGTGGCGCGAGCACCTCTACGAGATGGATTACCTCAAGGAGGGCATCCACCTGCGTCAGTACGCACAGCGCGACCCGTTGGTGGAGTACCAGCGCGAGGGTTATGCGCTTTTCGGCGCGATGAACGACGCCATCAAAGAAGAGTCTGTCCAGCACCTGTTCCACGTCCAGGTCGATTCAGCCGAGGTCGAGGCGGCGCTGCCGGCACCCAAGGAGAAGATGAGCTTCATCTCGCCCGGTGAGGACGGCAAGGCCGAGGCCCACGCGATCGACGACGACGGCCGCCTGGTCGACGACGACGCGGCGCTGCCGCGTGCGCAGCGTCGCGCCAAGAAGCGCAAGGACAAGCAGCCCGCTGCCAAGGCCAAGGCGTCCGGCAAGAGCACCACCTGAGGTGTAATGACGCGTGCTGTATGACGCGCGCCGGAAATGACCAAGGCCCCGCCGATCGGCGGGGCCTTGGTCATTTCCGGCGCACCCGGAACCGCGAATCGGTCTGTTCGATGCACGGTCACCTTCGATGGGCACTCTCAGGCAACCGGTCAGCCGAGTTCGAGAGCGGTCACCATCCAGCGGCCGTCCATTCCGATCATCCGCACGGCCATCGCCCGGATCCGGCCTTCGTACTGCACCACGACGGAAGCTTCGACGATGCCGTCGTCGGGTTCACAGATGTGCACGCGGCGGATGACTGCGCATCGGACCGGCGTGACGCCGCGCCGGCGGGCGATGACATTGAGCCGGCAGATGCGGTCGTGCAGGCGCGGCGTCATCCACCGGGCCACCTGATTGGTCGGTCGCACACCCGACATGCACTCCAGGATGGCGCTACTGAGCTGACGCAGCCACTCCTGCGGCTCCGGCAGTTGGCGACGCGGAGTCGCCTGCGGCGCGAACAGCGGGTCGGTGTCATCCGGCACGGGATGCAGGTCGACGGGGTGCAGGTCTATGGCCGCCTGCACATAGCCGTGGTCAGCACGTCGCGGCGCGGCAGCATCGGCATACAGCAGGTCCACGGCGTCGTCGTCGAGGGCGGACGGTTGCCAGGCGCTGGCCTGCCGGATCTGCAGGGGCGTGGCGTAGGCGGTCTGGCCCATCACTTGGTTCCTTCCAGGACGAGGTCGGGTGCGCGTAATTGCTGGCCGACGAGCAGCACGTCGGGGTCGTCGCCGATGAGGTCACGGTTGGCGGCATACCATCGCGGCCACTCGCCGGCGATCGTCGTCGCGTCGGCTGCGGGCCCCAGGTGGGCGGCGGCGATCGACCAGAGAGTGTCGCCACGTCGCACCACCACCGTCCCTGAGTCATCGGTCGCACCGCAGCCGGTGATCAGGCTCGCGGAGTCCTCGGCGAGTTGCGAGGTGCGTCCGGGGTTCTGCGGCAGCCAGGACGGCACCGGTATGTCGCACCCCGGCTGATCGGCCGATGGTGATGCAGCTGCGGTCGATTCAGCGCTCGAGGTGGATCCGCCGACGGAGGCCACCGGTGCGTCGTCCCTCGAGGTCGGTGATCTGTCGAAGGATGGCGCAGGGATGCTGCCCTCGTCCGAGATCTGTGGCATCGCAGTCGTCGTGGATGCGGTGCCAGGGATGGTGTCCGGAGAGGCCGCCGTACTTGTCGCGACAGTCATGGCAGGGCCGACGGAACTGGCGGACGCGGTCGAAGTGCCCGTCGTCAGCGATGTCAGGGTCAGCAGCACCCCGACGGTCCACATCGCTGCGCCGGAGGTACGAGCGTGTCCCGGCATCGTCGGGCCATCAGTGTGGCCGGCTCCTGACGGGTCGATTCCGTTGCCGTTGCGAGCGACCGATGCCATGGCGACCGCGACGACCGTCGCCGCCCAGAGCAGGGCCACGGCGAGCGCGGCCCACAGCGACAGGAGGGCCGCCTCGGTGCTGCCGGTTGTCAGCCGCTCGGAGAGCCTGTCGTATTCCGTCCTGGCCTGAGCGGCTGCCAGACCTGCGGCGATCAGCGCGACCACCAGCAGCACGGCACCGAGCATGGCGGCGCGCAGCCGGTGCGCCCATCCGATTGGCGGCTGTTGCATGGCATCTCCTTGGTCCGAGCAAGTCACGATGGGTATCAATCGACAACAAATGACATTAAACGCACATTAATGCAGTCATCTGCGGTTGTCCACAGATGATGTCGTTCAAGGTCTGTTGATGACATCTGATGCCATCGATGGCGGTGGACCTCCGAGCACGCGTTACCGTCGGGCCATGCGCTGGCAGGAGCTTTTTGCCGATCTTGAGGCCCAACTCGTCGCGGCCGACCGCCGTGAGCAGCAGCTCGAGGTGGCTGACCGCACCCGCAGAGAGCGCGCCGACGTGTCGTGGCTGGATCGAGCCGCGTGCACGGTTGGCCGCGAGGTCTTGGTGGTCACACCGGCCGGCGCGGTGCGCGGCCGGCTGGACGACCTCGGTCGGGACTGGTTGCTGGTGCAGGAGCAGGGTCGTCATGCCGCGGTGATACCGGTAACCGCCGTGACTGCGGTCGTCGGACTGCAGCGGCGCAGCGACGACGACCGTGGGTTGGGGCGGCGGTTCGGGCTCGGTGTTGCGCTCCGGGCGATCGCCCGGGACAGGGCCGTGGTCGCTGTTCACGACATCGCGGCAGGGCTAGCGACCGGGACGATCGACCGCGTCGGTGCCGATCATCTCGACCTCGCCGAACATCCCGCGGATGCGATGCGCCGGGCAGCGGCCGTGACCGGTCATCGGGTCGTGCCGTTCACTGCAATCGGAATTGTGCGTCGCGCCTGAGTCGACGAAGCGCCGACCTCTGGTCGCCGGAGTCGAGGAGATGCCCACCGGGCGGTATCTCTGTCGACGCGGTATCTCTGGCGACGGAGTCCGCACCGCGGGAACCGCTGTCGGTCAGGTCCCGTCGCGAGAATTGCTGACGGGTCGGCGGTCAGTCGCCTGCGTCGAGGGTGCCGGCCTCGACCCGCGAGCGCGTGTCGGCATACTGCCGCTGAATGAAGTTCTCCAACTCGGTGAGTTCGATGCGCCAGGACTTGCCGACCTTGATCGCCGGCAGCTCGCCGGAGGTGACCAAGCCGTACGCCTGGCGAGATGAGATGTTCAGAGTCTCGGCGACGTCGGCGACGGACGCGAAACGAGCACTCATCCGGACATCTCCTCCTCGTGGTTGATTGCGCCCCATTGTCACGCATCCTGGCCCGTCGCGCTGACGACCCTGTGGATCGACACGTGGAACGGTGTCTGCGGGCGACCGCGTGCGGTTCGCCGTCCACGGGGGAGACCGGTCGTGCTGACAGCGCGTACACGTTCGTGGTGAGATGTCCCGTCAGCGCATATCACAGGGAGACGATAAATGGCTGAGTATCGACGACGCGGGGGCAACGACGACTTGCCACGACCGACCGCCAAGCGGCTGCAACGACCGTCGTGGCGAGACACGCGTCTTGTCGTCGGGGTGCTGCTCATGCTCGTCGCGACGGTGGGCGGTGCCACGGCCATGCGTCACTACGACTCTTCGGTCGAAGTCCTGCAGGCTGCGCACACCTTGGTGCCCGGGCAGCGGATCGATTCCGACGACGTGCGCACGGTGAAGGTGCGTGTCGACGGAGCGGCGAAGATCTATTTCTCCGGCGCGGATGCAGCACCCGACGGCGAAGTGCTCCGGGAGGTTCGCCCCGGCGAGTTGCTGCCGCGGTCGGCGGTCGGCGACGGTTCGCAGGTGCAGGTCAGCACCGTCGCGCTTCCGGTCGATGCAGCCCAGTCGGCCACCCTCGTGCGTGGCTCGATCGTCGACGTCTGGGTGTCGACCAAGGCCAAGAGCTCCACCGGTCAGGAGTCATATGAAGCGCCGCAACGGATCATCCTGCGCGCGCTCGTGGCGCAGGTGCCGCAGCAGTCCGGTGGGTTGAGCGTCAGCTCCGGCCAAGGCGCCGTCCATGTTCTCGTGCCCGAGGCGAAGGTCGCCGCGGTTCTTGCCGCGGTCAACCAGGGCGCCAAGGTCAACCTGGTGCCGGCCGCCGGATCTCCGCTGAAGGGCTCCTGATGAGCATCGGCGTCGTGACCGGGATCGGGGTGCACATGGAGGCGACCGTCGCAGCTTCGATCGGGGCCGCGAATGGCGTGCGCCTGGTGCGTCGGTGCCCGGATGTGGCCGATCTGCTCGCTGTGGCCGGTGCGCACCGTGCCGAGGTCGCTGTCATCGCGACCGATCTGCCCGGCCTTGATCGCTCCGTTGTCGGCGATCTGCGCTCGGCCGGTCTGGGCATCGTCGGTGTGCACGCACCCGGCGACGAGGAGCACCAGCGGGTGCTGCAGCAGTGGGGCATCACCAGCCGCGTTCCCTCGGATGCGTCGTCGGCCGTCCTCGAGGCGGCGGTGCAGGCGGCCGCGCGCGTCGTGACGACGGATACCGAGAGTGTCACGAGCGGTCGACACCGCGAAGCCGCGGCACCGGACGACCACGGCAGCGAACGTATGCCGCACGCTGGTGCTGCCGATCTCGATCGCGAACTCGCCGACCTGTCCGCAGGGGGCGCTGCGGCATACGCCGCGGGCGACCCGTTCCACCCGCACGGCGACAGGGACGGTGACGTGCCGGAACCGGACGGCGCCGGCGATCGTCGGGGCCAGGTCGTGGTCGTCTGGGGGCCGCCGGGCTCTCCGGGGCGCACTGTCGTGGCCGTCAACCTCGCCGCGGAGGCCGCCCGACTCGGGGTGCCCACGCTGCTGATCGATGCCGACACCCACGCTGCGTCGATAGCGCAGCACCTGGCGCTGCTGGACGAAGCGCCCGGCATCGCGGCAGCGACCCGGCTGGCGGATTCGGGCCATCTGGATGTCCCCGGGCTTGCCGCTGTCGCTCCCGAAGTGGCGCCGGCACTGCGGGTGCTGACCGGTCTGCCGCTCGCCGACCGCTGGCCGGAGGTGCGCGAGGACGCGCTCGAGGCGGTGCTCGAGCACAGCCGCTCGGTTGCCGCGCTCGTCGTCGTCGACGTCGCCGCCAGCCTCGAGGACGACGAGGATCTCAGCTACGACACTGCTGCACCCCGCCGCAATGCCGCGACATTGACGGCGCTCGGCGCTGCCGACACCGTGCTCGCCGTCGGTGCAGCCGATCCGGTCGGTCTGCAGCGACTGGTGCGTGGGCTCACGGAGTTGCGAGCCGTGGTCGGTGGGTCACCGCGTGTCGTCGTCAACAAGGTGCGCGCGGCGTCGGTGGGCAATTCCCCGGAACGCAAGGTGACCGAAGCGTTGGCGCGATTCGCGGGTGTCGACGATGTCACGCTCGTCTCCGACGACCGCGCGGCATGTGACGGCGCGCTGCTCGCGGGCCGCACTCTGGCCGAGCATGCCGCGAATTCGCCCGCCCGACAGCAGATCCAAGCTCTCGCATCGGTGTTGGCCGAGGTGCCGGTGCCGACGTCACGACGGCGGTTGGCCAGGACCTGAGCCGTGTGGAGCCGGCGCACCATCAGAGCCGCCGCCGGGCGCGCTGGCCGGGCAGGACCGGCCACGGGAGGTCCTGCCCGGTCGGGGTCCTGTCCCGCACAGCAGCACCCGACCGCGACGCAGACGGCGGAGCGGGGCTGCGCCGCGGCCGCTGATGGTGACAGCATGGCGTTCGTGACCGATCGGCTGAGCGCACTCGACGCGTCTTTCCTGTATCTGCAGGACCGCACCACGCCGATGCACGTCGGATCGGTGCTCGTCTTCGAACCCGCCGAGGGCTTCTCCTACGAGGGCCTGGTCAGTCTCGTCAGCAACCGCATCGCCTTCGTGCCGCGTTACCGGCAACGGGTGCGGCAGTTGCCCGGCCGGATTCTCCCGCCGGTGTGGGTGACCGACGACAACTTCGATGTGACCTACCACGTGCGACGCTCGGCGCTGCCGCGGCCGGGCACCAGCGAGCAACTGGAAGAGTTCGTCGCTCGGGTGCAGTCCCGTCAGCTCGACCTGTCGCGCCCGCTGTGGGAGCTCTACCTGGTCGACGGTCTGCAGGACGGCAGATTCGCGATCGTCACCAAGACCCACGTGTCACTCGTCGACGGCATCAACGCGATCGACATCGGGCAGATCCTCGTCGACCGTGATGTCGAGGCGGAGCCATCCGCGCCTGTGGGCACGGCGCGTGGTGGGGGCGACCTGGACATGTTCGTGGCGTCCGCGCTCGACTTCGCCCGGCGGCCGGTCCGCGTGCTCGACGTTGCGCGCAGCGGGCTGGCCGGCGTCACCACCGAGGCCGTCAAGGTCGCCGGTCGGGGAGCGTCGGTTGCCGGATACGTCGCGGGGAACATCGTCCGGTCCGCGGCCAGGCCGGCGCCGTCCAGCCCGCTGAACCAGGAGGTCGGTGCGCACCGCCGCTTTGCGATGGTGTCGACGGATCTGGCGGATTACCAACAGATTCGGCGCGTGGCCGGTGAGCGTGGCGAACCCGTCAGCGTCAACGACGTCGTGCTCGCGACGGTCACCGGCGCGCTGCGCGGATGGCTGCTTGCACGGGGCGCGGTTGTCTCGACGGGGCAGACGGTGCGCGCTCTGGTCCCGTTGAGCGTTCTCAGCGAGACCGCGCGCGACGGCGACACCGTGACGCAGCAATCGCAGCGTGAGCACATCGGCGAAGAAGTGATGCCGACCTTCGTGGACCTGCCTGTCGGTGAGGCCCGTCCGATGATGCGGTTGCATCAGATCGCGTTCGCCATGCAGCAACAGCTGGATGCCGGTCACCCGGTCGGCGCGCGCTCGCTGTCCGGGATCGCCGGCTTCGCCCCGCCCACACTGCATTCCCTCGGAGCGCGGTTGGGCAGCGCCATGTCGCGGCGGATGTTCAACCTGGTCATCACCAATGTGCCCGGGCCACAACGCGCGCTGTCTGCCGCGGGCGCGTCGCTGGTTGCGTCATACCCGGTGATCCCGCTGGTCAAGGGGCAGGCGCTCGCGATCGGCCTCACGTCATACAACGGGCGGGTCGACTTCGGACTCAACGCCGACCGTGATGCGATGGTCGACATCGAACTTCTCGGTCAGTGCATCGTCGATGCGTTGGACGAGCTACTGGACGAATGAGGCTGGTGTGATGAAGGATTCGCGGGTTTACATTCCACTGGGCGTGGCTGAGATGGAGGAGTTGTCCGCCTCGCGGTCGCTGTCGGCGCTGCCCGTGGCCGGATTCGCTGTCACCCCGGAGTTGCGCAGCGCACATCCGGGCGAAGATGACGAGGGGTGGGAGTACCTCGCGATGCAGGACGCTGCCACGGGCGCGGCCGGCAGGGGGCTGCGCGTCGTGGCGGCCGCTGACCTTCCTGACAGCAGCGTCGGTGAGGGCGCTTCCAGCGACGACCCGGCCGAGGTGACGATCATCGACGAGGTGTCGCTGCGGCGGATCGCCAGTCTGCACGTGCTCGACCCCGCGGGGGAGCGCGACGTCGACAGCGACTTCGAGCTGTCGTGGTACGACGTGACAGAGCTCGATGTGGTGATCGACCTGGTGCGTGCCGACCGCTCGTGATCTTCATTGCACGTGATCGGTGACGGTTCGTTCGGTGAGTTGATTCGGGACGGTTCCGAAACGGTGGCGTCGTCACCTGTGGTGCGTAACCGAATAACGTTGTCAATGCTGCACACTCGTGCGTCGCGATGCTCCCGCTCGACGTGGTGTCGACGTGACGACCTGATCTTGTCGGCGCCAGGCGCCCCTTCTGTGGGTCCGCGGCCGATCGAGGCCGTCAGTTGCAGTGGGAGGATGGCGGCACTGCAATCCGACACCGAGCCCCCACGAAGGAGCCACCACTGATGGACGCTGTCACCCAGGTCCCCGCGCCGGTCAACGAAACTGTTCTCGACTATGCACCCGGCAGCCCCGAACGCGCCGCACTCGAGGTCGCACTGGTCGAAATCGGCTCCGAACAGGTCGAATTGCCGAACACCATCGGTGGTAAGCGGGTCATGGGCAGTGGTCGGGCCATCGCGGTGCGACAGCCGCACGCCCACCGGAAGGTTCTCGGCACGATGAAGAACGCCTCGGTCGCCGACGCGCAGTCCGCCGTCGAAGCGGCCAAGAAGGCCGGACCTGCCTGGCGCGCACTGTCGTTCGACGACCGCGCCGCCATCCTGCTCAAGGCAGCGGACCTGCTGTCCGGGCCGTGGCGTGCCCGGCTGAACGCCGCCACGATGCTGGGTCAGAGCAAGACGGCGTACCAGGCGGAGATCGACGCCGCGTGCGAGCTGATCGACTTCTGGCGTTACAACGTGCACTTTGCCCGGCAGATCCTCGCCGAGCAGCCGATCGCCAATTCCAAGGGCGTGTGGAATCGCACCGACCACCGCCCGCTGGAGGGTTTCGTCTACGCGATCACGCCGTTCAACTTCACCGCCATCGCCGGAAACCTGCCGACCGCACCGGCGCTCATGGGCAACACCGTCGTGTGGAAGCCGTCGCCGACGCAGCAGCGTGCCGCCCAGTTGACGATGGAACTGCTCGAGGCGGCCGGTCTGCCCGATGGCGTGATCAACCTGGTCACCGGTGACGGCATCAACGTCTCGAAGGTCGCACTTGCCGACCCCGATCTGGCCGGCATCCACTTCACCGGCTCGACGCCGACCTTTCAGGGCCTGTGGCAGTCGGTGGGCACGAACCTGCCGAACTACCGCACCTACCCGCGCCTGGTCGGCGAGACCGGCGGCAAGGACTTCATCCTGGCGCACCCGTCGGCGGACCCGGATGTCCTGCGGACGGCCATGATTCGCGGTGCGTTCGAGTTCCAGGGCCAGAAGTGCTCGGCTGCGTCGCGCGCGTATGTTCCGGCCAGTCTGTGGCGCAAGATCAAGTCGGACCTGGTCGGCATCACCGACTCACTCTCGATGGGTGATGTGACGGATCTGAGCAACTTCATGGGTGCCGTCATCGATGCACGCGCGTTCGCGAAGCACAAGGACGCCATCGACATGGCGCATGCGCACAAGGACATCGAAGTCATCGCCGGCGGCACGTATGACGACGCCGTGGGCTACTTCGTGCGTCCGACGGTGCTGGAGGTCTCGGATCCGGCCAATGCGGTCTTCGCCAGTGAGTACTTCGGCCCGATCCTGGCAGTGCACGTCTTCCCGGACCGCCAGTTCGACAAGGTGCTCGATCAGATGGAGTCGTTCGCGCCATACGCGCTGACCGGGTCGATCATCGCCCAGGACCGTATGGCGATCGCCGACGCGCAGGAGCGACTGCGGTTTGCCGCCGGCAACTTCTACATCAACGACAAGCCGACGGGTGCTGTCGTGGGGCAGCAGCCGTTCGGCGGGGGCCGTGCGTCGGGCACCAACGACAAGGCCGGCGCGGCGACCAACCTGATGCGTTGGACCAGCCCGCGGTCGATCAAGGAGACCTTCGTCCCGCCGACGGAGCACTCCTACCCGCACATGGGCTGACGACAGCCTGGTGAGGATCGCAGCGCAGTGAGGACCGGAGCCAGGCGCGGAGTCAGTCCGAACGGGTATGGGCTGACGACAGCCTGGTGAGGATCGCAGCGCAGTGAGGACCGGAGCCAGGCGCGGAGTCAGCCCGAACGGGTATGGGCTGACGACAGCCTGGTGAGGATCGCAGCGCAGTGAGGACCGGAGCCAGGCGCGGAGTCAGCCCGAACGGGTATGGGCTGACGACAGCCTGGTGAGGACCGGAGCCGGGCACACCTACTTTTGGAGGAAGGTGTGCCCGGTCTCGGCTTCGATCTTGACGCCGCTGGTGAATGCCGGTGCCGCTGCGTTTTCGATCCGACCGCCGATGAACATCACCCGTGCCTTGAGTTCGCCGAGCACGTGCATGTGGGTCTGATCCCCATCGGCGGTCATGGTGATCGTGCCGCGGTACGTCACCGGAACGCCGACGAGGCTGACGTCGAGGTCGGCGATGCGGCTGCCCGCGGTGTCGGCCTCGCCCCAGATCTGCGTCTCGACGATCTTCAGCTTCGAGCCGATGATCTTCGTGACCTGGTCCGGCAGGCCGGTGGTGGCCATCTCGCGGTGGGTTTCGATGATCTGCAGTGGCTTCTTGGCCGTGATGACGACCTTGTGGGACAACGCATTGGTCGCGGCGCACTTGGCCTCCTGGAAGGCCGGGTCGACCATCATCGCGATGACGCGATCGGCGGGCGCGGCATACGTCCAGCGTTCCTCGATCTTCATGACCGAAGGGTATCCGCCGCTGCTGCGCGTGCGACTGCCTCGGCGTCGAGGATACGCTCGAGAATCCTTTGCGGCATTGCCGATTCGGCGCGCAGCGCGGTTTCCTGTTCGTTCAGGGTCTCGGCGAGTTCCTGGTGTGCCGTACCCAGGTGCGTCAGTGCCGACTCGATGGCGGCACCATCGGCCGCGGCGGGAGAATCGGCGGGCAGCGCGTCGATGAGCCGCCTGACCTCTCTGGCGAGTTCGCGCAGCGCGGCCGCGCCCGCAGCCAAACTGCCGGTGTCGGTGGCCAGTTCTCGAGCGTTGATCTGAGCGACGAGGTCGGTCGTCGGTGCGATACGGGTCGGAGCCGTCGTGGCGACTTCGGCGAGAACGGCAGCGGCCGGGGGAGTCGCACCGGCGAGTTCGTCGTGCCATCGCAGCAGCGCCTCGGCGATGCGCTCGATTGCGGCCGACAGCGCCTCGGCCGTCTCGGGCTGAGCAGCATCGGCGTGCACGTCCAGCAGGCGCGGCACCATCGTCGCGACACGGCGGCTGAGTTGGCTCGGGTGCATCGAAGGCACACTAACGCGGCGCTGCGCGCGGTGATCCCGGCACCGATGCAACTGGGGACGAGGCGGACCCGATGTGGCATGCGACACGTGCGCGGATACCCTGGGAAACCGAGCAACAACGACGTTGCTCATTCGCGCTGAAGTCACAATTGAGGTTGAGACAGTCGATGTCCGCGGCTCCTGGTTCCCGCTCGTTCCTTCTTCCTTCCACCAGCGAAGCGGGCGGGGGTGATTCATCGGATTGGCTTGCATCGCGGTACTTCCGACATGTTGCCGATGAGGATCTCGCCGCCTGCGGTGCCCAGAGTCTCGCCGGGATTCTTCGCTCCCATCGCACGTTGGCACAGACCCGCGCACCAGGTCAGCCGAAGGTTCAACTGCTGCACCCGACGCAGGATGCCGACGGGTGGTCGTGCGCGTATGCCGTCCTGCAGATCGTCACCGACGACATGCCGTTCCTCGTCGACTCGGTGATCGCCGAGCTGACCCGCCAGGACCGTAGCGTCCACTCCCTGATCCACCCGCAGTTGTTCGTCCGTCGCGACGCAAGCGGTGACATCGCGCAGATCTACGACGCCGACGCCGCGCCCGCGATCGGGTCCGGTGAACTCGAGCCGGTGTGCGAGTCCTGGATGCACTTCGAGATCGACCTCGGTCTCGACGACGCGGCCGACCAGAAGCTCATCGACGGCGTGACGAAGGTGCTCGACGACGTGCGCTCGGCGGTCAACGACTGGCCCCGCATGCACGCCGAGTGCGAGCAATTGATCGCCGAACTCGACCGCACGCCGCCGTCCACGGTGCCGGGTGAAGCGATCGCGCGCACGCAGGGATTCCTGCGCTGGCTGGTCGACAACCACTTCACCTTCCTCGGTTACCGCGAGTACACCCTCGACACCGTCGACGGCGAAGACGTGCTGCGCACCAAGGCCGGCTCCGGTCTGGGCATCCTGCGCGACGCGGACGGATCGTCATACAGCAGGTTGACACCGAAGGCGCGTCAGACCGCCCGCGAGCCGCAGCTGCTGACCATCACCAAGGCGAACTCCCGCGCCACGGTCCACCGCCCGTCATACCTGGACTACATCGGTCTGCGGACGTTCGACGCGCAGGGCAATGTCATCGGTGAGAAGCGCTTCCTGGGGTTGTTCACCTCCAGCGCCTACACCGAGTCGGTCCGCCGCGTCCCGGTCGTGCGCGAGCGGGTGGCCAAGGTCTTCGCTCGCACCGGGTTCTCCCCGGACAGCCACTCCGGCAAGGACCTGCAGGAGGTCCTCGAGACCTACCCGCGCGACGAGCTGTTCCAGACCTCCAGCGAAGAGCTGTTCCACATCGCGACCCAGGTGCTGCGCCTGCAGGAACGTCGTCAGGCCCAGATGTTCCGTCGCACAGACGAATTCGGCCGATTCGTGTCGGTGCTGGTCTACCTGCCCCGCGACCGTTACACCACGACGGTGCGTCGCCGGATCGAGAACATCCTGCGCGACGTGTATGCCGCAGAGTCGGTCGACTACACCACCCGCGTGAGTGACTCGGTCCTCGCTCGCATCCACTTCGTCGTGCGACTTCCGCGCGGCACCGAGGTTCCGGAACTCGACGACGCCGCCCTGCAGGAACGACTGCTGGAGAGCACCCGCACCTGGGGCGAACGCCTGGGCGAGACCGCCCGACAGGAAGACGGCGAGGACGCCGCGGCGCGCGTGATGAGCTTGTACTCGCGGGCCTTCCCCGAGGCCTACAAGGAGGACTTCAGTCCGCGCCAGGGCGTGGCCGACCTGCGACGCCTGGAGGCCCTCGAGTCCGACCAGCACACACTGCTGACGCTCTACCGCGACCCCAGCGCCGATCCCCGTGAACGCCGGTTCAAGCTGTTCCGCCGGGACTCGGTGATCCTGACCGATGTCCTGCCGCTGTTCACCCACCTGGGTGTCGAGGTCACCGACGAGCGGCCGTACGCCATGGAGCGTGCGGACGGTGTCGAGGTGCACATCTACGACTTCGGGCTGCGCGCCGCCGGCGAGCAGGTCTGGGGCAGCACCGACGCCGAGGTGGCCGACGTGCGCGAACGCTTCCAGGACGCCTTCACCGCGGTCTGGGAACGCCGAGCCGAGAGCGACGGACTCGGCGCTCTGGTGCTGCGTGCGGGTCTGAGTTGGCGCCAGGTGGTCTACCTGCGCGCGATCAGCAAGTACCTGCGGCAGATCGGCTTCACCTTCAGCCAGCACTACATCGAGACCGCGCTGCTCGGCAATGTCGACCTCGCGCGTGGTCTGGTCGAGTTGTTCGAGGCGCGCTTCGACCCGGCCCGCGACGATGCCGGGCGTGACGCGGCGCAGGCGCAGATCATCGAGCGGCTCGAAGCCGCTCTGGATGACGTCGCCAGCCTCGACCACGACCGCATCGTGCGCACGATGCTCGGCATCATCCGAGCCACCTTGCGCACCAATGCATTCCAGCGCGATGACAAGGGTGAGCACAGCCCCGTCGTCAGCTTCAAGCTCGACTGCGCCGCCGTACCTGGTCTGCCCGACCCGCGCCCGAAGTTCGAGATCTGGGTCTATGGTCCGCGCGTCGAAGGTGTGCACCTGCGGTTCGGCAAGGTCGCGCGCGGTGGTCTGCGCTGGAGCGATCGCCGCGAGGATTTCCGCACCGAGATCCTCGGCCTGGTCAAGGCGCAGATGGTCAAGAACGCCGTCATCGTGCCGACCGGTTCCAAGGGCGGTTTCGTCGGCAAACAGTTGCCCGACCCCGCCGATCGTGAGGCCTGGCTGGCCGAGGGCATTGCGGCATACAAGTTGTTCATCTCGGGTCTGCTGGACGTGACCGACAACCTGGTCTCCGGTGAGGTGGTGCCGCCGCGCGACGTGGTCCGCCACGACGAGGACGACACCTATCTGGTGGTCGCGGCCGACAAGGGCACTGCGACCTTCTCCGACATCGCCAACGGTGTCGCCCAGGATTACGGTTTCTGGCTCGACGACGCCTTCGCCTCCGGTGGTTCGGCGGGCTACGACCACAAGGTCATGGGCATCACCGCCCGCGGCGCATGGGAGTCGGTCAAACGGCACTTCCGCGAGATGGGCGTCGACACCCAGACGCAGGAGTTCACCGTCACCGGTGTCGGTGACATGAGCGGCGATGTCTTCGGCAACGGGATGCTGCTGTCCGAGCACATCCGGCTGCTGGCCGCCTTCGACCACCGCCACATCTTCCTTGACCCGAACCCGGTGGCGGCGACCTCCTTCGCCGAGCGTCGCCGGTTGTTCGACCTGCCGCGGTCGTCGTGGGCCGACTACGACACCTCGCTGATCTCCGCCGGCGGCGGCGTCTTCCCACGCAGTGCGAAGTCGATCCGCATCACCGACGAGGTCCGCGCGGCGCTCGGCCTGCAGGCGGGCGTGCGGTCGATGACGCCGGCCGAGTTGATGAAGGCCATCCTGCTCGCCCCGGTGGACCTGTTCTGGAACGGCGGCATCGGCACCTACGTGAAATCGGCCGTCGAGTCCAACACCGACATCGGCGACCGCGCCAACGACGCGATTCGTGTCGACGGAAAACAGTTGCGCTGCAAGGTGATCGGTGAGGGCGGCAACCTCGGTGCCAGCCAGTTGGGTCGCATCGAAGCCGCGCAGCACGGGGTGCGGGTCAACACCGACGCCATCGACAACTCTGCCGGCGTCGACACCTCCGACCACGAGGTCAACATCAAGATCCTGGTGACCGACCTGATGCGCCAGGGCCGCTTCGACCTCGAGCAGCGCAACACGCTGCTGCACTCGATGACTGACGAGATCGCGGTGCAGGTGCTGCGGGACAACTACGAGCAGAACACCCTGCTGGGCAACGCGCGGGCGCAGACCCACGCGATGCTGCCGGTGCATCAGCGGCTGATCCACTGGCTGGAGGAGCGCGGCGATCTCAACCGAGAACTGGAGTTCCTGCCGAGCGACGCCGAGATCGCCCGTCGCGCATCCGCCGGGCGCGGGCTGACATCGCCGGAGTTCTCGGTGCTGGTGGCCTACGCCAAGCTGGCCCTCAAGAACGACCTCGCTGCCGGCACCATCACCGACGACCCATGGTTCGGCGGCACCCTGTCGGACTACTTCCCGGCCCAGATCCGCGATGGTTATGCCGCGGAGCTTACCCAGCACCCGCTGCGCCGCGAGATCGTCATCAACTCCATCGTCAACTCCCTGGTCAACCGCGGGGGCATCACCTTCGCCTTCCGGCTGGCCGAGGAGACCGGCGCTTCGCCGGAGCAGGTGACGCGCGCGTTCGTCGTGGCTCGCGAGATTTTCGACATGGCCGGTTTCGTCGTGCAGGTCGAGGCGCTGGACAACATTGCCACGACGCAGGCGCAGACCGAGCTGTATCTGGAGTTCCGTCGGCTGCTCGACCGTGCCGTGCGCTGGCTGGTGCACAGCCGTCCGGCGAAGCTGGACATCCAGGCCGAGATCGACCGGTTCAGGCCGGTCATCGCCCAGCTCGAGTCGCAGGTGCCCGACCTTCTGCAAGGCAGCGAGCACGCCCGCTGGGAGGCGCGTCGCGACCAGCTCGGCGTCGACGGGGTGCCCGAGGCACTCGCCGGCCGAGCCGCAGCTCTGCTGGATGGCTTCTCGTTGCTCGACATCACCGAGCAGTCCAAGGGGACCGACACGCCGGTCGCCGACGTCGCCGCGGTCTACTTCGCAGTGTCCGAGCGCATCGGCATCGACCGGATGCTGTATGCCGTGTCGCAGCTTCCGCGCGACGACCGGTGGGATGCGCTGGCGCGTGGTGCTGTGCGTGACGACCTGTATGCCGTGCTCGACTCGTTCACGGCTGCGGTCATCGCCGGCACGTCGGGAGCACACCCCGCCGAGCGCGTCGACACCTGGACGAACGACAACGCCGACTCGGTCGCTCGCGCACAGCAGGCCCTCGAAGGTGTCGCCGGCCAGGAAAAGCCCGGCCTGGCGTCACTGTCGGTGGCCCTGCGCACTCTGCGCTCGGTCGTGCGCTCGGGTTCGGCACGCTGAGACGCGGGGACTGAGGTCGGTAGGCTCGCGCCATGCCGTCGATGAACGACGTCTTGTCGCAGCGCACCGACCTCAGTCAGGCCGGTCGTGAATGGTTGCACCTGCTGGTCAGTGACTGGCAGCTGCTGGCCGATCTGTCATTCGCGGACCTGGTGTTGTGGGTGCCCACCCGCGATGCCGACTGGGTTGCTGTCGCACACGTACGGCCGACCACGGGCGTCGGGGTTTTTGTCGACGACCTGGTCGGGCAGCCCATCGACCGCACCCGATCCCGCCCGGTGGCCGAGGCTTTCGCCGAGCGGCGCATCGTGCGTTCGCAGACGACGATGTGGCGTGACGATCTGCCGGTGCGTGAGGAATCGATCCCGGTCGTCTTCGGCACCAGCACGATCGCGGTGCTGACGCGGCATACCAATCTGGCCTCGATGCGCACGCCCAGCCGCCTCGAAGTCACCTACCTGGCTACCGCCGACGCCCTCGCGCGGATGGTCGCCACCGGTGACTTCCCGGACGTCGCGGCTGCTCCCGCCGGGCGGCGAGGTGCGCCGCGTGTCGGTGATGGAGTGCTGCGGCTAGATGCCGACGGGGTGGTGACCTACGCCAGCCCCAACGCGGTCTCGGCGATCCATCGTCTCGGGCACGAGGCCGAGATCGTCGGGGTGCGACTCGCGACGATCTTGCGTGACCTGCTGCCCGGCAACGGTCCGGTCGATGAAGAGCTCACCATGGTGCTCACCGGCCGGGTGCCGTGGCGCACCGAGGTGGAATCACGCAGCGCCAATGTCAGCGCGAGGTCGATCCCGCTGTCCGAAAGCGGTCGGCGGATCGGTGCCGTGCTGCTGGTGCGTGACGTGAGCGAGTTGCGCGGCAGGGAACGCGAGCTGCTGAGCAAGGAGACGACGATTCGCGAGATCCACCACCGGGTGAAAAACAACCTGCAGACGGTGGCGGCGGTGCTCCGGTTGCAGTCACGCCGGCTGGCGGACCCGCAGGCGCAGGCCGCCCTCGCCGGTGCGGTGCGCCGGGTGGCGACGATCGCGACGGTTCACGAGACGCTCAGCGGCACGCTCGACGAGACGGTGTCCTTCGACGAGGTCGCGGCGTCCTCGCTGCGTGCCGCGGTCGACATCAGCAACCGCTCGCAGGAGCGCATCCGCGCGCAGATGACGGGAAGCTTCGGAGTGCTGCATTCCGACGATGCCACCGCGGTCGCCATGATCACCGCCGAACTCGTGCAGAACGCCATCGAACACGGCTTCGGCATGTATGGCGGAACGGTGGTCCTCGACGCGCGGCGCAGTGTCGAGGCCGGCGGGGCCGATCTGCTGACGGTCACTGTCACCGACGACGGCTCCGGGCTGCCTGCGGGCTTCAGTCCCGGGGCGTCCGGACTCGGCATACAGATCGTGCAGTCATTCGTGCAGGACCTGCGTGGCGAGATCGACTGGTGCGCGTGGGGCGAGCACGGCACCCGGGTGCGCTTCGTCGCTCGGCTACGGGGGTGATCTCGCGGTGTGCGGAAGGCGCTCCGGGGAGTGAGGTGTTCGCGGACGGGTCAGCCGGCGCGCCGGGCGCGGGCGTTGCGCCGCTTGAGAGCGCGTCGTTCGTCTTCGGACAGGCCGCCCCAGACACCGGCATCCTGGCCGGACTCCAAGGCCCACTTCAGGCAGGTGTCCATGACCTCGCAGCGCCGGCACACCTGTTTGGCGTCTTCGATCTGCTGCAGGGCAGGGCCGGTGTTGCCGATCGGAAAGAACAGCTCCGGGTCCTCGTCCAAGCACGCAGCGCGGTTGCGCCAATCCATGTGAGTCTGCTCCTTGCATCCGCCGTGCACGCTTGAGGGCGCGGAACGGCATCGGTCCGTAGGGGTTGAAGGCTAGGGGTTCCTGCTGATCGTTGCCTGCGTCTGAGATAACGTCGGCAGGTCACACGCTGTTCCCCAAGCGTCACAGATACGCACAACACTCCACAAGTGGTTTCGCCGAGATTTTCGGCCTCGAAGGTGAGGTATCCGTCACATTGCTGTCCAACCAAAGGCGCCGAGAAGTCTCGAGCGCGGCACCGCGATGGTGAAGTGCTGGCCACTGAGCGCGGTGCTGATGGGTCTGCAGACGCTGGTGCTGATCGTCCTCGCGGGGGATCTGGTGGTCGTCGGTGCGACCGGCGGAAGTGACAGCGGGGCTCGTGCGATCACCGAGGGCATCACCGTGCTCGTGCTCGCGGCCTGCAGCGGTCTGCTCGCCTACGGATTCGCACGACGACGCAGCATCGCCCGCACGCCCACGCTCGTCTGGAACCTGCTTGCCGCGCTCGTGGGTGTGTCCCTGTGGTCCGGAGGAGCGCACGCTGTGGGTGCGGTCACAATCGCGGTCGGCGCGGTGACCTTCGCCTGCTCGCTCGGCGTGCCGCGCTACGACCTGGACGATCTCGACGAGTCGGACGAGCACGACGCCTCGCAGCAGTGACCGCGATGCACGCCGGTCACATCCGCGCGCCGGTCACATCCGCGCGGCGAGCAACTGCATCAACAGCGGCATGATCTGCTGATTGAACGTCGCGTTGTTGTCGCTGAAGTTTCCTGGTGCGAACTGGAACAGATTCTCCGCCGTCATCGTGATCTGTGCGGCAGTTGTGCCGTTGCCGATGACGACGCTGTAAGTCGGATCGTTGGTCGCGTTGCTGACCGACAGTCGCTGGGTGTTGTACGAACCGTCGTCGAAATAGATGTAACCGGACGCTGGTTTGCCGTCGGCGTTTGTGTTGGTGGCTCTCGAACTGCTGCGGGCCGCATCGAAGGCGTTGAGGATCTGGGTCTCGGTGCCGACCGATGTGATGGTGAACTGGAACGTGGGGTTGATGGTCGTGTTGGGAAGAAAGACGGTGATCTTCAGCGAGTTGGTGCCCGTGGGATCCAGCGCAATCTTCGCAGCGTCCGGAAACACCGCCGACAACTCCTTGATGCTGAACAGGTAGCCCGCGACCGGCCACTCGGTGGTTGGCACGCTTCCGTTCACGACCGGCGGGTTGAACACCGGCAGACTCGAGTCGTAGACCACCTTGCGGCCGACGGTGTTGGCGACGACCACACCCTGCGAGTCACCAGGTGACGGGGATTGCTTGGGGAAGCTCACGGCGCCGGTCGGTCCGGACGTCGAGCTGGCGACGCCCACCGAGGAACTGCTGCCGGAGCAGCCTGCGAGGGTGACCGGCAGCGCGGCCACCACAACGGCGGCCATCAGTGCGGAGCTGCGATGGTGGCGCAGGAGGTTCATGCGTACTTCCTCGGGAGTTGGTCGGCGATGTCCTTGGCGAGCACCGGGAAGACGCCTTGCATCAGCGAGGTGCTCGCATTGCTGCCGCTCAGGGAGTAGAAGCCGGTGAAATTCAGATCGATCCAGCCGGCAAGGTTTCCGTCCGAGACCAGAACGGCCGACTGGTGATTCGCCAGGATGTAGCTGCCCTTCGCACCGAAAGCGCCCTCCTGGTAGAACCGGTCGGTGGACTGGCGGTCCTGGTAGAGACTGCTTTCGGCGGCGTTCCATGCGCTCGTCATCGGCCCGTCCGCGCCGAACGCGACGATGCTGACCTGGATGCTGCTGGACAGCCCGGCGCTGTCGCCGGGCAAGCTGACCGTCCAGGTGCACGACTGGTTCTTCGACGTGGTCGCACCGGAGGAACTCGTGCCTTTGGTGCAGCTCTGCAGTTTGACGGTCGTGGCTTCAGGCACAGCAGCCTTCAACTGGGCCTGCGTCAGGATGTTCTGAGCGTCCGGCCACAGGTTGGTCGGCACGTTCGGGTTCTGTTTGTCCGGCAGACTCAGGTTCCAGGCGGTCGGATTGGCAGCCGTCGACCGGGTCGGAGAGCCGCCGATGGTCGTACCGGCCAGGTATGACGTGTTACCGGCAGAAGCCGACCATGGCGGCGGGCTCGCGGTCGCGCCGGATCCGCCTCCGCAGCCTGCGATGGCCGATGTCACTGCCGCGGCCGCGACCAGCGCGCCCGCTGTGCGTGCCATGTGCATGTGCCCCTCGGTTCCCTTGTCCCGTGTCTCCATCCCCCCTCGGTGGGATGGCCAAGCGTGCAGTCATTATGGCCCGAACCTGCCCGGCTACGGCGAAAGGCTCCACGCGGCGAGTGCGCGTGGAGCCTTTCGTCCGGTGTGCCGGTGATTCAGTCTGTATGCCGGGAGTGACTCACTCCGGCATACAGCCCGTCAGCCCAGATGTGCTGCACCCTGCCCGTCAGTCGCCAGCTCGGTGTGCTTGACATTGAGGAAGACCAGCGTCGCCAGCGCTCCGACCAGCACCATCCCGGCCGCGAACCAGAAGCCGTGTGTCGACCCGAAGGTCTGCGCCTGCAACTGGATCTGGTGGGTCGCAGCTGCGATCTGATCCTTGTTCGGCGTGTGCCCCGACTGCGCTGCAGCCGCGGCCTGGGCCTTGGCGGCCGCGCCGAGCTCGTTGCCCTTCTGCGTGGCGTAGTGCGTGAACACCGTTGTCAGCGCAGCGATCCCGACAGCTCCTCCGATTTGCTGTGCGGTGTTGAGCGCGGACGCGGCAGCACCGGAGTCCTCTGTCCCGATGCCGGCGGTCGACGTCAGTGTCAACGGGATGAACAGCATCCCCAGGCCCACCGCCAGGATCACGATGTAGGGCAGCAGATGAGACGCGTAACCACTGCTCATCGATAGGTTCGTGAATCCCCACAGTCCGATCGTGGCAATGACTCCGCCGACGCCGGAGATCCAGCGCGGATCGATGCGGCTGACCAGCTGCGAGGCAATGCCGGCCGAGACCACGATGCCGACGCTGAACGGCAGGAATGCGAAGCCCGATTTCACCGGCGAGTACCCGAGCACCTGCTGGGTGAACAAGGACAGGAAGAAGAACATCGAGAACATCCCCGCGCCCACCAGCATCATGGTGAACAACGACACCCCGCGGTTGCGGTCGGCGACGACCCGGACGGGCAGCAACGGGTGCGCGACCCGTTGTTCCACCAGGACGAAGGCGATCAGCAGCGCGACGCCCGCGACCAACGGCAGCACGGTCAGGGCATCACCCCAGGACGCGCCCTGCTGGGCGGCGTGAGACAGGCCGTAGACGATCGAGAACAGGCCCGCTGTGCCGACGATCGCACCCCAGACGTCGAGGCGTCCGTCGCTGCTCTCGGACTCCACCAGCACCCGTGGGGCAAGCACCGCGACGACCAGACCGATCGGCACGTTGATGAAGAACGTCCACCGCCAGTCCAGCCACTCGGTGAGCACGCCACCGAGGATGAGGCCGACGGCGGCGCCGATACCGGACATCGCGGCATACACCGCCATGGCCCGGTTGCGTTCCTTGCCGGCCGGGAAGGTCGTGTTGATCAGTGCGAGCGCGGCCGGTGAGGCCAGCGCGGCGCCGGCGCCCTGCAGCACGCGACCGGTGATCAGCCATGCGGGGTTGAGGGCGAGCCCGCCGAACAAGGAGGCGACGGCGAAGATCGCGACACCGATGGCGAACATGCGACGGCGCCCCATCAGGTCACCCAGGCGGCCGCCGAGCAGTAGCAGAGACCCGAAGGACAGCGAGTACGCCGTGACGACCCACTGCAACCCGGAACTGCTGAAGGTGAGGTCGGTCTTGATGTGGGGGAGTGCGATGTTCACGATGGTCGCGTCCAGCACGATCATCAGCTGCGCCATCGCGATGACGATGAGAGCGACGGTGAGATTGGCGGATTTCGGGCGGGTCAATCCGTTCTCTGGCGCCAGCTCGAGGTCTGTTGTGGACATGGCTGTTCCTTTCGGTGGGTCCGGTGGCTGTCGTGGTCTGCTGGGCACGGCACAGTCGGTGCGCGGGCGTGGTCGAACGCACCGTCACGCTGCACTGCGCGACGGAGCGGTGAGTCGGGGTTGGGTCGGGCGTCGTCGGTCGACCGACGGTGTTCTGCCGGTCCGGGATGACGCTCTCAGCGGTTCAGGACGGTTTCTGTCCGTTGGGAGGTGTGGCCAGGGTGGCGTTGCAGGCCGGCAATAGAATCTGCTGAATCACCTGCAGTGCGAACTCGTCGGACGGATGGTGCTCGCCGGTGAGCATCATGTGGAACTTCATGGCAGGCAGGACCCGCGACAGCATCTCCAGATCTGCGTCGGGGCCGATCTCGCCGCGTGCTTGCGCTCGATGCATCACCTCGCGCAACTCCCGCGCCCGCGGCTCAAGGAAACGCTGAGTGAAGATCAGGCTGAGTTCGGGATCCCGCTTCAGCGCTGGTAATGCCGCGGCGGCGATCTCGGTCATCTGATCGAAGGCGGCTCCACTGTGACAGAAGGCATCCACAAGGTCGCCCTCAAGGCTGCCCGTGTCAGGTGCGCCGTGACCTTCGCGCGCCCGCTCGAACAGGTATTCGACCGCACTCACCAACAGTTCGGGCTTGGAGGGCCAGCGCTTGTAAAGGGTGGCTTTGCTCGCGCGAACCTCTGCGGCGACGGCGTCGAAGGTCAGTCGGTCGTAGCCGACGTCGATGAGCACCTTCAGTGCCCCCTCGAAGATCTCTGCCTCGCGCTCGCCCTCGACACGCGGCTTCAGCGCCGCGTGCTCGGTGCTCGGCGGGACGTTCATGGTGAGACCTTTCTCAGGAGTGCGACTCCGCCATACTTAGAACGAAACTGTTTTGTACTAAATGAAAGCTAGACCCTCTTGCTCGCTGGTGCAAGCCGGGGAGTTCTGGTGAGGGCGCGTTCGGCATCGTCTGGATGTCGGAGTAAGTTCCTGGGCGCACGCTGAGTGGTCGAGACGAAGGAGAGCCGGTGGCGCACGAGCAGGGTCAGATCGTCGGTTGGCAGAGCCACCGCGCTGCCGTGGCAGATCTCCAGCGGCAGTTGTCCGACATTCCGCAGGGTGCGCCCGTCCGCCTGGCGAAGAAGACGTCCAATCTCTTCCGTCCTCGTGAAGCGAATTCGGTTCCTGGGCTTGATGTTTCGAGACTCCATGGCGTCATCGAGGTCGACGCACAGGCGCAGACCGCCGACGTGCAGGGCATGACGACCTACGAAGATCTCGTCGATGCGACCTTGCGCTTCGGTCTGATGCCGTACGTGGTTCCGCAACTGCGGACGATCACCCTCGGCGGGGCTGTGACCGGGCTGGGAATCGAGTCGAGTTCGTTCCGCAACGGCCTGCCGCACGAGTCGGTTCTCGAGATGGACATCCTCACCGGCGACGCTGAGATCCTGACCGCCACACCGGACAACGAGCACGCTGACCTGTTCCGGGCGTTCCCGAACTCCTATGGCTCGCTGGGGTATTCAGTTCGGTTGAAGATCAAGCTCGAGCCGGTGCAGCCATTCGTGCACTTGCGCCATCTGCGCTTCACGGATCTGGCCGGGCTCACCGCGGCGATGGGCACGATCCTCGACGAGCGCACGTATGACGGAGAGTCGGTGGACTTCCTGGATGGCGTGGTCTTCTCCGGCGAGGAGAGCTACCTGGTGCTGGGCAGTTGGGCGGCGCAGGCGCCGTATGTCTCGGACTACACCGGCAGGCAGATCTACTACCGCTCGCTGCAGCAGCGCACCGAGGACTACCTCAGCGTGCACGACTACATCTGGCGGTGGGACACCGACTGGTTCTGGTGCAATCGTGCGTTCGGTCTGCAGAGGCCGGCCATCCGGCGCCTCGTCCCCAAGCGTTACCTGCGCAGCGATGTCTACGGCAAGGTCATCCGCTGGGAGAACCGCCACGGTTTCTTCGCGGCGGTCGACGCTCGTCGCGGGAAGCTGCCGCGGGAACGCGTCATACAGGACGTCGAACTGCCGTTGGGCCGCACGCAGGAATTCGTGCAGTGGTTCCTGGACAACGTGCCGATTGAGCCGATCTGGTTGTGCCCGTTGGCTGTTCGCGATGCCGACCATGGCCCACAGCCCTGGCCGCTGTACCCGTTGCAGCGGGGTGAGAACTACGTCAACGTCGGCTTCTGGTCGACGGTGGAGATCGCACCGGGTGCAGCCGACGGCGACGTCAACCGCGAGATCGAGCGCATCGTGCACGAGTTCGACGGCCACAAGTCGCTCTACAGCGACGCTTACTACGACGAGGACGCCTTCTGGGCGCTCTATGGCGGAGACACCTATCACCAGGTCAAGAAGCAGTACGACCCCGACGGCCGTCTGCCCGACCTCTACACGAAGGCGGTGAAGCGGCGATGACGCTCACTATCGGACAAATCTCGGACGAACTCTTCGGCACCGATGTTCCTTTTGCGCTGAGCGCGTATGACGGCAGCACCGGTGGCAACCCGGATGCGCCATACCGGATCAATCTCGACAACGAACGGGCGCTGCGCTATCTCGTCAGCGCGCCCGGCGAGCTGGGGCTGGCTCGCGGATACCTGATGGGGGACATCTCGATTGAGGGCATCGACCCGGGTGACCCCTACGACTTCCTGCATGCCTTCCTCTACAACTTCGAGGTGCACCGGCCGACGGTGAAGAAGCTCCCCGAGCTGCTGAAATCGCTCGGTATCAACGCTTTTCGGCCGCCGCCGCTACCTGCGCTCGAAACGGCGCCGCAGTGGCGCCGTGGGCTCGAAAGCCTGGGCGCCCGGCACTCCAAGAAGCGAGACGCCGAGGCGATCCACCACCACTACGACGTGAGCAACGAGTTCTACGAGCTGGTGCTCGGCGAGTCGATGGCCTACACGTGCGCGTGCTATCCGGAGGAGTCGGCGACCCTGGAGCAGGCGCAGTTCCACAAGCACGACCTCGTGTGCCGCAAGCTCGATCTGAAGCCGGGCATGCGCCTGCTCGACATCGGTTGCGGGTGGGGCGGGATGGTGCGCCACGCGGTGGAGCACTACGGGGTGACAGCTCTGGGCGTGACGTTGTCGGCGGAGCAGGCGAGTTGGGCGCAGCAGAAGATCAAGGAGCAGGGTCTGGACGACCGCGCCGAGGTGCGCTTCATGGACTACCGCGACGTGGTCGAGAGCGACTTCGACGCCGTGAGCTCGATCGGTCTCACCGAGCACATCGGCGTCAAGAACTACCCGGACTATTTCGGCCGGCTGTACGCCAAGCTCCGGCCCGGCGGGCGCATGCTCAACCACTGCATCACCCGCCCCGACACCAAGGCGCCGGCTCTGACGCGCGGCGGTTTCATCAACCGTTACGTCTTCCCCGACGGCGAGATCACCGGCGTGGGCGTCATCGTCTCGGCGATGCAGGACCAGGGCTTCGAGATCCGGCACGCGGAGGATCTGCGCGAGCACTACGCCAAGACGTGCCGCGCCTGGTGTAAGAACCTGTCGGCGAACTGGGACGAAGCCGTGCAGGATGCCGGCGAGCAGGTCGCGAAGGTGTGGGGTCTGTATCTCGCCGGATCGTCGGTCGGCTTCGAAACCAACAAGATTCAGCTGCACCAGGTGCTCGGTGAGAAGGTCGACGACCGCGGTCACGGCAGCTATCCGCTGCGGCCGACCTTCGGCGTCTGAACCGTCGGACGAGGTGACGCCGGAAATCATTTCGTGAGGCCCGGCGTTGCACCGTATGCTGAACCGCCGGTCGCCCGAGGGTGATCGACATACAACTGCACAGTGGTGACGTGCCCGCACATCAGGCAACATTCATGGGGGTGATCGGTTTCGACGTTGATCGCCGTCGCAGGAGAAGCGGGTCGAGGATGCACGGTTATCTCGTTAACGATCCGTGCAAAACCAATAGGTGCCAACTCACAGCGCACCGACTTCGCTCTCGCCGCCTGAGGCGATCGAAGTCCGTCAGCCTGAGCTCGTTCTCGTCTCAGTGTCTGGCGTCAGCTAGAGAACTTGCTGCAGCGTCAGGTCACGGGGCGCTGCGGGACTTTTACGTGACTGGGCCTGTCAGGGGACGTGTGCGCGCGAGCCCTGGGGCCGAGAAAATCCGTAGCGCACTGCACCCGGAGAAGTCCTGTCTCGCCGTCAGCGGACGCGGGTTCGATTCCCGCCACCTCCACCACCATGAAGGTCACGTCACCACTGCGCAGTTCCTCTCGCCGCTTCGACCGACCCCTCAGCCGTGTCGCTGCCGATGACCCGGCGACCTCGTTCGTCCCGTTGACGGACCCCGGTGTGCGAGATCGTGCCGGACCCACTTGAATGACCTGTATGAGTGCGCAGCCTTCCGTGTCCAACTCCATCACCGTCCGCCTCGAACTACCGGGTCGAGCAACTGCCGTCAGTGAGCTGACCGGCTGTGTAGAGCGAGCTGGTGGTCTGGTCACCGCACTCGACATCACCCACTCCGACAACGACCGCCTGCGCGTCGACGTCACCGCTGCCGCGCGCGACGGTGACCACGCCGACGAGCTCGTCGAGGCGATGCGCGGCGTCGAAGGCGTCGAGATCCACAAGGTCAGCGACCGCACGTTCCTGGCTCACCTCGGCGGAAAGCTGAAGATCGAGTCCAAGGTGCCGATCCGCAACCGCGACGACCTGTCGATGGTCTACACGCCCGGTGTCGCGCGGGTGTGCCTCGCCATCGCCGAGAACCCCGAGGACGCTCGCCGGTTGACCATCAAGCGCAACACCGTTGCGGTGGTCACCGATGGCACAGCGGTGCTCGGTCTCGGTGATATCGGCCCGCTCGCCGCGATGCCGGTGATGGAGGGCAAGGCGGCTTTGTTCAAGCGCTTCGCCGACATCGACGCCTTCCCGATCTGCTTGGACACCAAGGATTCCGACGAGATCGTGCGCACGGTCAAGGCGATCGCTCCGGTCTTCGCGGGCATCAACCTGGAGGACATCTCAGCGCCGCGATGCTTCGAGATCGAGCGACGGTTGCGCGACGAACTCGACATCCCCGTGTTCCACGACGACCAGCACGGGACGGCCATCGTCGTGCTGGCGGCGCTGCGCAACGCGTTGCGCGTTGTCGGCAAGGAATTGAAGGACGTGCGCATCGTGCAGTCCGGTGCCGGCGCCGCCGGCACGGCGATCGCGCTGCTGTTGTTGCACGCTGGGGCGACGGACGTCGTGCTCGCCGACATCAACGGTGTGGTGCGGTCCGACCGCTCCGACATCGCCGGCGACCCCGACTCAGATCTGGCGAAGATCGCCAAGCACACCAACCCGCGTCAGGTGTCAGGCACGCTCAAGGACGCGTTGCGCGACGCTGACGTCTTCATCGGAGTGTCGGCACCGAACATCCTGACCGGCGACGACATCGCCACGATGGCTGACGATGCGATCGTCTTCGCCCTGGCCAATCCGACCCCTGAGGTCGACCCCGCGGATGCCGCCAAGCACGCCAAGGTCGTCGCCACCGGTCGCAGCGACTTCGCCAACCAGATCAACAATGTGCTGGTCTTCCCGGGCGTCTTCCGGGGACTGCTCGATGCTGCCGCCAGCAAGGTGACCCTGGATGTGATGCTCGCTGCGTCTCGGGCGCTGTCGGACGTGGTGAAACCGGAAGAGCTGAACCCGGCATACATCGTGCCGAGCGTCTTTCAGCCGGACGTCTCCAAGGTCGTCGCCGCGGCGGTCGCCGAGGCGGTCAAGGCCGATCAGACCGAGAACGCCCACTCCGGAGCCGCCGGCGCGGACAATGCGCACCTGGCGACCGACGACGATGCCACTGCGGTGGCGGATGACCAGGCCGGAACTCGCTCGGGGGAGTGAGCGCTCGCGACTCACGTCGGGCGAGTCGCCTTGCGACTGCCGGCACGTATGGCGGAGTTCACCGCCGTGCGCGCGACCGGTCCGAGATCGTCAACCGCGTCGATGATTGCTGCGAGGCTGGTCAGGGCTGCCAGTGCTTCGTCGGCTCCGGCGTGATCGACGCCGTCGTACAGCTGCAGTCCGATGAAGCCGGCGCTGACCGCCCGGGCGAGTGCGCCGGGGTCGGCGATCTCGGCAAGGACGTTGCCGGCCAGGATGCGGCGCAAGGCCGCCTCGATCTCGGTGATCCAGCACGACATGGCGTAACCCGTTGCGGCTGCTGGCAATTCGTCATATTGTGCGCCGGTAGCAATTGCTCTTGGTGTCGCTCATGGTGAGGCCACGCTAGTCGGGTTTCGAGCGGTGCGAGTCCGACCATCGGCCGCCGCCGTGATGGCACGGCGGCGGCCGCGCACGATGTGACTGCGACCAAGGTCACGCCCGCGTCGGGCGCCTCGTTTTGCGGTGTATGCCGTGCCTCCGATACCGTGAAGCGTTGTATTCACGCGATCTTGCGTTCATTTCTGACACATTTCCTTTTGTGGGCGCCGAGATCTTTCTGGCGCCGAGGACCCCTCGAGCAGCGCGACACCCGCCCGATTTCGCGGGTCATGTCTGCGTGCCTCGAGACGGGTGGGGCGTCCAGCCGACCACGAAAGAGGACAGTCTCCAATGACCAAGAAGAGCACCGACGGCAAGAAGGCGCGCTGGACGCGAGCCCAGAAAGTCGAGGCCAAGCGCACCCCCGCCCGCAAGCAGGCGGCCGGTCGCGACGAGCGCCCGGCGCGTCGGGACGACCGCACCGGTGGTGCACGCACCGGCTCCGACAACCGTGGCTTCGACCGCGGATCAGACCGTGGCTCAAGCCGATTCGGCGATCGATCGGGCAGGTACGACTCGCGCGACGGTGGCCATCGCAACGGTGATCGCGCCGACGGTGGTTTCGAGCGTCGTGACGACCGTGGTGGCAACCGCGGGTACCAGCGTCGTGACGACAACCAGGGTGGTCGTGGTTACGAGCGCCGCGATGACCGTGGCGGCAGCCGTGGTTACCAGGACCGCAACGACCGTGGTGGTTACCAGCGTCGTGACGACAACCAGGGTGGTCGTGGTTACGAGCGCCGTGACGACCGTGGTGGTTACCAGCGGCGTGACGACAACCAGGGTGGTCGTGGTTACCAGGACCGCAACGACCGTGGTGGTTACCAGCGTCGTGACGACAACCAGGGCGGTCGCGGTTACGAGCGCCGTGACGACCGTGGTGGTTACCAGCGGCGTGACGACCGTGGCGGCAGCCGTGGTTACCAGGACCGCAACGACCGTGGTGGTTACCAGCGTCGTGACGACCGTGGCGGCAGCCGTGGTTACCAGGACCGCAACGACCGTGGTGGTTACCAGCGTCGTGACGACAACCAGGGCGGTCGCAGTTACGACCGTCGGGATAACCGTGGCCATGAACGTGGTGATGACCGCGGCGATCAACGTCGAGACAACCGCGTGCCCGCCTTCCGGCGCGACGACCGTCGTCAAGATGACCGCGCGTTCGACCAGACCGACCAGGCGAACACCATCGATGTCGCCGAACAGACCGAGACCGTGCGTCCCGTCGAAACGCCGGCAGCAGACAGCACCACCCCGAACACCCATAACACCGAGGACAACATCGTGACCACGCAGGAAGTCGTGGGCGCCGATGCAGCTGCGGCATACACCACGGACGACGAGATTGAGACCACGCAGGCGGACGACAACGTGGACGCGCCGACCTTCGCTGACCTCGACCTGCCGGCCTCGTTGGTGGAGCGGCTGGCCCGTGACGGCATCACCAGCCCGTTCCCGATCCAGGTCGCGACGATTCCCGACGCGCTCGCCGGTCGCGACGTGCTCGGCCGTGGACGCACCGGTTCCGGCAAGACGCTGGCGTTCGGACTCCCCGCGCTGACGCGACTCGCTGCCGGCGGCAAAGCCCGCCCGAACCAGCCCCGCGCCATCGTGCTCGTGCCGACCCGTGAACTCGCGATGCAGGTCAGCGACGCGTTGCAGCCGCTGGTGCACGTCATCGGCCTGCGTCACAAGCTGGTCGCCGGCGGCATGCCGTACGAGCCGCAGCTGTCCGCCCTCGAACGCGGCGTCGACCTGCTCATCGCGACACCGGGTCGGCTCATCGACCTGATGGAGCGCGGCGCAGCGGACCTGTCCCGTGTGGAGATTGCGGTGCTGGACGAGGCCGACCACATGGCGGAAATGGGCTTCCTGGAAGCGATTACGCAGATCCTCGACGAAGTGCCGACCGACGGTCAGCGGCTGCTGTTCTCGGCGACACTGGACCGTGGCATCGACACGGTGGTCGAGAAGTACCTCACCGACCCGGTGGAGCACGCAACCGACGACGGCACCGCGAGCGTCACCACCATGGCCCACCACGCGTTGCTGATCGAGCCGCGTGACAAGAAGGTCGTCACCGCTCAGGTCGCCAACCGGCCCGGTCGCACTGTCGTGTTCGTGCGCACCAAGCTCGGTGCCGACCGTGTCGCCGGTGAGCTGCGCGACCAGGGCGTGCTCGCGGCATCGCTGCACGGTGGCCTGAACCAGGGCCAGCGCAACAAGGTGCTCAATGCGTTCAAGGACGGCAAGGTGCCGGTTCTTGTTGCGACCGATGTCGCAGCACGCGGCATCCATGTCGACGAGGTCGGCGTCGTGCTGCAGGTGGACCCGCCGGCCGACCACAAGGACTACCTGCACCGTGCCGGCCGTACGGCGCGCGCGGGCGAGAAGGGCACTGTCGTGACCCTTGCCCTCCCGCACCAGCGCCGCACCATGCAGCGACTGCTGGACGACGCCGGTGTCGGTGTGCAGCTCCAGCGGGCGCAGCCGGGTGACGACGTCATCCGCGCCGCCGGTGGCAGCACGCCGGAGGGCCGGTCCATCTCCGACGACGAACTGCAGCGGATCCTGACGCCGCCGCGCGCCAACCGGGGCGGGCGCTCGTATGGCGATCGTCGCGGCTCACGCGATGGTTACCGAGGCGGACGCGGTGGCGGCTACAACGACCGCGGTGGTCGAGGTGGCTACGGCGGCGACCGTGGCGGTCGCGGCGGCTTCAGCCGTGACGGTGGTGGCGACCGTGGTGGCCGCGGCGGCTACGCCGGTGGTCGTGGCGGCCAGGGCGGCGGACGCCGCTTCGACCGCGACTGACCCGGCTTGATCCACGGTGAGGCCGTTCACCCGATAATGGTCGGGTGGACGACCTCACCAGCAAGCTCCTCGTGTCGGTTCCGCGCGAGCGCTCGCTGGTCGACGACCAGGATGTCTTCGATCGCAGCGTCGTGCTGGTCCTGCACCACGACGAGGAGGGCGCGCACGGGCTGATCCTCAACCGTCCGCTGTCTGCGGACGTCGACGCAGTCCTGCCGGGTTGGCAGGAGCACGTGTCGGCCCCGGACCGCTTGTTCCAGGGTGGACCGGTCTCGCTCGACACCGCTCTCGGGCTGGCGTCGATGCCGGGTGATGATGACGAAACCCTTGGTGTGCGAAGGATTTTCGGCGGAGTCTGCTTGGTCGATCTCGACGCTCCGCCGCCGGTAGTCGTCCCGATGCTGGCCGCGCTCCGGATCTACGCCGGGTACGCCGGCTGGGCCGCGGGCCAGCTCGAAGGCGAGATCGAAGCCGGCTACTGGTTCGTCGTCGATGCCGAGGCGTCGGATCCGTTCAGCGACGATCCGGCAGACCTGTGGCAGAACGTGCTGCTGCGGCAACGCTCGGCCTTGGCGTTCGCCGCGAGCTTTCCCGACGACCCGGATCAGAACTGACGACGCTGTATGCCGCAGGGCGTCGTGGGCCGGGAGCTTTGTGAGTTTGCGACCAGCGCCGGCAGGGCCGGAGGCGCAGCACGGGGCAGAGCCGACAGTTCGCACCGGCATACACTTCTGGGTCATGAGCACCCTGGACGAACCCGACCGCCTGTCATCTCCCGAGGCATCGCCCAGCGCTCCGCGCACGTCGACGGCGACCATCGAGCGCCCGGATGTCCGCGAGCAGTTGCAGGAGCCCGGTGACCATGAGCGCTTCGCGCACTACGTGCGCAAGGAGAAGATCATGGAGAGTGCGCTGTCCGGTGAACCCGTGACGGCACTGTGCGGCAAGGTCTGGGTGCCCGGTCGTGACCCGCAGAAGTTCCCGGTATGCCCGACCTGCAAAGAAATTTACGAGGGTTTACGCGCTCCGCAAGATGGCGGCAGCGACAGTAAGTAGCGCGCTTCATCGGGTTGATGTGCTGCCTGATACATCACGGGTAGGGCTCGTGTGATCGGGTGCGGAGCGCCCACGGCTTCACCTATTCAGACGCTTGTGCTTGTTCGACTCGTAGTCGGCTAGCCAATTCTTCGAACTCAACCACGTCCCATTGGCCGATTTTTGAGCACGGAGGCGACCTCGTTCGGCCGCAGCACGCAGGGCGGCGGCGGTGATGCCTTCCTTTGGGTCAACGAGACTGGCAAGTGGGACTAGCCTTGCCGGGCCCGCCACAGCGGGGACCACGAAGCGGTAGAGGTTGTTGGTGATTGCGCGCGCGAGCAACTCACCGAGGGGGCCGTACTCTTCCTTGTCTGCCTTACGCATCGCGTTCAGATACCTCGTGCGTTCGTTCTTGAAAACAATGGCGGGCGGGTAGCCGAGCCGGACGATCAGAAGGTTGAGCAGGAGGCGACCGGTGCGACCGTTGCCGTCGAGATACGGATGAATCTTCTCGAACTCGTTGTGAATTCGCGCGAGTCGCTCTGGGAAGGGAGTCTCGTCCTTTTCGCGTAATTCGTTCACAACGTCGACCCAATCGGTCAGGCGATGGTTGATGTCGGGGAACGGTGGAGGAGTCATGCCTTCTGGGAATGGTTGTATGTCGTGGTGGCGCCAGTTTCCTGGTGTTTCGGCAGGTGTTGCGTTCGGGTGGGGTGAGACGTTCCAGACTGGCGTCATCGCTTTGTAGTGCACAGTCCTGATCTCGTGGAGGCTCAAGAGGTCGCCGGTCGTCCAGTCTCCAGCGAACATGAGCCTTTCGGTCGGCGAGCGAGAGTTGTTGCGTCGGCGGCGACTTAATGTGAACACGACAAACTTCACCAAGTTGAGGGCGATTTGTCGCGTATGTCCAGAAATAATTCGAACACTACAACTTCTCGTCGGGTGCTGAGGAGATCCTCCGGTGCAGGGTTGGCCGCAGGTTGCGCGGGAGTGCCATTGGGTCGATCCGCCCTAGCACGACGGGGGTGCGATTTCTCACTCCGCCTGGATGAGCGTGCTGTCTCATCGCCTCGTTACCCTTGTCCGCGATGAGCACCTCCGCAGCGTCCCACCTGTCTCCTGCGTTTCCGGGGAAGGCCGCGTGGGGGACCGCCGGCAAGCTGCGCGCCTGGCAGGCGGCTGCGATGGACACCTACTTCGAGGCGCACCCCCGCGACTTCCTCGCTGTGGCGACGCCCGGTGCCGGCAAGACCACCTATGCACTGCGCCTTGCGACCGAACTCATCGGCCGCGGCATCATCGAGCAGGTCACGATCGTCGCTCCGACCGAGCACCTGAAGACGCAGTGGGCGGATGCGGCTGCGCGGGTCGGCATACACATCGATCCGCGGTTCACGAACGCGCAGGAGCAGCACGCGGCCGACTTCGACGGCGTGGCCGTCACGTATGCCGGGGTCGCCAGCCGCCCTGCGTTGCATCGGGCGCGCACCTCGGCACGACCCACCTTGGTAATCCTCGACGAGGTGCACCACGGTGGCGACTCCAAGTCGTGGGGCGATGCGATGCGCGAGGCCTTCGAACCTGCCACCCGCCGAATCTGCTTGACCGGCACCCCTTTTCGCTCCGACACCTCGCCTATTCCGTTCGTGCGTTACGACGAGGGTGCCGACGGCATACGGCGCTCGGCGAGCGACTTCACGTACGGCTACGCCGAGGCATTGCGCGACGGTGTCGTGCGCCCGGTGCTGTTCATGGCGTATGGCGGTGCCATGAGGTGGCGAACCTCCGCCGGTGACGAGATCGCGGCACGGCTCGGCGAACCGCTGACCAAGGACGCCACGGCTGCCGCTTGGCGCACCGCGCTGGACCCGCAGGGTGCGTGGATCCCGGCGGTCCTGCAGGCGGCGGACAAACGCCTCACGGAGGTGCGCCGGCACATGCCGGACGCCGGTGGTCTGGTGATCGCGTCCAATCAGACGGCCGCGCGGTCGTATGCACGCACGCTGCAGGCGATCACCGGCGTGAAACCGACGGTGGTGCTCTCGGACGACACCGGGGCGTCGTCGCGCATCGAGGAGTTCGCGTCATCCGAGGACCGGTGGATGGTCGCGGTGCGGATGGTGTCCGAGGGCGTCGACGTGCCGCGCCTGGCAGTCGGTGTCTTTGCCACCTCCACCTCGACCGCGCTCTATTTCGCGCAGGCGATCGGCCGATTCGTGCGGGCTCGGCGTCGCGGTGAGACGGCGACGGTCTTCCTGCCGAGCGTCCCCCAGATCCTCGATCTCGCCTCGACCATGGAGAAGCAGCGCGACCATGCGCTGGATCGCCCTGAGAAGCAAGCGGATTCGATCTGGGACGAGGAAGAGGGGCTGATCGCCGACGCCAACAAGTCGGAGAAGGCGCTCGGTCCCGACGATCAGAAGTTCCAGGCATTGGAGTCGGAGGCGGAGTTCGACCACGTGCTCTTCGACGCCCAGCAATTCGGGCTCGGCGCCGAGGTCGGCAGCGCTGACGAGCAGGAATACCTCGGTCTGCCCGGCTTGCTCGAACCCGAGCAGGTCACCGAATTGCTGCGCGCCCGCCAGGACAAGCAGGTGCGCACCGGTCGTCGTCGCCCCGCCGATGACCAGCCGGTGGCCGCGCACCGGGCGCTCGCCGCGCAACGCAAGGAGCTCAACTCGCTGGTCGCGGCCTACGCCACTAAGTCGGGCAAGGCACACGCGATCATTCACAACGAGTTGCGGGTCAAGTGCGGTGGGCCGACGCTGGACCGGGCATCGACCGACGAGGTGAGCGAGCGCATCACCATGATCCGGAACTGGTTCGTCGGCAGAAAGAGGTGAGCGCCTGATGGTGGCTGCGACGGAACTGACCGACGCCGAGTTCGAGCGCATTTACGGACGATGGGCACCGAACGAACCACGAGATGCTGCAGCCGCTTTCGCCGGCTATCCGGGTCTGTGGTGGATCGCCGGAGGCTGGTCCGTCGAGGCGTTCAGTGGCATTTCGCGACCACACCACGACTGTGATCCGTCAGTTCTGCGTGCCGATCTCGACGCCTTCCGAGAGCATGTCCGGGGGACGTATGACGTATGGGTGGCCGGCTCAGGTGCCCTCAAACCATTGCTGCCCGAGCAGTCGCTGCAGGACGCGGAGCCGCTGCCGTCCGGCTGGGGACAGGTCTGGCTGCGGCGCGGCGCCGATCAGCCGTGGGAGTTCGACGTGCTGCTCGCGCCGGGCGATCGTGACACGTGGGTGTACAAGCGCGACGAGTCCGTCACGATGCCGATGAGTGCGGCGCTGTGGGAGCGGGACGGCATACCTTATCTGCAGCCTGAGATCCAATTGCTCTACAAGGCAAAGGGATTGCGGCCACAGGACCAAGCCGACTTCGAAACCGCGGCGCCGCTCCTGTCGAGCGAGCAGCGTGACTGGCTGCGCGGGATGCTGCAGCGCACGCTGCCCGACCACCCCTGGCTGCGGCACCCCGCACTGCGCTGATCAGTGCGCCAGGGTCACTGTGTTCCGGCGGCGACCACCAAGGGTTGGGTGCGATGCGGCACGAGTTCGGCGAGGGCGATCACGGTCGAGGTGCGCAGCACCATCCCGTTGCCGACGACCTGGTCGATGACGCGCTGCAGATCGGTGTTGTCACGCGCGACGACCCGAACGAACAGGTCGCCGTCACCGGTGATGGTGTGCACCTCCAGCACCTCCGGAATCGCCGACAGGTGATCGACGACCTTCTCGTGGCCGCGGCGCTGCTGAATCTCCAACGAACAGAAGGCCATCACCGGATACCCGAGCGCGGCCGGCGAGACGGTCGGCGCCAGTGTGCTGATGACACCGCGCTCGATCAGCCGGTCGAGTCGCGCCTGCACGGTGCCGCGCGCCACCCCTAGTTCGCGCGAGGCGCCCAGCACGCCGATCTGCGGCTGTGCCGCCAGCAGGGACAGCAGGCGGGAGTCGAGGGCGTCGATCGATTGCGACATACAGCACATTGTATGGCGAAGGCGCGATTCGATGATGCATATTGCACATGGTGACTACTCAAACATGACTCGGTTGCATGCCGGCGTGACCCAGCGCACAGTGTCGCCATGACCACTACGTTGAACCTCACCCCGGACGAGCTCGCCGCGGGCCAGGACCTGGAGCAGCTCAAGCAGCTGGTCGGTCTGGTCGACTACGACATCGACAAGGACCCCTTCCCGGTGACCGGCTGGGACGCGATCGTCTTCGTGTCCGGCAATGCCACCCAGTCGGCGCAGTACTACCAGTCCGCCTGGGGCATGGAGCTGGTCGCGTACTCCGGTCCGGAGACCGGCAACCGTGACCACAAGTCGTTCGTGCTCAAGAGCGGTTCGATCCGGTTCGTCATCAATGGTGCGGTCGACCCGGACAGCCCGCTGGTCGAGCACCACCGCAAGCACGGTGACGGTGTCATCGACATCGCGCTCGAGGTGCCGGACGTCGACAAGTGCATCGCGCAGGCCCGCAAGGCAGGCGCCACAATCGTCCGCGAGCCCGAGGACATCACCGACGAGCACGGCACGATCCGCATCGCGGCGATCGCCACGTATGGCGAGACCCGCCACACGCTGATCGACCGCAGCCGGTACGACGGTCCCTACCTGCCCGGCTACGTCGCGCAGACCTCCGACTTCGTCAAGCGCAACGGCCAGCCCAAGCGGCTGTTCCAGGCGCTCGACCACATCGTCGGCAACGTCGAACTGGGCAAGATGGACGACTGGGTGACCTTCTACAACAAGGTCATGGGCTTTGTGAACATGGCCGAGTTCATCGGTGACGACATCGCCACCGACTACTCCGCCCTGATGAGCAAGGTCGTCGCCAACGGCAACCACCGGGTGAAGTTCCCGCTCAACGAGCCGGCGATCGCCAAGCGCAAGAGCCAGATCGACGAGTACCTCGAGTTCTACCGCGGCCCGGGTGCCCAGCACCTGGCCGTCGCGACCGGCGACATCGTCGCCAGCGTCGACGCGTTGCGCGCCAACGGTGTCGAGTTCCTCGACACCCCCGATTCCTACTATGAGGATGACGAGTTGCGCGAGCGCATCGGCCAGGTGCGCGTGCCGGTCGAGGAGCTGCAGAAGCGCGGCATCCTGGTCGACCGCGACGAGGACGGCTACCTGCTGCAGATCTTCACCAAGCCGCTGGGCGACCGCCCCACGGTCTTCTTCGAACTGATCGAGCGCCACGGCTCGCTCGGCTTCGGCAAGGGCAACTTCAAGGCCCTCTTCGAAGCGATCGAGCGCGAGCAGGACCGCCGCGGCAACCTCTGACCGGCGCCCGACCGAAGGCCACGTCCCGTCACCGGGGCGTGGCCTTCGGCGTTTCCTGGCCACGGCTGGTCACGCACCAAACCATCGGGCGCCATGGATTTGCCCGGCGATGACAGCGGTCGTCCTCGAACCGGGTGCGCGCCGTTCCGGCAACCTAGGCTGCAGTCATGGCTCGGGTACTTGTCACAGGCGCATCGGGATACATCGGCGGGCACCTCGTCGCGGCGCTGCTGCGCGACGGTCAACAGGTGCGGGTGCTGACCCGCCACGCGGACGGTCTGCGCGCCGAGCCGTGGGTTGGCCAGGTCGAGGTCGTCGAAGGCGATGCGTCCGCCGCCGCAGATTGCCGTCGCGCGCTCGCGGGGGTGGAGGCGGCGTATTACCTGCTGCACTCGATGGATGGCGGTAGTGACTTCGTCCGTCGCGAGCGCGACATGGCGTCGACCTTCGCGTCGGCCGCGGAGTATTCACGTGTGGCCCGGATCGTCTACCTCGGTGGGCTTCATCCAGGCGGCGAATTGTCCGAACACCTCGGCTCACGTGTCGAGGTCGGCAAGGTCTTCCTCGCCGGAGCGGTGCCTGCTGTGGTCTTCCAGGCCGGTGTCGTGCTCGGAGCCGGCTCGGCGTCCTTCGACATGCTGCGCCATCTGACCGAGCGACTTCCGGCAATGGTGGCACCGCGATGGGTGCAGAACAGGATCCAGCCGATCGCGATCGCGGACGTGTTGCACTACCTGGTCGGTGCCCTGCGGTTGCCGGCCGACGTCAACCGCACCTTCGACATCGGTTGTCCCGAGGTGCTCACCTATGCGCAGATGATGCGCCGGTATGCCGCAGACGTCGGTCTGCGTCGCCGATACGTGGTGACGGTGCCGGTGCTGACGCCGCGACTGGCGGGACTGTGGATCGATCTGGTCACGCCGATCTCCTCGGGCATCGCCCGGCCGCTGGTCGGAAGTCTGGTGCACGACGCCGTATGCCGCGAGGACGACGTGCTCGAAGCGATCGGCCCGCCGCCGGGCGGCCGCACCGGCTTTGACGAGGCGATCGCGGCGGCAGCGGCGGACATCGACCCGCTGCGCTGGTCGCGCACGCTGGGGCGCACGGCCGCGATCGTGGCCGCTTCTGCGGTGACCGGTTCGGTGCTGACCAACCCCGGATCGGCGTGGTACACCGGACTGCGCAAGCCCGCCTGGCAGCCGCCGCCGGTGGCCTTCCCCCTGGTGTGGACATCGCTGTACACCTCGACGGCGGTCGCGACGGCCCTGGCCAGCGCGGACCTTGCCGAGGACGGCAAGCGTGCTGCAAGCAATTCGCTGGAGCGCGCGCTCGCGGTGAACATGGCGCTCAACACAGCGTGGACTGCCATCTTCTTCCGCGCGCACAAACCCACACTTGCCACGGTCGAATGCGCCGTGCTGTGCCTCAGCACGGTGGACCTGGCACGCCGGGCCGGGGTGACCGGTGGCGGCAAGGCTGCCACGATCGGCGCGTATGCCGCGTGGTGCGCGTTCGCGGGAACCCTGTCGGCCGGAGTGGCGCGGCTCAACCCCGGCTGTAACTAATGCGGACGAGCTGAAACGAGCGTTGCGGCCCAACCTCGAAAGAGGCTGAGCCGCAACGGCTTTCGTCCGGCTGAAAGATCCGGCAGATCGTCGCTCAGGCGACCATGCCATGTGGGTCGATGACGAACTTCTTCGCCGCACCCTTGTCGAAGTCGGCATATCCCGCCGGCGCCTCGTCGAGAGTGATCTTCGTGGCGTTGACGGCCTTGGCGATCTGCGCCTTGTCGCGCAGGATCAGGTTCATCAACTGGCGGTTGTACTTCTTCACCGGGCACTGACCGGTCATGAACGAGTGCGACTTGGCCCAGCCCAGGCCGAGACGCACACCGAGCGTGCCCTCCTTGGCGTTGTCGTCGGAGGCGCCCGGGTCGCCGGTGACATAGAGCCCCGGTATGCCGATGCCCGCGCCGGCACGAGCCAGCGACATACAGTCGTTGAGCACGGTCGCAGGTGCCTCGTCGGCATCCGCTCCGTGACCGCGGGCCTCGAAGCCGACGGCGTCGACGGCTGCATCGACCTCGCGCTCGCCGATGGCCTGCTCGACCAGATCGGCGAGATCGCCACCACTGGACAGGTCGACCGTCTCGCAACCGAAACTACGCGCCTGCGCGAGCCGGTCGGCGTTCATGTCACCGACGACCACCACCGATGCGCCGAGCAACTGGGCCGCATGCGCAGCAGCCAGACCGACCGGACCGGCGCCTGCGACATACACGGTGGAACCGGTCGTCACGCCCGCGGTGTAGGCGCCGTGGTAGCCGGTGGGGAAGATGTCCGACAACATCGTCAGATCCATGATCTTCTCCAGCGCCTGCTCGCGATCGGGGAAAGGCAGCAGGTTGAAGTCGGCATACGGCACCATGACGTATTCCGCCTGCCCGCCGATCCAGCCGCCCATGTCGACATAGCCGTATGCCGCGCCGGCCCTGGCCGGGTTCACGTTGAGGCAGATGCCGGTCTTGCCCTCGTTGCACATGCGGCAGCGGCCGCATGCGATGTTGAACGGCACCGAGCAGATGTCGCCCTTCTTGACGAACAGCACGTCGTCACCGAGTTCGACGACCTCGCCAGTGATCTCGTGGCCGAGGGTCTGACCGATCGGGGCCGTCGTCCGCCCGCGGACCATATGCTGATCGCTGCCGCAGATGTTGGTCGTGACCAGTTTGAGGACCACGGCGTGCGGCGCCTGTTTCTTCAGGCTCATCCCGGCGGCTACGTCGTCCGGCAGTTCCAGTGCCGGGTAATCGATGTCTTCGACGGCGACCTGACCGGCGCCCTTGTAGACCACAACTCTGTTGGTGGGCATGAGACCTCCTTGTCTCCGGCGCGACGACCGCACGGAGATGTGCGCAGCGCGCCTCTTCCACCATAGGTCGGCGCGCGTCGCTGTTGCCCTGTCGCGCGCACCGGCCCTCGTCAGCCGCACCTGGGGGTGATGAGAGGATCCTGAGTCATGACGGACCGCCCCTCTGGTTGGTATGACGACCCCGACAGTCCCGACCAGTTGCGTTACTGGGACGGCATCCTGTGGTCCGATCGCACGATGCCCAAGGTCAAGCCGGGGCTGGAGGACTCCCACATCGGCGACCCGCGCGAACAGTGGGATCGGGAGCACCAGGACGACGAGCAGCACGTACCGTATGGCGCCGCGCCCTTCCGGGGTCAGCAGCCGGGCCGGCCGACCGGTTGGGGTCCCGGCGCGGGCTCGCACTACGACCCTCGTCAGGGGCACTACCCCCAGGTGCAGGCGACCTACCCACCGCTCCCGGTGCCGACGACCCCGGACGGTGAGCAGCTGTCGGGCTGGTGGCGACGACTGGTCGCTTTCTGCATCGACGGCATCATTGTTTTCACGGTCGCGGTGGCGCTTGCGTGGCACTGGCTGCAGCCGTGGGTGCACACGGTCACGACGTGGTACGACAGCGTGGTGACTGCTGCGGAGAATCACCAGTCGCAGCCTCCGACACCATCCGGTTTCTACGACGTTCCGTGGCAGTACCCGGTCGTCGTCTTTCTGATCTACCTGGTCTACGAAGTCTGTCTGACGGTATGGCGCGGGCAGACTCTCGGAAAGATGGTCACCGGTATCCGTGTGCGCGGTGCCGACTCGACCGCGCCGCCCTCGTTGCGGGCCGCCACGATTCGCCTGTGCATCAAGCAGGGGGCTGTCGCGGTCCGCGGGATTCTGGTGCTGTCGACCGTGGGGTTGCTGTTCCAGGTGCTCGACGGGTTGGTGCCATTGGGCGATGCGCGTAAGCAGGCGATTCACGACAAGGGCGCCAAGACGTATGTCGTCCGGACGAATCCGACAAGCGGACACTATCCGCAGCAAGGCGGCCCGTCGCCATACAACAACCAGTCGTCGTATGGGAGTCAGCAGCAGCCGTACGACGGCGGCCAGCCGCCATACGGCCGGTGACGGCGACGGATGCGGCGGTCGCACGCTTCCGAGCACGCTGACCCGCTGCAGGAATGACAGGCGACGCGCTCGCGGTAGTCGTCCGGTGATCGCGGTGCCCTGCCCCAAATGGTGGGGCAGGGCACGGTCTCGCTGACGTACGCCGTCGCCTCAGTCGCGAGCCGGCAGAATGCGCCCGCTGACCTCGCCGAGTGCGATGCGCCCGCCGCCCACCGCAGGCGCTGTCGCGGTGATCGTGACCTCGTCGCCGTCCTGCAGGAACGAACGCTCGGTGCCGTCCTCGAGCCGGATCGGTTCACTGCCGCTCCAGGACAGTTCGAGCAGGCTGCCACGTTGCTGCGGCTCGGGGCCGGACACCGTGCCGCTGGCGAACAGATCGCCGTTGCGCAGTCGCGCGCCGTTGACGGTGAGGTGCGCGAGCATCTGGCCGGGTCCCCAGTACATCTGCGCGTACGGCGGCTGCGACACCAGGGTCCCGTTGAGACGCACCTCCAGTGCAAGGTCGAGACCGAAAGCGCCCTCAAGGCCGCGCAGATAGGGCAGCGGTTGCGGGTCTTGCTGTGGCAGAGCGATTCTGGCCTCCTTCAGCGCAGCCATCGGTGTGATCCAGGCGCTCAGCGACGACGCGAAGGACTTGCCGAGGAAGGGCCCGAGCGGGACGTACTCCCACGCCTGCAGGTCACGTGCCGACCAGTCGTTGAACAGCCCGACGCCGAAGATGTGCTCGTCGGCCCGGTCGACGCCGACACGTTCACCCAACTCGGTTTCGCCGCCGACGACGAAACCAACTTCGGCTTCGATGTCGAGACGAACACTCGGACCGAACTGTGGTGCCGCGTCGGCGGGGGTTTTGCGCTGACCGACGGGCCGGACGATGTCGGTGCCGCTGACCACAACAGTGCCGGCGCGACCGTGGTAACCGATCGGCAGGTGTTTCCAGTTCGGTGTCAGTGCCGCGCCGTCGGGACGGAAGATCTTGCCGACGTTGGTCGCGTGGTGCTCGCTGGCGTAGAAGTCGACGTAGTCGGCGACATCAACCGCAAGGTGCAGCTCCACGGCGTCCAGCGGGCGCAGGTGCGGTCGGACGAAGTCACGGCGCCGGTCGTCGCTCAGCAGTTGCTGCAGCCAACGACGCGCTGCCTGCCACGACGAGGGCCCCTGCTCCAGGAAGGCGTTCAGTGACGGCGTGCTCCACGCGCGAGCCCACTTTCGGTGGCCGTCGGCAGCTGCCAGCCCGGCGATGCCGACGACGTGACCACCCAACCGCGAAACGACCTGAGGACTCCAATCCTGAGCGCTGGCAACGGCATACGGGAGGTTGGTGAGACCCCACAGATCGTCGGTGAGTGCGAACGGGTCAGCAGTCATCAGTCCTCAATCAGGCCGAGTGTGGCCAGGTCGTTGATCGGGTCGAGCACGTCACAGCAACCGTATGACGTGAAGCTGTTGCGCACGTTGACGGCGCGAGCTTCGGAGAACTCGGTGATGTCGGCGGCGATCGCAGAGGTGTCGCGGCGCTCCAGTTGTGTGGCGACATCGTCGCCGTCGAGCGCAGCGGCGGTCGCGAGCACGACGTTGAGGAAGCCGAACTGGTCCTCCGTGCGACCGTCCGCGGTCACCGTGCTGGTGACCGCATGGTGCAGACCGCCGGTGAGCTTGAACGGGAGGCCGAGGCGCACGCACTCGCCGATGAACTGGGCCACGTCGGTGCTCGAGGGCACGGGGTTGGCCGGTGAACTGCCGGTGCGCAGCTTGGCGATGACCTGCAGGGGCGAGGATGCAAGATCCGGGAGCACGGACACCCCGCTCGGGCCGGCCGGCACCTCGACCGCGAGTGGCACTCCGAGCGTGAGGGCGTCCCGCCAGCCGTCGACAGCAGGCACCTCGAGGCCGGCGAGCGCGTGGCTCGGCGAGGCCGTCACGGCCTCGCCCGCAGCCACGATGTCGGCGATGGCGGTTCCCGCGCGACCTACGACGCCGATGACGAGCCCGCCACCGTCGGCCAACGCATCGTCGACCAGGGCGGGCGGAAGCAGCAGCGGTCCGACGAAATCCGACGCGGGGGTGCCGCGGCGTCGCGCCCGCCGCTCGATAGCCTCGTCGAGCGGGAAGTTGCCGGGCGGAAAGACTGCGGCGTCATCGAGCAGGTGAGCGAACAGCGCGCGGGTGGGAAGCCTGGGTGACATGGCTTCCACCGTACTGAAGGGCCGGTGGTGCTTCTGCCCGCACCGCCGGGCGGCGCCACCTTCGTTGTCGACCGGCTGCATTAAGGTTTTGCGGGTGCCCTTCGCGGCACGGGAAGGGATGAGAACAATGGCGTTCTACCGATCCATGGGACTGTTGCCCAGACAGCGGCATACAGCTCTGCGCACCCCCGAGGGCGGAGTCTTCTACGAGGAGCTCATGGGGGAGGAAGGCTTCTCCAGCGACTCCTCGTTGCTCTATCACCGCGGTCTGCCGTCAGCGATCAGCGATGCGCGGGCGTGGGAGTTGGGCACCTCGCTGGACACGATCCCCAACCATCCGCTGCTGCCGCGGCACCTGAAACTGCACGACCTGTTCACCGAGGACGTCTCGCGCGTCGACGCCGTCACGGGACGGCGTCTCGTGCTCGGCAACGGCGACGTGCGCATCTCGTATGTCGTCGCCGGCGCCGTCAGCCCGTGGTACCGCAACGGCATCGGTGACGAATGCGTGTATGTCGAGCGTGGTCACGGACGTGTCGAGACGGTGTTCGGCGCGTTCGATGTGGCCGAGGGTGACTACGTGATCATCCCGCGGGCGACGACGCACCGGTGGATTCCGCTGGTCGCGGGCGACGAGGGCTATTCGGAGCCGTTGCGGGCGTACGCGATCGAGGGCAACTCGCACATCGCCCCGCCGAAGCGGTACCTCTCACGCTATGGGCAGCTGCTTGAGCACGCGCCGTACTGCGAGCGTGACCTGCGGGGGCCGCAGGGGCCATTGCTCGCCGAAGACATTGGTGCTGATGCAAATTCGCCGACCGAGGTCTATGTCAAGCATCGTGGCAACGGTCCGGGATCCAGCGGCGGCATCGTCGGCACGATCTACACCTACCCCTACCACCCGCTCGATGTCGTGGGCTGGGACGGTTGCCTGTACCCCTACGTCTTCAACGTCGCAGACTTCATGCCGATCACCGGCAAGGTGCATCAGCCGCCGCCGGTTCACCAGGTCTTCGAGGGCACGAATTTCGTGGTGTGCAACTTCGTGCCGCGCAAGGTGGACTACCACCCGCAGTCGATCCCGGTCCCGTACTACCACTCCAACGTCGACAGCGACGAGATCATGTTCTACGTCGACGGCGACTACGAGGCGCGCAAAGGCTCGGGCATCGGCAAGGGGTCGATCTCGTTGCACCCGGGTGGCCACGCACACGGCCCGCAGCCCGGCGCGTACGAAAAGTCCATCGGCGTCACCGAATTCGACGAACTCGCGGTCATGGTCGACACCTTCCGGCCGATGGAGCTCGGCGAGGCCGCACGGGCGGTCGATGACGGGAAGTATGCCTGGAGCTGGGTCGGCGGCCGCTGAGCACCCACCACGCCGCCTGAGGGGTGGTGCGTGGCGGCGTCGCAGTCAGCCGATGGTGACGCCGGCCGCGGCCAGTTCCGCCAGCGCCGTGGTGGTGGATTCCGGCGCCACTCCGGCACACAGGTCGAGCAGCACCGTGGTGCCGAAGCCGGCACGCGCAGCATCGAGAGCGGTGGCGCGGACGCAGTAGTCGGTGGCGATACCGACGACATCGACGGTATCGACGCCACGCTCCCGCAACCAGGTCTGCAGATCGGTGCCGGCCTCGTCGCTGCCCTCGAACCCGCTGTACGCCGCAGCGTGCTCGCCCTTGCGAAAGATCGACCCCGCTGAGCCCATCTGTCCGATCATCGAGATGGCCGGCAGTACCGCCGGATGGAACTCCGCGCCACTCGTGCCGACATGGCAGTGAACAGGCCAACTGTCTTTGAAATCAGGGCTTTTCGACCAGTGGGCGCCTGGCGCCATGTGCCAGTCCGCGGTCGCGGCAAGGGCGTCATACAGCTCGTGGTGGCGTTCGACATATGCGCTGATGCGCTGCGCCACGCCGGCTCCACCTGCGACGGCCAGGGAGCCGCCCTCGCAGAAGTCGTTCTGGACGTCCACGATCACAAGTGCTTGCGTCATGAGTTGCAGATTACTGGGCGTCGGTGCCTCGCCGCGCGAAATGGATCAGAACTAGCCCATTGACGGCGGCGGCTCGACGGGTGTTCTATGTCGCAATCACCCCGTCGAGGAGGCATCACCGTGGATCAGACCAGCACCGGCTCCGACGAAGACCTGCTTGCCGAACTCGGCTACAAGCAGGAGCTGCATCGCGGCATGTCCGCGTTCTCGAACTTCGCGGTGTCCTTCTCGATCATCTCCATCCTCGCCGGATGCATCACCACCTACGGCCTGGCGATGGGCGGAGGTGGTCCGATCGCGATCACGATCGGCTGGCCCATCTGCGCGATCGCCGTCATGTGTGTCGCGATGGCGATGGCCGAGATCTGCTCGGTGTACCCGACATCCGGTGGGCTGTACTTCTGGGCCGGCCGGCTCGCGCGCAAGCGGAAGCGCGAATGGGCTTGGTACACAGGCTGGTTCAACTTCCTCGGTGAGGTCGGCGTTACCGCGTCAGTCGACTATGGCGCAGCGATCACGTGGATGGCGTTCGCCAGCGAGCTGTGGGGTGTCGATGTCACACCGAAGAAGACGTTCTTCCTCTTCCTTGTCTTCATCCTGATCCACGGGTTGCTCAACACCTTCGGCGTCAACGTCGTCAAGATCCTGTCCTCGGTCAGCGCCTGGTGGCACCTGGCGGGTGTGGCCGTCATCGTCGTCGTCCTGGCATTCGTCCCGAGTCATCACAAGTCTCTCGGTTACACCTTCGGCCACTTCAACGACTCGCTCGGCTTCTCACACGGACTGTTCTCCACGCCGCTGTACGCGTTCTTCATTGGTCTACTCATGTCGCAATACACCCTCACCGGGTATGACGCCTCGGCTCACCTCGCCGAAGAGACCCACGACGCCTCCCGCGAGGCGCCCAAGGGCATCGTGCGCTCCGTCTGGGTGTCGGCGATCGCGGGTTGGCTGCTGCTCATCGCGGTGACCGCGTCCATCCAGAACTTCGGCAGGGAGCTGACGGCGACCCGCACGGGCCTGCCGGCCGCGGAGATCTTCATCGATGCGGCCGGTCACTCTCTGGGTGTCAGCCTCATCTTCATCTGTGGCGTGGCGCAGTTCTTCTGCGGTATGGCCTGCGTGACATCGAACTCCCGTATGTCGTATGCCTTCTCGCGGGACGGCGCTCTGCCGGGCTCGGCCCTCTGGGCGAAGGTCAACCCGCGCACGGGCACACCGACGAACTCCATCTGGTTGTGCGTCGTGTGTTCCATCGCCTTGACGATCCCTGCGTACTGGAACACCACGGCGTTCAACGCAGTCGTCTCGATCGCTGTCATCGGGCTCTACATCGCCTACACGATTCCGATCTTCCTGCGTCGCATGAACCCCTCGTTCCGCGTCGGACGGTGGCATCTGGGCAAGTGGTCGCCACTGATCGGCTGGGTTTCGGTCGTGTGGGTGATTTTCATCGTGATCATGTTCATGCTTCCGCAGGCGGCACCAGGCACCTTCGGCAACAAGACGTTCAACTACGCGCCGGTGGCGGTTGTGATCGTGTTGGTGTTCGCCACGGCGATGTGGATCTTCGGCGGTCGCAGCCACTTCATGCGGGATGTGCCGGCCGGGCACGAAACCAAAGACGCCGCAGAGATTTTCGGGGACTGATGGCATCGTGAGCTCTTCCGAAGCGCGGGTCATCGCGCTGCCTCAGGTCATCCTGCAGCCCACCGGGGGCAATGTCTTCGAGGCAACGGTGGGCCAGCTTGCGACGGCGATCCGGCTGGGAGTTTTCGCCGACGGCGAGCAACTGCCGCCTGAGCGTGAGTTGGCCGATCGGTTGCAGGTCAGCCGGGTCACCCTGCGCGAGGCAATTGCTGCCTTGCGGGACGCCGACCTGGTGCAGACGACGCGCGGGCGCGGTGGTGGCACCGTCGTGACCTACGCGGGTCCGACGCCGCCGACGACGCCGGGCTCCACCAGCGTCGCCCAGCTCACCGACGTGCTCAGCTTCCGGCGCATCGTCGAGCCGGGGGCGGCCGAGCTCGCGGCGACCAGACCGCTCGACGGCGCGCAGCGGGCCTGGCTGACACAGGTCATGGCCGAGTGTGCCGACACGTTGGACACCCCCGCTCACAGGGTGGCCGATGCGCGGCTGCACCTGGCGATCGCCTCGGTGTGCGGCAGCGCGATGCTCATCGACGCGGTGACGCAGGCGCAGGCTGCGCTGGGCGAGCTGCTCGCAATGATTCCGGTGCTGCCACGCAACATCGCCCACTCACACGACCAACACGAGGTCGTGGTTAAAGCGGTGCTGTCCGGTGACGCCGCCACCGCACGGGCCGCCATGCAGGAGCACTGTGACGCGACCGCCGAACTGTTGAAAGGACTGGTGGGCTGATGGGCACACATGAAACGTCCGGGCTGACCCTGGACGCGCTGCGCGACGCTATCGAGTCAGGTGAGATCGACACCGTCGTCGTTGCTTTCACCGACATGCAGGGCCGTCTGCAGGGCAAGCGACTGCATGGTCACTACTTCCTCGACTACGCACTGCAGGAGGGGGTGGAAGGCTGCAACTATCTGCTGGCTGTCGACGTCGACATGAACACCGTTGACGGCTATGCGATCTCGTCGTGGAAGACCGGCTACGGCGACTTCGTCATGGAGCTGGATCTGCAGACGCTGCGGCATACACCCGGCGACGAGGGGTCGGCGACGGTGCAGTGCGACCTGGCGTGGCTCGACGGCTCGGGGCCGGTCCGGCAGTCGCCGCGAGCGGTGCTCAAGGCGCAGGTCGAGCGGGCGCGCGCACACGGTTGGGACGCCTTCGCCGGCACCGAGCTGGAGCTGATCGTGTTCGAAGATTCCTACGAATCCGCCTGGGATTGCTCGTATGTCGGGCTGACGCCGGCGAATCGTTACAACATCGACTACTCGATCCTTGGTGGGGCGCGCGTCGAGCCGTTGTTGCGGGAGATCCGCACCGAGATGCACCGCGCAGGTCTGATCGTCGAGGGCGCCAAGGGCGAGTGCAACTACGGTCAGCACGAGGTCGGTTTCCGTTTCGAGCAGGTGTTGCGCACGTGCGACAACCATGTGATCTACAAAGAGGGCGCCAAGGAGATCGCCGCGCGTCGTGGCTGTTCGCTGACCTTCATGGCCAAGTATGACGAGCGTGAGGGCAACAGTTGCCACATCCACCTGTCGCTGCGCGACGAAGACGGCACGCCGATCTTCGCCGGTGACCGGCCCGGCGGTCACAGTCTGTTGTTCGATCACTTCCTCGCCGGAATCCTCGCGACAGCAAGAGAATTCACCTACTTCTACGCGCCGAACATCAACTCCTACAAGCGGTATGCCGATGGCTCGTTCGCGCCGACCGCGGTCGCGTGGGGCACGGACAATCGCACCTGCGCGCTGCGCGTGGTCGGTCACGGCAGCTCGCTGCGCGTGGAGAACAGGCTGCCCGGCGGCGACGTCAACCCCTATCTGGCGGTTGCGGCCATGCTGGCCGGCGGTCTCTACGGGATCGAGCACGAGCTGCCGTTGGAGGACGCCTTCGTGGGCAATGCCTACGAGAGCGACAAGCCGAGGGTGCCCTCGACGCTGGCCGAGGCGCGAGACCTGCTGCTGGAGTCGACCATCGCGCGTGACGTCTTCGGCGACGAGGTCGTCGAGCACTACGCGCACGCGGCCGACATCGAGATCCAGGCGTTTAACAGCGCCGTCACCGATTGGGAACGCAAGAGAGGATTCGAACGACTGTGACCACGTATGACGTGATCAGCCCTGTGACCGAAAAGCCATGTGCAACGGTCGAACTCGCAGACATTGAGCGAACCGATGAGGTGGTCGCCCGCGCCAAGGCTGCAGCACCTGCCTGGCGTGAGACGGCCCCGGCCGACCGGGCGCGACTGTTGCGCAGGTTCGCGGCTCAGGTCGACTCGCACCTGGAGGAGCTGGCCCAACTGGAGGTGCGCAACGCCGGTCACACCATCAGCAATGCGCGATGGGAGGCGGGCAATGTCCGCGATGTGCTCGAGTACTTCTCGGCAGCTCCGGAACGCCTGTGCGGCAAGCAGATTCCCGTCGCGGGCGGCATCGATGTGACGTTCCACGAACCCCTCGGTGTTGTCGGGATCATCGTGCCGTGGAATTTCCCCATGCCGATCGCCGGCTGGGGCATGGCGCCGGCACTGGCAGCAGGTAACACCGTGGTCCTCAAACCGGCGGAACTCACGCCGCTGACCGCCATACGTCTCGGCGAACTCGCCCTGGAGGCAGGGATTCCCGAGGGAGTCTTCACCGTGCTGCCCGGTGAGGGTGCCGTCGTCGGGGCGAGATTCGTCTCGCACCCGGACGTGCGCAAGGTGTGTTTCACCGGGTCTACCCGGGTCGGCAAGCAGATCATGGCGGGCGCAGCGAACGACTTGACGCGGGTGACCCTTGAACTCGGCGGCAAGAGCGCGAACATCATCTTCGACGATGCCGACCTCGAGCGCGCTGCAGCATCCGCACCGGGTGCAGTGTTCGACAACGCCGGTCAGGATTGTTGTGCTCGTGGCCGAATCCTCGTGCAGCGCTACGTCTTCGACAAATTCATGGAGCTGCTCGAGCCGGGTGTCACGTCATACCGCGCAATCGATCCGAGCGACGAGGACGCGCAGATGGGTCCGCTCATCACGCACGTGCAGCGCGAGAAGGTTCGCGGCTACGTCGAGAGTTCCGACGTTGCGTTCCGCGGAACTGTGCCGGACGGTCCGGGCTACTGGTACCCGCCGACCGCCGTGCTGCCGACGTCGACCGACGACCCGGTCTGGCAGGACGAGGTCTTCGGGCCCGTCGTCGCGGTGCTGCCCTTCGACGACGAGGCAGATGCGATCGCCAAGGCCAACGACACGGCATACGGGCTGTCCGGGTCGATCTGGAGCGAGAACATCGGACGTGCGCTGCGGGTCGCCCGCGGCGTCGAGGCCGGAAACCTCTCGGTCAACAGCAACGCCTCGGTGCGCTACAACACACCCTTCGGCGGTTTCAAGGGTTCCGGCATCGGTCGTGAGCTCGGCCCGGACGCGCTTGCATCATTCACCGAGGTCAAGAACGTCTTCATCGCAACCGATCACTGACACCGATCACTGAAAACATCTGACAAACAAGGAGATCAACACCATGGCAGGCAGGCTTGAGGGCAAGATCGCAGTCGTCACCGGAGGCTGTTCCGGCATCGGGCTCGCGACCGTGACCCGTTTCGCGCAAGAGGGCGCGAAGGTCGTGATCGGTGACCTCGACGACGTCAACGGCACGCGCATCGCAGGCGAGATCGACGGACTGTTCGTGAAGTGCGATGTCACCGATGCGCAGCAGGTGGACGCGCTGTTCGCGGCGGCGAAGTCGACATACGGCTCGGTCGACGTGGCCTTCAACAACGCCGGCATCTCGCCGCCGGAGGACGACTCGATCCTCACCACCGACATCGACGCCTGGCGCAAGGTGCAAGAGGTGAACCTGACCAGCGTCTACCTGTGCTGCAAGGCGGCGCTGCCCTACATGCTCGAACAGAAGCACGGCTCGATCATCAACACCGCGTCCTTCGTGGCGATCATGGGCGCGGCGACCTCGCAGATCTCCTACACCGCCAGCAAGGGCGGTGTGCTCGCCATGTCGCGTGAACTCGGTGTGCAGTTCGCCCGCGAAGGCGTGCGGGTCAACGCACTGTGCCCTGGACCGGTGAACACGCCTCTGCTGCAAGAGCTTTTCGCCAAGGATCCCGAGCGGGCGCAGCGACGTCTGGTGCACGTGCCGGTCGGCCGGTTCGGGGAGCCCGAGGAGATCGCCAACGCGGTCGTCTTCCTCGCCTCGGACGAGTCCTCGTTCATCACCGCGACCGACTTCCTTGTCGACGGAGGTATCTCGGGCGCCTACGTCACACCGCTGTGAGCGTGACGCGCCCGGTCGTCGGCATCACCGCGTATGCCGAGCCGATCGTCCGTGGCGTGTGGCAGCCGGTGCCGAGCGTGTTCGTCGCGTCGGGGTACACCTCCAAAGTCGTTGCAGCCGGCGGGATCCCGATGGTGATCCCGCCGGTCGACGCGGCGGATGACGACTGGGCCCAGGCGGTGCTCGACCGGTTGGACGCGCTGATCATCGCCGGCGGAGCAGACATCGACCCGCAGCTGTATGGCGAAGCTGCGCATCCGGCCGCGCAGGAGTTCCGCCCCGAGCGCGACGCCTGCGAGATCGCGCTCGCCCGGGCAGCCGTGCAGCGGGATCTGCCGTTGCTCGGGATCTGTCGTGGCATGCAGGTGATGGCGGTCGCGGCGGGCGGTTCGGTCGATCAGCACTTGCCGGATCTCGTTGGGCACGAAGGCCATTCGCCCACGCCGGGAGCATTCGCCGAGCACCCCGTGGTGGTCCGCAAGGGCACCGGTCTGCACGCGATCCTCGGCGACGAGGTGGTCGTGCCGACCTACCACCACCAGGGCGTGCGCACCCATCCCGGCTACGTCGCGGCTGCGGATGCGAGTGACGGAGTGCTCGAGGCGATCGAGGACCCAACTGCCCGGTGGCGCTTCGGCGTGCAGTGGCACCCGGAGGCCGGTGACGACCCACGGTTGTTCGACGCACTCGTGCACGCCGCCCTGCGGTGACGTGATTCCACGCGCGTGCGGCTCTCACGGGCGGACCGTGTCCGCGATGACCGGTGCGGCTCTCCCGCCCGTGCTGTGGCCGCGATGACCGGTGCGGCTCTCCCGCCCGTGCTGTGGCCGCGATGACCGGTGCGGCTCTCCCGCCCGTGCTGTGGCCGCGATGACCGGTGCGACTCCCGTTGACCTGGCGGTAGATGCTCTTATGGGCTGCTCATAACGACAGCTGCTGCCAGGTCGACGGAGGGTTAGGACAGCTGCTGCCAGGTCGACGGAGGGTTAGGACAACTGCTGCCAGGTCGACGGAGGTTAAGACTGGTAGATCGTCGGGATGACCGGCTCACCACGCGACAGCTGTGCTGCGGTCGGCGGCAACTCCGCACGCGACGCGGCGTGGCGCTCGCGCGCATCCGCGAGATCGCCGTGGAACACCCGCTCACCGTCCCGGATCAGCGGCACCAGCAGCGTGCGGTCGTCGCCGTCGTCGACCGGCGGCCGCCCGATGCCGATCAGCTCCGCCTCGGCGACGCCCCGCGAATCCCTCCGCCGCAGAGCGTATTTGCGCCCACCCACCGAAGCCTTGTCCTTGCTCTTCTTCGCGACCGCCTGCAGTTCGCCGGCGGCATTTTCGCGCGCGACCAGCTTGTAGACCAGGCCGGCTGTCGGCGCACCGGACCCCGTCACCAGCTGAGTGCCGACGCCATACCCGTCGACCGGGCCTGCCTGCAGCCCCGCGATCGCGAATTCGTCGAGGTCCGAGGTCACCACGATGCGGGTCTTCGTCGCGCCGAGGCTGTCCAGTTGCGCTCTCACCTCGCGCGCCTGCTGCAGCAGGTCACCCGAATCCAGCCGCACCCCACCGAGTTCCGGCCCGGCGACCTCGACGGCGAGTGCGACCGCAGTCGGCACGTCATAGGTGTCGACCAGCAATGTCGTCCCGACCCCGAGCGCGTCCACCTGCGACTGGAAGGCCGCGCGCTCGTCGTCGTGCAGCAGCGTGAACGCGTGAGCCGACGTGCCCGCAGTGGGCACGCCGTAGCGACGCCCGGCCTCCAGGTTCGAAGTGGTCGCAAAGCCCGCGACGTATGCCGCACGGGCCGCCGCGACCGCAGCCCACTCATGCGTGCGGCGGGAGCCCATCTCGATGCACGGACGGTCGTCGGCGGCAGCCGTCATACGTGACGCGGCAGCAGCGATCGCGCTGTCGTGGTTGAGGATCGACAGCACGAGAGTCTCGAGGACGACCGCCTCGGCGAACGGCGCCTCGACGATCACCAACGGCGACCCGGGGAAGTAGACCTCGCCCTCGGCATACCCCCAGATGTCGCCGGAGAAGCGGTAGTCCGCCAGCCAGGCCAGCGTCACGTCGTCCACGATCCGTCGCTCGCGCAGGTCGGCGAGTTCGGCCTCGCCGAAACGGAATCCGGCCAACGCGTCGAGCAGCCGGCCGGTGCCGGCGGTCACCCCGTAGCGTCGGCCGTCCGGCAACCGCCGGGCGAAGGTCTCGAACACACTCGCCCGCATGGCGGTGCCGTCCCGCAGCGCCGCCTGCAGCATCGTCAGTTCGTACTGGTCGGTCAGCAGGGAGGTGGCCGCGCGGCCGGCTGCGGCGTCCGTGGTTTCGGGAGTCACAGGCGCCACCTTAAAGTGGATTCGTGTCCGTCGCGCCCCCGCAGCATGCAACCCCGGATGTCGACGTCGAGAGCGACGCGGCGTCTCAGCTGGATCAGCCGTGGGTCACGATCGTCTGGAACGACCCGGTCAACCTCATGTCGTATGTCGCATGGGTGTTCCAGAACTACTTCGGTTATTCCATCCAGGAGTCCGAGAAGCTGATGCTCAAGGTGCACCGCGACGGCAAGGCCGTGGTGGCCAACGGACCGCGGGAGAAGATGGAGACCGACACCGAGGCCATGCACGGATACGGCCTGTGGGCGACCTTCGAGAAGGACAACTGAGTGGCAACGGCGTTCACCCGCAAGGGTTCCCGAGTCAGCTGCACGATGGAGTCCGACGAACGGATGCTGGTGCGTGAGTTGCTCTCGCAGACCCGGCAACTGCTCGAACCCGAGGGCGATCTGACCGGTGACCCGGTCGAGGACCTCATGGCATCGATCGGGAAGAGAGCTGACCCGGCCGAACTCGCCGACCGTGACCCGGCGCTCGCCCGGCTGCTGCCGGACGGGCATCGCGATGATCCCGAGGTCGCTGCGGAGTTTCGCTCGCTCACCGAGCACGGGCTGCGCCAGCGCAAGAGCGCCAATCTCAGCACCGCCATCGCGGCGATCGACGGGCAGTCCGGCGGTGACCGGCTCGATCTGGATCTCGGCCAGGCACAGGCGCTGCTCATCGCCCTGACGGATGTGCGGTTGGCGCTCGGGGAGCGACTCGGCCTGCGGACCGATCGCGACAGCGAGGCTCTGCAGGACGAACTCGCCCGGGCCGGATCGGAGCGGGCGTCCGACCCCCGGGTGATGACGGCGCTCTACTACGACTTCCTGAGTTGGCTGCAGGAGTCGCTCGCCGGCGTCCTGCTCTGAGCGGGACCTGCGCGGCGCAATACCATCGAGGTCATCATGAGCACGCCTACCGCATCGCCCGCCACGTCCCCTCGTCTCCGTGTCGCACCGTCACCCACCGGTGACCCGCACGTCGGCACCGCCTACATGTCGATGTTCGACGTCGCCTTCGCTCACAAGCACGGCGGCAAGTTCATCGTGCGCATCGAGGACACCGACCGCACCCGGTTGGTCGAGGGTGCCGAACAGCAGGTATACGACACGCTGTCCTGGCTGGATCTGCAGTGGGACGAAGGCCCCGACAAGGGTGGCCCGTATGCGCCCTACCGGCAGTCGGACCGGCTTGCGACATACAAGCCGTATGTCGATCGTCTCCTGGCCGACGGCCACGCCTACCTGTGCTGGTGTTCCACCGAGCGGCTGTCGCAGATGCGCGAGATGCAGCAGAAGACCAAGCAGCCGACCGGCTATGACCGGATGTGCCTGGGCAAGACCCGCGAGCAGCGTGCGGAACTTCCCGGGTTCACCGAGACGCCCGTCGTGCGGATGCACATCCCCGACGACGTCGACCTCACCTGGGACGACCTGGTCATGGGCGCCTCCAGCGCGCCGCGGCCGGACGACCAGGTGATCCTCAAGGCGGACGGCTTCCCGACCTACCACCTGGCCGTGGTCGTCGACGACCACGAGATGGGCATCACCCACGTCGTGCGCGGGCAGGACTGGATGTCCAGCACGCCCAAGCAACTGCTGCTCTACACGTGGCTCGATCTGCCGACGCCGCGGTTCGCGCACATGCCGCAGCTGCTTGAGGCCAGTAAGAAGAAGATCTCCAAGCGCCGGAATCCGTGGGCCCGGCTGACGTGGTTCCAGGAGAACGGCTACCTGCCTGAGGCGTTGCTGAACTTCCTTGCGTTGCAGTGCTATCCGCCGATCGTCGAGGCGGACGGCAGCGAGCGAGAGATCTTCACCTTCGCCGAGTTCACCCAGCGTTTCGAGTGGGCGCACGTCAAGCGCGCGGGCGCGATCTTCAACCTCGACAAGCTCAACTGGCTCAATGGGCACTACATCCGCGAGTTGGCTGTCGGCGATCTGACCGACCGCCTGCTGCCCTTCCTGCAGCGCGACGGGGTGCTGCCGGCGGAGCCGTCGGCGGAGCAGGTCGAGCGCTTCGCCCAGATCGTCCCGTTGGTGCAGACCCGCATCAATCTGCTCACCGAGGCGACCGCGCTCGTCGCGCCGTTCTTCCTCCCCGACGATGCCCTGCCGATCGCTGATGACGCGCGGGCGCAGCTGAAGGATGGCGCCGCTGAGGTGCTCGACGCCGCGATCGGCGCTCTGGAGTCGCTGGGGGAGTCCGACTGGACTGCCGCCGGTCTCGAGGAAGCGCTGCGCGCTGCCATCGTCGACGGGCTCGGCATCAAGCCACGCCTGGCCTTCGGGCCGCTGCGCACCGCGGTGTCCGGGCAACGCATCTCGCCGCCGCTGTTCGAGTCGATGGAGATCATCGGCAAGGGGTCCACGCTTGCTCGCCTCGCCGCGCTGCGGACCTCCCTTGGCGACGGACAAGCCTGAGCAGCAAGGGATTTCGGTATGCCGATCCGCGCTGTGCTCCTCGACATCGACGACACGCTGCTCGACACGACGACGGCGATGGTCGAGGCCGGTGCCATCGCGATGGCCGCTGTCTGGCCCGACGAGGATCCCGCCTGGCGTTTGACGGCCTCCCGCCGATTCCGATCCGACCCGGGTCGTTTCTTCGCGCGGTTCACCCGTGGCGAACTCGACTTCGAGCGGATGCGCCGGCTGCGGCTTGAGGAGGTTGCGCTGGCCACCGGTCGGGTGCTGCCGGCCGACGGGCATGCGTCATACGAGCGCGCCTACGGGCCGGCGTTCGCGGCATCCCAGCGGCTGTATGACGACGTGCTGCCCTTCCTCGCGCGATGCTCGGCTGAGGGCATCGCGGTGGCTGCCCTGACCAACTCTTCACAGAGCGCGACCGACCCGAAACTGCAGGCGACCGGCCTGGTCGGCCGGCTCGGACCGGTCGTCACGCGCGACACCCTGGGGTTCGGCAAGCCGGACCCGCGAGTGTTCGCGCGCGCATGTGACCTCGTCGAGGTGGCGCCGGGCGAAACGGCATACGTGGGCGACGAATTCGAGGCCGACGTGCTCGGATCGATGGCAGCGGGGCTTGCGCCGGTATGGCTGCGCAGACCGCGGTCAGGTGAGAACGCACACGTGCCCGATGGCGGTGTGCCCGACCTGGCGGCGCCCGCCGGAGTGCCCGTGATCGCGAGCCTGACCGAGCTCGAACTCGAGCGGATCCCGTCGCGCGAGGACGATGCCTGACCCCGCCGCACGAGATGTCGGCGTTTGTCGGCGCCTGGATGCCGGACGCGCACGAGATGTCGGCATTTGTCGTCGCCTGGATGCCGGACGCACACGAGATGTCGGCATTTGTCGTCGCCTGGACGCCGGACACGCACGAGATGTCGGCATTGGTCGCTTCCGCTGGGGTGGTTCCGACGAAAAGGGACATCTCGTGGCAGGAGTTTGCGATAAGGATCGACATCTCGTGGCATCGGCGTGCTGTTGTGGCGTCAGGCTCCGTGCTTCTGTTGGCCGCACGCACACGGGATGTCGGCATTGGTCGTCGCCTGGATGCCGGACGCGCACGAGATGTCGGCATTGGTCGCTCGCAGCCTGCCTGACCCTGCGCGCGACTCGGGCGAGGCCGCCGAGTGCCGAGGTTGGCGTCGGCAGCCCCACGATTTGGGCGGAACGCGTGCTGCCGGTAAGGTTTCTCCTCGGTTCACCGAACGTCTCGGCCTTGTGGTTGCAGATCCGGTGATACCCCCATGGGGTATGGTGTAATTGGCAGCACGACTGATTCTGGTTCAGTTAGTCTAGGTTCGAGTCCTGGTACCCCAGCCATCGGCGAGTGATCGCCGATTCGGCGGATCATCCGGGTGACCGGTAATGTTCTGCCAGCCGCGGCCCCGTTGTGTAGCGGCCTAGCACGCCGCCCTCTCAAGGCGGTAGCGCGGGTTCGAATCCCGTCGGGGCTACGTTCGGAACGGCCTCCCACCTGCAACATTGCAGGTGGGAGGCCGTTCTTTCGCGCCCGGGGCGCGGTCACTCGTGCTCTGGTGGCGTTGCGCGCGACATGGCCGGACTCGTGTCGCGGTGGCGGCCCTTCGTGTGGCGGTGAATTGGCGGGACGATGGCAGTCCGTCGATCGGACGTGCGCGATTCGAGCGCCATACAATCGGCTTCGACGACCGTGATGATCGCGAACCGCCCCGGCCCTGACTCCGGCGCCCCGGCTGAAATGAGGACCCGTGACCGACACTGCCGATCGTTCGCCGCGGTGGGCGATGCTGATGCAGTTGCTCGCCGAGCGCGGTCGACTATCCGTGGTGGAGGTCTGTGAACAGCTCGACGTCTCACCGGCAACCGTCCGCCGTGATTTCAACGAACTGGCCGCTCAGCAACTGGCCACGCGCGTGCACGGCGGTGTCGTGGCGACCGCGGTGGCCTACGAGTTGCCCGCGCGATACCGCTCTGCCGGCAAGGACGCTGCCAAGCAACAGATCGCCGAACGTGCCTCGGTCCTGGTCGAACCCGGCATGGTCGTCGGCTTCAACGGCGGCACGACGACAACAGCGGTGGCACGGGCGGTGGCTGCCCGACCCGACCTGGCCGATCACCGGCAACAACCCGCGCTGACCGCTGTCACCAACGCACTCAACATCGCCGTCGAGCTCGTGCTGCGCCCGGTGGTGCGTACCGTCGGCCTCGGCGGCGTCGCTCGGCCGGAGTCCTACGAGCAGACCGGTCCGATCACCGAGAACGCCGTCGATCAGATGTGGTTCGACCTGCTGATCCTCGGGGTCGACGGCTTCGATGCCGCCACCGGTGCCACCTGCCGCCATCCGGAGGAAGCCAGCATCAATGCCCGGATGGTCGCGCGGGCCGAGCGAGTCGTCGTCGTCGCGACCGCGGAGAAGATCGGCCGGGCGACGTTTTCCCGGATTTGCACGGCCGAGCGCGTGCAGACTCTGGTCACTGATGCGGCAGCCGAGCACCCGGCCGTGGTGGCCCTGTCCGAGGCCGGAGTCGACGTCGCCTCGGTGATCGCTTCATCGGCCGACTGAACGCACCAGATCGACGCCGGACGGGCCGGTATGCCGCAGCCTCAGCTGTCGTGCAGCATCTGCAGCAGTCGTGCAGTCTCGTCCTCCACCGCGTCGCGTGCCGCACCGAGGTACTTACGCGTGTCGACCACGCCGGGTTCACGGTCGAGATACTCGCGCACCGCGCCGGTGAACACCGTGTTGAGGTGGGTCGCGATGTTGACTTTCGTCATCCCGGAGCGGACGGCATCGACCAGTCCGGCGTCGGGCACCCCCGACGACCCATGCAGCACGAGCGGCACGTCGACGGCCGCGCGCAACCGGGTGATGAGCTCCAGATCGAGCGTCGCGTCGCGAGTGGTCATCGCGTGTGAGGAGCCCACGGCCACGGCCAGGGCGTCGACGCCGGTGTCAGCGACGAACCGCGCCGCTTGTGCCGGGTCGGTCCGTGCGCCGGGCGCATGCACGCCGTCCTTGCCGCCCACCTCACCGAGTTCGGCCTCGATGCTGACTCCCGCGTCGTGGCAGCGCCGGGCGACCTCGGCGGTGACCGCGCGATTGCGGTCGTCGGGAAGCTTCGAAGCGTCGAACATGACTGAGGTGAAACCGAGTTCGAGGGCTTCATGGACCAATGGCGGCGACTCCGCGTGATCGAGATGCAGCACGCAGATCGCGTCCGATGCCGCCGCGACGGCGTGAGTCGCGAGCGCGATGGGAGCAAGTGCGCCGTGGTACTTCGCGGCGTTCTCACTGATCTGCAGGACCACGGGCAACCCGGTGCGTTCAGCCGCTCGCACCAGCGCTTCGGCGTGCTCAAGTTGTATGACGTTGAACGCTCCCACGCCGACACCGGCATCGCGTGCCGCCATCAGGACCGGGCGAAGCGGGCTGAGGGTCATGAGAACTCCTTGAGGTGGACGGAGGCAAGCAGTCGTTCGACGTCCGCTGGATCGACCTCACCGGCAGTGGGTTGCAGCACGGCCGCGGCCGACCAGGCGATCGCGGCGCGGAGCAGGTCGGCACTCGACCACCCGCCGTCGATGCCGGCGCACACGGCCGCTGCCGCCGCGTCACCGGCACCGGTCGGGTTGCCGCTCAGCGTGTGGTCGAGGAAGGCGTGCAGGTGACCGCCGTCTTCGGGGAACAGGTGGATGCCGGCTGCGCCGTCGGAGACCACGACGGTCCGCGCTCCGGCATCGCGCAGGGAGGCCACCCCGTCGCTCATGGTCTGCTGACCGGTGGTGGTTGCCAGTTCGCTGCGATTGGGTTTGACCACATCGGGACGGGCCGGCAGGGCATCTGTCAGGGGGGCGCCGGTGGCATCCAGCACCACTGGGATTCCTCGTGATTCGGCGATCTCAACGATTCGCCGGTAGCAGTGCCCATCCATGCCGGTGGGCAGGCTGCCGCAGAGCGCGAGCACCCGTGGTGGACGGGAGTCCAGCAGGTGCGTCACGTCAGTCACCAGGGCGTCGACGACGCCCGTGTCCTGGAGCGCACCGGGCTCATTGAAGACGGTGGCGTCGCCGGATTCATCCACGATCGTGACGGTGCGCCGTGACTCGCCTCGCAGTGGCGACAGGTGACGGGGCAACCCGCGTCGGTCGAGGTCGTGCTCGATCTGTGTGCCGGTCTGACCACCCGCGCAGCCGGCGACGACCACCTCGCATCCCATCGCCGCCGCGGCCGATGCCAGATTGATGCCCTTGCCGCCCGCGCGTTGCCACACCTGTCGCACCCGGTGGCTGGCGTGCACCCGCAGCTCCGGTATGCCGTAGGTGATGTCGAGCGCGGCGTTCGCGGTGACGGTGAGGATCATCCGGCATCCCAGGCGAGGCACGCTGCGCCATACGACCCGGCCCGGTCGCCGAGTCGGGCGGTGACGATCTGCGGGCGCCGCTGGAAGGTCACCAGCTCCTCGACCTTGCTGCGCACCGGTGTCAGCAGCACGTCACCGGACTGCGCGAGGCCACCGCCGACGATGACCAGCTCGGAGCCGAGCAGGGTGACGGCCGCGGTGAGGCCCTTCGCCAAAGCCGTTGTGGCAGTTGCCCATACAGCCGTTGCAGTCTCGTCGGTGCCGTCGGCGACGGCTTGCGCGATGGAGGCCGCGGTCGTAGCGCGACCGGTTGCCGCCCGGTAGTTGCGCACGACAGCGGATGCCGATGCAAGCGTCTCCAGGCAGCCTGTCTGTCCGCAGGCGCAGCGCGGTCCGGCCGGGTCGATGACCAGATGGCCGAATTCTCCGGCCCACCCACCGGCGGTCAGGACGTGGCCGTCGACCATCGCGGCGCCGGCGATGCCTGTGCCGACGGGTGCGAAGAGCACGTTTTGCTGACCCGTGGCGGCGCCGAGCCGGTGTTCGGCGAGCAGGCCGGCCCGCACGTCGTGGCCGACCACTGTGCGTAGCCCGAGGTCGCGGTGCACCAACTCGCGGATCGGCAGATCGCGCCAGCCGAGGTTGACCGCGACGACGCCCCGGCCGGTGTGCTCCTCGACGATGCCTGGGACCACGATGCCGATCGCGGCCACGTCGCTGTCCGGAGCCTGCTGCGACAGGGCGGCGATCGCATGGCGCACAGCGCCCGCGACATCGCTCGCGATGTCTGCGGGAGTGGGCGTCGTCAACTCGGCCAGCACCCGGTAATCGGCATCGATCAAGCTCGCCTTGATGCGAGTGCCGCCGATGTCGATCGCGGCGACGACCGCGGTGCCCGGCATCGTCAGGCGGGCTGCACGGTCAGGATCACCGACCGGGTCAGGTGCCGGGGATTGTCGGGGTCGAGGTCGAGGGCGCGAGCCTTGAACAGGCACAGCCGGTGGACACGGACCAGATCGGCGAGTGGGTCGATGTCGCGATGCTCGAAGTGGGCGCCTGTCGCTTCGACCTGGGCCGCCAGACCGTCGGGCACGACGCCGAACGCCCACACCGCGCGACCGGAGCTCGCGATGGCGACAGGGCCATGGCGGTATTCCATGGCCGGGTAGGACTCGCTCCAGAACTGCGCGGACTCCCGCAGCTTCAGGGCGGCTTCCGTGGCGATCCCGACAGTCCAGCCGGTGCCCACGAAGGTCACCTGTTCGGCATCGGCGAGTCCGTTCAGCGCCTGGGTTTCGTCCTCGGCGAGAACGGCTCTCGCTTCGGCGACGGCCTGCGAAAGGTCCTCGCCGAGGGACGCCCTCAGCAGCGCGAGCGCCGAGGTGGCGAAGCGCGTCTGCACGACAGACTTCTCGTCTGCCTCCGGCAGCAACACCACCTCGTGAGCGAGTTCGGTGACCGGTGTGCCACCGGTTGCGACGATCGCGGTCGTGCGCACGTCGCGCCGGCGTGCGGCGGTGAGCAGATCGATGACCTCGGTCGTCGTGCCGGACCGGCTGATGGCCAGGAGGTGGTCGTAGTCGCGCCCGGCGGGAAACTCGCTGGCGGCGAAGGCATCCGTCTCGCCGTATCCGCGCTGCTCGCGCAGCACCGCATACGCCTGAGCCATGAAGTACGACGTCCCGCAGCCGACGACGGCGACGCGAGCGCCGCGTGCGGGCAGCATCGGTGCCAGCTCCTGCAGTCGCCCGAGCACCGCCTGCCAGGTGTCCGGTTCGCTGAGCACCTCGGAGCGGAGGTGGCTGTGGGGATTGAAGGGCATACGGCGACCTGACTGCTCGATGTTTGATTGGTTGTGATTGTTTGATAATCATACAGATCAAAATCAATCTCAGTGTGCGTTGAGCCTACTGCCGTGCGCAACCGGCTCTCGCGGCTGCCGGCAGCGGGTCACGGCCTGCGCGGAGTGCCGCCCGAGGTGATGTGACGTTGCGCCAGCCGCCGGAAGGTGAGGATGAGCGGGTCGGTCAGCAGGGTCCCGATGACGACCTGCCGGACGGCTTGGGCGGCGTCGGCCGGCACCGTGGCCAGATCGGTGACGGCGAGGTGCTCGGCGGCGTCGGCATACTCCTCGAGGGTGGCCTGCCCCTGTGATTCGATGCCGGAGGCGACCAACACGCGTATTTGCTCCCCGAGCAGCTCGACCAGCGGATCGTCATCGGTCATCGGCCACCCTCGGTCAGCAACGAACTGACGGGCGACAGCAGTCCAAGCCGGGTCCGGTGCTGCCGGGCAGGCGGGGGTGATCGCCGACTGTGCCGCGGCGAGCAAGTCGTAACGCTGCGACGGAGGTTCGTCCAGCGTCTCCAGCACCTGGCGCACGCGGGCCAGGCTCAGATGGGCGGATTCGATCAGTGCTCGGATCAGCCGCACGCGCTCGGCGTGGCTCTCGTCGTACGTCGCCTGCGTGCGACTGGTCACGTCGCCGGAGTGCAGGAGCCCTTCGCGCAGATAGAACTTCAGTGTCGCGACGGGCAGGTCCGTAACCCGCGACAGTTCCGACATACGCACCGTGTCAGTCTCGCAGGCTGGACCGGCGCAGGCCAGCAAGAACTCAGACCGAACGAATTTCCTTGTCGCGTAACGACATATCCGAACGCTCGTGCTGGCTATTCTCCGATGCATGGACACTGCCACCCGTCAGGAAGCGACTCGCATCCTCGACGCAGGTGCCGCGGAGATCTTCGCGGTCCTGTGCGACCCGGCCGGTCATGTCGAGATCGACAGCTCGGGAATGTTGCAGGACTTCACCGGTGGGCCGGTGTCGGCCGTCGGCGACAGCTTCGTGGTGCACATGGATCGCGAGGCACTCGGTGACCTGCCGATGGGTCGGTATGACGTGACCGTCACCATCGAGACCTTCGAGCCGGATGCCGAGATCTCGTGGTCCATCCTGGGCACCGTGCGGCCTGGCATCGGACACCGCTACGGCTACACCCTGTCCGACACCGACGGCGGCACGCTCGTCACGTCGTTCTGCGACTGGTCCAACGCTCGCTCGGACATGGTGGCAATCTTCCCAGTGGTCCCGCAGAGCGCTCTGCGGGCCACGCTGGGAATCCTCGACCGGGTCGTGCGAGCCCGACGAATCCGCTGACATCGAGGCGTGCAACGCCTGGCCGGCCGGTTGCGGCACCGGCCGGCCGGCATACGTCAGGCTGGGCGGTCCGTCGGCTGATCCGACTGCTGCCGCTGCTGCTGGCTCGCGGCGTGTGCCCGGGCCAGCACCTCGGTGAGTTTGTTCGCGCCCGCGACCACGGTGCCCGCATGCAGGCGCCCCGGCTGCCGCGAGATGCGTTCGATCGGGCCGGAGATCGAGACGGCAGCGATCACCCGGCCGGACGGGCTGCGCACCGGCGCGGACACCGATGCCACACCCGGTTCGCGCTCGCCGACACTCTGCGCCCACCCGCGGCGGCGGACCGCGGACAACATGGTCGCGGTGAACTTGGCACCGTGCAGGCCGCGGTGCAGCCGGTCCGGCTCTTCCCATGCCATCAGGATCTGCGCGGCCGAACCCGCCTGCATGGACAACGTCGCCCCGATCGGAATCGAGTCGCGCAGACCCATCGGCCGGTCCGCCGCGGCGACGCAGATGCGCTGGTCGCCCTGCCGGCGGAACAACTGGGCGCTCTCACCGCAGTGGTCCCGCAGCCGGCCCAGCACCGGACCTGCTGCCGCGAGCAGACGGTCCTCGCCGGCCGCGGATGCAAGCTCGGCCAGGCGTGGGCCGAGGACGAATCGGCCCTGCAGGTCACGTGCCACGAGGCGGTGGTGTTCGAGCGCGACCGCAAGGCGGTGGGCGGTCGGACGCGCCAGTCCGGTGTGCGCCACCAGTTGCGCGAGAGTGGAGGGTCCGGCTTCCAGTGCCGAGAGCACGACCGCGGCCTTGTCGAGAACGCCGACCCCGCTAGAGTTGTCCATGTACTGATATTGCAGTCTCACTGCGCGAGACGCAAGTCTAAAGTGGGGCATGTTTCGCAGAACCGGTCCCTGATCGGACCACGCGAGACGTCCGACTGCCGCGGTGAACAGCCGTGCAGGTGATGACGAAGAGTCAGGAACAAGGAGGCAGATCGTGGGTCGCACGCTGGCGGAGAAGGTGTGGGAGCAGCACGTCGTGCGGCGGGCGGACGGCGAACCCGACCTGCTCTACATCGACCTGCACCTGCTGCACGAGGTCACCAGCCCCCAGGCGTTCGACGGACTCCGCCTTGCCGGGCGTCCCGTCCGCCGGGTCGATCTCACCCTGGCGACCGAGGACCACAACGTTCCGACCACGGCGGGTCCGATCACCGACGTCGTGAGCCGTACCCAGGTCGAGACGCTGCGCAAGAACTGCGCCGAGTTCGGCGTGCGGCTCTTCCCGATGGGCGACGCCGAACAGGGCATCGTCCACATCATCGGCCCACAATTGGGGCTGACTCAGCCCGGTATGACGATCGTCTGCGGTGACAGCCACACCTCCACGCACGGCGCGTTCGGCGCGCTGGCCTTCGGCATCGGCACCAGTGAGGTCGAGCACGTGCTCGCGACCCAGACGCTGCCGCTGAAACCGTTCAAGACGATGGCGATCAACGTCGACGGCGCCCTGCCCGAGGGTGTCACGGCAAAGGACATCATCCTGGCCGTCATCGCCGAGATCGGCACCGGCGGTGGTCAGGGTTACGTGCTCGAATACCGCGGCGAGGCGATCCGTGCGCTGTCGATGGAAGCGCGAATGACGGTGTGCAACATGTCGATCGAGGCCGGCGCCCGCGCCGGCATGATCGCGCCTGACCTGACGACCTTCGACTACCTGCAGGGTCGCGAGCATGCTCCTGCCGGGTCCGACTGGGACGACGCCGTCGCCGCGTGGTCGGAGTTGAAGTCCGACGACGATGCCACCTTCGACGCAGAGGTCCACCTCGACGCATCGCAACTGTCGCCCTACGTCACATGGGGCACCAACCCGGGTCAGGGGCTGCCCCTGTCGTCTCTCGTGCCCGACCCGGAGTCCTTCGGCGACGAGGGTGAGCGCGCTTCGGCACAACGCGCCATCGACTACATGGGGTTGACTCCCGGCACTCCGCTGCGCGACATCGGTGTCGACACGGTCTTCCTCGGGTCTTGCACCAACGGGCGGATCGAGGATCTGCGTGCCGCGGCCGAGATCGTCAAGGGTCACAAGGTCGCCGGCGGCGTGCGCATGCTCGTGGTGCCGGGATCGGCGAAGGTGCGTCTGCAGGCCGAGGCGGAGGGCTTGGACAAGGTCTTCTCCGAAGCCGGCGCCGAGTGGCGTCTGGCGGGTTGTTCGATGTGCCTCGGGATGAATCCCGACCAACTGGCCCCGGGGGAGCGCAGCGCCTCCACCTCCAACCGCAACTTCGAAGGGCGACAGGGCAAGGGCGGTCGTACCCACTTGGTGAGCCCACTGGTCGCCGCGGCGACCGCCATCCGCGGGACGTTGTCCAGCCCGTCCGACCTGACCTCGACCACCCGCTGAAACAAGCACGCCGACAAGGAGATTCACCGATGGAGAAATTCACCACCCACACCGGTGTCGGAGTGCCGCTGCGTCGCAGCAATGTCGACACCGACCAGATCATTCCCGCCGTTTACCTCAAGCGGGTGACCCGCACCGGATTCGAGGACGGCTTGTTCTCCGCCTGGCGCAATGACGAGACGTTCGTCCTCAACAACCCGACGTATGCCGCGGGGTCGGTGCTGGTCGCAGGTCCCGACTTCGGCACGGGCTCGTCTCGCGAGCACGCGGTTTGGGCGCTGCTGGACTACGGCTTCCGGGTCGTGTTGTCGTCGCGGTTCGCGGACATCTTCCGGGGCAACTCCGGCAAGGCCGGCCTGCTGACCGCGCAACTGCGTCAGGAGGACATCGAGCTCCTGTGGAAGTTGCTCGACAACGAGCCCGGCCTGCAGATCACGGTCGACCTGGGCGAGCGGACCGTCACCGCGCGTGAGCACGTCTTCGCCTTCGAGGTCGACGACTACACGCGCTGGCGCCTGCTCGAGGGTCTGGACGACGTGAGTCTGACTCTGCGACACGCTGACGAGATCACGACTTTCGAATCCTCCCGTCCCGCATGGAAACCCACGGTGCAGACCGTCTGACGAGCTGTATGACGAGCACTTGTCCTCCCGCTACTGGCGCGAATGTGCCTGATAATCAATGCAATTGGTGAAATTTCATAGAGTGCCAACGTTGATTCCGAGAAGGAAGTCCCGACTGCGGGCTGTTGTCGTAACCCGGTGAAATCGCCCAAACGCGTTGTCGTTGCGGCGAATTGATCTGCGTGGCAGGTTGCCGAAGTGGCCCATCAGGCATAGCGTCTGTCTCGATTGAGTTGACAACTCGGTCGATTTCGCAAACCGCAGCCCGGCGCGATGCCGGCCGCGCACCTTTTGAAGGGGACAACACCCATGAACAAGGCAGAGCTCATCGAGAGCCTTGAGACCAGGCTCGGCAGCAAGAAGGCTGCAAGCGACGCTCTCGAGGCTGTGGTGGATGCCATCATCCGCGAAGTTGCCAAGGGCAACAAGGTCGGCATTACCGGATTCGGCACGTTCGAGAAGATCACCCGTGCGGCACGCACCGGGCGCAACCCGCGCACCGGCACGACCGTTCGCATCAAGAAGACCGCTGTGCCGAAGTTCAAGCCCGGTACTGCGTTCAAGGGTGTCGTCGCCGACCCGCGGTCGCTGCCCAAGACCGGCAATGCTGGTGGCCGTGCCTCGAGCGCCGCTGCTCCGGCAGCGAAGAAGACCACCGCCAAGAAGACCACCGCCAAGAAGGCCACTCCGGCTAAGACCGCTGCCAAGAAGACCACCACCGCAGCCGCCAAGAAGGCGACTCCGGCGAAGAAGGCGGCACCGGTCAAGGCCGCCGCCAAGAAGACCACCGCGGCAGCGGCGAAGAAGACCACGGCGGCCAAGACCACGACCGCCAAGAAGACCACGGCCGCCAAGAAGGCACCGGCCAAGCGCACCGCCAAGCGCTGAGGCTGCCTTTCTCGGATACGGAGACGGCCCGTCCACCATTGCGGTGGACGGGCCGTCCTCGTGCATGCACGTGTGGTGCAGTGAGTCACCGAATCCGTTGTGCCGGGCCGATTCCGGTGATCCAAAGACGGCTCACACCGGAGCCGTCGACTTCGATACTGACCCGCTGACCCACCCGCAGATGCCGCAGCTGAGAGGCTGCGAAGACCGCATGGCTGAACCGCAGTTCGCGGCCGTTGTCGGTGAGGACGGAACCGTCGCCGCCGTCGAAGTCGAAGGTGTGGACTGTCGCTTGCACGGACTCGAGCCTAATCCGGTGTCGAGCGACGGTGCAGGTCAGACCGTCGCCGAGCAGGCGGACAGCACCCGTTGGGTGCGCGGGCCGACGCCGAGATCGACGGCGGCCCGCAGCGAGGCATCGTCGTCGACATCGGTGCGTAGCCTGGGCAGATCGATCTCGAGCACGGTGGCGCCACGAGCGTGCCGCGCAGCCGAGCCGGTGCCGAAGCTGGGGCGCAACCGGGCGGCATCGTGGTGTGCCAGCAGCACGGTGCCGGTGCCGTCGTGATCGGGCACGATCGCGGATTCCGTTGCGGCGCAAGCGCGCAGGCCGTCATACAACGCGTCTTCGTCGAGAGCCGGCAGGTCGCCGAGCAGCACACCACCGGGGAGGCCGGGAGTGTGGCGAACCACCTGGTCGATGCCCGCGGTGATCGCCGCGTTGAGCCCGCGACCCGGATCGGCGATCAGCCGAACGCCCTCGTCGACGAGCTCTGAACGGACCTGCGGGTCACTGGTCACCACGACGACCTGATCGGCGGGCACGACACGTAGGACGACCTCGAGGGTGTCGAGCGCGAACGCCAGCGCCAGATCGGCGCGCCGCACGCCGGGGGGCGGCTGCAGACGGGACTTGGCCTGCTGACTGTCTTTGACCGGAACGACGAGATGCCAGGTCGAGGTGGCTGGAAGTGGCACGTGATGATGGTGTCAGATCTGCCGGTTGTGGGTGCCGCCGGTTCGGAAAACGTGACCCGCCCGTCGCCGTGGGCTTAGATGATCCAGCGACCGTCAGATCGAAGGAGTGGCAGTGCCCCGCCCAGCAATGACCGAAACAATCGAGCCAACATACTCACGCGTCATCACTGCGCTCTACCCCGTGCTGCAGCGGATCACCGTGCGGGAGTGGAGCGGCCTGGAGAACGTGCCGAAGACCGGCGGTTTCGTGGCGGCCTGCAATCACACCTCCAACATGGACCATTTCCCGCTCGCGCACTTCCTTGTCGAGGCAGGCCGGGCGCCGCACTACCTGGCCAAGGACTCGCTGTTCAAACCGCCGGGAGTCAAACAGATCATGTACGGCTGCGGCCAGATCCCCGTCTACCGAGGCACTTCGCGGGCGACCAGCGCCCTGTCGGCGGCCAAGGAGGCGCTGCAACGAGGTGCCTGCGTGTGCATCTACCCCGAGGGCACCATCACCCGCGAGCCGGACTTCTGGCCGATGACCGGCAAGACCGGCGCTGCGCGGCTGGCGCTCGAGACCGGTGTGCCGTTGTTGCCGATCGCGATGTGGGGCACTCGCGACATCATGTGGCCCTATCGCGACAAACTGCCGAAACTGTTGCCGGCCAAACTTGTTCAGGTGTCGGCCGGCCCGCCGGTCGACCTTGACGACCTGCGCGACCAGCCGATCACGGCGACGACCTTGCGCACGGCAACGACCCGGTTGATGGATCAGATCACCGGACTGCTGGAGGACGTGCGCGGCATACCTGCGCCCGCCGAACGCTTCGACCCGCGCGGTCATGCCGCCGATCCGACTCGCGGCGGGAAGACCGCGTGACGGTCGCGGCTGTCATCGGCAGCGGCAACTGGGGCACGGCATACGCGGCGGTTCTCGCCGACGCGGGCTGCACCGTGCGCATCGCCGCCCGTCGAGACAGCATCGCCGCCGAGATCAACGACCGGCACACGAATGCGGGTTACCTGCCGCAACTGCGTCTACCGGACACGGTGTCGGCCACGACCTCGGTGGCGGAGGCGCTCGACGGCGCCTCGATCGCGGTGCTGGCGGTGCCGTCGCAGAGCCTGCGCGACAACCTGACCGTATGGCGCGACCTGATCCCGTCGGATGCCGCTGTCGTGTCGCTGATGAAAGGCATCGAGTTGCGGACCGGCAAGCGGATGAGTGAGGTGATCGAGGAGGTCGCCGGGATCGGCCACGACCGTGTGGTGGTGGTCTCGGGTCCGAATCTCGCGCACGAGATCGCCGCGCGGCAGCCCGCGGCCGCAGTCGTCGCCTCGAGCAGCGCACGGATGCGCTCGCGGGTTGCGGAGGCCTGCGCCACCGGCTACTTCCGTCCGTACCTGGGCACGGATGTGATCGGCACCGAGATCGCCGGAGCGACCAAGAACGTCATTGCGCTTGCCGTCGGCATCGCAGCCGGCATGGGCATGGGCGACAACACGATGGCCAGTCTGCTGACGCGCGGTCTCGCCGAAACAGCTCGGCTGGGAACGGCTTTGGGTGCTGACCCCCAGACCTTCATCGGCCTGGCAGGCGTGGGTGACCTGGTGGCGACTTGTGCCTCCCCGCTGTCGCGCAATCGCACCTTCGGGTACCGCCTCGGCACAGGTATGGCGCTGGAGGAGGTCATCGCGGTGACCGATCAAACCGCTGAAGGCGTCAAATCCTGCGAGTCGATCCTGCAACTGGCGCGCAGCGTCGAGGTGGATGTGCCGATCGTGGAGAACGTCGCTGCCGTCGTGCACGACGGACGCTCCCCCCGGGACGTGCTCGAGGCGCTGATGTCACGTGCCCGCAAGCACGAGGGAGCCTGAGCGGGCGACGTCATCAGGCACCGGGCCGTTTTCGACGCGCGGCGTGGGGCATTCCCCGCCGCGCGGTGGTCACCGTCACTCGGGGAGTGCGCGTCGCGGTCAGCCGCGCAATGCCTGGTCGATATCTGCCCACAGGTCCTCGACGGCCTCGATGCCGACCGACAGACGCACGAGTTCGACCGGCACCGACTCCGGCTCGGCGGCGTGCCGGCGCCGTCGCTCCAGCGTCGACTCCACGCCCCCGAGGCTCGTCGCCGGCAGCCAGACCTGTACCCGCTGCTCAAGAGCTTCGGCAGCGGCCTGACCGCCGACGGTCTCCAGGCACACGATGGCGCCGCGACCCGGATAACGCACGCGAGCGACAGCCGGATGCTCCTTGAGACGTCGCGCCAGTTCGACGGCGTTCTCGCAGGCCCGCTCCAACCGCAGGTGCAGGGTGCGCATGCCGCGCAACGCCAGCCACGCCTCGTGTGGGCCGGGAATCGCCCCGTGCAGGGTGCGGTGGGTCAGTAGCGTGGCATACAGCTGTTCGTCTGCGGTGATCGTCGCGCCGAGCACCACGTCGGAGTGGCCGGCGAGATATTTGGTGACCGAGTGCAGCACGACGTCGGCACCCAACTGCAGCGGCTGCAACAGCAGCGGGGTGTTGAAGGTGTTGTCGACGACGGTGCGCACCCCGGCCTTGCCCGCTGCTGCGAAAAGCGTTGGCAGATCCGCGATTTCGAGCATCGGATTGGTGGGGGACTCGATCCACAGCACGTCCGCCGACGGCAGCGCGGCCAGCACCGCTGCTGTGTCGGCGGGGTCGACGCGCACGGCGCGCAGCGCGCCACGTCGCTCCAGCAGATCGACGAGGGCGCCGGTGCCGTTGTAACTGTGGTGCGGCAGCACCACCGTGCCGCCCGGAGGAGTCAGCGCGAGGCAGGCGCTGACTGCAGCCATACCGCTGGCGAAGCTCAGCGCGCGGCCGCCCTCTAGATCTCCCAGGGTGTCCTCCAGCACCTCCCACGTGCGATTGGAAAACCGGCCGTATGCCGGGGTGCCGCCTGCGACATACGTCGAACTCAGCTCGATGCCAGGGCCGACGGCAGCACCCGGGCTGCGATCGGGTCGACCCATGCCGACGAGGCGGGTGGCGGGGGAGGAGCGGTGCTGGTCCGACATGCCGCCACCATGGCACGCCGGGAACGCCGGGACCCGGGCTGCCCGGCAACTGGGCATTAGGCTCACTTCGGTGAGCACTCCGAGCCCGTCCGAAGAGTCCGGTGAGACCGGCCGAAAGCCCGTTGTCGCAATTGTTTTCGGTGGACGTTCCAGCGAACACGCGGTGTCGTGCTCGACCGCGGCGAGTGTGCTCGCGGCCATCGACCGTGACCGTTTCGATGTGGTGCCGATCGGCATCTCCCGAGAGGGTCGCTGGGTGCTGATGGCCGACGATCCGGCGCCGTTGCGACTCACATCGGGTCACACGCCCAGCGTCGAGGGTGAGACGGCAGCGCTGATCTCCGCCGACCCCTCGACGCGAGAAGTCATCATCTCCCCACCTGGCGAAGCCCCGCGTGTGCTGACCGAGGTCGACGTGGTGCTGCCACTGTTGCACGGGCCGTTCGGTGAGGACGGCACCCTGCAGGGGCTGCTCGAACTCGGCGACGTGCGGTATGTCGGATCAGGGGTCGCGGCGTCCGCAGTGATGATGGACAAAGCTCTGATGAAACTGGTCTTCGCCTCAGCAGGTCTGCCCATAGGGCGTTATGTCGTGATCACCGACAAAGAATGGCGCCGGGACAAGGCGACCTGCCTGGATGCGGCGGTGCCACTTGGTCTGCCGGTCTTCGTCAAGCCGGCCCGGGCCGGGTCGAGCGTCGGTGTCGTCAAGGTCGATGACCCGGCCGAGCTGGAGGCGGCCATCGAGCGGGCACGGCTCAGCGATCCGAAGGTGCTGGTGGAAGCCGCGATCGCGGGGCGAGAGGTCGAGTGCGGTGTGCTCGAGGGCCATGATGCCGAGGCACCCCGCGCCAGCGCGATCGGTGAGATCACGGTGACCGGTGATCGGCATACGTTCTATGACTTCGAGGCCAAATATCTCGACGACGACGCACGGCTGACCTGCCCGGCGCAGCTGCCCGAAGAGGATGCCGACGAAATCCGGGAGCTGTCGGTAAAGGCTTTTGAGGCTGCCGGTTGTGAGGGCTTGGCACGGGTCGACTGGTTCTACGAGCCCGGCGGCCAACTGGTGCTGAACGAGATCAACACGATGCCCGGCTTCACGCCCTCGTCGATGTTCCCGCGGGTGTGGGCGGAGACCGGGCTCGACTACAGCGAGCTCATCACCGAGCTCATCGAATTGGCACTGAACCGGCGCGTCGGCCTGCGGTAGCTGCTGTCGCAGTCGTCGCAGGCCGACGCGCCGAGATCGTCGTCGTGCTGTCAGGCCTTCGGCGGCTCCGGTTCTCCGACCACCGCGCCCGCTTCGTAGGCCTCGCCGATCACGCCGCTGTGCGGACGCTTCGAGGAGCCGACCACGTTGAACAAGATGTTCAGCACGAAGACCACCAGCACGGTCGAGGTGATCGCTGACCCGAAGATGATCTGGAAGTCCTTCGGGAACTGCTGGTAGAACGTCGGAGCCACAGTCGGGATCAGCCCGAACGACAGCGAGATCGCCACGATGAGCAGGTTGTGGTTGTTCTCGAAGTCGACCTTGTGCAGGGTGCGTATGCCGATCGACGTCACCATCGCGAACATCACCGTCGCAGCGCCGCCGATCACCGGCCCGGGCAGGTCGGACACCACCGCGCCGACCTTGGGCACCAGTCCCAGCAGCAGGAGGGCGACGCCGCAGACGGTGACCACCCAGCGCGAGCGCACCTTCGTCATACCGATCAGACCGACGTTCTCGGCGTACGCGGTGTCGGGGAAGGAATTCATGAACCCGGCGAGCAGCGCCGACAGGCCGTCGGTGCTCAGGCCGCGAGCGAGATCGCTGGGCGACAGCTCCCGGTCGGTCATCTCGGCCACGGCCAACATGTCAGCTGTCGACTCGACGTAGGTCACCATGATCACGATGCACATCGAGATGATCGCTGCTGCAGCGAATTTCGGCGGTCCGAAGTGGAACGGTTCGGCGATGCCGAACCACTTCGCCGAAGCGACGTCCGGGAACTTCAGCAGTCCCATCGGCCAAGCCACGAGTGAGCCCAGGATGATCGAGATGAGTGTCGAGGTCTGTCCGATGAAGCCGGTGAAGAACCGGCTGATCAGCACGATGAACAACACGACGAGTGCGGCCAGACCGATGTGCGAGGGCTGGCCGAAGTCCTTGGTGCCGGTGTCGCCCGCGATGAGCGAGACGTCGGCGCCGATGAGGGACAGTCCGATGATGGTGATGACCGTTCCGGTCACCAGTGGCGGGAAGAATCGCAGCACCATGGAGAACGGTTTGGCGATGATGAGTCCGAAGACACCCGAGACGAGCATCGCCCCGTAGACATACTGCAGACCGTTCCGGCCACCGCCGTACTGGTTGGCGATGATGATCATCGGGTTGACGACGGTGAACGTCGCACCCGCGACGACCGGCAATCGGACACCGAAGATCTTTCCGATGCCGACCGACTGGATGATCGTGGCGATGCCCGAGATGAGCAGATCGGCACTGACCAGGATCGCGATGTCCGGACCCTTGAGGCCGACGGCCGGTCCCACGATGAGGGGGACCGCGACGGCCCCGGCATACATGATGAACAGGTGCTGGAGGCCCAGCACCAACAGACGAGGTGCTGGCAGCACCTCGTCCACTGGATGTGTTGTGGATGATTTTTCAGCGGCTGGTGCGCTCATGTCCGACCCTCTCGACGGTGGGGACGATCAGCGCAGACTAGAGCCGCGGAGGGGTCGAACGTAAGAGAAATGGAAAAGAAATTTCGCATGCCGGTACTTTGCGGGTGCCGGAGGGGTCGCGTGGACGTAATTGATGGGGGTGTCGGTTGGGTGAAGAGCGCCGCCCGAACGCCTGTTGTCGGGACTGTGCCGTGCCCCGGCCGCGTGGGGCAGTGCAGAGCGTGCGCGGGGGTGTCGGCGCGCGAAACTGCGTCACACGCGCCGGTGGCGGCGGCTGTCGGCGCGCGGGAAACTGCGCGAGCTGAGTCAGCTGCAGTGTCCGGCGTTCTGCGGGATCTGACCCGCCGCCGCAGCGAAGGCGGCGAGTCCCCACGCGGCGTACTTCGTGGGGATGAGCACCTCGATGGCGGGGGAGCGCCCGAAGGTCACGAAACGTGTGCCGTCATCCAGGGGTGAACTGACCCAGTCGATGCCGTTGGTCTGCAGACATCCGGCCGCGGTCGGTGCGGGAGTTCCGACGCCGCAGCGGGCGATGATGGCCGGGTTGCCCCACGCCCGCACGGTGGGCGAGGAGACCGACACCTTCCGTGCAGTCTGGCTCGACACCGTGACCGGCCAATGTGCAGAAGCCTTGGCGCACAACGGATTCGAGGAGTAAGCGGCGACCGACACCTTCACGGTGCCGGCGCCCGAACCGCACCCGGAGAGCGCCAGCGCCATACCTGGTATGACGGCCGCTGCCGCGGCGCGCCTGCCGCGACGCACTACGGGTGGACCACCGTGCAGGTGAGCGTGCGCATGATGCCGGGCACGTCCTGGATCTTGGCGATGACCAGAGTGCCGAGTTCGTCCAGTGTGGGCGCCTCGGCCTGTGCGATGACGTCGTAGGGGCCCGTCACGTCGTCGGAGGAGATGACCCCGCTGACGTCGCGGACCGCAGCAGCCACGGCTGTCGCCTTGCCGAGATCGGCCTGGATGAGGATGTACGCCTGGACCATGCGCTGCCTTCCCTTGCGGAGAACTGCGTGAATGAACCTGCTCGACGAACCACATGTGACACCGTGATGGTGGCCGCATGTCGTCGCCGCCGAACCCGGTGCAGACGCTACCGTGCAGGGCTGACCGTGACGGCCGCGAGGGTAGGAGCACCGATGAGCGCCGCAGACGAACCCGCCACCCTCGGGGACATCAACGAGGATGGGCTCCTGGCGGGCATTTTCCCCGGCCTGCCGACGAGCGACCGTGTGCTGATCGGCCCGGGTGACGACGCGGCACTGCTGCAGGTGCGCACCGGGGCGACGCTGGCCACCACGGACACCATGGTGCTGAATCGCGACTGGCGCGACGAGTGGTCCACCGGATACGACGTCGGCCACAAGCTGGTCACTCAGAACGTCGCCGATGTCGCAGCGATGGGCGGCCGGTGCACCGGACTGCTGGTGACACTCGTGGCGGATGCCGCGACGTCACTCACCTGGGTTCGCGCGTTCAACGACGGACTCTGCCAGGCAGCGGTGGACGCAGGAACGGCCGTGCTCGGCGGCGACCTGTCCTCGGCACCTGTCGGTGTGCGAATGGTGTCGATCACCGCTCTCGGCGAGTTCGAGGCCGGCGTGTCGCCGGTGCGCCGAAGTGGTGCCCGGGTCGGTGACGTGGTCGCCGTGAGCGGTGGTCTGGGCCGTGCCGCAGCAGGGTTGCTGCTGTTGCAAAGGGGTCGTGAGCAGGACGCCCCACACCTGGTCGATTTCCAGCGCCGGCCGGTCACCGACTATGCCCAGGGTCCGGCCGCCGCGCGCAGCGGCGCGACCGCGATGCTCGACATCTCCGACGGCCTCGTGCGCGACGCCGGCCGGATCGCGGCTGCCAGCGGCGTCTTGCTCGCCATCGACGACGCGGTCTTGCGATCCGACGTCGACGACCTTGCGCCATACGTCGGGGATCAGGCACGCCAGTGCGTTCTCGCCGGCGGCGAGGAACACACGCTGCTGGCCACATTTCCATCGCAGAGCGTGCCCGCCGGGTGGCGTGTGATCGGTTCCGTCGAAGCCGGGTCCGGAGTGACAGTTGGTGGCGAACAGCACTCAGGTGGCGGATGGGATCACTTTTCCGCCTGAAACGATCACAATCGGTCGTTCGTTCGTGTTTTCTCGAGTTGTAGTCTGGGAAAATCTTGTGTTCCCCGTCACGCCGATTTCGGTCGGCGAACTACATTGGAAAGCTCAGGTTCAGGCATGCATATGGCCTCACCCGGGTTGCGGCTCGACGCCGGACCCGTTGACTACATCCTGATCGCGCTGTACTTCGTCTTCGTCCTCGGCATCGGCCTCATCGCCCGCCGGCAGGTCTCCAGCAGCGTCGACTTCTTCCTGTCCGGCCGGTCGCTGCCGGCGTGGATCACCGGTCTGGCGTTCATCTCGGCCAACCTCGGCGCCACCGAGATCATGGGTATGTCGGCCAACGGCGCCCAGATCGGTATGGCGACCTTCCACTACTACTGGATCGGCGCGATCCCGGCGATGCTCTTCCTCGCCGTGGTGATGATGCCGTTCTATTACGGCTCCGGTGTGCGCAGCGTGCCGGAGTTCATGTATCGGCGATTCGGTGCGACCGCACATCTGGTCAACGCGATCAGCTTCGCGGTCGCCCAGGTGCTGATCGCCGGCATCAACCTCTATCTGCTGGCCACCATCGTCAACACGCTGTTCGGCTGGAACATCTGGGTGTCGACCATCATCGCCGCTGTGATCGTGCTGTCGTACATCACCCTCGGCGGCCTGTCGGCAGCGATCTACAACGAGGTGCTGCAGTTCTTCGTGATCGTCGCCGCACTGCTGCCGCTGACGCTGATCGCCATGCACAAGATCGGCGGATGGAGCGGCCTGAGTCACAAGCTGCACGGTCTCGAGGCGCAGCACTTCTACGCGCATGACCCCATGACGTCCTGGCCCGGTCAGGGCCTGACCGGCTTCAGCAGCTCGTTCCTGTCGATCCTGGGCATCGTCTTCGGCCTGGGCTTCGTGCTGTCGTTCGGTTACTGGACCACGAACTTCGTGGAGGTCCAGCGCGCGATGGTGAGCAAGAACATGAACTCCGCTCGGCGCGCGCCGATCATCGGCACCTTTCCCAAGATGTTCATCCCGTTCATCATCATCATCCCTGGTATGGCGGCCGCCGGGCTCGGCGCCTTCGCCGGTGACTCCAAGCCGGACTACAACAACGCGCTGTTGTTCCTGATGCGCGACCTGTTGCCGAACGGTCTGCTCGGTGTCGCGATCGCCGGAATGCTGGCGGCCTTCATGGCCGGTATGGCGGCGAACATCTCGGCGTTCAACACAGTCTTCACGTATGACATCTGGCAGTCGTATGTGAAGAAGGACCGCAGCGACCAGTACTACCTGAGCATCGGTCGTGTCGCCACCATTGCGGCGACCGCCATCGCGGTGCTGACGTCATACTTCGCGAGCCAGTACTCCAACGTGATGTCGTACCTGCAGACGTTGTTCGGGTTCTTCAACGCGCCGCTGTTCGCGACCTTCATCCTCGGGATGTTCTGGAAGCGGATGACCGCGACGGCCGGCTGGGTCGGCCTCGTGTCCGGCACGCTCGGAGCAGTCGTCGTCGGTGTGCTGTCCAAGGACGCGCTCGGTGGGGCGTCTATCGGTGTGCTGAATCTGAGTGGTCAGGGGGCCAGCTTCGTGTGCGCCGGTGCGGCGTTCGTGATCGACATCGTCGTGAGCGTCGCGGTCAGCCTGGTCACCGTGCCCAAGCCCGACTCCGAACTGCGCGGCCTGGTCAAGTCGGTCACGCCCAAGGCGGACCACGACGAAGGTGAGGTCGCGCACTGGTGGCTGTCGCCGGTCAAGCTGGCCGGTGTCTCCCTGGTCATGGTCGTCATCCTCAACGTGGTCTTCCACTGACGCCACAGCTGCGAAAGGAATCTGACATGACACCTGAAAAGGCTTCTACCGCACCGGCTTCCAGTGACGCTGGAGGCTCGAACCGGCGTGCTGCCGGGTTGTTCGACGTCCGCAACATCATCGCGGCACTTCTCGGCATCTACGGCGTCGTGCTGACGATCATGGGCATCGTCAACTTCACCGATGCCGACAAGCACAAGAGCGACAACGTGAACCTCAACCTGTGGACGGGGCTTGCCCTGATCGTCGTTGCGGTACTCATGGCGCTGTGGTGCGCCCTGCGGCCGATCGTCGTCGATGAGGCCGAGGTCGCTCGGGTCCGCGAGGAGATGGAGCACGGACCCGCGCACTGATCCGCGCAAGTGTGAGGAGGGGTCGGAGGCTTCACCGGTCTGACGATCGCTCGACAGCGAATGAGCCGCCCGGGAGTCATTCCAGGGCGGCTCATCCGCGCGTGCGGCGCGATGCGCCGCGAGGTGTCGATGTTTGTCGCGTCCGGTCTGGCCGCTCCCCGCGAGATGTCGGTTTTGGCCGCTTCTGGTCGGTCCGCCCGTCACGAGGTGTCGTTGTTTGCCGGATTCGGAGGTGGGTTCCGACCAGGAATGACATCTCGTGGGGCCAGGGGGGCGGTTTCGGCGAAAGGTGACATCTCGCGCGATCTGGATGGTGCGTTGCGCCGCGAGGTGTGGTCGGTTGCCGTGTCCGGTGTGGCCGCTCCCTGCGAGATGTCGTTGGTTGTCGTGTCCGGTCTGGGCGCTCCCCGCGAGGTGTCGGTTTTGGCCGCTTCTGGTCGGTCCGCCCGTCACGAGGTGTCGTTGTTTGCCGGATTCGGAGGTGGGTTCCGACCAGGAGTGACATCTCGTGGGGGCAGGGGGGGGCGGTTTCGGCGAAAGGTGACATCTCGCGCGATCTGGATGGTGCGTTGCGCCGCGAGGTGTGGTCGGTTTTGGCCGCTTCTGGTCGGTCCGCCCGGCACGAGATGTCGTTTCTTGCCGCTTCTGGTCGGTCCGCCCGGCACGAGATGTCGTTTCTTGCCGCGTTCGCTGCGCGTGCGCCGCGTCCCTGAGCGTGCAACGGACACTCGGCATACGAAAAGGCCGGACCCCCGATACGGGAGACCGGCCTTTGCGGCAATCAGGAACGCGTCAGCGCTTGACCTTGCCTGCCTTGAGGCAGGAGGTGCAGACGTTCAGTCGCTTCGGGGTCACGCCCGCCTCGCCCACGAGCGCCTTGACGCGCTGGATGTTGGGGTTCCAACGACGCTTGGTACGGCGGTGCGAGTGCGAGATGCTGTGACCGAAGCCTGGTCCCTTGCCGCAGACGTCGCAGGTGGCAGCCACGGTGAATCTCCTTGATTGATTGACAAACGATCGGTGCCCGGTTCCGGGCGTCCCGCGCGCAGCGCGCCATCGGGAACCGCCCAAGCGTAGCCGAGGCCGGGCGCGGGCACCAAAACGGCTACGCTCCCGGTGACCACCTGTGCCCCGTCCGGAAAGCGAGCCGAGAACGTATGCCGCTCGCGCACCTTGATCTCGTGGCGCTGCGGCGGTGGGTCATCACGGCCCGCGCCGACCTCGCCGCGTATGCCGATGCACTCAATCATCTCAACGTCTTTCCTGTGCCGGACGGCGACACCGGCACCAATCTGCTGATGACCGTCGACGGGGCTTTGGCGCAGTTGGGCGACGAGGCGCCCTCCGACATACAGCACGCGGCGGCGACGATGTCGGAGGCGACACTGACGTCTGCGCGTGGCAATTCCGGGGTGATCCTCAGCCAGCTGACGCGCGGCATCGCCGACGTACTCAGGGAGGTCGACGACGACACCCTCGACGGACACCACGTGGCGGCGATCCTGTCGCGCGCAGCGCGTCTTGCCCGCGACGGTGTGAGCCGTCCGGAGGGCGGCACCGTGCTCAGTGTCGCCTCCGCAGCGGCATCGGCTGCGGTCGCGGCCGACGCGGCGGGAGCCGAACTCGCAGGCGTCGTCGACGCCGCCGTCGCCGGTGCCGGCGAGGCATTGATCCGCACCCGCACCGAACACGAGGTGCTGCGCCGGGCAGGGGTCGTCGACGCCGGCGGAGCCGGCTACCTGCTGGTCATCGAGGCGCTGCAACGCGTGGTGCGCGGCGACGGTGGCCTGGCGATGTCGCCCGGGTCGGCGCCGGAGTGGTTGCGGATCAGCCTCGACTCCGCGGCGGTCGGCCCATCCGGTGTGCCGCCGGACGTGTGCGCTTCAGAGTCGTATGACGCAGGCCCGGCATACGAGGTGATGTTTCTGATCGCCGACTCCGACGACGCCCGGGTGCGTTCGCTCAAGCAGCGTCTCGACGCGCTGGGGGACTCCCTCGTCGTTGCCGGAGGCCCGCACCTGTGGTCGGTGCACGTGCATGTCGACGACGTCGCGGCCGCGGTCAACCACGCGGTGGACGCGGGCCGGCCGCACCGCTTCGTGATCAGCCGGTTCGCCGACGAAGACCGCGCCCGCGCCCGAGGCGCACGGGTGGTCGCGATCGTGCGCAGCGACGGCGTCGCCGAGGTCGCTCAGGCCGCGGGCGCCGAGGTGCTGCGCAGCGCGACGCAGGAAGTGCTGCACGAGGCCTTCGCCGGACACGACGTCGACACGATCGTGCTGTGCGCGGGTGCGCAGATCCGGCAGGAAGTCGAGCGCTGGGCGACGGGATCGGCATACCGGACCCGGTTGCGGCCGGTCGCCTCCAGCAGCGTCGAGATGATCGCCGCACTCGCCGTGCTCGACCACGAGCAGCCGTTCGAGACGCAGCTGACGGCGGTGCAGGATGCCGCCGACACCGTTGTGTGGCGGGAGATCGTCGGTGGTGACAGCGATGATGTGGTGATGCGGCAGGCGCGGGCGTTCATCGACGAGTCCGTGCCGCGTCGCGAGTTGGTCACTCTCGTGGCCGGCGAGCACGTCTCGTGGGCCGACGACCTCGCGGCGCAGGTCCGTACGGCATACCCGCACCTCGAAGTGCAGACCGTGGTGGGCGGCGCGGGTGAACCGACCCTGACGATCGGGGTCGAATAGATGCCGGTCACGTGGGACACCTCGCTCAAGACCGTGCTGGGAGCGCCGGCGACCAAGCTCGACAAACAGCGCGGCCTGCGCACGGTCGGCGACCTGCTGGAGTTCCTGCCGCGGCGCTATCTCGACGCGAGCAAGAGCGGTTTACTCGCCGATTTCGCGCCGGAGGAACAGGCGGTCCTGGTCGCGACCGTCGTCTCGGCGCAGACCAGGCCGATGCGGCAACGACGCGGACGGATGCTGACCGCGGTGATCGAGGACGACGACGGACAGCACGCGACACTGGTGTTCTTCAGCGCCTGGGGCCATGAGGAGCGCCTGCTGCCGGGCAACCGTGGTGTTTTTCGCGGCAAGCTGCAGAGGTACAAGAACTCCTGGCAGCTGGCGCATCCGGAATACACGATCATCGAGGGCGACACCGATCCGATCTACCGTGGCGGACTCATCCCGCACTACCTCGAGATCAAGGGCGTCAGTGACATGCAGCTGACGCAGTCGCTGCGCCTGGTGCTCGACCAGGTCGAGTTGCCCGACCCCGTGCCCGCCGGCATCCGTGCCGCCCACCGGCTGGTGGACCTGGCGACGGCATACCGGTTGATCCATCTGCCGGGCGACGCGACCGACTGGGGCCGCGGCAAAAGGCGGCTGCGGTATGACGAAGCTCTCGTCGTCGGCACGGTCCTGGCTCAGCGGCGGGCCGAGGCCGACGCACTTGAGGCGACTCCGCGCACCACGATGGAGGGCCGTCTGCTGGCAGCCTTCGACCGGCAGTTGCCCTTCGAACTGACGGAGGGTCAACGCCTGGTGGGGCAGCAGATCGCCGCAGACATGGCCAGGGCGCGACCGATGCACCGGCTGCTGCAGGGCGAGGTCGGGTCGGGCAAGACGATCGTGGCGGTCCGCGCGATGCTCGCGGCGATCGATGCCGGCGCGCAGACCGCGCTGCTCGCGCCGACCGAGGTGCTCGCCCAACAGCACTACCGCTCCATCCGGGCGATGCTGGGCGACCTGGCCGATGCCGGGATGCTGGGCGGTGCCGAGCATGCAACCCAGGTCGCGCTGCTCACCGGCTCGATGACCCGCCGCCAGCGCGAGAAGGTGCTTCTCGACATCGCCACCGGCCCGGTGGGCATCGTCATCGGCACGCACGCGCTGATCCAGGAGCAGGTGATGTTCGCCGATCTCGGTCTGGTCGTGATCGACGAACAGCACCGTTTCGGTGTCGAGCAGCGGGATGCGTTGCGTGCCAAGGCAATTCGGCCGCCACACGTGCTGGTCATGACGGCGACGCCGATCCCGCGGACCATCGCCATGACGGTCTTCGGCGACATGGACACCTCGGCCCTCACCGAACTGCCGCGCGGGCGCCGGCCGATCACCACCCATGTCGTCCCAGGTGCTCGCCCCGACTGGATGGCGCGCACCTGGGCGCGGGTCGCCGAAGAGGTGCGAGCCGGCCACCAGGCGTATGTCGTGTGCCCTCGTATCGGTGACCCGTCCGATGCCGGGGCGGATGCGGGCGAGGACGACGACCTGCTCGCGGAGGTCTATAACGGTCGAGCGACTGAAGACGAAACCGGGGCCGCCTCCGTCGACACCGCGGACGCCGAAGCCGGCGCGGAGCAGCCGCGTGAACTCCTCGGCGTCTACCAGCAACTGGAGCGTATGTCGGCCGAGCCGGCGCTTGCCGGGTTGCGCATCGCGATGCTGCACGGGCGGATGCCTGCCGAGGACAAAGAAGCCACGATGCAGTCCTTCGGCCGGGGCGACATCGACATACTCGTCTCGACGACGGTGATCGAGGTGGGTGTCGACGTGCCCAACGCGACCGTCATGGTGGTGATGGATGCCGACCGATTCGGCATCTCGCAGTTGCACCAGCTGCGCGGGCGCATCGGGCGTGGTGACGCGGCGAGCTTGTGTCTGCTGGTGAGCGAGACCGACAACGCCGACTCCCTGGCCCGGCTGGAGGCGGTCGCTTCGTCGACGAACGGTTTCGAGCTCGCCGACCTCGACCTGAGTCTGCGACGGGAGGGGGACGTGCTCGGTGCTTCGCAGAGCGGCTTCCGATCCGGGTTGAGGCTGCTGCGCCTGACCAACAAGGCCGATGTGCAACTCATCGAAGAGGCGCGCGCCGACGCGACCGCCATCGTCACCGATGATCCACAGTTGCGCGATCACCCGGCCCTGGCCCGCCTCGTCGCGGCGCGGGTGGACGAGCAGCAGGCCGCCTTCCTGGAACGCGGATGACGCGCATCATCGCCGGAGTGGCCGGTGGCCGCCGACTCGCGACCCCGCCCGGCAGCGGCACCCGACCGACGTCCGACCGCGTGCGTGAGGCGGTCTTCGGCCGACTCGAACACCTCGACGTGCTCGCCGGGGCGCACGTCATCGACCTGTATGCCGGATCCGGAGCGCTCGGTCTCGAGGCGGCCTCCCGCGGTGCGGACTCGGTGCTGCTGGTCGAGTCCGACCGGCGGGCGGCGGGAGTCATCGCGCGCAACGCCACTGCGCTGGAGTTGCCAGGCGTGCAGGTGCGCGCCGAGACCGTCGAGCGCGTCGTCGCGGCACCCCTGCGGCCGGCGCTGGACCTGGTGTTCGCCGACCCGCCATACGATGTCACCGACGAGACGGTTGCGGCGGTGCTGCAATCACTGGTCGACACCTCGTCCCTGGCGCCCGACGCGGTGCTGGTCGTCGAACGCTCCACCCGATCACCGGAGCCCGTCTGGCCGGCAGACGTCGAACTCATCGGCCCGCGCAGGTATGGCGAGACGACCTGCTGGTTCGCCGAATTCGTGCCGGACGGCGAGATCGCGTGAGCGCTCCGTCATACAGTTCGGTCATGAGCGGCGATCCCCGCCGGTGCGTCTGCCCCGGTTCGTACGACCCCATCACCAACGGTCACCTCGACGTCATCACCCGGGCGAGCCGGCTGTATGACGAGGTCGTGGTCGCGGTGCTGCACAATCCCGCCAAACAAGGGACGTTCACTCCCGCCGAACGGGTCGACCTCATCGAACGGTCCTGCAGCCAGCTGCCCAATGTGCGCGCACAGGCGTATGGCGACCGGCTCATCGTCGACGTGTGCCGCGAGGTCGGTGCCGCAGTGCTGGTCAAGGGGATCCGCGATGCCACCGACATCGGCTACGAGTGGCCGATGGCGCTGATGAACCGGCAGATGGCCGACATCGAGACGCTCATGCTGCCGGGGGATCCGCGCTTCGGGCACTACTCGAGTTCACTGATCCGGTTGATCGCCGGGCATGGCGCCGACGTCGCCGAGATGGTGCCGCCGCCGGTGCTGCAGCCACTGCTGGAGCGGGTGCGCAGCTGAGTCACCCTCGCGACGCGCGCGGCTCGCGCGTGCTGCGGACGGGTGGCATCGACGGGCGAAGCGGCTCGGTTTGGGGGAGTGGGCACCCACCCGGTAACCTTGGTCCTCGGTCTTGTCGCTTCTGACTGGTCCGAGCCGTACCTTCGTAGAACCCACACCATGATGAACACTGATCCTCGCCGCCCGTTAGTCCTGGACACCAGGGAACTCGGTCGGCGACCCGGTTTGATGTTGGAACGGGAACTCGAAGCTGCAGCACCCCAGGATTTCGGCACCGATGTGATCGCAGTGCCGCAGGGCCGGCCCCTGTGGCTCGACCTGCGACTGGAGTCGGTGATGGAAGGGGTGCTGATCTCGGGCTCGGTTCGGGCTACGGCGACCGGTGCCTGCGTGCGGTGCCTGGAACCCGTCGAAGAACCCTTCGACGTGGATTTTCAGGAACTGTTCGCCTACGCCGATCGGGCAGCTCACCACCACGAGGTGGCGAGTGAGGACGAAGAAGACGTGCACGAGCTGGACGGCGACCTCGCCGATCTTGAGCCCGTGCTGCGGGACGCAGTGGTGCCCACCCTGCCGTTCCAGCCGGTGTGTCGGGTGGACTGCCCCGGGTTGTGCTCCGAATGCGGAGCCCGCCTGGCAGACGACCCGTCGCACCACCATGAAGTGATCGACCCCCGGTGGTCGGCGCTGGCCGGTATGGCGAGCACCGATGACACCGATACCGACGAGAGAAGGAACTGACGTGGCTGTCCCGAAGCGGAAGACGTCGCGCTCCAACACGCGCTCGCGCCGTGCGAACTGGAAGGCCACGCCTGTTGCGCTGGCCACCTGCCCGGCGTGTGACGCGCCGAAGCAGTCGCACCTGGCGTGCCCGTCCTGCGGCACCTACAAGGACCGCCACTACAGCGCGGCGGAGCGCACCGAGCACCAGGGCTGAGCAGCCCACCGCCGGACGTGAGCTCCTCCCGACGTTCGCGTCGTGACGCCGAGCAGCGACCCGTCGCCGATCTTGCCCAGATCCTGCAGCAGCAGTCCGGGACGGTCATCGACGAGTCGCTGCTTTCGCGTGCCCTGACGCACCGTTCCTACGCCTACGAGAACGGTGGCATCCCGCACAACGAGCGCCAGGAGTTCCTGGGTGACTCGGTGCTGGGTGTGGTTGTCACCGACCACCTCTACCACCAGCACCCGGACCTCGCCGAGGGTCAACTGGCCAAGTTCCGGGCTGCCATCGTCAACTCTCGCGCCCTCGCCGGTGTCGCGCGAGAACTCGACCTCGGCAGCTTCGTCATGCTCGGTCGGGGCGAGACCACGACCGGTGGTCGTGGCAAGGACTCCATCCTGGCCGACACGATGGAAGCCGTCATCGGCACGGTCTACCTGTGCGGCGGCATCCCCGCGGCGACAGCGCTGATCCACAACGTGATGGACCCGGTCATCGCCGCCGCCGCTGAGCTCGGCGCCGGCCTCGACTGGAAGACCTCGCTGCAGGAGCTCACGTCGACGATGGCGCTGGGTGTGCCCAGCTATCAGATCGAGGAGTCCGGGCCCGATCACGACAAGAGCTTCTCGGCCCGCGTGATCGTGGGCGAGCAGGAGCTCGGCTCCGGCAGCGGCCGCAACAAGAAGGCCGCCGAGCAGCAGGCCGCGGAGGTCGCCTGGCGCGCACTCAAGTCGCGCGCCGATGCAGCCGGTGCCTGAGCTTCCCGAAGTCGAGGTCGTCCGCAGAGGCGTCGCCGCCCATGTCGTCGGTCGCCGGTTCGGGGCCGTCGAGTTGTATGGCGAGCGGGTCGCCCGCCGCCACGAGTCCGGTCCCGCCGACCTGGCCGCACGCCTCGCGCAGCGGGAGGTGCTCGCCGCGGGGCGCCGTGGCAAATACCTGTGGCTGGTGCTGGACGGTGACGAGGCGCTCGTCATACATCTCGGCATGAGCGGGCAACTGCTCGTCGAATCCGCCGAACTGCCAAGGGAAAAGCACGCCCATGCGATCTTCGAACTTCCCGGCGAGATGCAGCTGCGATTCGTGGATCAGCGCACCTTCGGCGGTCTGCAACTGGTGGAACTGGTGGCCGATCGCTTCGGAGACAGCATGGTGCCGGCGGTGATCACCCATATCGCGCCCGATCCGTTGGAGGACGCCTTCGATCAACCGGCGGTGGTGCGCGCGATGCGCAAGCGGCATACAGCGCTCAAACGGGCGCTGCTCGACCAGTCGCTGGTCTCGGGGATCGGCAACATCTACGCCGACGAGGCGTTGTGGCGGACGCCGGTGCACGGCGAGCGATTCACCGACCGGCTGACCGCGCGGATCATCGCCGAGACGCTCGACCATGCGGCCGAGGTGATGCGTGAAGCGCTCGGGCAAGGCGGCACGAGTTTCGATGCGCTCTATGTGAACGTCAATGGTGCGAGTGGCTACTTCGACCGGTCGCTGAACGCCTATGGCCAGCAGGGTCGGCCGTGCCGCCGGTGCGGCACGCTCATGGTGCGGGAAGCCTTCATGAATCGCTCCTCACACAGTTGCCCGCACTGCCAGCCGCGACCGCGTCGGTAGGCCCGACAGTCAATTCAGGCAGCCTCAGGATGGAGCAGGCGAACACCCGCCCTGGCCGCGATGACCGCAGCGTGGGCCTGCGGGCGGTTGGCTCGGATGACGATTACTGACGAGTATCGCCGCCAGGCGTGTCACTGATCGTCATCTCATCCGGCGCCCTGATGCGCGTGTGGCCGCAGTTACCCATGCGCTGCTCGTGGCGGAGTGCTCCGACGCCTTCGACATGGGCCGACTCTTGAACCGTGCGGCTGGTCGTCGACCCGAGGATCAGCCGCACTCGCAGCTGACCGCTGCATTAGGTTTGGTGGTCGTGACCGACCTCAAAGCACAGACCCTGCCCGCAGCCGACGAAACACTGACGTGGGTGGAGGAGACCTGCGGCGGTTATCTGACCCAGGCCCGCGGGCTCGCGGATGCGTTGCGCGCCGATCCGCCGACCGAGCCGTTGGCGGTGCTGCGGGCGTGGAACGACATCCAGGTGCTGCTCGGCAACGCTGCCGCCATCGCCGGGTTGTACTCCTCGGTCGATCCGGCTGCGCAGGTGCGGGATGCAGCCGACGCGGCGATGCAGCCGCTGGACGCCTTCGGCACCGAACTCGGCATGGACGCAAAGCTTTTCGAGATCATCAGCGCGGTTGACGCGAGCGCGCTGGACGCCGATGCTCAGCGCTTGTTGGAGCGCACACTGCGCGACTTCCGCCGCAGCGGAGTCGATCGTGACGACGTGACCCGCGCCCGGCTCGCCGAGTTGGCTGAGGCGGAACTGAAGGCATCCCAGGAGCACAACAAGAACATCCGCGAGGGCGTGCGCAGCATCCACGTCACCCCGGACGCCCTGGCCGGTATGCCGCAGGACTGGCTCGACGCTCACCCTGCCGATGCGGACGGCCTCGTGACCGTGACCACCGACTACCCGGACTCGATCCCGCTGGTGACCTTCTGCAGCGACCACGGCACCCGGCGGGTGCTCACCCGCGAACGACTCAACGTCGCGTGGCCGGCGAACGACGCAGTGCTGCAGCGGCTGCTGGCGTTGCGCGCGGAACACGCCAAGTTGCTCGGCTACGACAGTTGGGCCGACTACGACGCCGAGGTCAAGATGATCGGATCCGCCTCTGCCATCGGCGAATTCATCGACAAGATCTGTGACGCGGCGACCGACAGTGCGCTGCGCGACAAGCAGGTGCTGCTCGACCGGTTGCGGCGCGACGTGCCCGACGCGACCGACATCGACTCACCCGACCTGAGCTACTACTCCGAGCTGGTGCGCAAGGAGGACTACTCGGTCGACGCGCAGCTCGTGCGCACGTACTTCGACTTCACCAAGGTGCGGCAGGGACTGCTGGATGTCACCGGCCGGCTGTTCGGGCTCCGCTTCCGCGCCGCCCATGTTGTCACCTGGCATGAGGACGTTGCGGCATACGACGTGCTTCGGGACGACGTCGTCATCGGCCGCATCTACCTCGACCTGCATCCGCGCGAGGGCAAGTACAAGCACGCCGCGCAGTTCGATCTGCGCTCCGGCGTGCGCGGCCGCCAGTTGCCCGAAGGCGTGCTGGTCTGCAACTTCAGCCGCGGTCTCATGGAGCATTCGGACGTGGTGACGTTGTTCCACGAGTTCGGCCACCTGATCCACCATGTGCTGGGCGGTGACCAGGAGTGGGTGCGCTTCTCGGGGGTCGCCACCGAGTGGGATTTCGTCGAGGCGCCCAGCCAGATGCTGGAGGAATGGGCCTGGGACGCCGATGTGTTGGCGACCTTCGCGATCAATGCGGACGGCGAGACGATTCCCGCGGATCTGGTCGAGCGGATGCGTCGGGCGGACGACTTCGGCAAGGGATTTCAGGCGCGGACCCAGATGTTCTATGCCGCGCTGTCACTGCAGATCCACCTCGAATCACACGACGACCTGACCGATGTCGTGCGCGAGCTGCAGGGGCGCTACTCGGTCTTCCCGTATGTCGAGGACACCCATTTCCATTGCGCCTTCGGGCATTTGGACGGTTACAGCTCCGGCTACTACACCTACATGTGGTCGCTCGTGATCGCCAAGGACATGTTCAGCGCCTTTGACGACGCCGACCTGTTCGCGCCGGCCGTGGCGGAGCGCTATCGCGACTGCGTGCTGGTGCAGGGCGGGCGCAAGGATGCCGCGGATCTCGTCGCGGACTTCCTGGGGCGTAGCTACACCTTCGACGCCTACGCCCGCTGGCTCGCCGAGTGATCGATCCCGCGCCGTGCGGTCTGTCAACAAGGAGATGACGATGCAGTTCCCCACCCGCCACGACGGCAGCTGCGGCACCACGCTGCTGCTCGACGACTCCGACCGCTCGAAGCTGCCGGTGGTGCGAGCCGTCAACGCCGTCGGACTCGACGACTCCGCGGCCGCATTGGCCGCACTGCGTCCGGGATGTGCTCTGCTGCAAGAGCATTCGGCGCCGACCTTTCTACGACCCGGTCTGTCAGGACACCGGCTCTCCGGCGCCGATGGTGCCGGCGGCTCGTGGAGCACGAAGTTCGAAACCACCGACGTCACGTATGACGATGCCGTTCTGCGGATCAGCGCTCGTGACGACCTGGCCGGCCTCGCGGTCGAGACGACGGTCGAGGCGCTGACCGGAGGAGCGCTGCGGATCCGGCACCGCCTCACCAACGAGGGTGCTGCGGCATACGTGCTGGATGCCCTGGAGGTGAGCCTGCCGCTGCCGGACGATCACGTGGAGCTGCTCGATTTCACCGGTCGTCACGAGCGCGAGCGGTCTCCGCAGCGGCACCCGTTGGCCGACGGCGTGTGGCTGCGCGAATCCCGCACGGGTCGCGCCGGGTTGGACTCGCCGTCGATGATCGTCGCGGGCACCGCCGGCTTCGGATTCGGTCACGGTGACGTGATCGCGCTCGCGGTGGGAGCGGTCGGCAACGGCACCATGTCGGTCGCGCGCAGCGCCGCCGAGGCTGCGAGGATCAGCGGCGGAGAGCTGCTTCTGCCTGGCGAGATCGTGCTGAAGCAGGGCGAAAGTTATGAGACACCATGGGTTTTCGTGGTCGCGGCCGACGACGGTCTCGACGGCGCCGCGGCTGCTCTGCACCGCTGGCAGCGCTCACTGCCGGCGCACCCAGGCATCCAGCCGGTCACGCTCAACGTGTGGGAGGCCGTCTACTTCGACCACGACCTACCGCGACTGAAGGAGCTCGCGAACCGCGCGGCGCGTGTCGGTGTCGAACGCTTCGTGCTGGATGACGGGTGGTTCCACGCCCGGCGCGATGCCACTGCGGGCCTCGGGGACTGGTGGGTCGACCCGGACGTCTGGCCGCAGGGGCTGACACCGCTGATCGATCACGTGCACGCGCTGGGCATGCAATTCGGTCTGTGGTTTGAGCCCGAGATGGTCAACCCGGATTCAGACTACTTCCGGGCACACCCGGACTGGGTGCTGTCGGCCAAGGGCCGGCTGCCTGTGCTCAAGCGCAACCAGTTCGTCGCCGACCTGTCGAATCCGCAGGCATGGCAACACATTCACGACTCGATCGACGCGGTCCTGCAGACGTATGACGTGGACTACGTGAAGTGGGACCACAACCGCGAGCTGCTCGAAGCCGGGTCACCCGCACGTGACGGAGCACCTGTGGCCCATCGCCAGGCTGCGGCATACCTCGCGTTGTTGGACGCCCTTCGCCAGCGGCACTCCGGCATCGCCTGGGAGTCGTGCGCCAGTGGCGGTGGCCGCATCGATCTGGGCACCGTCGAACACGTGCAGCGCTTCTGGACCTCCGACATGACAGATGCACTGTCCCGACAGCAGATTCAGCGCTGGGCCGGTCAGTTGATCGCACCGGAGTACCTCGGCGCGCACATCTCCTCGCCCACCTCGCACCAGACCGGGCGTACCCTCAGCCTCGATTTCCGGGCAGCGACAGCGCTGTTCGGTTCCTTCGGTATCGAGTGGGATCTCACCCTGGCGAGCGAGGAAGATCTTGACCGGTTGGCATCCTGGTGCGCGATCTATCGCGAGCACCGCGAGCTGCTGCAGAGCGGCACTGCGGTGCGTCTGGACTGCGCCGAACCCACAGTCATTGCGCACGGTGTCGTCGGCGCGGACGGCCGCGACGCCATCATCGCCGTCGTCCAACTCGACGAGGCAGCCTCGAATCGCGGTGTCACGCTTCGGATTCCACGATTGCAGGACGAGCTTACCTACCGCGGTGAGTGGCTGGGGCCAGTCGATCTGAAGCCCGTCTCGCACACTGTCGGCTTGCCGGAGGGTGGGCCGTTCGCGGACGCCCAGGCAACCGGTGCGGCACTGAGCCAGGTGGGTGTGTGGCTGCCGCGTAGGCGCCCGGAGACCATCACCCTGCTGCGGCTGCGAGCCTGATTCGACATAAGAAATGTGGACCCGCTCACACGATCGACGCATCGGGTGAGACGCTGCCTTCATGGCGAACCAGACTTCGATCGTTGACAAGGTCAACAAGCAGCTCCTCATCGGTGGGACCTGGCGTGATTCCGCGGACGGCACAACACTCGAGGTGGACAATCCGGCGACCGGTGGTGTCCTGGCACGGGTGGCCGATGCCACCGTCGCCGACGGTGCTGCGGCATTGACCGCAGCCGCGGATGCGCAGGCCGAATGGGCGCGTTCGGCGCCACGTGACCGCAGCGAATTGCTGCGGTCGGCATACGAACTCATCGTCGAACGCACCGATGAGTTTGCCGAGCTGATGACCCTGGAGATGGGCAAGCCGCTGGCGGAAGCGCGCGGTGAGGTCGTCTACGGTTCGGAGTTCTTCCGCTGGTTCGCTGAGGAGGCCGTGCGTATCTCCGGCCGTTGGTCGACGGCACCCAACGGCGCGACCCGGCTGATGACGATGAAGCAGCCGGTGGGCCCGACCCTGATGATCACGCCCTGGAACTTCCCGCTGGCGATGGGCACCCGCAAGATCGGCCCCGCCATCGCGGCCGGCTGCACGATGGTCGTCAAGCCGGCAGCGGAGACGCCGCTGACGATGCTGTACCTCGCGCAGGTGCTGCAAGAGGTCGGACTGCCGGACGGTGTGCTCAACATCGTCACGACCAGCCACAGCGGCGAGGTCATGGAGCCGCTGATCCGCGACTCCCGCACCCGCAAACTCACCTTCACCGGATCGACACCGGTCGGCCGCAAACTGGTCGAGCAGTCGGCCGACCAACTGTTGCGCCTGTCGATGGAACTCGGCGGCAACGCGCCGTTCATCGTCTTCGAGGACGCCGACATCGACAAGGCCGTCGAGGGCGCGATGCTGGCCAAGATGCGCAACATCGGTGAGGCGTGCACCGCCGCGAACCGGTTCTTCGTCCACGAGGATGTCGCAGCCGAATTCGGTCGCAAGTTCGCTGCCAAGATGACCGAGACCACGGTGGGCAACGGCATGGACGACGGCGTCACCGTCGGTCCACTGATCAACCGCAAGGCCGTCGACAAGGTCACCGACATGGTGACCGACGCGACAGCTCGCGGCGCCGAGGTCGTCACCGGCGGTACCCGTATCGAGGGCGACGGCTACTTCTTCGCACCCACCGTGCTGACCGGTGTGCCCGGTGACGCGCAGATGGCGCGCGAGGAGATCTTCGGCCCGGTCGCCGGGATCCAGACGTTCACCGACGAAGCGGACGTCATTCGCCGCGCCAACGACACCGAATTCGGTCTGGTCGCCTACTTCTTCACCCGCGACGTCTCGCGCACGATCCGGATGAGTGAGGCGCTCGAATACGGCATGGTCGGCGTCAACCAGGGCATCGTGTCCAACCCGGCCGCGCCCTTCGGCGGGGTGAAAGCCAGCGGCTTCGGGCGCGAGGGCGGCTTCGAGGGCATCGAGGAATACCTCGAGACGAAGTACGTCGGTCTGGCTCTGTAGGCCAACCCAGCTCGTCGAAGGCGGCGCGACCCTACCCACCCGGTGGAGGTCGCGTCGCCTTCGACGTTGTGGACAACTTCTGCGCACGTATGCCGGTGCTTCCTACCCTGCTCGGCAGAGTGCGCGGAAGGGAGCACCGACATGGCGACCACGGCAGTAGATCCGCATCGGCTCGGCGACGCGGCGCGGGTGTTCGAGGGGTCCTTGGACGGGCTGGACCTGCGGTGCGAGGCAGCGCTGCGCAGCATCGCGGCGGCGCTGGGCCAAGGTGCCCACTCCGAGGCGGCCCACGAACTGGGTGACGCAGTGCGCTCGCTGCTGGTGGCGGTGGAAGCGCAACAGGCCGTTCTCGGGCGCGGCATCGCGCTCGCCGGCGCGGCCTACGACGCCACCGAGGCGCACATCGCCGCAGCGACAGGTATGCCGTGAGCTTGGTGTCGGCGGTTGATCCCGACCAGATCGCAGCGCAGATCCGCGCGGTGGAGGCGGTGGCGCACGAATTGCGCGCGGGCGGGCAGCGTGTCGCCGGCGCGAGGGATCTTGCGCAGGCCGGCTGGTCCGGTGCGGCCGCCGCGCAGTTCGGCCGAGCAGCGGACTCGCACGTTGCGGTCGTGGAGGCGATGGCAGGAGCGCTGGACGCGCTGACAGCGGGCGTGCACCGATTCCACGGCGTCGTCGTCGATCTGGCCGGGCGCGCCGAACGGATCCACCGTGAGCGGGACGACCTGCGCGACAGCGCCGTCATACTGCACGGTCGGCGTCAGGTGGCGACCGCGCTCGGAGATGTCGTTGCGGTCGCCGCCATCGACCGACAGCTTGCCGACGGCGCCGACCGGACCGCTCGGCTGGACCGTGAGAGCGCCCTGCTCGATGGCGAGCTCTCGCAGGCTCAAACACGGTTGGCCGTGGAGCTGAGCAACGTGATACCGCCCGGACTCTTGCGACAGGCGAGTGAGGTCACCGACTGTGTGGCTCTGGCAGGGCTGGTGGCCGGCTCGATTCGGATGGGCGCTGGGCAGGATGCGAGGCAGGCTGCGTGGAGTCGGTGGCGCGCGTCGTTGCCGGATGAGGCGACCGGAGTCGCTCGCGCGATCGTGCGTGGCCCGGAACGGAGTCAGCCTGCTGCCGGCACGAGCCTTGCCGCCACCGCACTGTCCCGGTTCACGCAGGCGCAGGCGCTGCCGCGGCCACCGGACGGACCGTTGCCTGGCCACCGGATGCGGTGTGGCCCGGTGCGTTCGGTGGTCACCCGGCCGTGGCCGCGAATGCGCACCGGCCCGGTCCGGCGAGTGATCGATGACCGACTCGACCTGGGGATCACGCCGTGACCGCGCCACTGGCGCCGCTGGTCCGACTCACCGACGAAGAACTGTTGCTGATGAATGCCGCCCACCCGGCGGTGGCGACGCCCTACCTGGACGGCCTCGACGCCGGCGAGCAGCGCACCGCGGTCGACGTGGCCTTCCGGGCGCTGCGCGCTCACGGTCTGCAGACGTCCACCGACGGAGCCGGGCTCGTGCTGCCCGAGGAGGTCGTGTCGATGCTGCAGGTGCGGGAGTCGGCGACGACCATCGTGTTCGTCAGCAAGGTGACCCGTGGCGGGCAGATCGTGCGATATCACCATCTCGGCACCGACACGATGGTTGTCGAAGACGTCGACGAGCAGGGTGTCCACGACTTCAGCGTGCTGCGCGCCGACGACCTCACAGCGTCCCTGAACGCATGGCTCGCATCGGAAGGGGCCGTCGACGGGCAGGGCGGCACGATCGCGGTCGGCGTGGCAGCAGCAGCGGGGGATCTGGCCGACGCGCAGGATCCGTGGGGTGAGGTGGTGGCCCAGATCGACGCGACCGTATGGCGATCGTCTCGCGAAACCAGCTGTCCACCAGGCGAACTCATCGGTTTCGTCCTCGGCACCCGTGGAAGCTGGATGAGTCGGACGCGTGTGGGGAGGTCAGTCCCGGTGCAGTTGGAACCTGTCCGCGTGACGCAGGTGGCCGAGCACATCGCGCATCTGCTCGACGCCTGACCATCCGCCGACGCGGCGAGCCGCGGCTCGGTCCTGACCGTCACAATGAGCAGGTGACCGCCTCCGCATCCAGTTCATCCTCGCCGCGCACCGTCGCGTTGCTCGGCTCGACCGGCTCGATCGGCACGCAGGCGATCACCCTGGTGCAGGCCAACCCGGACCGGTTCCGGGTGGTGGCGCTCAGCGCCGGTGGTAGTGACCTGCGGCTGGTGGCACAGCAGGCGGTGGCCCTGCAAGTGCCGCTCATCGGTGTCGCCCGTGGTGATGCGACGCACCTGCGTGAGCTCATCTCCGATGCCGCGCGCGAGGCGGGTTCTGCGGCATACCGCCCGCAGATCGAGATCGGCGACGACGCCTCGTGCATCGTCGCCGCCTGCGGCGCGGACGTCGTGCTCAACGGCATCACCGGCTCGATCGGTCTGCGGCCCACACTGGCCGCGCTCACGGCGGGATCGACACTCGCCCTGGCGAACAAGGAGTCGCTCATCGTCGGCGGCCCGATCGTCAAGGCCGCCGCCGCGCCCGGCCAGATCGTGCCGGTCGACAGTGAGCACTCGGCGATCGCGCAGTCATTGACGGCAGGGCGCGACACCGAAGTCAGGCGACTGGTGGTCACGGCCAGCGGCGGCCCCTTCCGCGGTCGCTCCCGAGACGACTTGCGGCAGGTCACCCCCGACCAGGCGCTCGCCCATCCGAACTTCGCCATGGGCAAGGTCATCACGACCAACTCCGCCACCCTGGTCAACAAGGGCCTGGAGGTCATCGAGGCGCATCTGTTGTTCGACGTGCCTTTCGAGCGGATCGACGTGGTGGTGCACCCGCAGCAGTTCATCCACTCGATGGTGGAGTTCGTCGACGGCGCGGTGGTCGCCCAGATCGGTCTGCCGACCATGCTGGTGCCGATCGCGCTCGGCCTCGGCTGGCCGCACCGGGTGCCCGATGCCGAAACTCCGATCGACTGGACCACGGCGTCGGACTGGCGTTTCGAGCCGCTGGACGACGACGCTTTTCCTGCGGTCCGTCTCGCCCGTCAGGTCGGTATGGCGGGTTCCACCCATCCTGCGGTCTACAACGCCGCCAACGAGGAGGCCGTCGAGGCCTTTCACGACGGCCGCATCGGGTTCCTGGACATCGTCGACACCGTCAGCCGCGTCGCCGACGAACACGACGCGGCCGGGGGAGCGCTCACCGTCGAGCAGGTGCTCGAGGCGGAGTCATGGGCGCGTGGTCGCGCGCAGCAGATTCTGGGCGAACGCTGAGCTGGGCTGACAGTCCAGCGTGAGACGCTAGAAAGCGTGTTGTTCGTCCTCGGTGTTCTCATCCTCCTGTTCGGCGTCGCGGTGTCGATCGCCCTGCACGAGATCGGTCACCTGACCCCGGCAAAGTTGTTCGGCGTCAAGGTGACGCAGTACATGATCGGTTTCGGGCCGACGATCTGGTCGCGTCGACGCGGTGAGACCGAGTACGGCGTCAAGGCGATCCCGCTGGGTGGGTACATCCGGATGATCGGGATGTTTCCGCCGCAGCCCGGTGACGACGAGGGCATGGTGCGGGCGTCGTCCACCGGTCGCTGGCGCCAGATGACCGAGTCGCTGCGTGAGGCGACGTACGAGGAGATCCCCGACGGCGATCGCGACAGGGTGTTCTACAAGCTGCCGACCTGGAAGAAGGTCGTCGTGATGTTCGGCGGCCCGTTCATGAACCTCGTCATCGCGACCGTCCTGCTGGTGATCATCGCGTGTGGCATCGGTCTGCCGGCATACAAGGGAGCGGGTGTGTCCGCGGTGCTGCCGTGCACTGCCGACGCCAGCGGCAAGACCGTCGCCACGTGCGCTGCCTCGGGTGAGTCGGCGGCTGCGAGGGCCGGGCTCAAGGCCGGTGACCAGTTCGTGTCCGTCGACGGCACAAAGATCTCCAGCACCAACGACCTGGTCTCGATCGTGCAGTCGCATCCCAACCAGGCGATTCCGGTCGTCGTCCGGCGTGATGGGCGCGACGTCACGCTGTCGCTCACGCCGCAGTTGCAGAAGATGGTCAGGACCGACAGCAACGGTGATCCTGTGCTGAACTCCAAGGGCCAGCAGGAGTATGCCGATGTCGGCGTCATCGGGGTGTCGTTGTCGTCGAAGACGGTCTACGAACGCCAATCGCTGAGCTACGCGCCCGGCTTCGTCGGGTCCGCGCTGAAAGACACGGCCTCGGTCTTCGTCCAGATCCCGCAGAAGATGGTGGGGATCTGGAACGCCGCCTTCGGCAGTGCTGCCCGTTCGAGTTCGTCACCGGTGTCTGTCGTGGGCGTCGGCCGCATCGCGGGCGACACCACCGAGGCTCACACTGCCGTGCAAAACAAGGTGCTGATGCTGCTGAGCATCATCGCCTCGCTCAACATGGCGCTGTTCGTGTTCAACCTGGTGCCGCTGCTGCCGCTGGACGGGGGCCACATCGCCGGCGCGCTGTGGGAGGCGGTCAAGCGCCCGATCGCTCGCGCGCGTGGTGTCAAAGGTCCCGTCTACGCCGACGTGGCCAAGGCATTGCCGCTGGCTTACGGGGTGTCGATCGTGTTGCTGGCGATGTTTGTGCTGTTGGCCTACGCCGACATCGTCAAACCGGTCAAGGTCGGCTGATCCCGGCCGGAGTCCTGCTCGCAGGTCAGACCGTCGCCAGTCGCAGGTGTGTTTCGGCGGACGATGCGCCGGGCGTCATACTGGAGGATGTGACTGTCTCCCTCGGTATGCCGAGCGCCCCGGCCCCGGTGCTGGCGCCTCGCCGCAAGTCCCGCAAGATCAAGGTCGGCAAGGTCGAGGTCGGCGGCGACGCCCCGATCTCGGTGCAGTCGATGTGCACGACACCGACCACCGACATCAACGCGACCCTGCAGCAGATCGCTGAGCTGACCGCCTCCGGGTGCGACATCGTGCGGGTCGCCTGCCCGAGCCAGGACGACGCCGACGCCCTCCCGGCGATCGCGCAGAAGTCGCAGATCCCGGTCATCGCCGACATTCACTTCCAGCCGAAGTACGTCTTCGCGGCCATCGACGCCGGTTGCGCCGCCGTGCGCGTCAACCCCGGCAACATCCGGCAGTTCGACGACCAGGTCAAGCAGATCGCGGCAGCTGCCAAGGACGCCGGCGTCTCGATCCGCATCGGTGTCAACGCCGGCTCGCTGGACAAGCGGCTGCTCGCCAAATACGGCAAGCCGACCCCGGAGGCGCTCGTGGAGTCCGCCGTCTGGGAGGCCAGTCTGTTCGAGGAGCACGACTTCCACGACTTCAAGATCTCGGTCAAGCACAACGACCCGGTGGTCATGGTGCGCGCCTACGAGTTGCTCGCCGAGCGCGGCGACTGGCCGCTGCACCTCGGTGTGACCGAGGCGGGGCCGGCCTTCCAGGGCACCATCAAGTCCGCGACCGCCTTCGGCGCGCTGCTGTCCAAGGGCATCGGCGACACGATCCGCGTCTCCCTGTCGGCGCCGCCGGTCGAGGAGATCAAGGTCGGCAACCAGATCCTGCAGAGCCTCAACCTCAAGCCCCGCAAACTCGACATCGTGTCGTGCCCGTCGTGCGGCCGCGCGCAGGTCGACGTCTACACCCTGGCCGACCAGGTGACGGCCGGGCTGGAGGGCATGACGGTGCCGCTGCGCGTCGCCGTCATGGGCTGTGTCGTCAACGGTCCGGGCGAGGCGCGCGAGGCAGATCTCGGCGTCGCCTCCGGCAACGGCAAGGGCCAGATCTTCGTCAAGGGCGAGGTCATCAAGACCGTGCCGGAGGCCAAGATCGTCGAGACGCTGATCGAGGAAGCCATGCGCATCGCCGAGGAGATGGGCGAACCGATCGACGAGGAGTCAGCGGGCTCGCCGAGCGTCACCGTCGGCTGACCGGTGAGCACGACCGACCAGCCTGACTCACGACCTGACGACGCCGCGACAGGCATCCGGACGGAGCCGGCACCCGAGGCTGTGACCGGCGAAAAGCCCGGTCGTGTATGGCGATTCGTGCAACGTCGCTCGTCGACCGGTCTGGTGCTGGGTTGGTTGGCGCTGCTGGTCAGCTTCGCGCCGAGCCTGCTGCCGCGACCGTGGTGGGTGCAGGCCGTGGCTTCGGCGCTGTCGGCCACGACCGGGTATGCCGTAGGGGCCGTCCTGGGATCACTGGTCGCCGTCGTAGGGGCCTGGCTGGGCGTGCACGTCACGATCGTCGACCAGGCACACCGTGCCCGGCTGCACCTCGTGCTGGGGTTGCTTGCGCTGGTGATCACCGTCGTGCTCTGGTTCGCCGGCTACCGCGGGCGCCGACACAGCGCTCGCCTGGTCGGCCTGCACGCACCGTCGTTGGGGTCGGATGTGCTGTCGCTGCTGGCCGCCGTCGTGCTGACGACGCTGATCCTCGGTGTCGTGTGGGCAGTGCGAGAGGCATTCCGCGCGTCGCGTTTCGTGCTTGGATTCGCGCTGCCTCGACCACTGGCCGGCATACTCGCGCTGTGCCTGGTCGCAGGAGCAGGCACCTGGCTGAGCACCAGTGTGCTGGCCGCGCAGGGGCTCAACGCACTGTCGGCGTCGGCGCGTGAGATCAACGACCAGCCTCCGGACGGCCTGCACGCGCCGACCTCGCCGCTGATCTCCGGTGGGCCGGGTTCCACGCAGCGGTGGAGCGATCTGGGCAGGGAGGGTGAGATCTACACGGCCGAGACGACCACGGCCGCTCAGATCACCGCCATCACCGGCAAGAACGCCATGCAACCGATCCGGGTGTATGCCGCACCCACCTCCGGCGATGTCGACCCCGCGCAACTGGTGCAGACCATCGTCACCGAACTGAACCGCACCGGCGCGCTCAACCGTGCGTACATCAACCTGGTCGGCACGACCGGCAGTGGTTGGGTCGACGAATACAACGTGCGCTCGTTGGAGGTCCTCACGGGCGGGGACGTCGCCACGGCGGCGGTGCAGTACTCCTTCCTGCCCAGCGTCGCGCAGTTCCTCACCAATCGCGCATTGCCTGCGGAAGTCGGCCGCGAACTTGTTCAGCGGGTGCAGCAGCTGATCGCGCAGCGGCCGGTGGACAAACGCCCACGCCTGCTGTTGTCGGGGGAGTCGTTGGGTGCGTTGAGCACGGAGGCGGCGTTCGGCAATGCCGATCAGTTGCTGGGCTCGGTCTACGGTGCGCTGTGGTCCGGCACCCCCAACTCGACGCCGTTGTGGCGGTCGATCACGGCCAGCCGTCAGGCCGGCAGCCCGCAGGTCGCGCCGGTCATCGACAACGGAGCGCACATCCGGTTCGCCGGCGAACCGATTCAGCTTCAGCGTGATGTCTACGGTCGTCCGCTCGGCTCGTGGACGACGCCACGGGTGGTCTTCCTGCAGCATCCGTCCGATCCGATCGTGTGGTGGGACCCGTCGCTGATCTACAGCGAACCGCCGTGGATCCAGGAGCACGCCGGCTTCGACGTCGACCGCAACCTGCACTGGTATCCACTCGTGACTTTCTGGCTGACGACGGTCGATCTCATCTCGGCGAACTCCGCGCCCGGCGGGCACGGCCACCGCTATCGGGCCGAGCAGGTGGACGGCTGGGCGGGAGTGCTTGGTATGTCGGTCGGCTCCATCGAGAAGGCACGCATCGTCGCCTCGGTCGAGGCATTGCCCGACTGACGTTGTGCCAACTCAGTCGGCCTGCACCTGCCGTTGCAGCCACGCTGAGCTGACCTCGCCGAAGGGTTCGTCACCGTCGCGCAGCAACGCGAACACACGACGTGCATCGGCTTCTGCCTGCCGCACGATGTCATCCGGATAACCGAACAGCTTTGTGTGATCTGCGAATTCGTCCTCGTCGTCGACGTAGACCATACCGCCCGCCCGCTGCACGACGTCAAGATCCAGGTCGACCATCGTGACCCGCCAGTTGCCATCGTCGTCCTGCGACCACTGCGGGGTGGTAGTGATGTCGACGTAGACCACCACGCGGTCGATGGCCGGCTGATCGTAGAACGACGGCGTGAATCCGGCTGCCGGAAAGAGACTGACCACGCTGGTGCTGACATCGAAACTCGCGCCGGCACGCTCGAAGTGCGTGCCGGGCGCAGCACCCAGCCACGCGCCGTACTCGTCGACGCCCAGCAGGTGCGCGTCGTTCTGCCAGTGCGGAGAACCGTCCCACTTGCGGTAGTCGACGTGCACCGGTGTTCCAGGTCGGGTGGGTGTGGCAGTCATGTGAGGCACAGTAGCCGGGCCTGTCCGTCACAACTTTCTGCCCGATTTGGACTCTGGACAGGCCGGCACAGGGAAGGATGGAGGGGTGTTACGCACCCTGAGCGCCGCGAGGGCCCTGGGCCCGGCTGATTTCGACGCGGCCCTCGACCTGTGTGCGCAGGACCCGATGGTCAACGTCTTCGTCGCCGCGCGATTGATGGAGGGCGGACCGGCGTTCTCCTCAGCGCTGCTCGGGGTCGAGTCAGGGCGCCGGTTGCGCAGTGCGTGCTGGATGTCGGCCAACGTGGTGCCGGTGTGCGCCGACGAGCACGCTCTCGACGTCTTCGCCGGCAAGCTACGTCGCAAGCGACGTCGCTGCTCCTCGATCTTCGGCGATGCCGACCAGGTGTTGGGGTTGTGGTCGAGGCTCGAATCCCATTGGGGCGACGCACGATCGGTGCGCAGCAATCAACCGATGATGGCCGTCACCACGCCGCCGCTGTGCGCGGGAGCCGACATCGATCCGCGGGTGCGTCCCGCGCGGATGAGCGAGCTCGACCTGGTGCTGCCGGCCGCTGCACACATGTTCACCGAGGAGATCGGCTACCCGCCATACGTCGGTTCAGATCGCGACTACCGCCGCATGGTCGGGTCGTTGATCCGCGCGGGGCACACGTTCGTGATCGTCGAGGACGGTCGGGTCGTCTTCAAGGCGGATGTCGGATCGCTGGCCGGGAACGTCGCACAGGTGCAGGGGGTGTGGGTGGCTCCGGACCACCGCGGGCACGGTCTGGCGGAGCCGGCGATGAATGCCGTCGTGCAGCAGATCATCGACGAGATCGCCCCGACGGTGACGTTGTACGTCAACGGTTACAACGAGCCGGCGCTGCGCACCTACACCGCCTGCGGCTTCCGGCAGGTCGGTCGATTCGCCACCGTGATCCTGTGACAGCGTGGGGTCATGAAGCCGCTGTCTCCGCTCGCCAGGATCCTCACCGTCGCCTTCGTGACCTCCGGCGTCATCCACCTGGTGCGACCACAGGTCTTCGAGGACACGATCCCGCCGCAGTTGCCCGCCCACCGCGAGTTGGTGCTCGCCTCCGGCGTCGCCGAACTCGCCGGGGCGGTGGGCATGTGGTTGCCGCGCACCCGCCGGATCGCCGGGGTGGCGTCGGCGGTGCTGCTCGTCGCGGTCTTCCCGGCCAATGTGCAGATGACACTCGATGCCGCCGAGGTGGTGCAGACGAAGGGCTCCTCGCCCGAGCGGATCGCCTGGCTTTCAGGCACAGTCGCCCGACTTCCGTTGCAACTGCCGCTGATTCGCGCTGCGTGGCGAGCCGGGCGTTGAACCCCCGTCACTTCTGGTCGAGCCACCACTCGGGTGGGTCTGCGGCATACCTGCTCGGGGTGGTCGGATAACTCGCCGGTACCTCGCCGGTGAAGTATGGCGGTCGCACATGTTCCAACCGGCCGTATGAAGATTCAGCTTCATCCAGCCAGAGCGGGCAGTCAGGTCCGTCGAAGGCGTCACCGTCCGACGTGATCGACGAACATGGTTGGTCTTGCAGCCAGTTGGCGGTCCGAGCGAGCGCGAGGCTAGCGGTCGCGCCGCCCTCCGTCGATCGCCGAGCCAGCAGGCGCATCGCCGCCGTCGCCATGAGATAGCCCGTCGCGTGGTCGAGAGCCTGCACCGGCAGGGCACCAGGAGTGCCGTCGGGCCGTGCGTAGGTCGTCGCGACGCCGGTCGCGGCCTGCACGATGCTGTCGAAGCCACGTTCGTGCTCCCACGGTCCTGAAGCGCCCCAGGCGGACAGTTCGACGACGACGAGGTGGGGATACTCCGTCAGCAGGTTTCCGGCGTCGAGCCCGAATCTGCGCAGTGCACCCGGGCGGTACGCCGACAGCACAACATCCGCCGAACCGGCCAATTGTCGTGTCGTGTCGAGGTTTCCGGGATCGACGAAGTCGAGCTCCGCGCTGTGTTTGGCGAAGCCGGTGTCGAGATGCTGGTCGAGCAATTCCGGGTGATCTGGTCCGTCGACCCGCAGCACGTCCGCGCCGAGTGCGCCCAGAAAGCGGCTCGCCGTCGGGCCGGCGATGACCCTTGTCAGGTCGAGCACGCGAATCCCGTCCAATGGCAACGAGTTCGAGGCGCCGAGCGCGCGGGCCTGCCCGGTCGGGGTGCCCAGCTCGATCAACGGTCGGTGCGCGATCGCAGTGCGGTGGTGTTCATGCTCGCGCCATTCGCGCTCGGTTCGGACTGCGGCAGCGATGCCACCGGCAGCGCGGATGCGGGTCTCGGCGTCCAGGCTGGTGAGCTCCAGCAGTTTGCTCTGCACGCCGGCCCGGTCGCTCGCGCCCAGCACATCCAGGAGCCGTCGCGCATGATGCGGGTAGTTGCCGTGGAGGCGCACCCAACCGTCGCCGGTGCGGAAGAAGCCGGAAAGCTCACCCCACGCGACCAGCGGCTCACCGTCGCGCCGCAGCCTGCCGATGGAGTCGAATGATGCGCCGACGAGACCGCTGGCGACCCACGATCGCCATGACGAGCCACGAGAGGTGGCAAAGGAATTCGCCGCAGTGACGGCAGCGCTGACGCTGCCGACGGCAAGGCCTTCGACGTCGAGGGGGCCGCCCCAGAAGATACGTGGCCCGCGCACGACGACATCGGTCGTCCAGGGCAGATCCAGCTGTGGCCAGCCGGGAGGGTCCGCGGCGATCACGGCTTCGGGTCGGGGGAGGGGTACAACTGTGCCTCGTAGGACGTGTCGGAGTAGTGATCCTCCACAGCCTGCGGATCGTCCCCGGCACGCCACAACTGCTTGGCCGCGTCGGCGTACCGGCAGACGGCGTCGGGTTGCCAGGTCTGCGGCTGCCAGGTGCGCGAGCGCATGAACGCCTTCGGGCAGTGGTAGAAGACTTCCTCGACATGCACCACCAGCGCCAGACGCGGTCGGTGACCCTTGACGCGCAGGTCGTCGAAGAACGGCCCGTCGGTCACCAGTTGCGCGACCCCGTTGACCCGCAAGGTGTCCGTGCGTCCCGGGATCAGGAACAGCAATCCGACATGCGGATTGGCCAGGATGTTGTGGAAGCCGTCGAAACGCCTGTTGCCGGCGCGCTCCGGTATGACGATCGTCCTGTCGTCGAGCACCATCGACAGGCTGCCGGCCGGATCGCCCTTGGGCGAGACATCGCAGCGTCCGTCGGGTGTGGCCGTGCCAACCAGCACCAGCGAGGAGTGCGCAAGCCAGTCGCGGTCGAGCGGATGCAAGGTGGTGCGCACCTTGTCGCGTGTCGCAGGCTCGGGCATCCCGAAGCCCTCAAGCTCCTCCACCGAGGTCACGGTGGGCAGATCCAGCCACCGGTCGGTCACGCTCATGACTGCTCCGCTTCACTCAGTTCCACTGGATGCGCATGTGATCGCGCCAGAAGCCGATGACGTCGGCGCCGACTTGCTCTATCTCCTTGCCGCGGTTCCAGAGCCCCAGGTACAGCTGCGCGGCAGTGCCGGACCACGTCGAATCCGGATGCTGTTCAGGCAGACCCGGCTCGCAGGCGGCGGGGCCGTCGGAGAGGTGCAGTGTCCAGGCGGCGTCGACGTCGTCCGGGCGCACTGCCACGGTGACTGCGCTGCTCGTGCGCAGGTCATGCCGCTTACGGGTGGCGAATCCGCACAGGATCTCGTCGATGCCGTCGGCAGCGATGAGCGGGTCGATGTCCGCGTCCGAGGCCTGTGGGATGTATCCGTACCGGGCGGCCAGCCCGTCGAAGGCATGGATCGTGGTTTCGTGGCACTGTCGGCGAGCCCACGCCTCGCGTGGTGCCGGAGCCTCGTTGAGGAAGAAGAACGCGTCGAGATCGTCGGGTGCCTCTTGCAGCGCCAGCGACAGGTCGTCGACACCGGCGAGCAGCCAGTTGCCGGGATCTTCCTGCGACATACCCTCGTCCTCGAAGGCCTCGGTGGCGGCGCGGGTGTTCTCCCGGGTCACGGTGCCGCGCACGGCGCCCGAGGCCCAGCGGTGGGCGACACCTGTGTGCACGAGCAGTTGCAGGGCGGACCACTGCTCGCATGTGGGGACAGGTGCATCGCGGGAGGTCTCGGTAGTGTCCTCGCGCAGCCGAGCGGCCGCGGTGGTGAGCCCGTCGAGATAGGTCGGCAACGTCAGGGATGCTGGCATGGTCCGACCGTAACGCTCACAGCTGACCGGATGCGTACCGTTGGCTCCATGTCTGACCTGTTCGCGCACACCCCGACCAATCAGTCGCCGCCGTTGACCGGGCACAACACGGTGTCCAGTGACGCGGCGCTGCAGTCCGCGGTGCGTGCGCAGGCTGCGGACCTCGCCGACGACGTGCTGGCGGATCTCGCCCAACTCGGGGAGGTCGCCGGCTCACAGCGCACCCGTGAGCACGGCATGCTCGCCAACGCCAACGAGCCGCAGTTACACCTGGTCGACCGCTTCGGCGCGCGCGTGGACGAGGTGGAGTTCCACCCCAGCTGGCACTGGTTGATGGAGACCGGGCTGCAATTCGGTCTGGGCGGCGCTGCGTGGACCGACCCGGCGCCGACAGCGCACGTGCGACGGGCCGCGGCATACATCGCATGGACTGCGATGGAGCCGGGCCACGGTTGTCCGCTGACGATGACGTATGCCGCAGTGCCGGCCTTGCGTGCCGACGCCTCGCTCGCCGAGCGCTACACGCCCGGATTGACCTCTCGTTCCTACGATTTCGGGCTGCGCGACCCCGCAGCCAAGTCGGGTCTGCTGGCCGGGATGGGCATGACGGAGAAACAGGGCGGCTCCGATGTGCGCACCAATGTCACGACGGCGACGCCGGACGGCGCGGGATACCGGCTGCAGGGGCACAAGTGGTTCACCTCGGCGCCGATGAACGACATCTTCCTGGTGCTCGCGCAGGCACCCGGCGGGCTCACGTGCTTCGTGGTGCCGCGGATCCTGCCGGGTGGCGAACGCAACCAGCTACGCATCGTGCGGCTGAAGGACAAGCTCGGCAACCGCTCCAATGCCTCCAGTGAGTTGGAATTCATCGGCACGTATGCCGATCGGCTCGGTGACGAGGGGTCGGGCGTCCGCACGATCATCGAGATGGTGGCGTCCACCCGGCTGGACTGCGCGCTCGGGTCGGCGGCGCTGATGCGCCGCAGCGTCGCCGAGGCGACCTGGCACGCGGCGCATCGCTCGGCCTTCGGTGGAGTGCTGGCCGACAAGCCGGCGATGCGGAATGTGCTGGCAGATCTGGCGATCGAGTCCGAGGCAGCCACGCACCTGGCATTGCGGCTGGCGCGCGCCGTGCAGTCTCCGGACGACGCGGGGGAGCGGGCGCTGCGGCGCATCGGTCTGCCGCTGGCGAAGTTCTGGGTGTGCAAGCGCACATCCTTCCACGTCGCCGAGGCGCTGGAGGTGCTGGGCGGCAACGGATATGTCGAGGAGTCCGGCATGCCGATGCTGTTCCGCGAGTCGCCGCTGAACTCGATCTGGGAGGGCAGCGGCAATGTGAACGCCCTCGACGTGTTGCGGGTGCTGCAACGGCAGCCGGAAGGTTTGGATGCATGGCGCGACGAGGTGACGCTTGCCTCCGACGGTGAACCTGCGCTGGTGGACGGCGTCACCGATGTGCTCAAAACGATTGCCAACATTGAGGATCCGAGCAGTGCGGAGTATATCGCGCGGTGGCTCGCGGCACGTATGGCGGTGCTCCTGCAGGCGAGTCTGCTGGTGCAACATTCGCCGGGAGCGGTAGCGGATGCCTTCATCGCCTCGCGGGTGCTGGGCGGCAATGCCGGGGTCTTCGGCACGCTGCCTGCTTCGGTGGACGCCGAGGCGATCGTGCGACGTGCGACACCGGTGATGTGACCCTGCCGCCGTCACGGTGCGACGGTGGCAACTCGAGTCGGTTGATCGGACGCCTCGTGTCTTTCCGCCCGCGGCCGGGTGCCGTGCGAGTGTCGCGGGCGGTCAGGCGCGGTCGAGGCTGGTGCAGATGCAGACTTTGTTGCCGTCCGGGTCGGCCAGCACGACGAAGGACGGCGCCTCGGTCTCATCGACGATGACCCCACCGGCGGCGACGGCCGCTGCGATGCGTTCCTCGGCGATCTCTGGCGCGAGCCAGAGGTCGAAATGCCAGCGTTGGCGAGGGGTTTCGTGCTCGTCGGTGTCCTGGAACCACAGCGACGGCACGCGATCGGTGGGGTCGAACACCGAGTCGTGGATCCGGTTGTCCGGGTCGCCGGTGAGCAGGGCCGCCCAGAACGGCGCGACGCGGTCGGCGTCGGCGGTGTCCAGGGCCAGCTCGAGTTGGGCGACCGCGCCTGGCTCCGGTCTCAGCCGGTGCTCTGCCGCGATGTGGCTGATCGTGCGGGCCAGCTCGATCTCGTTCGGCGTGACCCACCGGCCGTCGACATGGCTGGCGAGGACGACGTCGACACCGGAATACGTCAGCGTCACATGCGGACGGTGACCGCCTGGCTCGGCAACGCCGGCGATCGCGGCGACGAAGCCGGCCCCCGCGACAAGGTCGGGGATGCCGAAACGCGCGTGCAGTGCCTGACCGAGCTTGCGCCAGTCGGTGAGGTTTTCGTGGTCGATCTGTTGATTGCCGAGATGCTCCATGGCCCTCACGTTTGCATCGACCACCGACAGCGTCCAGGCCGCGCATCGTCCTGCCGCCTGCCTGTTCGCCCAGGTGGCGTTCAGCTGAGGGAGGCAGCCGACGGTTGCGACACCCGAGCGTCGGCGGAAGTCGTGGCACGTCGCCGACGCAGGTTGCGCACACCGGTGGCTCCGAGAGCAGCGAACGTCAGGACCGCGGCCGCGACGAAGATCAGCGTCTCCTGGTTCGGTGTGGTGCCGTACAAGTAGGTGCACGTCGGCGCCAGCACCACCGGCAGCCACTGCCACCGGCCGGTGATCGCGATGAGCGCCAGCAGCAGGGTTGCGTACCACCCGTAGTCCGGCGACATCACCAGAAAGGTCGCTCCGGCGAGCCAGACCGCGCCGAACTCCGGTCGCTTCGGATCGGTGCGCGACCAGCACACGATCGCGAGGACCGCGAGGATGAGGACCCCGGCATACGTGTCGTAAGGATGCGGGAGGACCGCGCCGAGCAGTTTCAGCCGTGATCCGCTGTCGTATCCCTCTTCCGACAGATAGCCGGGCAGGTAGCCGATCACCCCGGCTCCGACTGCTGCGACCTGCGGGATGTAGCCGAGGACGACGACCCCGATCGCTGCGGAGACGAGCTTGAGCGGGTGTCGGCGCAGCAGCGCCGGCAGCACCATCACGGGGTACAACTTCGTGGCGATCGCAGCGCCGAGGAAGGCGCCGCTCCAGATCGGCCGTGCAGCCACATAGGCGGCGATGGCGCCCAGTGTGAACAGCACTGCCACCCAGTCGATGTGGGCGTTGTTCCCGAACTCCGAAACCACGACCGGGCACCATGCCCACAGCGCCACCCACCAGATCGGGCTGGACGTGCGACGTGCCCGTCGCAGCATGAGCACCGTCGCGAGCAGCACGCCGATGCCCGCCGCGACCTGGAAGGCCTGCTGGCCGCCATACGCGCCGTGCCCACCGAAGGACAGGATCCGCACGGTGTCGAAGGCCGCCTGCGCCACGGGCGGGTAGACGGTGTGCACATTCGGGCGGTTGAGCAATGCGCATCCGGTCGGCAGACCGCAGTCGTGGTGGGTGAACAGCGCGCTGGTGTGCAGGCGGACCAGCGCGGGGGAGTTCGGGACGTAGCGGTACGGCGAGATCCCGGCCAATTGCACCTTGCCGTCCCAGATGTAGCGCAGGTCGTCATTGGAGGTCAGCGGAGGCCGGGTCATCGCGATCACCTGCAGTACGACCGTGACAACCACGATGGCGCGCTCCTGCAGCCGAGCGGTCAGGCCCGACCGTGACAGCGCGGCGACGGCGATGACGAAAGGTATGACGGTCAGCGGAAACAGTCGCGTGACCGGGTGCAGGTGGGAGCCCCATCGTGCGCCGTCGAACAGGACGACCGTTGCGGCAACCTGAATCATCACCGCGATCACCAGCGCGAGACGCGCGATGGGGGTGAAACGCGCGCCGTTGCTGGACCATCGGCGCTTCGAGTTCACGACTCCACACTGTGTCCCGTTTCTGGGAACACCACTCGTGGACCGCGGGGAGTAACACAATCGTAAGAACCCCGCACCTCCCTTCGGGGCTGTTGTGGTGGAGTTCTTACCGGTCGGTGACATCTGCTCCGCGAGCGTCGGTATGTCCGCGCCGCGGACCCACGATGAGCCGGTGACTGACACGACCTTGATCGCGATGACCTCATGAGGGTGCTGCTGACCGGAGCCGCAGGCTTCATCGGGACGGCAGTCGCCGCAGACCTCGACACGGCAGGTGTGGACCTGCAGTTGGTCGATGCCCTGCTGCCACAGGTGCACGGAGCGAATCCTGTTGTGCCGCAGGGGCTGTCGCGTCTCGATGTGCGTGCTGCCGATGATCCTGGTGTGTGGGACGAGTTGCTCTCGGGTGTGGACGCCGTCTGTCACCAGGCAGCTGTCGTCGGTGTCGAGCGGGCGCCTGGGGACTTTCCGCTGTACGCCTCGCACAACGATGTCGGCACCGCGGCCCTTCTCACGGCGATGGCTCGTGCAGGCGTGAATCGGCTGGTCCTGGCCTCCTCACTCGTCGTGTATGGCGAAGGCGGGTACCGGTGTGAGCGGCACGGGTCGGTGGTGCCCGCAGAGCGCTCCCGCGAACGACTGCAGGCCGGGTTGTTCGAGAACCAGTGCCCGGTGTGCGGCGACAACGTGCAGTGGGCGACGGTGCCCGAAAGTGCGCCGTCGGCGCCGCGCAGCGCGTATGCCGCCAGCAAGGTGGCACAGGAGAATTACGCCGCCGCCTGGGCGCGGCATACAGGTGGCACCGTCGTCGCCCTGCGTTATCACAACGTCTATGGCCCGGGTATGCCGCGCGACAGTTCGTATTGCGGTGTCGCGGCGACCTTCCGCTCTCATCTGGCGGCCGGTCGACCTCCGGTGGTCTTCGAGGACGGCGGTCAGATGCGCGACTTCGTGCACGTCGACGACATCGCGACCGCGAATCGGCTTGCCCTGCAGTCGGTGGACCAGCACGAGCCGGGCCGGCTCACGGCATACAACATCGGCTCCGGGCAGCCGGTCTCGATCGGTCAGGTAGCCGAACAGCTAGCCTCGACAAAGGGATTGACGACATCGGTCACCGGAGACTTCCGGCCGGGCGACGTGCGACACATTGTCGCGGACTGCACTGCAGCACGTGCCGGAATCGGGTTCGCGGCGGCGACGGCTCCGGCTCGTGGCCTCGTCGCCTTCGCCAGTGAGCCGCTGCGCGGGGAGGCGGCATGACCAGCCCGTCGGCAGTGACGCCGGTTGTGCCCGTGCCCTCCGCGGTGCTGCAGCGCACGCAGCTGGTGATGCCGTGCCTGAACGAGGAACAGGCGTTGCCGCGTCTGCTGGCCGCGGTCCCTGCCGAGGTGGACGTCGTCATCGCCGACAACGGCTCGACCGACCGCAGCGTGCAGATCGCTCGCGCGGCCGGGGCGACTGTCGTCACGGTGCCGCAGCAGGGGTATGGCGCGGCCGCGCACGGTGGATTGCTGGCAGCATCAGCCGAGTTCGTGGTCGTGATGGATGCCGACGGCTCGGTGGATCCATCTGACGCGCTCGCTCTCGTGGCGGTCGTCGCGCAGGGCGAAGCGGATCTCGCGCTCGGCCGGCGCCGACCCGTGCGGCGAGGGCTCATCCCGCCGCAGGCGCGGATCGGGAATGCCGCTGCGACGGCGGTCCTGCGTCACCGGCACGGCCTCGGTGTGCATGACATCGCTCCGGTGCGCGCGGCTCGGCGCAGCAACCTGCTCGACCTGGGCGTCACCGACCGCGCGATGGGCTATCCGGTGGAACTGCTCGACAAGGCCGGACGTGCCGGCTGGCGGGTGCTCGAGTTCGACGTCGACTACTTCCCGCGCGCCGCGGGCAGCGTGTCGAAAGTGTCAGGAACTGTGCGCGGAACCGCCCGCACAGCATGGGGTTTCGGGAGGGCGTTGTGGTGAATCCAGATCTGCTGATCGTCGCCAAGGCACCGGTGCCGGGCGTGGTGAAAACGCGCCTGGCCGCCGACCTCGGCGGTGATGTGAATGCTGCAGCACAGCTGGCCGCGGCCGGCTTGCTCGACACGCTCGAGGTGTGCTCGGCGTGGTCGGCCGCCGGCCACCGCCGACTCAGCCTCGCGGGCTCGTTGGAGTCCGCCGTACGTGCTGACGAACTGCAACGAGCGGTGCAGGGGTGGGTCATCACGCCTCAGGTCACGGCCATGTTCGCGCAGCGGCTGGCGGCCGCGCACATGGCGTGCGACGGGCCTGTCATACAGCTCGGGATGGACACACCCCAGGTGACGACCGCACTGCTGACGGTCCTTGCGCAGGCGTTGACGACTCACGACGCCGTCGTCGCGCCCGCCGCCGATGGTGGCTGGTGGGCGCTCGGACTGCGCAGCGGACTGCATGGCGCGTTGATCGCAGACGTGCCGATGTCGACCGAAAACACCTGCACTGCAACAGTTTCTGCTCTGGAGCGCGGTGGTTTGAGCGTCGCAACCGCGCCGATCCTGCGCGACGTGGACCATCTCGACGACGCAATCGCCGTCGGCCGTGAGTGTCCGGACACGCACTTCGCGCGGTCCCTTGAGGCACAGGTGCTGACCGGTGCGGGGGTGCTGCGATGACCGCACTCGCCGTCGCCGAGGCGTTCAGTCATGCGCTGCGTGGTGAGCAGTGTCTGCTGACAGATGCCGACGGGAGCTCGTGGGCGCTGCCGGTGATGGAGTGGCAGGACACCGACAATCCGGATGACGACCTGTTGCTCGGATTGTGCGTCGGTATGACGCTCGACGTCGGCTGCGGGCCGGGCCGGCTGACCGCCGAACTGGGCCGTCGCGGACATGTCGCGCTCGGGATCGACGTGGTCCCCGAAGCTGTCGAGCAGAGTCGGGGCAGGGGAGCTATCGCAATGCTGCGCGATGTCTTCGCGCCTGTTCCTGGCGAAGGTCGTTGGCACACGGTGCTTCTCGCGGATCAGAACATCGGGATCGGTGGCGATCCGGTCGCCCTGCTGATCCGGATGGGTCAGATCCTCGCGTATGACGGACGTGTCGTCGTCGAGGTCGCCGCGCCGAGCGAGCCCACCAGGATCGGCGACGTCTGGCTGGACTGTGCCTGCGGTCGCAGCGAACCGTTCCGATGGGCCACGGTCTCGGCTGTCGACCTGCCGGCCATCGCCGCTGAGGCCGGATTCGACGTGACCAGCCGGTGGAACAACGATCGGAAATGGGTCTGCATGCTGGAAAGGAACTCGTCATCTTGAGTCGTGAGCGCCTCCGGCCGCCGCAGGAGTCTGATTTCTCCAGCCGGCTGCGATCGGCAGCGGTCGCAGCCCGGGTCGGGCTCTGGCTGGGCATCTGCTTCGTGCTGGCCTTCATCACCGGCCTGATCAGCCATTACGCGCAGCTGCCCCACCCGCCGATTCCGTTGCCTGCCAGCCCCAGTTGGGGGTACCGGCTGACCCAAACGGTGCACGTGGTGACCGGCACGGCCGCTGTGCCCTTGCTGCTCGTCAAGCTCTGGGTGGTGTATCCCAAGCTGTTCCAACCGATTCCGCGCAAATTCGGGGCGCTGTTCGTCTCGGGCCTGGAGCGGCTCTCGATCGGTGTCCTCGTCAGTTCCGCCGTGCTCGAACTCACGATCGGCATCATGAATGTCGCTCAGTGGTACGTCTGGCCGTTCGACTTCAAGAAGACCCATTACGCGCTCGCCTTCGTGGTGATCGGCGCGCTGATCGTCCATATCGCGGTGAAGCTGCCCGTCATACGGACCGCACTCGGAGCGGACATCGACGGCACCGATGTCGATCGCCCCACCGCGGTGCGCCCCGGCGTGCTGACACGCAGAGGGGTCGTGCGGATCTCGTGGGTCGCTGCGGGATTGGCTGTGATCGCAGGGAGTTCGGCAGCCGGGACCGCCCCCGTGCTCAATCGCATTGCAGTGCTGTCGGCGCGTTCGCGGAAATACGGCATACCGATCAACCGCACGGCGGCGCAAGCCGGTGTCGTCGCCCAGATCTCGCGAGCTGACAACGTTTGCAGTGTCATTCACGGCTCTCGGACGATGACCTACTCGCGGGACCAACTGCTTGCGCTTCCGCAGTCGACCCACACCCTGCCCATCGCCTGTGTCGAGGGGTGGAGTGTGAGCGGCACGTGGACCGGGGTGCCGCTGCGGCATCTGCTCGATCTCGTCGGTGCCGAGACGGGGCGGCAGGTGATGGTGCAGTCGGTGCAGCGCGGCACGACCGAGAGCCAGACGATCCTGCCGGCCGACTTCGCCGACGACTCCCGCACGCTGCTGGCGCTGCACCTCGACGGCGAGCCCTTGTCGTACGACCACGGATATCCCGCGAGGCTGATCGCCCCTGATCGGCCCGGTGCGCTGCAGACCAAGTGGGTCAGCCGGATCGAGGTGCTGTGAACATGACTCGCGTCCGGGTGGCGCTCGGGGTCGTCGGTTCGGCCTTCGCGGTCTACGGCTTCTGGCTGGTCTACTCGCGCCAGACACCGATGCAATGGCTCGGCATCATCCGGTGGGCCGTCGCCGGCGTCATCATCCACGACGGCATCCTCGCTCCGATCGCGCTGCTGGCCGGTGTCGGAATCTCTCGGCTACCGGCTCGGGTGCGAACCGCCGTGGCGATCGCCGCGGTGCTGATCGCGACAGTCACCGTCAGCGGGTTCGCTGTGCTCACGCGCTCACACGCGGGTGGCCTCAACAAGACGCTGCTGGATCGCAATTACCCGGCTGGTTGGCTCATGCTGGTGGTGATAGTCATGGTGGTGGTCGTCATGGGCACCGTGGCGGGTTCGCTGATTCGTCGACGTGGGAAAGTCTGAGTATGGCGCGAGTGATGGTGGTCGACGACGATCGCACGGTGCGTGAAGTCAGCGCGGCCTACCTGCGCGCGAGCGGACACCAGATTGTCGAGGCCGGCACGGGGGAGCAGGCCCTGGAACTCATCGCCACGAATCCGGCCGACCTGCTCGTGCTCGACATCATGCTTCCCGGCATCAGCGGCCTTGAGGTCGCGGCACGCTTGCGGAAGGACTGCGACGTGCCGATCATCATGCTGTCCGCGCTCGGCGGCGAAGCCGATCGCGTTGCCGGGCTCGAACTGGGTGTCGACGACTACATCGGAAAGCCCTTCAGCCCGAGGGAATTGGCGCTACGAGTCGAGTCGGTCTTGCGCCGCAGCAGTGCGCCCGCCGGAGCTGTGTGGCACGTGCTGCGCGACGACGACCTCGTGTTGGATGCCGCCCAGCGGCAGGCCACGCTCGATGGCGTCGACCTCGGGCTCACACAGCGCGAGTTCGACCTGCTGCAGTTCTTCATGTCGCATCCGGACACGGCGTACTCCCGTGAGGACCTTCTGCGGCATGTGTGGGGCTGGGCGGTCGGCGACAACTCGACGGTGACCGTTCACGTGCGACGCCTGCGCGAAAAGGTCGAACCCGACCCGGCCCGTCCGACGCGGTTGCTCACGGTGTGGGGCAAGGGCTACCGATGGGCGCAACGGTCATGACCCCGCTCGCGATCGCTGAGATCATCGCCGTCAGCCTGGTGTGCAGCCTGCTCGTCGGAGGTGCCGGCCTGCTGCTGGCTCGGCTGACCCGCACGTGGTCGCTGCGCTGGCACATCGTGCTGCTGGTGGCGATCGCCATCGGCGGCGCGTATGCCGGAATCCTGGCCATCGCGGCACTGATGTTCGTCTCCGAGCACGACCTGTTGGTCGAGACCGTCGTCAGCAGCACGTCCGCGGTGACGGCCTTCGCGATCGCTGTCATTGCGGGTGACCTGATCAGCAAGTGGTCGACCGTCATACGTGGGCAGGTCAAGGACCTGCAGTTGGACGACTCCGCTTCGCCGTCGCAACCTGATGGACCGCGTGAATTCCGTGACCTGGCAACCGAACTCGCGATCACCAAGGAGCGTTTGGCGCTCGCCCGGCAACGGGAATTGCACTTGGAGGAGTCGCGGCGCGAGCTGGTGTCGTGGGTCTCACACGACCTGCGCACTCCGCTGGCGGGTCTGCTGGCGATGACCGAGGCGCTGCAGGACGGTCTGGCCGACGACCCCGCGCGATTCCACGCGATGATGCGCGACGAGGTGCACCGTATGACGGCGTTGGTGGACGACCTGTTCGAGTTGTCCCGCATCCACGCCGGTGTGCTCAAGATCTCGCCTCGGACGCTGTCGCTCGAGGATCTGGTCAGTGACGCGATCGCGGCGGCGAGGTCGGTTGCGACCAAGCACGGCGTCACTGTCGACGGCCATGTCGATGCCGGACTCGAGGTCACCGCCGACTCCGCCGGCATCTCGCGGGCGCTGTCGAACCTCATCATGAATGCCGTGCGGCACACGCCGGCTCACGGCTCGGTCTATGTCACCGGCACGTCCAGCGGGGGATCGGTCGAGCTGCAAGTCATGGATCAGTGCGGGGGACTCACCCAGCACGAGATGTCACGCGTCTTCGACCTCGGCTGGCAGGGCACCAATTCCCGCGCCACCGGCGAGCAGGTGGGTTCGACGGCAGGGGCCGGGCTGGGCCTGGCCATCGTCAAGGGAATCGTCGAGGCTCACCAGGGTGAGGTGCTGGTGGCCAACCGTCCCGAGGACGAGGGCTGCAGCTTCTCGATCGTGATGCCTGCGGAGTCGGGGGCAGTCTGCTGACGTATGTCGGAGTCTGACCCCGTCGTGTCGAGCGAGGAATTGGCCCCAGAGTGCTGGTCGTAGATGAGCGGACGGAGTCGACGTCACTGCACCGCCATCGCCTGATAGTCGGGTATCAGCTCGACCCAGCGGTTGTGCCAGTTGGTCGAGGCTTGTGTGGTCGACCAGCCATCGGAGTGCACGGGGCCGTCGAGGCGAAGCGAGTGTGCGAGGTCTTCGAGGTGGACTTGCCATCCGGCACCGTGGAAGTGAAGCGTGTCGACGGGAAGACCGCGTTCTTCCACGACCAGTCGGGTCCGAGAGCCCTCATCAGTGAGCCACGCCTCGATCTGGGCCTCGTCGGCGGTGCCGGGTTCTGTGGTGAGCAGCAGGTGGTGCGGCGAGTCGCATATCTCGACCCGCGCGGGGCCGGTCCACGTGCTGGTGAAGGTGAGCTGGACAGTGCCGCCGACGTGCAGGTCGCCGGAGACCTGGGCGAGCCAACGGGCCAACCGCTCCGGCGCGGTGCATGCCTCCCAGAGGTCGCTGATGTCGGTGTCATAGAGATCTTCCACTCGTACCGCTCCGCGCTTGTGGTCGAGCGTGCGCATTGTGCCGATTGTCGTCATCGCCTGGTCCTCTTTCCTCGTTTGATTTCGGTGTGTAGCGCGTCGATCCGGTGCTGCCAGAGGGTTCGGTAGGTCTCCAGCCAGTCGTTGACTTCGATCAGTGGCTCCGGGCGTAGGTAGTAAATCCGTCGTTGGGCCTCTTGACGCACCTCGACCAAACCTGACTCGCGCAGGACCCGTAGGTGCCGCGAGACGCCTGGACGGGCGATCGGCAGCGCGTCGGCGAGTTCTCCCGCGGTGGCTTCGTGATCGCGCAGGATGTCAAGCACTGTCCGGCGATGGGGGTCGGCAAGAGCACGCATCACTGCATCCATGCGGATAAGCGTACCCACTACGTTACGTAACAACAAGGTTAAATATGAACTTGCCAGGCCGCAGACGTCCCGCCAGCACCTCGACCAGCGGATCGGGGATCGGATCGAATCGGAAAGCGCGTTAGAGATTGCGCGGGTAGGTCATGGCCGGTGTGTGGGTTTGGGTTCCAGCGGTGGGTGGTCTAGGCGGTGCGGATGAGGAGTCGGGTGATGGTGATCGTCTTGGCCAGGGCGTTGAACGCGTTGATGATCGGGGTGCGTCGTTCGGTGCGGACGCGGAGATCCCACTGGTAACAGACACGGTGCCCGCTCTTCGCGGCCGCGTGACTGTGCCGGCTCCTGGCGAGCGCCGAATACAGCCCGCACAATCTGTACGTCGCCGATGTGGCACCAGAGGTCGCCTCATGGGTCGCATGAACCCCGAAGACCTCACGCATCACGCATACGTCGCCGATGCGGCGGCGACGAGGACCCTCGCGTGGTGCGGTGACTGCCACCCGCCACATACGCCACGCCAGCAACGCCACGGTGGCCAGAATGACGATTACTTCCGGTCGCGGTCGCGATACTGGGAAGTAATCGTCATCTCGACCATGCACTTGCTGTGCCGGGGCAGCCCGGGCACCTGTACGTCGCCGATTCGGCGACGTACGGAGGGCGATGGCGGATACGTTGGGCGCCACACCGAGCACCTACCCGCGTAATTCCTTACACGCCGTATCAGGGACCCGTTTGACACTCAGGCCGGGCGTGGGCGGCTCGATGGCCCAGTTGCGGCACAAACGCTGTTTCCTTGGCCGCGGGTCCTATTCGGCGGATCAACTGGTCGTCGCAACACCGTGACCACGGAGATGATCTGAGCGCGGGTGAGATCTGCTGTAAACGTTGGCTGGATGCCATCGTCATGCTCGACGTCCACTGCCAGGTCCTGGAATCTCTGCGGTCCTGTCGGGTCGGCGATCTCAGGGCTGTCGACTGCCATCACTCAGCAGGTCTTGAATCCACCTGTCTTCGACGTGCTCTTCTTCGGTTTCACGTAGGTGCACGATGTAACGATCTTGCCCTTGGGGTTCAGCAAGGTCGCGGTGTCGCCGGTGTTGTTCCACACGAAGTTGCGCTGACTCCAGTAGAGGTTCGCAGCTGAGTTCCGACCCGATCCGGTGTGGATGGTGACCGATTTCTTCGCCCCGAGTGTGAAAGTGCCGAAGGTGTAGGTGTGCTTGGCCTTGGAGTCGCGCACCTTGTAGCCCTTCAACGACATAGCTTTCCGGGTCGTGTTCGTGACGACGATGTACTCCTTGTTCAAGCTGCTCGACGTCGCTCTGTCTGTCCCTGGCAAGTCGACGAACCACTTGCCGAACTTGACCGGGGGAGCGGCCGCTTGCGCATCAGTTGGACCGACAATGCCGGCGAATCCGCCGGCAAGCACGGTGACAGCCAGGACGTGGGCGAGGGCAGCGGTAGTACGGCGCATGAAGAGGGCTCCAGGTGACGCGACGGGGTGGCAACAAGTGGATCTACTGTCGAAGGACACCTGCCTTCGAGTGACGGTCAGTGACTCCAGCACGGATTATGGTGCAGCAGATCGACTGTCACACAATCGACCGCGCAGTTGTCCTCTACGTTCCGCACCCTGCGGACGGCCCCGATTCAGCACGGTTGCGCGGCATACAACACTATGGGAGCCGCTGATCATCATCATGAAGGAGCACACCTGTGGCTATGCGTATGTCGACCCTGTTCCTGCGGACCCTGCGCGAGGACCCGGCCGATGCTGAACTGCCGGGCCACAAGCTGCTCGTGCGCGCCGGCTACGTGCGCCGGGTCGCGCCCGGCATCTATACCTGGCTGCCGTTGGGCATGCGGGTGCTGGCCAAGGTCGAGGCGATCGTCCGCGAGGAGATGGACCGCATCGGCAGCCAGGAGGTCAAGTTCCCCGCGCTGCTGCCGCGTGAGCCATACGAGGTCACGAACCGGTGGACCGAGTACGGCGAGAACCTGTTCCGCCTGACCGACCGTAAGGACGCCGACATGTTGCTCGGCCCCACGCACGAGGAGATGTTCTGCCTCACGGTCAAGGACATGTACTCCTCCTACAAGGACCTGCCGCTGGCGCTCTACCAGATCCAGAACAAGTACCGCGACGAAGCGCGTCCGCGGGCCGGGATCCTGCGCGGCCGCGAGTTCATCATGAAGGACTCCTACTCCTTCGACGTCGACTCCGCCGGTCTGCAGAAGGCGTATGACGCCCACCGCGAGGCCTACATCCGCATCTTCAACCGGCTCGGATTCGAGTACGTCATCGTGCACGCCGACTCCGGCGCGATGGGCGGCTCCGCCTCGGAGGAGTTCCTCGCGGTCAGCGAGTATGGCGAGGACACCTTCGTGCGAGACGAGCACGGGTATGCCGCCAATGTCGAGGCTGTCGAGGTGCCGCAGGCTCCGGCGGTCGAGGTGACCGCGGGCCCCGCGCACGTCGAGGACACCCCGAACACGCCCACGATCGACACTCTCGTCGCGGCGCTCAACGAGCGTCACCCTCGCACGGACGGTCGCAGCTGGACCGGCGCCGACACCCTCAAGAACGTCATCGTGATGCTCGTGCACCCCGACGGCACCCGCGAACCGCTGGCGATCGGTCTGCCCGGTGACCGGGAGGTCGACGCGAAGCGTCTGGAGGCCAAGGTCGCTCCGGCCGAGGTCGAGGCCTTCGAGGAGAAGGACTTCGCGGCATATCCGATGCTCGCCAAGGGTTACATCGGCCCGGGGGTCCTCGGTTCGGAGAAGGCCTCCGGCATCCGTTACCTGCTCGACCCGCTGGTGGGGGAGGGCTCGGCCTGGGTGACCGGCGCCGACGAGCACGGCAAGCACGTCATCGATCTGGTGCACGGCCGCGACTTCACCGCCGACGGCACGATCCAGGCCGCCGAGCTGCGCGAGGGCGACGTCTCACCGTCCGGCAACGGCACGTTGCACCTGGCGCGGGGCATCGAGATGGGCCACATCTTCCAGCTCGGCACCAAGTATGCCGAGGCGCTCGGTCTGAAGGTCCTCGACGAGAACGGCAAGCTGGTCACGGTCACGATGGGCTCGTATGGCGTGGGCGTCACCCGCGCCGTGGGTGTCATCGCCGAGGACAACCTCGACGACTCCGGGCTGATCTGGCCCCGCAACGTGTCCCCGGCCGATGTGCACCTGGTCGCGACGGGCAAGGACGAAGAGGTCTTCGTCAAGTCCGAGGAACTGGTCAACACCCTGGAGGCCGCCGGCATCGAGGTGCTCTTCGACGACCGCCGCAAAGTCTCGCCCGGCGTGAAGTTCAAGGACGCCGAGCTGATCGGTGTGCCGACCATCGTGATCGTCGGCAAGGGCCTGGCCGACGGCGTCGTCGAGATCAAGGACCGCCGCTCCGGTGAACGCCGCGAGGTCGCGCTCGACGCCCTGCTTGCCGAGGTCCAGCGCGAGATCGCCGATCACGACGACGCCCGCTGAGCCAGTCGTTTCCAACACAACCGAGCCGCCCCGACAACACGTCGGGGCGGCTCAGTTGTGTCCGCGTCAGCAGGTCAGGCGGTCGGTTCTGCCGGCTTCCGGAGGATCTCGCCGAAGACGAGCGTGAAGAACAACACGAACGTCAGGATGTGAACTCCGGTGCACCACAAGCAGATTGCGTGGATCTTGAAGAACTCCGCCCACACCAGGTAGAACACCATCACCAGGCCACCGGCAGCTCCGACGAGCCGCACCGCGTCGACCACGCGCGGCGCGCGGCGCCATACCTGCGGCAGGCACAGCAACACCATGACGACGAAGAAGATCAGCCCGAGCAGGGCCACCGGCATACCCAGGAAGTGCGACCACTGACTGGTCGTCACCTTGGTGCAGTCGACGGTGCCCTTGTCCGAGCACGCCAGCGACGTCGATCCGGTGTAGTGCTCGAACGTCAGGTATGCCGCATCGGCGGCACCCAGCACGCTGAGCACGAGGCTGGTCGGTGGCAGCCAGCGCGGCGGCCGCAACGCGAGCGCGCCTGCCATCAGAGCTTGGAGCCGGCGGCCATGACGCCTGCGGTACCGCAGACGTTGCTCGGTTGATCCTTGGTGAGTTGGCAGATCTGAGCGGTGAGCACGTTAGCTGCGCCGACGATTCCCTGGGTGATGGGAGAGTTGGGGTTCTTCAGCGCGGCGATCACCTGCGCCTGCGTCATACCGCTCATCTGGCTCGCGTCGTTGTAGGTCGAGCCGGCCGAGGCGTAGGTCCCGCCGAAGATGAGGAACGGAATCGTTCCCGGACCGTTCTGCCCGATGCTCGGGACGTATTCGACCGCGTCGTACTTCGTGAACAACGCATTGTCGGCCGCGGGCGGGGTCTGCAGGGTGTTGTGGTTCTGGTCCAGCACCTCGTAGGGGGTGAACGAGATGTACTGGCTGGTGTATGACGACTTCAGGAAGTCCAGCGTCGGGATGCTGTCCTCACTTGACACCATGCCGGACAGCCCCTTGAAGGAGCCGAACCTGCTGAGCGCGGCCACGATCGACCAGCGCTCCATGGCGCAGTACGGGCAGAACTGACCGCCGTAGTAGATGATCCGCGGTTTGCCGTCGACGGTCAGCGCTGTTGCGCCCTTCAGCGCGCTCGGGAAGTTGGATGCGCTGCCCAGACCGACGGTGTTGAAGGTGCTCGCCGGGATCGAGGTCAGCGGGCCGACGAACGAACTGTTCTTGGCGGCCGCCGCCTGCGCGTTCTGCTGGTTCTGGTGGTCCTTGTCCGCGACCACCCAGAGGATCGCGACCACCGCAAGGACGACCACGACTGCGGCCGAGGTGATCGCGAGGAGCGTCTTTTGCCGTTTGGCGCGGGCCTGCTCGGCCTTCAACTGGGCGAGCTTGTCGCGTCCGGTGCGCTGCGTGGTCGACATTCGTCGTGGCCTCTCGTGGGCGATTGGTTTCCAGGGAAGTGTGGCTAGAAGCGCTGTGGGCGCGCTGAACAGAACGTGCGAGCGTCGACAATGTCGATGATCGATCAACTAGTTTAAGGGAGTGAGTTCTTCGACTGATGCGTCGTCCGTCACAACCACCCCCTGGATGCGGCGACCCGCCGCGGAACTGCTCGGCCTTCTCGCGCGGCTGATCCTGGGCATCACCTATCTGGTGGCGGGGGTGATCAAGATCCAGCAACTCGAGCAGACACGGATGGACACGCGGGCCTTCCGGATCCTTCCGTATGACGTGGCCAATCTGTGGGGCACCTTCATGCCGTTCCTGGAGATCGTCCTCGGGGTACTGCTCATCGCCGGGTTGCTGACCCGGATGACGGCCGTGGTTGGCGGCCTGTTGATGATCGCCTTCATCATCGGCATCGTCTCGGTCTGGGCGAGAGGCATCGTCATACAGTGCGGTTGTTTCGGGCACAGTGGTTCGCTGCCGACGACCGCGGCCTACAAATGGGACCTGCTGCGCGACATCGGCCTGTTGATCTGCGCGCTGTGGCTGGTGCTGTGGCCGCGCACCCGGGTGAGCGCCGATCGGGCGCTCTGGGGCTGAGGCGTCGAAAGGTCCGCTAGGTATGGTGACGCCATGCCCCGTCCAGATGCCTCCCAGAGACTTGCCGCAACCAAGCCGAAACAGGGCCCGTCACAGGCGCTGATCGCGTCGATCGTCGCCGTCATCCTGGTGCTCGGCGCTATCACGACCTTTGTGATCGTGCGCAGCAGCAACTCCAGCACCAAGGTCGCCGTGGCCGAGACCCCGGTGGGAGGGCTGCCGAACGGGAACGGCATCAACCCCTATCCCAACGTGAAGCTGCAGGCGGGCGCGCCGACGGTCGACCTCTATGAGGACTTCCAGTGCCCGGTCTGCAAGATGCTCGAGACCAACAACGACAGCCAGATCAATGCCGCCGCGCAGTCGGGCAAGATCAAGCTGATCTACCACATGATGACCTTCCTGGACGGCAACTTCGGCAACACCGCATCGGCGCTCGCGGCGAACGCGTCATACTGCGCGGCAGCCGACGGGAAGTTCGCGGAGTACCACCACCAGAACTACCTCGGCCAGCCGGCGAAGGAGGGCACGGGGTACACCGTCGCCCAGGTCAAGGAATTCGGTCAGAAGGCCGGCATCAGCGGTGCCGCCCTCACCACGTTCAACCAGTGCGTCGACGCCAACACGTTTGCGAAGTATGTCGCGGCGACGCAAACCCAGTCCGGCAAGAACGGTGTCACCGGTACGCCGACGTTGTTCTTCAACGGCAAGGAGTTGAGCCAGTCCTCGCAGCAGTACGCGGAACTGCTGCAGCAGCCCAACACCTTCGACTCGGTGCTGCAGAGCCAGACCGGCAAGTAGTCCCGACCGTTCAGCGGACCTGATCGCCCCACTGCGTCTCGCGGCGCAGTGGGGCCTTCAGTATCTTGCCGCCGGGATTGCGCGGCAACGGTTCATTGCGCACGTGGATGTACTGCGGGATCTTGAAATCCGCGATCCGGCCGCTGAGGTAGTCGGTCACCGCGACCGGGTCGATGTGACCGCCCGGTGGTGGCACGAGCACTGCACCCACTGCCTCGCCGAGGCGTTCGTTCGGCACCGCGATGACGGCCGACTCGAAGACGCCGGGAGCACCCGCCAGGGCGTTCTCGACCTCGACGCTGTAGACGTTCTCGCCGCCGCGGTTGATCAGATCCTTGGCCCGGTCGACGACATACACCTTGCCGTCCTCGGCCACCCGCGCCATGTCACCGGTGCGCAACCACCCGTCGATGAAGGCATCGCGGGTCTGTTCGGGCTTGTTCCAGTAGCCGGTGGTGATGTTCGGCCCGCGCACCAACAGCTCGCCGACACCGGTCTGCGGATCAGCCAGGTAGAGCGCCAGATCGACCACCGGCACCTGGTATCCCACCGAGTCGGCGTGCTCCGCGGCTTTGTCGTCGGGCAGCGACGTCAGCAGTGAGGCGGTCTCGGTCATACCGAAACCGTTGGAGACCTGCGCATTCGGGAAGGCCGCCTTGATCCGGTGGACCAGGTCCGGTGCGATGGGCGCGCCGCCGTATCCGCACCGTATGACGGTGCTCAGATCAGCGGTCTGCAGTGTCGGATGCGCCAGCATCATGGCGTACACCGCGGGCACGGTCACCATGAACGAGATGCGCTCGCGCGACAGTTCGGCGATCAGCCGCCCGACGTCGAGCGTCGGCATGATGACGCTGGTGCCACCGGCATACATCGACGTCAGCAGTTGGCTGTTGCACCCGGTGACGTGGAACAACGGCACGCTGATCAGCGTGCGGTAGGCATCCCCGGATGGCCGCTCCTCCCGCGGCGTGCCGCGCAGCATACTCTCGCAGTTGGACAGGAACGCCTCGTGGGTGGTGAGCGCGCCCTTCGGCTTGCCGGTGGTGCCGGAGGTGTAGAAGATCGCCGCGAGATCGCCCGGCTGAGGCTCGACCGCGGTCGCTGCTCCGCGCGGCAGAGGCTCACCCGGCGCGAAGACGTATGCCGCTCCGCTGTCGTCGAGGACGTAGTCGATCTCAGGTGGGGCGAACCGGGTGTTGATCGGCACAGCGACGACGCCGGCGAGCAGACATCCCCACAGGGCCAGCACCCAGTCGACGCCGGCCGGCAGCATGATCGCTGCACGGTCACCGGGCTGCAGCCCGGCCTCTCGCAAACCACCGGCGACCTGCGCTGCCCGTTGCCACACCTGCGCGAAGGTCAGGCGCTCGCCGTCGAGCGCGACGACGGCCTCGTCATTGGCGCGCTCGTCGGCCTGCTGGCGCAGCATGTGCACGAGCGACTGCGGCAGGTTGGTGTAGTGCGCGATGCCGTCGGCGTCGCGGCTGATGTCGGTTACGTCCCAGGTGGCCCCGCTCGGCGGGTCGACCAGCCGGATGTCGGGGGAGTGGTCGCTCATGACGCGGGGGTGAAGTAGTCGCGCGGGTTGTCCACGTGCATGCTGGTGATCTGCTGCTCGCTGACTCCCTGCTCCTTGACGGCGCACTTGAGGAAGGCCGCCTTGATGCCGGTGCCTGCGATGCCCTCGGTGATGTCCTTGATGAACAGCGGTGTCATCGGCTCGTCGCCACCGAGCAAGGTGCCTGGGCCGGTGAGGGAGAACACGAACGGCAACTCGTTGTTGATGCGGAATTCCTCGTTGAGCACGAAGACGTGCTCGTGCATCAGCACCTGACCGAGCGAGTCGATGGCGACAGCACCCCTGACTGTTGCGACTGTGGTCATGACACTCCGTCGGATCGTGGACCTGTCTTGCGATCCTATGGCGGGAGGGTGGCCTCGGGTCCGTGGTTCAGGGGAACGGCTTCGAACCCGTCGCGGACCGGCTCCGACCGTCGCTGTCAGTCGGTCATCGCCTTGGCGATAGTGATGCACTGCGAGATCCACTCGTCGTCCGGGATCGGTTCCTGCGCTTCCCAGACTGCGTTGAGCACCATGCGCGCGAACGTCCAGGCCAGTGCTCGGGACTCGTCCAGCCCGGCTGCCTCTGCCACCACGCCGAGGCGCAGTCGAAGGTGGGTGCGCACGTTGTGTGCTGCCGCGGCGTGATCCCACCGGTTCCACAGCAGCGGTGCGACGGCGAACTCCCACTCGCCCGAGAGCGGCTTGGGGTCGATCGCGAGCCACGGCTCGCGCTGCGCGGCCAGAACGTTCTCATAGTGCAGATCCCGGTGGATCAGCCTGCCGTCGCAGTCCGGCGCAAGTTCGGAGAGCAGCCCGGCCGCCTGGTCGGTCAACCGTCGCGGCACCAGCCGAGAACCACTGCGGCACAGGGTGATCCAGCGTTCGGCGCACTCGCTCAATCGCGTGAACTGCGGAGTCGCCGGCCGGTCGAGGCGGGTGAACAGGCCGCCGATGACCTCGATCGCATCCAGCAGCGGAGGGTCGGTGAGGTCGGCGTCATGGGCCACCGATTCGAGCAGCATCGCCCAGTGCGCCGGATCAGCCGCGAGCAGCCTGACCGCGCCTCGTCCATGCCAGTTCTGCAGCGCGAGGTGCTCCAGGCGGGCCTCCTCGTGCGGCCAACTGACCTTGAGGACGACCGGCTCGCCATCGCGATGGCAGGGCAGCACGAGCGCGCACTGACCGTGCCACACCGGCCCGTCGAGACGCAGCGACCACTGCCGAACGCAGTGGTCGACGATCCCCGGCAATGACGCAAGCCAGTCGTCGCCACTCACGCCGACGTCGGCGGCTCGCCCTTCGACCAACTCGCGGAAGGATGCCGGGATCGCCTCACCGCCGAAATTCATTGGCATCACAGCAATCCGGGGAAGGCCGCAGGCGTTGATCCCCACTGCCAACTCAGCCCGGTCACGTCGCCCCAGAGCTGCACGAGTCCGGCGAATTGCGCCGGCTGGTGGTGGGTCTGGCCGACCTGACTGGCGATCGTCGTGACCAGGGTGCCGAGCAGCTGCTGCGCCAACCGGCTGCGCGCCGCATCGGTCGTGGGCTGGATCGGCAGGTCGTAGCCCGGCGGCTCGACCGGGGCAGCACCGGCGGCAGTCGCCTCGTAGGAAGACCGCGCGGCATACAGCACAGTCAGCGTTGCTTGCGCCCGACTGCGAGCGTTCTCAGGGGTCTTGGCGATGATCGTCTCGAGTCCGTAGACCGCGGCGCGCAGATTCGGCAGCACCGCGACGATCGCGGTCGTGGGGGGAGTGCTCTGCGGGGCAAGCGTGATCGGCGATCCCAGCAAGCGTGTGGCGGCGACGCGGGTCGCCAGCACGGCGGCCCCCATGGGCAGGTCCGAGGTGGTGAGCTTCGAGACCTCCGACAGCAATGAGGCGGTCAGACCGACCTTCTCGATGGTCAGCAGCTGGGCGGCGGTCGGTTCGGTCACAGCCGTGGACGAGGTGGACGAGGTGGGCGAGGACGTCGAGGAGGCAGGTGCGGACGTTGCCACCGACGCCGCCGGCACCGCGATGCCCTCACTGGCCATCACGGCCTCGAGTGTGGTCAGCTGGGCCCGGTGCATCATTGCCAGTCGAGACACCCACGAGGTGGATGTGGGGACGTCATTCGTGGTCGCTGCCCGCACGCCGGCCAGCAGAGCGAGTAGCGCGGCCTGATTCTCCGGCGGACCCTGCGCCGCAATGCCAGGGATGTCGGGCGCGTTCTTCTTGAGCCGTATGTCGCAGCCGGTGAGTCCGAGAGCGGTTGTTCCGACGGTGGCCAGCAACAGCGTCCGACGGCTGGTTTTGCGTGGCGGCACCCGATCCGGCATGTGCGTCATCTTCGCATCCCGATCGCGCGGTCACGGCGATGAGACGACGTCTCGCGCCGTGAGACGTCGTGGCGTCAGGTTGACCGGCTGCTGAAGTTAATGACACGTTATGCAAGTGGTAACAAGAACGAATGGTCAATGGGCGCTGGGTGAACACACCCCGCTGAACTCGAACGAGCAGTTCAAGCTCGACGACGACGGTCTCAACGTCCGTGCGCGGATCGAACAGGTTTATTCACGTAAGGGCTTCGCCTCGATCGACCCCAGTGACCTGCGCGGCCGGATGCGCTGGTGGGGGCTCTACACCCAGCGCAAGGAGGGCATCGACGGTGGTCGCACGGCGACGCTGGAGCCGGAAGAACTCGACGCAGAGTTCTTCATGATGCGGGTGCGCGTCGACGGGGGAGCGCTCACCACGGAACAACTGCGCGTCATCGCGGACATCTCGGTGGAGTTCGCAAGGAACACAGCCGATCTCACCGACCGGCAGAACATTCAGTACCACTGGATCCGCATCGAGGACGTTCCCGAGATCTGGCGGCGCCTGGAGGCTGTGGGGTTGTCGACCACCGAGGCCTGCGGCGACTGCCCGCGCGTGGTGCTGGGATCACCGGTCGCCGGCGTCAGCGCCGACGAGGTCATCGACGCGACCCCCGCGATCGACGAGATCACCCGCCGGTTCATCGGTGACCCGACGTTGTCCAACCTGCCTCGTAAGTTCAAGACCTCGGTCGCCTGGCTGCCGGACTGCGCTCCCGAAATCAACGACCTGTCCTTCGTCGGTGTCGAACACCCCACGCTGGGTTATGGATTCGATGTCCTTGTCGGCGGGGGGCTGTCGACCAACCCACGTCTGGCTGAGCGTCTCGGAGTTTTCGTGACGCTGGAGCAGGTGCCCGACGTGTGGCACGCCGTCGTGCAGGTCTTCCGCGACTACGGCTATCGCCGGTTGCGCAACAAGGCGCGGCTGAAATTCCTCATGGCCGACTGGGGCCCGCAGAAGTTCCGCGAGGTGCTTGAAACCGAGTACCTCAAGCAGCCGCTTCCGGACGGACCGGCAGCTGCCATCGGTGGCACGACGCTGGATCACATCGGCGTGCACCGGCAGCAGGACGGCCGCTCCTACATCGGCTTCGCCCCGATCGCCGGCCGGGTGAGCGGGGTGACCCTCGCCGAGGTGGCGGACGCCGCGGAGCAGGCCGGGTCGCATCGGGTTCGCCTCACGCCCTACCAGAAGCTCCTCGTCCTCGACGTGAGCGACGATGCCGTGCAGCCGCTGACGGAACGGCTGAGTCACGTAGGTCTGCAATCGGATCCGTCGCCGTGGCGACGTTCGGTCATGGCATGCACCGGCCTCGAGTTCTGCAAGCTGGCGATCGTCGAGACCAAGGCCCGTGCACACACCCTCGTGGCCGAGTTGGAGCGGCGCCTTGCGGACATCGAGCTCGACACGCCGCTGTCGATTCACCTCAACGGCTGCCCCAACTCCTGCGCGCGCATTCAGGTCGCGGACATCGGTCTCAAGGGCCAGATCGTCACCGACGGCGAGGGACGTCAGGTCGAGGGCTACCAGGTGCGCCTCGGTGGTCGCCTCGGTCAGGATGCCGAATTCGGTCGCAAGGTCCGCGCGCTGAAGGTCACCGCTGACGATCTCGGTGACTACGTCGAGCGGGTGACGCGCACGTATGTCGACACCCGTTCTCCCGGTGAGCCATTCGCCCAGTGGGCGGTTCGCGTCGACGAGTCGGCGCTGCAATGAGCGCGCTCGACGTGGATCTGCGCGCGCTCGCTGTGGAGGCGGCCGAGCGGCTGGAGGAGGCCTCGGCTCAAGACGTGATCGCCTGGGCTGCAGAGACTTTCGGGTCACGAGTGGCTGTTGCCGGATCCATGCAGGACACGGTGCTGATCCACCTGGCAAGCAGTGTCGTGCCCGGCATCGAGGTGCTCTTCCTCGACACCGGGTACCACTTCGCGCAGACGCTGCAGACTCGTGACCGGGTCGCCGATCGATATCCGGTACGGGTGCGCACCCTGCACCCTCGCCAGACCGTCGCTGAGCAGGACGCCGACTTCGGGGCGGCGCTGCACGATCGGGATCCCGACCTGTGCTGCGCGCTGCGCAAAACCCAGCCGCTTGATGACGCCCTCGACGACTACGACGCCTGGGCCACCGGCCTGCGCCGGGTGGAGTCGCCGTCTCGAGCATCCACGGCGGTCGTCTCCTACGATGCGCGCCGCGACAAGGTCAAGCTGGCGCCTCTCGCGGCCTGGACCGACGACGACGTCGCGGCATACAGCTCGAAGCATGGCCTGATCGCGAATCCCCTTTTGCAACAGGGGTATCCGTCAATCGGGTGCGCGCCGTGCACGTCCCGAGTCGCAGCCGGTGGTGACAGCCGCGCGGGACGGTGGGCGGACAGTGACAAGACCGAGTGCGGAATCCACCTGTGAGCGGCGGCAGCACGATCTGGCTGACCGGACTGTCCGGCGCAGGCAAGACCACCATCGCGCAGGCACTGGCAGCTGAGCTGAGCGCGGTCGGCAACCGTGTCCAGGTGCTCGACGGCGACGAGTTGCGCACGAATCTGTCTGCCGGGCTTGGCTTTTCGCGGCAGGACCGCAATACCCACGTCGAGCGGGTGGGCTTCGTTGCCCAGTTGCTCGCCACACACGGTGTGACGGTGATCGTGCCGGTCATCGCGCCCTATGCCGACGCCCGGGCGCGGGTGCGGTCCTCGCACGAAACTCGCGGCCTGACCTTCCGCGAGGTGTATGTCGCAACCTCTCTGCAGGAGTGCCGACGTCGTGACGTCAAAGGCCTCTACGCCCGCTCCGCAGCCGGCGAGATCGCCGCGATGACCGGAGTCGACGACCCCTACGAACCACCCACCGACCCCGACCTGGTGCTGGACACCGAGCACGTGTCGATCGACGCCGCCGTCGCGCGCGTGCGATCGCTGCTCACTGAGCTGAAGGAGACCGCATGACGACCGTGACGGCGCTGCCCACCGACTCCGCACTGCGCGAGTTGGAGGCCGAAGCCATCGAGATCATCCGGGAGGTCGTCGCCGAATTCGACCGCCCAGCCTTGCTTTTCAGTGGTGGCAAAGACTCCGCCGTGTTGCTGCATCTTGCGCGTAAGGCGGTCTGGCCGGCACCGCTGGGCATCACCTTGTTGCATGTCGACACCGGCCACAACCTGCAGGAGGTCCTCGACTTCCGCGATGCCCTCGTCGCCGACGGCGGTCACCGCCTGGTGGTCGCCGAGGTCGAGCAGTGGCTGGCCGACGGACGTCTCGCCGAGCGCCCCGACGGCACCCGCAACCCGCTGCAGACGGTTCCACTGCTCGACACGATCGTCGAGCAGAAGTTCGACGCACTGCTCGGGGGAGCGCGACGTGATGAGGACCGCGCCCGCGCCAAGGAACGGATCTTCTCGGTGCGTGACGCCTTCGGCGGCTGGGACCCACGCCGACAGCGTCCGGAGCTCTGGAACATCTACAACGGCCGGCACGCACCCGGTGAACACACCCGCGTCTTCCCGATCTCCAACTGGACCGAGCTCGATGTGTGGCGCTACATCGCGGCGGAGGATGTCGCGCTGCCGAGCATCTACTACGCACATGACCGGGATGTCTTCGAGCGTGCCGGCATGCTGCTGACTCCCGGTCCCTGGGGCGGTCCCAAGCCGGGAGAAGCCCTGCAACGACTGCGAGTTCGTTATCGCACCGTCGGCGACGGCTCGTGTACCGGAGCCGTCCTCAGCACTGCCACGACGGTCGACGAGGTCATCGAGGAGATCTCGGTGAGCCGCATCACCGAACGCGGCGCGACCAGGGCCGACGACCGGCTGTCCGAAGCGGCGATGGAAGACCGCAAACGTGAAGGGTATTTCTAGACATGAGCGATCAATTGCGCCTGGTCGTCGCCGGCTCCGTCGACGACGGCAAGTCCACCCTCGTTGGGCGGCTGCTGCACGACACGAAGTCGATCCTGGCCGACCAGTTCGAGTCCACGCTGCGCGCGAGTGAGGGTCGTGGCGCCACCGAGATCGATCTGGCGCTGCTGACCGACGGACTGCGGGCCGAACGTGAGCAGGGCATCACGATCGACGTGGCATACCGCTACTTCGCCACTCCGGCACGCAGCTTCGTGCTGGCCGACACCCCGGGGCACGTGCAGTACACCCGCAACACGGTCACCGGAGCGTCGACGGCCGATGCCGCAGTCGTGCTGGTCGATGTGCGTGGTGGCGTCTCGGTGCAGACGAGGCGGCACGCCGCCGTGCTGGCGTTGCTGCGGGTGCCGCACGTGATCTTCGCGGTCAACAAGATGGATGCGATCGACTGGTCGGAGCAGCGCTTCGCCGAGGTCGCCGACCAGATCCGCGATGTCGCCGCGCGGGTCGGTCTGGTGTCACCGGCGATCGTGCCGATCAGTGCTCTCACCGGAGCGAATGTCGTTGCACCGGGTCCTGATTGGTATGCCGGGCTGCCGCTGCTGACCCTCCTCGAACAGCTGCCGGCGCGCCCGGATGAGATCGATGCGCCATTCCGTATGCCGGTGCAACTGGTCATCCGCCCGCGCACCGCCGAGCACCCCGACTACCGAGGTCTGGCCGGTCGCGTCGCGTCCGGAACGATCGCCGTCGGTGACTCGATCACCGCCCACCCGAGCGGCGCCACCTCCGTCGTGTCCGCGATCGACGGCCCGACCGGTCCGTTGGATCGGGCGTCGGCAGGTCAGTCGGTCACGGTGCGCCTCGCCGACGAACTCGACGTGGCTCGCGGCGAGGTGCTGACCGACGACGCAGGCATCGCCTCCTCCCGCGCGTTCGACGCCGTGCTGACCTGGCTCGACGAACGCCCGGCCAAAGCTCGACAGCGCGTTCTGATCAAGGCCGGGACGAAGACCACCCGCGGCCTGCTGTCTGCTGCGACGTCGACCTGGGATGTCGATGACCTGCGGTGGCGTGAGGCTCGAGAAGACCTGCACCTGAACGACATCGGCCGGGTGAACGTGCAGCTGGCGGATCCGGTCGCCGTCGACGACTACGCCGACCATCGAGCGACGGGTGCCTTCCTGGTCATCGATCCCGATTCCGGGGCGACTCTCGCAGCCGGGCTGACCGGCGCCGATCTCGGCCAGCTTGTCCACTGAATCGTCATACTTCACAAAGGAATTCAAACTCATGACACGTCATTCTCTGGCGACGGTGCTCACCGTGCCCGTCGTCGCCGCACTTGCCATCGCTTCGCTCAGCGGGTGCTCCCGAAGGACCTCGAGCGCCGACGACATCGCGACCGCGGGCGCGAGGACCAGCCCGGCCGCGCAGCTGCGGCTGGGGTACTTTCCGAATGTCACGCATGCCGTCCCGGTCCTGGGCGTCGCCGACGGCACCTACCGCAAAGACCTCGGCTCCACAAAGCTGACCACCCAGACGTTCAACGCGGGGCCGGCCGCGACCGAGGCACTGGTGGCCGGCTCCGTGGACGCTGTGTATGTCGGACCGAATCCCGCGATCAACGCCTACGTCAAGACCGGCGGCGCTGTCCGCCTCATCGCGGGTGGCGCATCCGGAGGAGCAGCCCTGGTCGTCAAGCAGGGCATCACCTCGATCGCCGATCTGGCAGGCAAGACCCTGGCTGACCCGCAACTGGGCGGCACCCAGGACATCGCGTTGAAGTACTTCCTCAAGCAGCACGGCTTCACCGTCAACGGCTCCGGCCCCAAGAACGTCACGGTGGTATCCGAGGACAACGCCCAGACGCTGCAACTGTTCCAGCAGGGCACCATCGACGGTGGTTGGTTGCCCGAGCCGTGGGCCACCCGCCTGGAGGTGCAGGGCGGAGCGCACCAGCTGGTGAACGAGAAGTCGCAGTGGCCCGGCGGCAACTTCATCACCACCAACCTGCTTGTCTCGACGAAGTACCTCAACGCGCATCCGGACACCATCGAGGCGTTGCTGCGGGCGCAGGTCCAGACCGCCGAATACATCCGCGCCAACCCGGCCAAGGCCGCGATTCAGATCGATGCGGCGCTGACGAAGCTCAACGGCAAGGCGCTGCCCAAGGGCGTGACCGCGAAAGCGCTCGCGAATGTCAGCGTCGGCTGGGACCCGTACGCAGCCAGTCTGCAAGAGGTCGCAGCGCACGCGGTCGACGTCGGTCTGTTGAAGAAGCCCGATCTCGCCGGCCTCTACGACCTCACGCCACTGAACAATGTGCTGAAATCTCTTGGCCTTCCAGCGGTTTCGGCTGATGGTCTGGAAGCGAAGGCAGCGTCATGAGTCTTGTCGACGAACGTATGCCGCAGACGGTCGAGGCGACCGCTCCTCGTGCACGAGTGCGCGGACTCGGCAAGACGTTTCGGCAGGGCAATCGGTCGGTGGTCGCGCTCGACGGCATCGATCTCGACGTCGCGCCGGGGGAGTTCGTCACGGTGTTGGGAGCTTCCGGCTGCGGTAAGAGCACTCTGCTGCAATTGCTCGCCGGCCTCGACAGGCCGACCACCGGCACGATCGAGACGAGCGAGCAACCGGCGCTGATGTTTCAGGAGTCGGCACTGTTCCCGTGGCTGACGGCGGCCGGCAACATCGACCTGGCGCTGCGCCTGGCTGGGGTGCCGCGCGCGCAGCGCCGCGACCGGGTGCACGAACTGCTGGAGGTGGTTCGTCTCGGCGCTGCTGGTGACCGCCGCGTGCACGAACTCTCCGGTGGGCAGCGGCAGCGAATCGCGTTGGCGCGCAGTCTTGCTCAGGGATCCAACCTGTTGCTGATGGATGAGCCGTTTGCTGCGCTCGATGCGATCACGCGGGATGTGCTGCACGAGGAGCTGACCAGGTTGTGGCAGCGCACCGGCATGAGCGTCGTCTTCGTGACGCACAACGTGCGAGAGGCAGTCCGGCTCGGGCAACGAGTCGTGTTGCTGTCGTCCCGGCCGGGCCGGGTACTGCGCACCTGGGAGGTCGAGCTGTCGCAACCACGCAGCATCGAGGATCCGGGCGTCGGAGCACTGTCGGCAGAAATCACCACGGCGTTGCGTCAGGAGATCAGTCGTCATGCCACTTCGTGAACGCACCCGCTCCGCTGCGCGTACGAGTGGCGAGCAGTCTTCGAACGGGCAGCCTGATCGCATCCGCGCCGACAGCCGCCGGACCGACGTCGATCGGCCGGAGATCGACAACCTCGACTCCGTCAGCGACGGACTGGACGCGTTGGAGGTCGTGCCCTCCCAGCGGCGGCGCGTCGACTGGGTCGCGATCGTTGCGCCGGTGCTCGTCCTCGCAGCCTTTGTCGGCGTCTGGCAGTTCATCTGGTGGACCGCATGGAAGCCGGAGTCGACCCTGCCCGCGCCTGCCACGGTCGGCAGCACGCTGTGGAGCGAGATCACCGACGGCACAGCGGGTTCGGCGATCTGGACCAGTCTGAGCCGCGGGCTGTTCGGGTTCGCGATCGCGGTGGTGGTCGGGACGGTGCTCGGTGTGCTCGTCGGCCAGGTCTCGTTGCTGCGCAAAGGTTTCCGGCCGATCCTGTCCGCGCTGCAGTCGCTGCCGTCCGTGGCGTGGGTGCCGTTCGCGCTGATGTGGTACGGCCTTGGCACCGGCACGATCTACTTCGTGATCCTGCTGGGCGCCGTCCCATCGATCGCGAACGGTCTCATCGGCGGACTCGACCAGACTCCTCCGCTGCTGCGCCGTGCCGGAATCGTCCTAGGCGCCAAGAGAGTCCAGCTCGTGCGACGGGTGCTGCTGCCAGCGGCGCTCCCGACATACGTAACGGGTCTCAAGCAGGGGTGGGCCTTCGCCTGGCGATCGCTGATGGCGGCGGAGGTCATCGTCAACAGTCCCGACCTCGGCACCGGTCTCGGCCAGCTGCTCGAGAACGGCCGCGAGCTGCTCGACATGCCGACGGTGATCTCGTCGATCCTGCTGATCCTGGCCGTCGGCATCGTGGTCGATCTGTGCATCTTCGGACCCGTCGAACGCAAGGTGCTGCGCGATCGGGGGCTCACCGGGTCGGGGTTGTGAACCCCTGACAGTGGCACCGTCGCGACCGAGTGGATGACCGGCACGGCGGTTCGCGCACCCGGGAGTCCGCTGCGATCCGGGTATTGTGTGGTGTCCACTCGAGAACAGCAGGAGCGAAAGTCACAGCCATGAGCGCGAACCCATCCGCCCGAACTTCGCGGATCGCCGCAGATGTGACCGAGGTCCTCGCTCCGATCGGATTACTGGTCGAGGACATCTCCGTCGCACCCGCCGGCAAGCGTCGCATCGTCCGTGTGCTGGTCGACCGTGTCATCGCCGATGATGCAGACCCGGAGGCACAGGTGCCGCCGCTCGATCTCGACGAGGTCGCCGAGGCCACCCGCGTCGTGAGCGAGTGTCTCGACGAGACCGACGCCATGGGCGAGCAGCCCTACGTGCTCGAGGTGAGCTCGCCGGGCACCGATCGACCCTTGGTCCTGCCACGGCACTTCCGGCGCAACATCGGACGACTGATCCGGCTCGACGGCGAAGGCAATGTCGCCGGCCGTATCCGCCGGGCGGATGCCGAGGGCTTCGACCTCGAGGTTGTCGGCAAGGCCGGCCGGATGTCTGTCCGCACTGTGACGTATGCCGATGAGCCGCGCGCTCACGTGGAACTCGAATTCAACCGGCCCGACGGCGGAGAGGACGACTGATGGATATCGACATGGCAGCGTTGCGTGCATTGGAGCGCGAACGCGAGATCCCGCTGGATGTCATCATCCCCGCAATCGAGCAGGCGCTCCTTGCGGCATACCACCGCGAGGAGGGCACCTACCGCAACGCGCGGGTCGAACTCGACCGCAAGAGCGGCCACGTGGTCGTGCTCGCGCGTGAGGACGGTGTCGTCGACGAGGACGGCGTTCGTGGCGAACCCGGTCCTGAGTTCGACGACACCCCGTCCGACTTCGGCCGCGTTGCGGCAGCGACCGCCCGCCAGGTGATCGTGCAGCGGATGAGTGACGTCGAGGACGAAGCCATCCTGGGCGACTTCCGCGGCCGTGAGGGCGACATCGTCGCCGGTGTCATCCAGCAGTCGAACGACCCGCACAATGTGCACGTCGACTTCGGCACGGTCGAGGGCATCCTGCCGTCCGCCGAGCAGGTTCCGGGCGAGACCTATCAACACGGCGACCGTTTGCGCTGCTACGTCGTGAGCGTCAAGCGCGGCCCCAAGGGTCCGCAGATCACCTTGTCCCGCAAGCACCCCAACCTGGTGCGCAAGCTCTTCGCGCTCGAGGTGCCCGAGATCGCCGACGGCACCGTCGAGATCGCGGCTCTGGCGCGCGAGTCCGGCCATCGCACCAAGATCGCGGTGCACACCAAGGTGGCCGGCCTCAACGCTAAGGGCGCGTGCATCGGGCCGATGGGCTCGCGGGTGCGTGCTGTCATGGCCGAGTTGCACGGCGAGAAGATCGACATCGTCGATTTCTCCAACGACCCGGCAGTCTTCGTCGCCGCGGCCCTGTCGCCCTCGCGGGTGCAGTCGGTCGAGATCGTGGACGAGCGCTCCCGCTCGGCCAGGGTCGTCGTGCCGGACTTTCAGCTCAGCCTGGCGATCGGCAAGGAAGGGCAGAACGCCCGACTGGCCGCGAAACTCACCGGCTGGCGCATCGACATCAGGCCGGACACTGCCGCCGCTGGCTCTGCCGCGTCGGCCACCGCAGAGTGACTGCGGTAAGCTGACGATGAGCGGTCGGCTGCGAGCCCGCCGCACACCCACGCCAGTCACAGTCCGGACAACCGGGCTGCGCACCTGTGTGGGATGCAGGGCTCGCGACGAACGGTCAATGTTGCTGCGGGTGGTCGCGCTCCCGGGGAACGACAGCGGTTCCGACCCGGTCGGGATGGCTGTCCTGGCCCCCGATGAGCGGGTCCGGCTGCCGGGCCGCGGGGCCTGGTTGCATCCGTCGCTGGACTGCCTCGACAAGGCGATCCAGCGCCGCACGTTCGCTCGCGCGTTGCGCCTTTCCACCTCGGTGGATGCAACGCGGGTGCGCGCCTGGATCACGCAGCAGCAGGTATGAGCACACGTCATACGTTCTCGTATGACGTGACGTATGACGACAGACACTGCTCGGCTTCGGCCGGGCGATCACGACCAAAGGCGGGTTTGACGCTGATGAGCACCCGATGAGTACTCAGCGATGACGCACCCATAACTGGCGGTTTGTGCTGCCCGGCGACAGCCGGAGGCCCGGACCGCCGCAAACTTCGACGAGGAGAAGCGTGGCTAAGGTTCGGGTTCACGAGCTGGCAAAAGAGCTCGGAATGCCCAGCAAGGATTTGCTGGCCTATTTGAAGGAGCAGGGCGAGTTCGTCAAGACGGCGAGCTCGACCATCGAGGCTCCCGTTGTTCGCAAGATCAAGGAAAATCCCCCCGCCGGCGCGACGACCGGTGGCGACGCCCCGGCGCAGTCCGCTCCGGCTGCCAAGAAAACATCTCCGGCTCCCGCCGCTGCGCCCAAGGCGACGGCTGGTGGCGCTGCGCCGACCCCCGGCCCGCGTCCTGGTCCGAAGCCAGCGGCGACGCCGGCTCCGGCTGCCGAGCAGACGGTTGCCGAACCGGCTCCATCCGCTGCCCCGGCGCAGCCTGCAGCTGCGGCCAAGCCCGCTGCTGCGGCGGCACCCGCCGCGGCCGCAGGGACTCGCACCGAGCAGCCGGTTGCTCCGACGGCACCGGCCGCTCGTGAAGGCGCCCCGCGTCCGTCCGCCCCGCGTCCGGCTCAGCCGGCCCCGCGTCAGCCTGCCGCTCGTGGTGGTGCCGGCGGTGCCGGTCGTCCCGGTGGTGGCGCACCCCGCCCCGGTAACAACCCGTTCTCGCCCAGTCAGGGCATGCGCTCCGGCGCTCCGGCCCGTCCGGGCAACAATCCGTTCGCCAGCAGCCAGGGCATGCCGCGTCCGGCCGCGGCACGCGGTGCCGGCGGCGCCGCGGGCCCTCGTCCGGGTGCGCCGCGCCCGGCCGGCGCGGGTGCAGCTGCCGGCGGTCCGCGTCCCGGCGGTGCCCGTCCCAACCCGGGCATGATGCCCGACCGCGCCGCTGTCCGTCCGGGTGAGCGCCCGGCACGCGGTGGCGGCCGTGGCGGGCCCGGTGGCGGCGGTCCCGCGGGTGGTCAGCGCGGTGGATTCGCTGGTCGCCCCGGTGGTGGCGGTCGTGGCCCCGGCGGTCGGGGCGGCACGCAGGGTGCGTTCGGACGTGGCGGTGGAAAGGTCAAGGGCCGCAAGTCCAAGCGCGCCAAGCGCCAGGAATTCGAGCAGATGCAGGCGCCGACGATCGGCGGCGTCAGCGTGCCGCACGGTGACGGCAAGACCGTCGTGCGCGTGCGTCGCGGCGCGTCGCTGACCGACTTCGCCGACCGCATCGATGCCAACCCCGCATCGCTGGTCACCGTGCTGTTCCACCTCGGTGAAATGGCAACGGCGACGCAGTCGCTGGACGAGGACACCTTCAAGCTGCTCGGTGCCGAACTCGGTTACAACATCGAGGTCGTCTCGCCCGAGGACGAGGAGAAGGAGCTGTTCAGCTCGTTCAACATCGACCTCGAGGCCGAGGAAGCCGCCGAGGACGACGACGACCTGCAGCCGCGTCCGCCGGTCGTGACCGTCATGGGTCACGTCGACCACGGTAAGACGCGACTGCTGGACGCCATCCGTAATGCGGACGTCGCCGAGGGGGAGGCCGGTGGCATCACGCAGCACATCGGTGCCTACCAGGTGCACGTCGAGCACGAAGGCAACGACCGCGCCATCACCTTCATCGACACCCCGGGTCACGAGGCGTTCACCGCCATGCGTGCCCGTGGTGCGAAGGTCACGGACATCGCGATCCTCGTGGTCGCGGCCGATGACGGTGTCATGCCGCAGACCATCGAGGCGCTCAACCACGCGCAGGCCGCTGACCTGCCGATCGTGGTGGCGGTCAACAAGGTCGACGTCGAGGGTGCGAACCCGGCCAAGGTGCGTCAGCAGCTGACCGAGTACAACCTCATCGCCGAGGAGTATGGCGGCGACACGATGTTCGTCGACGTCTCTGCCAAACAGGGCCAGAACATCGACGGTCTGCTGGAAGCGGTGCTGCTGACCGCGGACGCTGCACTCGACCTGCGTGCCAACCCCGACAAAGACGCCCGCGGTGTCGCGATCGAGGCCAACCTCGACCGTGGACGCGGTGCCGTTGCAACGGTTCTGGTGCAGTCGGGCACATTGCGCGTCGGTGACGGCATCGTCGCCGGCACGGCCCACGGTCGCGTGCGTGCGCTGCTGGACGAGCACGGCAACAACCTGCAGGAGGCCGGTCCCTCGCGTCCGGTGCTCGTGATGGGTCTGGCGTCCGTGCCGCGTGCGGGTGACACCTTCATCGTGGCTCCCGACGACCGCACTGCACGTCAGATTGCTGAGCGCCGCGAGGCGGCCGACCGCCAGGCGTCGCTGGCCAAGGCACGCAAGCGGATCAGCCTGGAGGACCTCAACGACGCGCTCGCCGCCGGCAAGGTGGAGACGCTCAACCTGATCCTCAAGGGCGATGTCTCCGGTTCGGTGGAAGCCCTCGAAGACGCGTTGATGCAGATCGACGTGGGCGATGAGGTCGAACTGCGCATCATCGACCGTGGCGTCGGTGCGATCACGATGAACAACATCAACCTTGCGGTGGCCTCGAATGCGGTCATCATCGGCTTCAACGTCCGGGCCGAGGGCCAGAACGCTGAGTATGCCGACAAGGAGGGCGTCGAGATCCGCTACTACTCGGTGATCTACCAGGCCATCGAGGAGATCGAGTCCGCGCTCAAGGGCATGCTGAAGCCGGAGTTCGAGGAGGTCGAGCTCGGCACCGCCGAGATCCGCGAGATCTTCCGCTCCAGCAAGTTCGGCAACATCGCCGGTTCGATGGTGAAGTCCGGTGAGATCAAGCGCGGCTCGAAGGCGCGCATCACGCGTAACGGCGTGGTCGTGGCCGAGAACATCGAGGTCGCCGGTCTGCGTCGCTTCAAGGATGACGTCACCGAGGTTCGCGAGGGCTTCGAGTGCGGTATCAACCTGGGGTCCTACAACGACCTGCAGGAGGGTGACCTGATCGCCACCTACGAGATGCGTGAGAAGCCTCGCGACTGATCGGTTGATCGGGTGATCACCCGCTGAATATTCGACGCCGGGGCGGCACCAGCCGCCCCGGCGTCGATTATTGGTGGGGTGTTCCCCCGGCAACACCGCTGGCTGTTCGTCGTGGATGTGCGCACCGCGGATCCCGCGTTGCTCTGGGAGGAGCCGGCTGGCAGGTTGGACCCATGCGATTCGGACTGGTCGGCACAGGTCACTGGGCACGTGTGACACATGGGCCGGGTATCAAGGCGTCTGCACAAGAGCTCGTGGGAGTCTGGGGCCGCGACCCCGAGAAGACCGCTGCGATGGCGGAAGGCCTTGGGGTGCCATCGTTTTCGTCATACGCGAGCATGCTCGAGGCGGTCGATGCTGTGGCCTTCGCGGTGCCGCCGGACGTGCAGGCACCGGCGGCAATCCAGGCCGCCCGTGCCGGCAAGCACCTTCTGCTGGACAAGCCCGTGGCGCTCGATGCCGAGGTGGCCGCCGAGTTGCGCGATGTCGCGCATGCCAATGCCGTGCGCAGCGTGGTCTTCTTCACTGCGCGCTTCACCCCCGAGTTGCGCGAGTGGCTCGCGACCCAGCAGGCGATCGACGGCTGGCGGGGTGCGTGGGTGCGATGGGTGGTCGCGAACCAACGGCCGGACAGCCCTTACAAGGATTCGGCCTGGCGTCAGCGAGAGGGCGCTCTCTGGGACATCGGGCCGCATCTGCTGGCCACCGTCATACCGGTGGCAGGCGACGTCACGTCACTGAAAGCCGTTGCAGGGCAAGGTGATGCGGTCTTCCTGACGCTGACACATGACTCCGGAATGGTCACCTCGGCGACGCTGTCGCTGTTCGGACCACCCGCGGCATACATCTGGTCGACGCAGTTGTGGGGAGATGCGGGGGTGACCGACGCACCGGCACCCGTCGACGAACCACAGGTCGCCTTGGCGGTCGCAGCCGACGAACTTGCTCGCAGCGTTGCAGACGGCGTCGAACATCCGCTCGGTCTGGATTTCGGCGTCCGTGTCGTCGAGATTCTGGCCGAAGCGACTCGCAGGCTGCGCTCCTGACAGAGCGATGTTCGACGGGAGGGCGGCTATCACCGCCGCCGTGTCGAATATCGAGCAGATCGGCGAGCACTACCCTGTCGATCGTGCCAGAACATCTCGTCCTCATCTCACCCAGCGCCAACCGGGTGTATGCCGCAGCCACGCCTTCGCTGATCACCGCCGAAACACGCGCACTGGCAACGGGTTTCGGCATACCTGACATCGAGGTCGAGCCGACTGTCCTCGGCGGAGTGCCGTATCTCGCAGTACGCACACCGGACCATCTCGCAGAGGACGGCGTCGCACTGCTGTCCAACCTGTCCGCGGTGCACGCGTTGTTCCGTCGTGAGGGGGCCCTGCTGGCGCCGGTGGAATTGCAACGCTCCGAGCGGTATCCGAGCGATCTGGTGACGATCCAGAAGTACCAGGGCAAGACCAACGAGCAATGGACGCGCCTCCTGCTCAACGTCACTGCCGCCGCCACCCGCCACCCGCGCAAGCTTCTCGACGGCACCCTGCAGGTGTTCGACCCGATGTGCGGTCGCGGCACGACACTCAACCTCGCGCTCTCGCTCGGTCTCGATGTCACCGGCGTCGACCTGGATCGCAAGGATTACGAGGCATATTCGGCGTTCATCAAGACCTGGCTCCGTCAGCACCGGCTCAAGCACACCGCCGAGGACAAGCAGTTACGAACGGGCGGCCAGACCCGTGGCAGGCGACTGGACATCGAAGTCGCGCCCACCAAGGAGGACTTCAAAGCAGGCGCCGTGCAGCGGGCGAGCTTCCTCAACACCGACACCTCCGACCTCGACGGGTTGCTGCGTGCAACGAGCCAGGACGTCATCGTCACCGACACTCCGTACGGCGTGCTGCACGGCTCGCACGGAGACCGCTTGGCGCGCAGCCCGTTGGATCTGCTTGAGGTCGCTCTGTCGGGCTGGCATCGAGTGCTGCGCTCCGGCGGCGCCATCGGATTGTCCTTCAACAGGCACGTCGCTCCCCGATCGGAGTTGTCGACACTGTTGCAGCAGCATGGTTTTGAGCCGGTAACGGGTGAGGAGGATGCCTTCCGGCATCGCGTCGACGCCTCTATCGACCGCGACCTGCTGGTGGCCGTCAAAGCGTGAGCGGTTCGGCCGCCACCGACGTCAGGGAGCCACCGCTGTTCTCGTGGCTGCCCCTGCTGCCCGCGCGCGATGGTGAATCGGTTTCGCACTAGGCTTGCTCTTTGCCAGCAAGACCGTCGCACCCCGGAGGCACTCATGGCTGACCCTGCCCGCGCCCGCAAGATCGCCGAGCGCACCAAGGCACTCGTCGCAGGATTCATCGAGCATCGCCTCAAGGACGAGCGCCTTGGTTTCATCACCGTCACAGACGTCCGCGTGACCGGAGACCTGCAGCATGCCTCGATCTTCTACACCGTCTTCGGCGATGACGACGAACGTCAGAAAACCGCTGCTGCGCTTGAAGATTGGCGTGGACGGATCCGGTCGCACGTGGGCAAGGGCCTCGGCATCCGCCTGACGCCCTCGCTCGAGTTCATCCCCGACGCCATCCCCGAGGGTGCCGCCTCGATCGAAGAGGCGCTGCGCGCAGCCCGCGAGCGCGACGAAGAACTCGCCAAGGCCAAGACCCAAGCGTCGTATGCCGGGGACGCCGACCCCTACAAGAAGCCGGCGCCCACGGATGAATCCGCTGACGAGGACGCAACCGATGCGCCTTCGGCTGACGTGAGCGACGCGGCCGGCGCCGGCAGCAGGTCCGACGCGGGCACCGAGCAGCAGACAGCGACGGCCGGAGCCCGGGATCAGTGACCTGGTGACGCCGGACGGCCTGCTGATCGTCGACAAGCCGGCCGGCTGGACCAGTCACGACGTCGTCGCACGCACGCGCCGGTTGGCGCGCACGCGTCGCGTCGGGCATGCCGGCACCCTCGACCCGATGGCCACCGGCGTCCTGGTGCTCGGCATCAACAAGGCCACCAAACTGCTGACCTTCCTGGTCGGCTGTGACAAGACCTATACCGCGACGATCCGCCTCGGGCAGTCCACGCTGACCGATGACGCCGAAGGCGAGGTGACCGCCCAGCATGACGCCGCCGGCATCACCGATGCTGCGGTCGCGGCCGCCGTCGAGGCACTGACCGGCGACATCCAGCAGGTCCCCAGCTCGGTCAGCGCGATCAAGGTCGACGGCGTCCGCTCGTATGCCAAGGTGCGCGGCGGCGACGACGTCACACTGCAGGCACGGCCCGTCCGCGTCGATCGCTTCGACATACTCGATCGCCGCGAATCACCGGACGACACAACGGATTCGACGTTCCTCGATCTGGACGTCGAAGTGGTGGTGTCATCCGGCACCTACGTCCGCGCACTCGCTCGCGATCTCGGCACGATGCTCGGGGTGGGTGGCCACCTGACCGCGCTGCGCCGCACCCGCGTCGGCCGGTTCACGCTCGACGATGCGCGCGCCCTGACCGACCTCGAGCGCGGCTTCGACGCCGGCGCGGTGCTTGACGTCGTACCGATGGCGGCTGCCGCGGCGGCGCAGTTCCCGGTGCGCGCCGTCACTGCGACCGAGGCCCGCGATCTGCGGCACGGAAAACGTCTCGCCGCCCGTGACGAACGCCACGACGTCAGCGCTGCGATCACCGCTGCAAACGAACTCGTGGCCATGCTCGACGAGAGCGGCGCCATACCTGTGTCCCGGGTTGTCTTCCCGGCCTGACGATTCGGCCCTCCCCGGTCGAACAGGTCGGCCCCGCCATACAGGTGGATCTGATCCTCGCCTGATGCGACATAGTCGCATCACCTGTACGCTCCCTGACCGTGGCCACAATGACAGCTCAACCCCAGTCATCCGTCAGTCGTCTGCGGACCGGGTTCGCCGATCTCACCCCGGGTGAGCGACGGTCGCTGCTCGGTATGACGCTCGCGGTCCTCGCTCTGCACATCATCGGATGGGGCACGCTGATCGGGCTGGTCGCTCCGCGCCACTTCTCGATGGGAATCGACGCCGGACACGCCCAGGTCTTCGGGATCGGGCTCGGCGTCACGGCATACACCCTCGGCATGCGACACGCGTTCGACGCCGACCACATCGCCGCGATCGACAACACCACCCGCAAGCTGCTCAACGACGGTCGACGCCCGATGAGCGTCGGCTTCTGGTTCTCCCTCGGCCACTCCAGCGTCGTCTTCGGCCTGTGCTTCCTGCTGGCCCTCGGTCTCAAGGCCCTCGCCGGCCCGGTAGAAAACGGCAACTCCACCCTGCACACCGTCACCGGCATCATCGGCACCAGCGTGTCCGGCACCTTCCTGTGGATCATCGGCGTGCTGAATCTGTTTGCCCTCATCGGCATCGTCAAGGTCTGGCGCCGTGCCCGCACCGGCGAACTCGACGAGGCCGCACTCGAGCACCACCTCAACTCGCGGGGTTTCTTCAACCGGTTCCTCGGGGGGATGACTCGCTCGGTGCGCAAGCCCTGGCAGATGTACCCCATCGGCTTCGTCTTCGGTCTCGGGTTCGACACCGCCACCGAAGTGAGTCTGCTGGTCCTTGCCGGGGGCGCGGCGACGATGTCCCTTCCGTGGTACGCCATCCTGACGTTGCCGGTCCTGTTCGCCGCCGGCATGAGCCTGCTCGACGCGGCCGACGGTGTCTTCATGAGCAAGGCCTACGGCTGGGCCTTCGCAAAACCGCTGCGGCGGCTCTACTACAACGCGACCGTCACCTGGTTGTCGGTCTTCGTCGCCCTCGTCATCGGCACCATCGAGTTGTCGTCCGTGGTCTCCGACCAGCTCAACTGGTCGTCCGGGCCGGTCGCCGCACTCGGGTCGATCGACCTCGACGGAGTGGGCTTCGTGATCGTCGGTGTGTTCGTCGCGACCTGGCTGCTCGCCGTGCTCGTATGGCGCATGCTGCGGCTGGACAGCAAGGAATTGTCAGCGGGCTAAAGTGGCGCCGTGCTGCGCCTCTCCTCAGTCAGCGACCTGCCCGCCGATTTCGGCGAAACCGTCGTCACCATCGGCAATTTCGACGGAGTCCACCGTGGTCACGCAGCCCTGCTCGACGCGGTCGTGCAGCAGGGTCACAGCACGGGGCTGAAGTCGGTCGCGGTCACCTTCGAGCCACATCCGTTGCTCGTGCTGCACCCCGACCGTGCGCCGGCGCTCATCAGTTCGCTCAGCGAGCGCATCGAACTTCTCGACGCCGCCGGTCTCGACGCCGTCCTGGTCATGGAGTTCACCCTCGACCTCGCCGCCCGCACTCCAGAGGAGTTCGTCAGCGAGACCTTCGTCGACGGGCTGCATGCCCGCCACGTCGTCGTCGGCGCTGACACCCGTTTCGGCGTGCGCAATTCCGGCGATGTCTCGACCTTGCGTGAACTCGGCCGTCGGTACGGCTTCGACGTGCGGGTGGTCGCCGACGTCGGCGAAGGCCATCGATACTCCTCCAGCGACGTCCGCGCCGCGCTGGCCGCGGGCGATGTCGAAGCCGCCGCGGCGGTGCTGGGCCGGTTGCACGAGGTGCGCGGGGTCGTCGTCCGTGGCCTGCAGCGTGGACGCGACCTGGGCTTCCCGACCGCCAACCTGCGCAGCGACAGCGAAGGTCTGGTGCCGGCCGACGGGGTGTATGCCGGGTGGCTGGTGCGCGAGGCACTTCCTGCCACCGATCCCGAACATTGCATGCCTGCAGCGATCTCGGTCGGCACGAATCCCACCTTCGACGACGTTCCCGAGCGCACCGTCGAGGCCTACGTCCTGGATCGCGACGATCTCGACCTGTATGACGAGGTCGTGCGCGTGCAGTTCGTCCGACGGCTGCGCGGCAACACCCGTTTCGAGTCGATCGATGCGCTGGTCGTGCAGATCGGCCACGACGTCGAGGCGACACGCGACCTGTTGTGCTGACAGCAAGGTCGCCAAGCACCTGCGTTCGCCACCTGGTGCATCTCATCGTGCCGTCGGGCGGCGTAGGGCCGCTGCGCTGACCCGTGGGTAGGCTGCGCTTCATGACCATGTCGCTCGCCGACGAGCACCCGGACCTCACCATCATCGAGCAGCGCGCCACATCGGTGGCGCAGTTGTTCGTCGATCGCGTCGCCGCGTCGCCGACTCGGGAGGCATTCCGCTTTCCGGTGGGGGAGCAGTGGCGGTCGATGACGTGGCGGCAGGCAGATGACCGGGTCCGGCTGATCGCGGCCGGGCTGGTTTCGCTCGGGGTGCAGCCCGAGGATCGCGTGGCCATCGCAGCCGCAACGAGCATCGAGTGGGTCCTGGCCGATCTCGGAGTGATGCTCGCGGCAGCGGCCACCACGACGGTGTACGCGACCAGCACTGCCGACGACGTGATCTACATCATTTCCGACTCCGGCAGCCGCGTCGTCTTCGCCGACGACGACTCCCAGATCGAGAAGCTGCGCGCTCATCGCGACTCCATCCCCGGCGTGGCCAAGGTGGTCACCTTTCACGGGACCGCAGACGGTGAGTGGGTCATCGGCCTGGACGAGCTCGAGACCCTCGGCGCGGCATACCTGAAGGACGATCCGACGGTGCTCGACCAGCGCATCGGCGGCATCGAGGCGCAGTCGCTGGCAACGTTGATCTACACCTCCGGCACGACCGGACGGCCCAAGGGCGTCCGGCTGCCGCACGACGCCTGGACCTACGAGGCTGCCGCGGTCGACGCCACCGGCATCCTCAGCCAGGACGACGTGCAATACCTCTGGCTTCCGCTGGCCCATGTCTTCGGCAAGGTGCTACTGACGCTGCCGCTGCAGATCGGCTTCCCGACCGCCATCGACGGCCGGGTCGACAAGATCGTCGAAAATCTCCCCACCGTGCGACCGACCTGGATGGGCGCTGCGCCGCGCATCTTCGAGAAGGTCTACGGCCGGATCACCACGATGATGGCCGACGAGGGCGGAGCCAAGGCCAAGCTGTTCGACTGGGCATCGGCCAACGGCACCAAGGTGGCGACACTGCGCAGCGAGGGCAAGCCGGTCGGCGCGATGCTCGCGGCGCAGCACGCTGTCGGCGACAAGCTGGTGCTGGGCAAGATTCGTGACCGTTTCGGCGGCCGGGTGCGTTTCTTCATCTCCGGCTCCGCGGCACTGAACCGCGACGTCGCCCGGTGGTTCGATGCGATGGGTATGCCGATCCTCGAGGGGTACGGCCTGACCGAGACGTCGGCGGCGTCCTGTGTGAACCGTCCTCACGCCAACCTCGTCGGCACCGTCGGCTGGCCGATTCCCGGCACACAGGTCACGATCGCCGACGACGGCGAGATCCTCATCAAAGGCCCTGGTGTCATGCAGGGCTACCGCGGCCTGGAGGACGCGACCGCCGAGGCGCTGGTCGACGGGTGGTTCCACACCGGCGACATCGGCGAACTCCTCGAGACCGGTCACCTGCGCATCACCGACCGCAAGAAAGACCTGTTCAAGACCTCCAACGGCAAGTACGTCGCCCCCAGCCTCATCGAGGCGACCTTCAAGGGCATCTGCCCCTACGCCTCGCAACTTGTCGTCGAAGGCGACGGTCGCACCTTCGTGTCGGCCCTGATCACGCTCGACGAGGAGTCGATCATGGAGTGGGCCGCAGGCAAGGGGATGCAGGACGCGGACTACCACACCGTCGTCACCTCCGAGCAGGCGCGCGAGATGGTGCAGGACTACGTCGACGAACTCAACCTCGGCCTCAACCGCTGGGAGCAGATCAAGAAGTTCATCATCCTGCCGCGTGACCTCAGCGTTGAGGAGGGTGAGATCACGCCGAGCCTCAAGCTCAAGCGCAAGGTCGTGATCCGCAAACACCAGCAGGAGCTGGACGACCTCTACAACTGAGGCAACCACAACTGGCGCAGGCACGAATTCGCGCGCGGCAGGGGCACCGCCATACCCTGGAACCCATGTCCGGAGAGTCTGTCTTCCACGATCTCGAGCCGCTGCTGGAGCGGGTGAGCAAACCGATCCAGTATGTCGGGGGCGAGCTCAACTGCACGGTCAAGGACTGGCAGTGCGGTGGCTTCGGGGACGGCGGTGAAGAACTCACCACGCGCTGGGCGCTGATGTATCCCGACGCCTATGAGGTCGGCCTGCCCAACCAGGGCGTGATGATCCTGTACGAGGTGCTCAACGAGCGGCCCGATGCGCTGGCCGAGCGCACGTATGCCGTCTGGCCCGACATGGAAGCCGCCATGCGCGAGGCGCGGGTGCCGCAGTTCACGGTCGACGGCCATCGACCGGTGCGCGACTTCGACGTCTTCGGGCTGTCGTTCTCCACCGAACTCGGCTACACCAACATGTTGACCGCGCTCGACCTGGCCGGCATCCCGCTGCACGCAGCGGACCGTGGTGACGACGTTCCGATCGTGCTCGCCGGCGGTCACGCCGCCTTCAATCCCGAGCCCATCGCCGACTTCATCGACGCAGCGGTCGTCGGTGACGGGGAAGAGGCCGTGCTGGCAATCACCGAACACGTGCGAGCCTGGAAGGCCGCCGGCCGTCCCGGTGGTCGTCGGGAGTTGCTGCTCCGGCTGGCCCGCACCGGTGGTGTCTACGTGCCCGCGTTCTACGACGTCGACTACCTGCCCGACGGCCGCATCCAGCGTGTCGCGCCGTCGCCGACCGCTCCCGGCGTGCCGTGGCGCGTCTCCAAGCACACGGTGATGGATCTCGACGAATGGCCCTACCCCAAGCAGCCCCTCGTGCCGCTGGCCGAGACCGTGCATGAGCGGATGTCGGTCGAGATCTTCCGTGGCTGCACCCGCGGTTGCCGATTCTGCCAGGCGGGCATGATCACCCGCCCGGTGCGCGAGCGTTCGATCACCGGCATCGGTGAGATGGTCCAAAAGGGTCTGGCTGCAACAGGTTTCGAGGAAGTCGGCCTGCTGTCGCTGTCGTCCGCCGACCACTCGGAGATCGCCGACATCACCAAGGGTCTGGCCGACCGGTATGACGGCACGCAAACCGGTCTGTCGTTGCCGTCGACGCGGGTGGACGCCTTCAACATCGACCTCGCCAACGAACTCACCCGTGGTGGTCGCCGGTCGGGCCTGACGTTCGCACCGGAAGGCGGCTCCGAGCGGATCCGCAAGGTCATCAACAAGATGGTCACCGAGGACGACCTGATCAACACGGTGGCTGCGGCATACAGCGCGGGGTGGCGGCAGGTGAAGTTGTACTTCATGTGCGGCCTGCCGACCGAGACCGACGAGGACGTCCTGCAGATCGCCGATCTCGCCAAGCGCGTGATCGAGACCGGCCGAAAGGTCAGCGGGCGCAAGGATATTCGCTGCACGGTGTCCATCGGCGGATTCGTGCCCAAGCCGCACACGCCGTTCCAGTGGTGTGCGCAGCTGGGCGCCGACGAGACCGATGCGCGGCTGGCCAAACTGCGCGAGGCGATCCGCTCCGACAAGCGGCTGGGGTCGTCCATCGGCATGCGCTACCACGACGGCAAACCCGGCATCGTCGAAGGCCTGCTGTCCCGGGGCGACCGCCGGGTGGGTGCCGTCATCGAGGCTGTCTGGCGCGCCGGCGGTCGCTTCGACGGCTGGAGCGAACATTTCAGCTATGAGCGCTGGATCTCCTGTGCCGCAGAGGTTTTCGACGGTTCCGATGTGTCGCTGGAGTGGTACACGACGCGTGAGCGCGGTGAGCACGAGGTGCTGCCGTGGGACCACCTCGACTCCGGTCTCGACAAGGACTGGCTGTGGGACGACTGGCAGGAGGCGCTCGACGAGACCGAGGTCGACGACTGCCGCTGGACGCCCTGCTTCGACTGCGGCGTCTGCCCGCAGATGAACACCGAGATCCAGGTCGGCCCCACCGGCAAGAAGCTGCTGCCGCTGTCGGTCGTCTGACCCTCACCAGCCTCGGCTAACCCGGAGGCGGCCGGCGAGCCGGCCGGGCGCCGCGCAGGTGGACGGCGATGCCCGGCGCCGCGACGCGGATCAGTTCCTCCTGAGGCATCGCCGCGATTGTCGGCACCCGTATGACGTAACGCGCTGTCAGCACCCCGGCGATCGTGAGGATCACGCCGACAGCCCGGGCGTCGCCGTCGCGACCGGCCAGCCGGGCCTTGAGCCGTCCGAGCAACTCCGTCTCCAGGAATTCATCGAAGCCACCGGTGTGCCCCTCGTGAGCCGCGCTCGTCAGCACCGTCTGGACCAGAACGGGACCGATGCGCGGGTCGTCCCACACGTGCAGCAGCATCCGCAGGATCCGCTCGGGCCATTGCTGGAGCGGCGCGTCCAGAGCATGGTCGAGAAGTTCGCCGGGCCGGACCGGAATTGCCATGGCAGCCGTAAAAAGCCCCTGTTTCGAGGCGAAGTGGTAGCTCAGCAGAGCCACATCGACCCCGGCGTCCGCGGCGATGGCGCGCAGGGTGGTCCGCGCGTACCCGGCGTCGAGGAAGCGGCGGCGCACGGCATCGAGGATCTGGGCTCGTGTGTCGGGCTTACCGGTTCGGCGACCTCTGGTTTTATTCATCAGCGTTGAATCTAGTGTGCGCGGCGGCTGACCGTAAGCCTCGAGGAGCGACCGAACAGCGGTCACGCTCACCGGAGGAAGGGTTCTCGTCATGAGGAGCAACAAGGGCGCGCTGACCGCCGTCTGTGTGGGACTCGCCACGGTGGTGTCCGCGGTGTCATCGCTGATGGTCGCGCTGCCGGATGTGGCTCGTCATACCGGCGCTTCGCAGACCCAACTGTCCTGGATCGTCGACGGCTACGCGCTCACCCTCGCCGCACTGCTCCTGCCCGGTGGCTACCTGGGCGATCGTCTCGGTCGACGCCGGGTGATGCTCTGCGGACTTGGACTCATCGTGCTCGCTGCTGCAGGTGGTGCACTGGTCACGGACCCGACGGCGCTCATCGGTGTGCGTGTCGTGATGGGTATGGCGGCCGCGCTGATCATGCCCGCCACGTTGTCGACAATCACCGCGACCTTCCCGCCGGACGAACGCGTCCGTGGCGTGGCGATCTGGGCCGGGCTGGCCGGCGGCAGCGCGGTGCTCGGCCTGTTCGCCTCCGGGTTGCTGCTGGAGTGGTTCTCGTGGCAGGCGATCTTCTGGTTCACCGTTGCGCTGGCGACGGCTGCGACCGGGCTCACGATTCGCTCGGTGCCGGAGTCGCGAGCCGTGAGCATCGGGCGCTTCGACGTCGGTGGAGCAGCCCTGTCGGTGCTCGGTCTCGGCGTGCTCGTCTACTCGATCATCGAGGCGCCGATCGAGGGCTGGGGGAGTGCGCGCACCTTGCTCGGCCTCGCCGCCGGTGCTGTCATCCTGTGCTGCTTTGCCGTTTGGGAACTGCGAAACAGCGCTCCACTGCTGGATGTTCGGCTGTTTCGGCACCGCGGCTTCGCTGCCGGCATGCTGAGCGTGTTCTCGCTCTTCTTCGTCTTCTTCGGGTTCATCTTCGTCTTCATGCAGTACCTGCAGTTCGTCCGTGCCTGGTCGCCGCTGGTGGCTGCGTGCGCGGCGACACCGGTGGCACTCGGCCTCCTGCCCGGTGCCCGGATCGCTCCACGTCTGGTCGAGCGGTTCGGCTCGCGGGTGCTCGCTCTGGTCGGTATGGCGCTCGTCGCCATCGGCATGAGCGGCCTGGCGACCGTGCACGCCACCACCGACTACTGGTTGATCGCGGTTCTGCTCTGGCTGGCTGGCACCGGCATGGGCTGGGCGATGACGCCCGCGACCACCGACATCACCGACTCCCTTCCGCAGGACCAGCAGGGTGTCGCCTCCGCGATGAACGATGTCGCTCGCGAGGTCGGCGGAGCACTCGGCATCGCCGTGCTCGGCAGCGTGCTCAGCAACGGCTACCGGTCAGGACTTCCGTTGCACGGGGTTCCGCAGCAGGTGGCGACGGTGGCTCGAGAGTCCGTGGCGGCCGCGGTCGGCTTGCCCGAGCCGATGAGCTCGCTGGCCCGCAGCGCATTCGTCGACGGGCTGGGTGATGCGCTCGGCCTGGCAGCGGTCGTGCTGATCGTCTGCGCGCTCGGTGTCGCACTCGTTGCCGGACCTACCGGGCGACGCAAGTCCGACGCCGCAGATTCGGTCGAGCGTCCGCGCGGCGGAGCGACAATCCCCGTCACAGGTCGGCGCCGGCAGACGCACGGCCCTGTGCTGCGATCTGCCGCCTGCGAAGAGCACTGACGCTCTCAACTACGCTCCCGTGAGTGGCAAGACAGCGCGTCCCCGAAGGTCCGGCACCCGATCCGGCAGTGCAGAAATTGCGTGTGCACTACGCCAAACGAGGTCGGTTGAGATTCTCCTCGACCCGCGACTTCCAGCGGGCCTTGGAGCGGGCGCTGCGCCGGGCCGAGGTGCCGATGGCGTTCTCCGCGGGATTCCACCCGCACCCGCGCATCAGCTACGCCAATGCCGCGCCCACCGGAACAGCCAGCGAGGCGGAGTATTTCGAGCTGCAGCTGCGTGAGCGACGCGACCCAGCCGCACTGCGCGCGGATCTCGACGGCGCGTTGCCGGACGGGCTCGACATCATCGCCGTCGCCGAGGCGCTGCCCGGCGCCCTTGCCGACCGGCTCGCCGCGAGCGTATGGCGTCTGGAGTTCGCCGACATCGACACCGAGACATTGCAGAATGCTGTCGGCGCCTTCCTGGACCTCGATCGCGCCGAAGTCACCCGGATGATGAAGCAGGGCCCGCGCACCTTCGATGTGCGCGAAGCCGTTCTCAGTGCAGCGACCGACGACAAGGGACTACGCGTCGTCATACAGCACATGACTCCGCTGGTCCGTCCCGATGATCTGCTCCAGGCACTGAGCACGTATGCCGGGCTCAACCCCACCCGTCCGCCGTTGGTCACCCGACTGAGCCAGGGGCCGCTCGCGGGGGATGGCACCGTCGGCGATCCCTTGACCGATTCTCGATCGACCGATCCGGCGATTGATTGACAGTCAGAGTGCTTGGCGTGTGCGACAATGATCCTCGGTCGTCGGCATCACCACAACGTGCCCACGCCCCGTCGAATCCCTGAACGTACCCGCGATATCGCGACGAGTGCTGTTCGGGACCGACGGCGTCCGGCCTTCGGTGCCGCGCTTGGTCGCGAGCCGCAGCTTGGACGTAACAGCCGACTTTGGGTCGCCCAACCAGATGGTTGGTAGCGGCGAACCACCCGCGCCACGCGGGCGTGCGGGCCGATGCCCTCGTTGTGGGCCGTCCGCGTGCTTGACAGAAGGAGGGCCATGGCCCCCTCTACGGACAACCCATTCCTGATTCCCGGACTCGGCGACGCCGCAGATTCCGACAGTCGCGCCGAGCAGGGCGCCGTCGTTGACGATGCGGTGGAGGACGCCACCTCGCACGAGTCGGCCAGCGGTGCCGACGGCGACGCGACGCAGGCGACCGGCGACGACAGTGCTGCCGACGCGCAGGCCGACACCGACGATGCCGATGACGAAGAGACCGACGCTGCTTCGGCTCCGGCAGCCGCGGCACCCCTGACCTTCGGGCTGCTGTTCCAGGCACCCGATCCGGTCGTGGCGCGTGCTCCGCGTCGGGCGACCAGCACCACGGTCACCGTCGATGAGGCCGACGACACCGACGCCGACGACGAGTCGTCCGACGCAGGATCGGCTGCTGCCGACGACGACACCACACAGACGTCGCGGTCACGCCGCCGCGGCGGACGAGGCCGTCGCGCCAAGTCCGAGAGCGATTCGGAGTCCGGCAGCCAGGATGCCGCTGCCGAGGACGCCGGCAACTCCGGCGACGCAGATATCTCGGACGACACCTCCGGCACCGACGACGACTCCGCAGAGCAAGGCAGCCGTCGCCGTACTCGCCGGCGTCGCCGCAGCGCCAACTCCGGCGCCGGCACCGACGACCCGCCCGGCACCGTCACGAAGGTGCGTGAACCGCGCGGTGGTCGCGACGAGGTCACCGCCATCAAGGGCTCCACGCGGCTGGAGGCCAAGAAGCAGCGCCGCCGCGAGGGTCGTGAAGCCGGCCGCCGCCGCACCGTGATCACCGAGGCAGAGTTCCTCGCCCGCCGCGAGAGCGTCGACCGCGTGATGGTCGTGCGCGAGAAGGACGGCCGCACCCAGATCGGCGTTCTCGAGGACGGCGTGTTGGTCGAGCACTACGTCTCGCGCGAGGTGCAGCAGTCCTCGATGGCCGGCAACGTCTACCTCGGCAAGGTGCAGAACGTCCTGCCGAGCATGGAAGCCGCCTTCGTCGACATCGGCCAGGGCCGCAACGGCGTGCTGTATGCCGGTGAAGTCAACTGGGATGCCGCCGGCCTCGAGAACGGTCAGGCCAAGCGCATCGAGAACGCCATGAAGTCCGGCACCAACGTGCTGGTGCAGGTGACCAAGGACCCGATCGGGCACAAGGGTGCCCGCCTCACCAGCCAGGTGTCTCTCCCGGGCCGGTTCCTGGTCTACGTGCCGGGCAACTCGATGACCGGCATCTCCCGCAAACTGCCCGACACCGAGCGCGCGCGGCTGAAGAAGATCCTCAAGGAGATCGTCCCCGCCGACGCCGGCGTGATCGTCCGCACCGCCGCCGAGGGTGCCAGCGAGGCCGACCTGCGCGCCGACGTCGAGCGCCTGCAGGCGGACTGGGAGCAGATCCAGGCCGACGCCAAGACCGCCAACGCCCCGAGCCTGCTGCACGGCGAGCCCGACCTGACCGTGCGCGTGATTCGCGACGTCTTCAACGAGGACTTCGCCAAGCTGGTCGTCTCCGGCGACAAGGCGTGGAACCAGGTGCAGGGCTATCTCACCTCGGTCGCGCCTGACCTGGCCCAGCGTCTGGAGAAGTGGACCGGTGAGACCGACATCTTCTCGGTGCACCGCATCGACGAGCAGTTGGCCAAGGCGATGGACCGCAAGGTGTGGCTGCCCTCCGGTGGCTCGCTGATCATCGACCGCACCGAGGCGATGACGGTCATCGACGTCAACACCGGCAAGTTCGTCGGGTCCGGCGGCAACCTCGAGGAAACCGTCACTAAGAACAACATCGAGGCAGCCGAGGAGATCGTCCGGCAGCTGCGGTTGCGCGACATCGGCGGCATCATCGTGGTCGACTTCATCGACATGGTGCTGGAGTCCAACCGAGACCTGGTGGTCCGGCGGCTGCTGGAGTGCCTCGGCCGCGATCGCACCAAGCACCAGGTCGCCGAGGTGACCTCGCTGGGCCTGGTTCAGATGACGCGCAAGCGCGTGGGGTCCGGTCTCATCGAGATCTTCTCCGAGCCGTGCGAGCACTGCGGTGGCCGTGGTCTGATCGTCCACACCGAGCCGGTCGACCGGTCCTCGGGTCGAGGCGGCAACGACTCGAACGGTGCAGGCACCTCCGGTGGCCGTGCCCGCAAGGGCCGCAAGAAGGCTGAGCCAGTTCCCGAGCAGGCACCCGGCAAACCGACCGGTGGCCCGACGGCGGCGCAGATCGCGGCCGCTGCCCACGCGGCCGCCCTGAGCTCCGGCACCAAGGACGACGCCGTGGCAGAGCCAGCCGAGGTGACGGTGGAGGCCGCCGACTCCAGAACGTATGACGATGCTCTTGTGGTCACCGCCGAGCCGGTGGAGGCAGCACCGAAGGTGTCGGGCCGAGCCCGTCGTCGCCGCGCGACTGCTGCGGTGGCCGCGCCGCCGGCAGTCGATGTCGACAGTGCTGGTGACACCACTACGGACGCCACGGCAGGCGCGCACGACGTGTCGAATCTGTCGGACGACTCCGGCGCCGCGCACAGCTCTGCCGCACCTGTTGCGGACGACCACGGTGCGGAGGAGGCAGCGGCATACGTGCCCGTCGACACCGAGCCGGTGGCCGACGACGCAACTGCCAAGGCCGCGGCCAAGCGCAAGAAGCGCAAGCGGGTCGTCGCGCCCGCGGGGCCGCCGGTGAATTTGGATGAAAGCAGCGACGACCAGTAAAGTTGACCCTCGGTGTGCCCACCGAGCCGACGTCCCGGAACCCCGGGGTCGCTGTTGGCCGGTCACCCATCCAAGAGCACACCAAGACGAAAGAGAGTTCCGACGTGTACGCGATTGTTCGCGCAGGCGGTCGCCAGGAGAAGGTCTCCGTGGGCGACGTGCTGACCATTGACAAGGTGGCCGTGGCCGCCGGTGAGAGCATCGAACTGCAGCCGCTGCTGCTGGTCGACGGCTCCACCGTGACCTCCGACGCCGGCAAGCTGGCGAAGGTGACCGTGAAGGCCGAGGTCGTCAAGGCCGCCAAGGGCCCGAAGATCACCATCATCAAGTACAAAAACAAGACCGGCTACCGCAAGCGGCAGGGCCACCGTCAGCCGCTGACGCTGGTCAAGGTCACCGCGATCGAGGCCTGAGCGCCCGTCACGACGTTTCCGGCCCCTGCGGCAGCGAGTTCGCGCGCGACCGAGCCGGAATGCTCCTAGTCACTCATACACGTAAGGCTGAAAAGACATGGCACACAAAAAGGGTGCATCCTCGACCCGCAACGGTCGCGATTCCAATGCCCAGCGCCTCGGCGTGAAGCGTTTCGGCGGCGAGATCGTCGGCGCCGGCGAGATCATCGTCCGTCAGCGCGGCACGCACTTCCACCCGGGTGAGGGCGTCGGCCGCGGTGGCGACGACACGCTGTTCGCACTGGTGCCCGGCGCCGTGCAGTTCGGCGCCAAGCGCGGTCGCAAGACCGTCAACATCGTGGAGGCCGAAGGCGCCGACGCCTGACGCATCGTCTTCGTACCTCACGTCGAAGGGGTGGGTTCCGATCAACGGGACCCACCCCTTCGGCCGTCATAAGATCACCAGCAGGTGCGGTGGGCGGCTGCACGGCACCTGTCGCATCCGTTCAGGGCCGCCCGGCGGTGCCGGCGCCGCCCGACCCTGACCCCTTCCGCTAGGAGCAACCGTGGCCACCAATTTCGTCGACCGAGTCGTGCTGCAGGTGCGTGCCGGCAACGGCGGCCACGGCGTGGCCTCGGTGCACCGTGAGAAGTTCAAGCCGCTCGGCGGCCCCGACGGCGGCAACGGTGGTCGTGGCGGCAGCGTGATCCTCGAAGTCGACCCGCAGTCGACGACCCTGCTCGAATATCACCGCAATCCGTTCCGCGGCGCGCCGAACGGCAAGCCCGGAGCAGGCGACGAGAAGAACGGCGCCGACGGCGACGATCTGATTCTGCCGGTCCCCGAGGGCACCGTCGTCAAGGATCCGACCGGCGACGTGCTCGCCGACCTGGTCGGCATGGGCACCCGGTATGTCGTCGCCGCCGGCGGGCGCGGTGGCCTCGGCAACAAGGCATTGGCCTCCCAGCGCCGCAAGGCACCCGGTTTCGCGCTGCTCGGTGAGCCCGGGGACGAACTCGACATCGTGCTCGAGCTGAAGACGCTCGCCGACGTGGCGCTCATCGGCTTCCCCAGCGCCGGCAAGTCCAGCCTGGTGTCGGTGATGTCGGCCGCCAAGCCCAAGATCGCCGACTACCCGTTCACGACCCTGGTGCCCAATCTCGGTGTCGTGACTGCAGGTTCGCTGCGTTACACCATCGCCGACGTGCCCGGTCTGATCCCCGGAGCCAGCCAGGGCAAGGGCCTGGGCCTTGAGTTCCTGCGGCATGTCGAGCGCTGTTCGGTGCTGGTGCACGTCATCGACTGTGCAACTCTCGACCCCGGCCGCGACCCGATGAGTGACCTTGAGGCGATCGAGCACGAATTGTCGGAGTATGTCGCAGACGAGTCCCTCGGTGGCAAGCCGTTGTCCGAGCGCACCCGCATCGTGGTGCTCAACAAGGCGGACGTCCCCGACGCCCGTGACCTCGCCGACCTCGTGCGCCCTGACCTGGAGGCCCGCGGCCTCGAGGTGCACGTCGTGTCCGCCGTCGCCCACACCGGTCTGCGCGAGCTGAGCTACTCCCTGGCCAAGCACGTGCAGGATGCCCGTGCCGAGGTCGAGCAGGCCATGCCGCAGCGAATCGTCTTGCGTCCCAAGGCTGTTGACGACTCCGGCTTCACCATCCGCAAGGAGCAGCACGGCACCACCCAGGCCTTCCGGATCCTGGGTGACCGGCCCACCCGCTGGGTCCGGCAGACCGACTTCTCCAACGACGAGGCCGTGGGCTATCTCGCCGACCGGCTCGGCCGCCTGGGCGTCGAGGACGCGCTCTACAAGGCCGGAGCGGTGCCGGGCTCGATGGTGCTGATCGGTCCCGAGGACAACTCCGTCGTCTTCGACTGGGAGCCCACCATCTCCGCCGGTGCCGAACTGCTCGGCCGTCGCGGCACCGACCTGCGTCTGGAGGACACCGGCCGCGCCACCCGATCGGAGAAGCGCGAACAATTCCACAACCGCAAGGACGCCCAGCGGGAGGCGCGCGAACTGCTCGCGGCCGAGCGCAAGGCGGGCCTGTGGACCGAGCGCGACCCGGTCGAGATCGACGCCCCCGACGATGAGCAGTGAGCTGCGCTCGCGGATAGCCGCTGCGCGCACCGTTGTCGTCAAAGTCGGGTCGAGTTCGCTGACCGACCCCCGTGGTGGCCTGTCGACCGGGCGGATCGACTCGCTCGTCGCCGTGTTGGCGAAGCGACGGCTGGCGGGCGCAAATGTCGTGCTCGTGTCTTCCGGTGCGATCGCTGCCGGCATGGTGCCGCTGCGATTGCCGCGTCGACCACGGGATCTGGCCACCCAGCAGGCAGCGGCCAGCGTCGGGCAGGGAGCCCTGCTTGCGGCATACACCTCGGCCTTCGCCGACCACCAGCTGACGGTCGGGCAGGTGCTGCTCACGGCCGACGACGTGACCCGTCGCGGGCACTACACCAACGCGCGGCGCACCCTGGAGCGACTGCTGGCATTGGGAGTCGTGCCCGTCATCAACGAGAACGACACCGTCGCCACCCACGAGATCCGCTTCGGCGACAACGACCGGCTCGCGGCCCTGGTTGCGCACCTCATCGACGCCGATGCGCTTGTGCTCCTCTCCGACGTCGATGCGCTGTATGACGGTCCGCCGTCGCGGCCGGGCGCCCTTCGGATCGGAGCGGTGCTCGGACCGGAGGATCTGGCGGGCGTCGACATCGGCACAGCAGGCACGTCTGTCGGCACCGGAGGGATGGTGACCAAGGTCGAAGCAGCCGCCATCGCCACCTCCGCCGGTGTGCCGACGGTGCTGACCTCGACCGGCAACGCCGGCGCTGCGCTGGCGGGCCACGACATCGGCACGGTCTTCGCGCCGACCAGTGAACGGCCCAGCGCCCGCGCGCTGTGGCTGCGGCACGCGACGACACCTGCCGGACGGCTTGTGCTCGACGCCGGTGCGGTCACGGCCGTCACCACCCGCGGCACCTCCTTGCTACCGGCCGGCATTCGCGCGGTCGAGGGGCACTTCAGCGCAGGTGACGCCGTTGACCTCGTCGACGAGACCGGTCACGCCGTAGCCCGTGGCCTGGTCAACTACGACTCCAGGGAGCTGCCCGAATTGCTCGGTCACACGACACGCGAGCTCGCAGCCACGCTCGGCCCGACATACGAGCGCGAGGTCGTGCATCGTGACCACCTCGTGCTGCTGTCACATGGTTTGTCCGGCACGCCCACAGGCGATCGCGCAGGACGATAAGCAAGGATGCTGGCGTGACTGCGGCAGACGAACCGGCTGAGGCGACGGCGAGCGCCGACGGCAAGGACTCCAAGCCCGCGGAATGGTGGGACGACCCGCGGATGCCCTGGAAGGGCAAGCCGACCAAGGCCGAACTGTGGTGCATCGGGCTGATCATCGCCACGGGTGCCTACGGCCTCCTGACGATCCCGGTGCGGCCGTGGATCCTCGGTTCGTTTTCAGCCCCGACCCGCGACTACGTGCTCGCGGTCTTCAACGGCTCCAACATCGCGATGGTCGACCTCGGCGCCTTGATGCGCGTGGGTCAGCACCAGCCGCTGTGGTGGCTGGCTCTGATCGCGGCGTCTCTCACGTCGATCAAGTTCGACTGGCTGTGGTGGTGGGCCGGGCGCTTGTGGGGACGCGGCGTCATCGACATGGTGGCCGCGCGATCCAAGTGGGCTGCCCGCACCGCGTACGCCGCCGAGCGCCTCGCGAAGCGTTTCGGCGGGCCGGCGGTCTTCCTGGTGTGGTTCATCCCGTTCCTGCCGAGCTCGATCATCTACGCCTTCGTCGGCGACGCCCGGATGAGCCTGAAGAAGTTCCTGGCGATCGACTTCGCCGCGGGCATCGTCTACCGCGGGATCTGGATGTATCTCGGCTACCGCATGGGCGCAACCGCCAAGGATCTGGTCAACGAGCTGGCGAAGTACGCGCTCTGGCTGACCATCGCCGGTGTGATCGTGGTGTTCGTCAGTGTCTACCGGCAGCAGCGGCGGTTCGCGGCCGGTCGCTGATGACCGAAGCCTGGAAAGGCTCCCGTCATACCGAACCTCTCGGCCTACGCTTCCGGGTATGACGAGCACGATCGACGAGCGTGACCGGTCCGATGTGACGACTGCTGACGAAGCGACGCACCGGGTGCAGGCGGCCGCGTCCGCTGCCCGCCGCGCAGCGCGGCGGCTGGCGCAACTGGCCACCGCCGACAAGAACTCCGCGCTGCATCACCTCGCCGACGCGCTCGTCACGGCCACGGATCAGATCGTTGCCGCCAACGACATCGACCTGGCCAGAGGTCGTGACCAGGGCATGCCCGACGGTTTGCAGGATCGACTGCGACTCACTCCGGAGCGTGTTCAGGCGATCGCCCAGGCGTTGCGCGACCTGGCGGCGCTGCCGGATCCGATCGGAGAGGTCGTGCGGGGCAGCACGTTGGCCAACGGCTTGCAGCTGCGACAGGTGCGGGTGCCGATGGGCGTCGTCGGCATGGTCTACGAGTCACGACCCAATGTCACAGTCGACGCCGCCGGCCTGGGGCTCAAGAGCGGCAATGCGATGATTCTGCGCGGGGGTTCGGCAGCTGCGCGCACCAACGCGACGATCGTCGATGTGTTGCGCACCGCTCTCGTCGACGACGGCCTGCCGGCCGATGCGGTGAGCCTGCTGGAGGGTGGCCACGAGGATGTCGACGCGCTCATCACCGCCCGCGGTCTCGTCGACCTGGTGATCCCGCGAGGCAGCGACCGGCTGATCCAGGCCGTCGTGCAGGGCGCGACGGTGCCGGTGATCGAAACCGGCGTGGGCAACTGCCATGTGTATGTCGATGCTGCCGCAGACCTCGATCAAGCGGTGCGCATCGCGCTCAATTCCAAAACGCACCGGCCCAGCGTGTGCAATGCGGCCGAATCGCTGCTGGTGCACACGGCCGTTGCGGACGAGGTGCTGCCCGCGTTGTATGACGCGCTCACGGCGGCCGGGGTCGTGCTCCACACGGACGAGCCGGCGTCGCGTATCGCCCAGGCGCACGGGTCGGCATACCTGCCCGTGACCGAGGAGGACTTCGCCACCGAATACCTCGCGCTCGAGATGAGCGTTGCCGTCGTGCCCGATCTGACTGCCGCGATCGAGCACATCGACCGCTACGGCTCGGGCCACACCGAGGTGATCGTGACCGAGGACCGTGCGGCGGCCCGGCGGTTCACCGCAGAGGTCGACGCGGCCGTGGTCATGGTCAACGCGTCGTCGCGGTTCACCGACGGGGGGGAGTTCGGTTTCGGCGCCGAGATCGGCATCTCCACCCAGAAGCTGCACGCGCGTGGACCGATGGGTCTGCAGGAGCTCACCAGCACCAAGTGGATCGTCGAAGGCGACGGTCAGATCCGGGGCTAGCTGTTGTCGTTGAGCGAGTCGTAGGCGACGTAATAACTGGGCCTGTCCTGCTGGGCCACGAAGATGCGGCCGATGTATTCGCCGAGGATGCCCAGGCAGAGCAGTTGGAGGGCGGCAAAGGCCGCCACGATCGCGACGATCGATGTCCAGCCCTGCAGCACCTGCCCGCCGAACAGTTTCATGCCGAGTGCGTAGGCGAGCATGACGGCGGCGACGACGAAACCCACGAGGCCGAACCACGTCGCGAGGCGCAACGGTGCCTGCGAGAAACCGGTGATCGAGTCGAGGGTGAGCTTGAGCATCTTCGACAACGGGTACTTCGACTCGCCGGCGGCGCGCTCCTCGCGTCGGTATCCGACTGTGGCAGAAGGAAATCCGAGAGTGGGCACGACCAGCCGAAGCACCCGGTTGTGCTCGGGGAGCGCATTGACGGCCTCGACCGTCGCGCGCGACATCAGGCGGAAGTCGCCCGCATCCGGCGGTGCGTCGATGCCGGACAGGCGGCGCATGAGCAGGTAGAACGCCCGAGCGGTCTGCCGCTTGAAGGCGGTGTCGGTGGTGCGGTCGGTGCGCACGCCATACACGACGTCGGCGCCCTCCCGGCCCGCCTTGACCATGTCTGCGATGACCTCGGGCGGGTCCTGCAGATCGGCGTCGATGGTGACCATCCACTGGCCACGTGCGGCGGCAAGGCCGGCGGAGATCGCTGCCTGGTGACCCGCGTTGGCGCGCAGTCGAATCACGCGCAGTTGCGGCCATTCGCGCTTGAAGCGCTGCAGCAGTACCGGCGTCTGGTCCTTGGATCCGTCGTCGACGGCGACGACCTCATAGGTCGCGCCGATGGATTCCAGGGTCGGGCGTAAACGCTCGACGAGCAGCGGGAGGACATCCTGTTCATTGAACATCGGGATGACGACAGAGAGCTCCGGGGTCATGGTGGCCATAGGGTAACGCGACGCATTGAGCACTTCGTCTGAGTCACCCGATAGGCTGCACACCATGAAGTCGTCCCTGGCCCGTATCGGCGCGGATTCCTATGTACCTCCGCTGCAGGAGCACCACCTGCCGTTCCCGCACATCGTCTACGGGCTGATCGCCTTCTGCGTGTTCCTGGGTCTGCTCGGCCTGCTGTGGAGCTTCCGCAACACGGCCACGAAAGCAGCGGCACCGACGGCGGGCAACGAGCACGGCGGACGGTCGGAGCACTGACCGTTCGGCTGGGGGTGATGGGCGGAACCTTCGACCCCATTCACCACGGCCACCTGGTGGCGGCCAGCGAGGTGCAGTCGCTCCTCGGTCTTGACGAGGTCGTCTTCGTGCCGACCGGTCAGCCCTGGCAGAAAAGCGGCCGTGAGGTCGCTCCCGCTGAGCATCGCTACCTGATGACGGTCATCGCGACCGCGTCGAACCCCCGGTTCACCGTCAGTCGCGTCGACATCGACCGGCCCGGCCCGACATACACGCTGGACACGCTGACCGACCTGCGCCGGGCCCGCCCGGATGCGGAGTTGTTCTTCATCACCGGCGCCGACGCGCTGGCACAGATCGTGTCATGGCGCGGCATCGACCAGATGTGGGAGCTCGCCAACTTCATCGGCGTCACCCGTCCCGGTCACGTTCTCAGCGATCATGGGCTGCCGCGCGACCGGGTCACGCTGAAGGAGATCCCGGCGATGGCGATCAGCTCCACCGACTGCAGGCGCCGGGTCACCGCCGGCCAGCCCGTCTGGTATCTCGTGCCCGACGGCGTCGTGCAGTACATCGCAAAGCATCAGCTCTACCGGCCAGGTGCCGGTCAACTCCAGGAGGACTGAATGGCCGCCACCCAGCGGGCCATCGATCTGGCCAAGGCAGCCGCCGTGGCCGCAGCGGACAAGGTCGCCACCTCGGTCATCGCGATCGACGTCAGCGATCAGTTGGCTCTCACCGACATCTTCGTCGTGGCTGCCGGCAGCAACGAGCGTCAGGTCTCGGCAATCGTCGACGCCGTCGAGGAGCGCCTGCACGACATGCAGGCCAAGCCGATTCGCCGCGAGGGGCGCGGCGACGGACGCTGGGTGCTGCTGGACTTCGGGGACATCGTCGTGCACGTGCAGCACGAGGAAGAACGCGACTTCTACGCCCTCGACCGGCTGTGGCGGGACTGCCCCACGATCGACCTCACGGCCTGAGCGCTGCGCTGTGTCGACGGGCCGACGGTTGGTGGTGCTGCGCCATGGCGAGACCGAGTTCAACGCGGCCGGGCGCTGGCAGGGTCAATTCGATGCGCCGTTGTCCGAGCGCGGTCACGTGCAGGCGGCGGAGGCGGCGCGGATGCTTGCGTCATACAGCCCGAAATGCGTTGTCGCCAGCGATCTTTCGCGTGCGGCTGACACCGGGCGAGCTGTCGCCGAGGCTGCCGGCATACCGATCACGTATGACGCCCGGTTGCGTGAGGTCAACGTCGGCGATTGGGCCGGGCTGACGAATGCGCAGATCCGTGAGCAGTCCGGTGACCTGCTGGAGCGCATCGATGCGGGGGAGGACCTGCGTCGTGGCGGCACCGGAGAGACGCTGGACGAGGTTGCTCGACGGGTACACGCCGCTGCACTGGAGGTTGCCGAGCGGATGGCGCCGGACACGACGACGGTGATCGCCACGCACGGGGTGGCGGGGCGTGCGTTGGTGGCCGCTCTGACCGGTATCGCGCAGCACACCGCCTGGCTGGGTGTGGGTAACCTCGGCAACTGCCATTGGGCGGTGGTGGAGGACGGTTCGCGCGGTTGGCGCATGACGGGATGGAATCTGCCGGTATGACGAGTCTGCTGGTGCCGTGGAAGTCGCCGAAGCGGATGTCCGCGCGACGGCTGGCGCGGCTGATGAGTTTCTGGCCGCCGATGCTGGGCGCGGGGATCCGCGTGCGGTACATCGCCGACGACTGGACGGAGTGCCGCGCTGAACTGGTGCTCAACAAGCTGAATCGCAATACGCACGGCACGGCGTTCGGCGGGTCGATCCAGGCGATGTCGGATGCCTTCTTCGCACTGCTGCTGGTGCACCAGCTCGGCGACGACTACAACGTGTGGGATCAGGCGGCCGAGGTGAAGTTCGTCAGCCCCGGGTCCGGTTCGGTCTTCGGCACCTTCGAGGTGCCGAAGCAGATCGCGGAGGAGGTGCGCGCCGAGGCCGCGTCGGGGGAGAAGGTGCTGCGCTGGTTCGAGACGAAGTTCACGCTCGCCGACGGCACGGTGGTCGCGGAGGTGCGCCGGCAGCTCTACATCCGCAAGAAGAAGGGCCGCTGAGGCGGCTGCATTGTGCGACGGCCGAAGGGTCGGTGGACTGGCTGCTGAAGCGGTGTGGACGGGCTGGTGGCGTCGGTCTCGCGCGAAGACGCAGCAATGACACCCGATTTGGTGACTGGTGGTCGGGTTGGCTACTGTATGTCGGTCGCCGCAAGTCGGGGCGGCACAACCCACACGGGGCATTGGCGCAGTTGGTAGCGCGCTTCCATGGCATGGAAGAGGTCAGGAGTTCGAATCTCCTATGCTCCACTCAGACAACGGAGGCCCTTGAACCGCAGTGACGCGGATCAGGGGCCTTCTTGTGCTTTCGGACCACATCCGTGCACAGCAACTGTCGCTTTCGGTGGTCCGCTCACGCCCAGGCAAGGATGCGGGGGTTCCACATCCCCGTCGTGGTGGCCGAGAGTACCGGATCGGCAAAGCCGGAGACCGAGACGAGCACGTCGGCAATCTCGGGGGAGGCTCATCTTCGCGGCGGGATCGAATGCGCCATGCACGGTATTTCTGCTGCGCGCGCGTGCCGAATCGGTCGACGAGAGGTGATGCTCAATGTCCAAGGTGTGGTTCGTGACAGGGTCTTCGCGCGGGATCGGTCGCGCGTGGGCAGGGGCGGCATTGGAGCGCGGGGACCACGTCGTCGCCAGTGCGCGCAATCCCGAAGACGTCGCCGATCTCGTAGAGCGCTTCGGCGACCACGCGGTTGCGGTGGCGCTGGATGTCACTGATCACGACGCGGTGCTGGCCGCTATCCACGCCGCGCGGGATCGCTTCGGTCGTCTGGACGTCGTGGTCAACAACGCCGGCTTCGGTCTGGACTGCGTGATCGAAAACCTCGACGAGGCACAGGCGAGGGCGTCGATGGAGACGAACTTCTTCGGCGCACTCTGGGTGAGCCAGGCTGCCGCCCAGGTGATGCGGCCGCAGGGCAGCGGGCTGATCGTGCAGATGTCCACCCAGGGTGGACACATGGCGCATGCCGGCCTCGGTCTCTATCACTCGGCCAAGTGGGCGCTGGAGGGTTTGACCGAGTCGTTGCATCACGAACTGGCGCCGTTCGGTGTGCAGACCGTGTTGATCGAACCTGGCGCGATCGTCACCGACTGGTTCGGGTCGTCCCTCATGCACGGCGAGTCCGACGACGTCTACGAAGACATCCTGGCGACTCGGTGGGGAAGTTTCGATCCCGCCGACATGCCAATGCCGCGGACGGTGGTCGACGCCGCCATGCAAGCCGTGTTCGGTGAAAACCCGCCACAGCGCTTGCTGTTGACCAACCAGGCGTATGACCAAGTCACCACCATCTGCCGCGAGCGGCTTGAGGGCTGGGCGCAGTGGGAGCACCTTGCCCGATCGATCGAGGCGCCTGATCAGCCGGAGGCGCGACAGTAGGAACGCCGAATCTGCCTGGCGGTCTCGTAGATTGGCCTCACGTTTCGTCAGGGAGGGACCCCACTCGTGGATGCAGCCGACATCGATTTTCGACCGCTGAGCGCGCCTGTGTCGCGGGAGACCATTCGAGCGGCCAAGGTCGCTGCGCTCGCGGGTGAGTTGGGCAAGAGCACACAACGGCAGGCGAAGATCGACTCCGGCAGTTGCGCTCTGATCATCGGGTTCGCGTGTGCGGGTCTCGGATTCGTAGCGATGGCAACGGTTTCCGTCGTGCTGTGGGCGCACGTCGCATCAGGCGGAGGACCGGCCATCTTCCTGTCGAGCGTGTGCACCATCGCCGCGTTGCTGCTGGCGTACTCGCTCTACCGGCTGTTTCTGAACGTCTACGCCCCACCGCAGTGGGCACACGCCGCGCGGTTGCTCGCATTCGGTCGCGCGAACGGGTTCGACGTCATACCTCGCGCCGATGCCTCGCGTGCTCCTGGTCAGCTGCGACGACACCAGAACATGGGCACCAGTTGGGTGGCCGACGAGGTTCGGTGGACGCAGCGAGGCAGGGCTGCTCGGACCGGCGTCTATCACTCGTACGACGCGCGCGGTGGGCGTGGCAGCTCGAGGGCGGTGATCCGCTACCTGTCGATCGACATCGACGGTGGACCCCAGGATCGGATCTTCCAGATGGTTGCGGGTATCAAGGCACCGATCGAACAATCGCACGCCGCACACGGGCCGAAGTGGGTGAACGTCCTGCCGACCAAGAAACCCCGTCTCACCTGCCCACCTGACGGCGTCTCGCATGTGCGGGCGTACTTCACCGACGAGGTCATCGAGGCGTTGACCCGGCTGCGCGCGAATGCGCACTTCGTCAGCGGGCGGCTTATCGCCTACCGGGCCGCGGGGGACTCCCTCGACCCGAACCTCTGGAAGCAGATGATGAGCCTCGTCGATGCGGTCGATGCAATAGTGCCGCCACAGAACGTATGACGCTTGTCGCGTCGGAAGGAACCACGGGATGGATCAGGACACGACATCGCACGAGGCACTTCCCAAGGCGGTGCGGCGCTGGTACGACATCGCAGCAGCCAAGGACGCCTCGCAACTGCCCGGCATACTCGCCGACGGGGTGGTCTTCCGGTCCCCGGCCGTGCACACACCGCAAGAGGGGCGGGCACTGACCACGGCATACCTCAGCGCTGCGCTCGCCGTCCTCGGGCCGTCGCTTCGATATCACCGCAACTGGATCTCCGACACCTCCGCGGTGCTGGAGTTCACCGCCGAACTCGACGGCCTGCAGGTGCACGGCATCGACATGATCGCGTGGGACGAGCACGACAGGCTGGTCGAATTCACGGTGATGGTCCGGCCGATGAAGGGCCTTCATCGATTGGTCGAACTCATGGGCGCGCAGTTGCAGTCCGGCCACTGACCGACCTTGCCGGGCCACAGGCCCGCTCCTACAGTCGGTGCTGACCAGCGTGTGACCCAGGTCACTGCACCGTCCTCAGGAGGCCCGCCATGTACCCCGGTGCCCACGTCGCGCAGCATGCCGACAAGATCGCGATCCGGCTGGTCGACACGGGCGAGACCCGGACGTATGCCGAGCTCGAGACGAACTCGATCAGGCTGGCCCGGCACCTGCGCGACTCCAGTCTTCGCGTCGGTGACGATATCGCCTTCTTCGCCGACAACATCCCGCAGGTCTTCGAGGTCTACTGGGCCGGGCTGCGTTCCGGGTTCTACGTCACCGGCGTCAACTACCACCTGACGAGCGACGAGGCGGCATACATCCTGGGCGACTGCGACGCCAAGGTCCTCTTCGTCTCCAGCGAGTATGTCGAGTTGGCGCGCGAGATCCACGATCGTGTGCCGGGCCTGTCGACCATGGTCGTCCTCGACGGCCCGGCGCCGTCCGACTTCGTCGCGTATGACGATGTGCTGGCCGGCACGAGCAGCGAACCGCTGGGTGACGAACCGCGCGGCGTCGACATGCTGTATTCGTCAGGAACCACCGGTCGGCCCAAAGGCGTGAAGCCGTCGCTGACCGGCAAGCAGGTGGGGGAGCAGGGGTGTGATCTGACGACGACCGTCTTCGGCGCGGCCTACGGCTTCGGGACGGATTCGGTGTACTACTCGTGCGCTCCGACCTACCACGCGGCGCCGTTGCGGTTCTGCGGCATTGTCAACGGGTTAGGCGGAACCGTAGTCCTGGCAAAGCGATTCGACGCCGAGGCGATGTTGCGGGCCATTGACGAATTTGAGGTCACCCACACCCAGTGCGTGCCGACGATGTTCGTGCGGATGCTCAAACTCCCGCAGCAGGTGCGCGAGAAGTATGACGTGTCGAGCGTGCGCGTCGCCGTGCATGCTGCTGCGCCGTGCCCGGTGCAGGTCAAACAACAGATGCTCGACTGGTGGGGCCCGGTGCTCTACGAGTACTACTCATCGACCGAGGCCAACGGGGTCACCCTGATCAGTCCGCAGGAATGGCTGGAGCGTCCCGGGACGGTCGGGCGCGCGGGTCTCGGCGTCATACACATCTGTGCGCCTGACGGCACCGAGCTCCCGACCGGTGAGAACGGCGTCATTTTCTTCGAGCGGGAACAACGGCCGTTCAGCTATCACAAGGACCCGGGCAAGACCGAGGCTGCGACCCACCCGACGCATCCGACCTGGACCACCACCGGCGACATCGGCCACGTCGACGAGGACGGCTACCTCTTCCTCACCGACCGCGCGGCGTTCGTCATCATCTCCGGCGGCGTCAACGTCTACCCGCAGGAGATCGAGAGCGAGCTGGCGCTGCACCCGGCGATCCTCGACGTCGCGGTGATCGGGGTGCCGGACGAGGACCTCGGGCAGGTACCGAAAGCTTTCGTCCAGCCGGCGGCAGGTATGACGCCGACCGCCGACCTGGGCGAGGAGATCCTGCACAGCCTGGACGGCAGATTGGCGCGCTTCAAGATCCCGCGGTCAATCGAGTTCATCGACGAATTGCCGCGCACCGCAACGGGAAAGCTGGTCAAGGGCCGGCTGGTCGAGATGGTTGCGGCCCGCTCCGCCTGATCCGGACGTCAGCCGATGGCGCTGTATGACGTCGGCTGTGCCCACGTGATGCAGCGCCATCGGGGGTCGAATGTGGTTCCGTTCACCTGCTCTGCGGGACGTCTCAGCTGGTCGGCACGCTGCTGGCGCCGGTGACCTTCTCAGCGGTCCAGGTGCTGGAGGGGAGTTGGTGTCCCAGCCACAGCTGGTGGCTGCCGGCACCGACATACGTGATGTCGGTCTGGCCTGTCGCGCCGATGGTGGAGGCGAGATTGTTGCCGAAGCCGCCCGTGAGTTTTCCGAGGGCCCATGCGCCCGATCCGGAGGTGTTCGACGCGTGCCACAACTGGGTGCCGCCGGCGCCGATATACGACACGTCGAAGGATCCGGCTGCGGAGGCGGTTGTTCCAAGGTCGGAGCCGAATGCCCCGGTGACTTTCTCGCCGGCCCACGCCTTGCCAGGCAGATCGTAGGCGTACCAGATCTGGGTGCTGCCGGCGCCGACATATGCGATGTCGGTCTCGCCCGATGACCTGTCCAGAAGCACGGGGTCCGAGCCAAAAGCGTTGGGGATCTTGCCGATTGCCCACGTCCCCGCGGTGTTCGAAACATGCCACAACTGGGTGCCGCCGGCACCGACATACGCCAGGTCGAATCGGCCCGAAGGGGTGACGCCCGCGGTGAGGCCGGATCCAGCCGCACCGGTCACCTTCTGCCCGGTCCACGACTTGCCGGGCAGGTGCGACGAATACCAGATCTGCGTGCTGCCGGCACCGACATACGCGACGTCGAGTTCACCGTTCGAGCGCACGACGGACACCGGGTCCGATCCGAAAGCGCCCGTCACCTTCTCGATGCCCCAGCTGGTGCTGCCGGGCGCGTTCCACACATGCCACAACTGGGTGCTGCCGGCTCCGACGTACACGACGTCGATCTGGCCGGAGGGTGCAATCGTGAGGCTCGGGTACGAGCCGACCGCACCGGGAATGACGTGCGAGGACCACGTGGTCGATCCCGCGGCACTCACGTATTCGACGAGTTGACCGGAGGCCTCCGGAGCCACGACCACGGTCTGTCCATTGCTGCGTATGGCGACCGCCTGCCTGCTCGAGACCCGCCCCGCGACCGGCGACGAAGGAGCTGACCACAACGCATTCACCACGAGTGCGGCGGCGGCCGCCTCTGGGTCGTAGGCGCCCGGATCACCGGAGCGCTGCACACCCTGGCAGATCGAGCCGATGTCCGTGCTCGACAGATTCCAGGTGGTAGGGAAGTCCGCCTGCATCCGATCAAGGAACATGTCGGAGGCGTCTGCCGGGTTCTCCTCCTGGGCAGGTGTGCCCCAACCCTCACTGGCACGTTGCTGATACAGCCCCAGACTGTCGAGATTGTCCGAGGCCGTGTAGTCGTGCAACGTCGACTCGGTCATCGCAGTGGTCACTGCAATGACAGCCGCTCGTTGATCGAGCTTCAGCGCCTGCGTCGCCGCCACGATCGCCCGGGCACACGAGACCTGGTAGCCCGTGATGCCGGACAGTCGCGGGGTGTTGATCTGCGGAGCGAGTCGGGTGGCGATGGCGTTGTCGGACGCACTCGGACCAGAAGCTTCGCAGTTGGCGAACGGCAGAGCGGCGCTGCCGGCGATGCTGCGGGGGCCGACTTGTGGCCCGGTGCTCCCGGCACGTGAGGGTGTGAAGGGAGCGCCGGATGCCAGCCGCACCTGAGCGGCCGGGGCGGGTTGACTGGCGTGGGCGGCACCGGCAGTGGCGATCATGCTGAGCGCAACTGCCGCGCCGGCGGTGCCGCGCAGTGCGATCTGGAGGGTGGTGTGAGAACGGGACGTGGATGTCATGACTGGGCCTTGCCTCTCGGGCGGTTTAGCTGTGTTTAGTGGATGAGGGAACGTGTGTCGATCCCTGAAGTTCGACGGCCGGCCGGTGGGGCGCGGCCGTCGACAGTCTCAGCTGGCGCTGGCCGTGGTGCCGGTGCCGATCTTGCCGACGACAGTGCCGCCGGACGGTTGCGTCGCGAGCCACAGCTGGTCGGATCCCGCACCGACGTATGCCGTTTCGGTCGTTCCGGATCCCTGCATGGTGGTCGCTGCCTCAGATCCGAAAGCGCCGGTCAGCTTCGCGCCTGCCCAGCTGCTTCCACCCACCGGGTGCACGGTGCGCCACAGCTGGGTGCTTCCGGATCCGACATACGTGATGTCGAAGGTGCCATTCGACGACAGGCCGGTGCCCAAGTCGCCACCGAAGGCGCCGACTGCCTTCTGCAGCGCCCACGAGCCAGGTGTGCCGGTCGCGAACCAGATCTGGCTGCTGCCGGCTCCGACATACGCCACGTCGAGCTTGCCGTCGGGCTGCTGCAGCAGGACGGGGTCGGACCCGAAGGCGCCGGTCACCTTGCTCTCCGACCACGAGGTGTCCGAGCCGTTCGCGGCGCTGGTCTGCCAGATCTGAGTGCTGCCGGCGCCGACATACGCCAGATCGAGAGTCTTGCTGTCGCTGCTGAGACCGGCGGTGAGCTGGTTGCCGAACGCACCGGTGACCTTGTTGACCGACCAGTTCTTTCCGGACGGCTGCGACGCGATCCAGATCTGCGTGCCACCAGCACCGACATACGCGACATCGAGCTCACCGGACGATCTGGTGACTGCCACGGGGTCGGAGCCGAAGGCGCCGGTCACCTTGTCCAGAGCCCAACTCGCGCCGGTCGAAGCCTGATGCGCCCGCCACAACTGGGTTCCGCCGGCGCCCTGATACACCAGATCGAGCGCGCCGGCCGACGACAGCGAGAGCGACGGCGATGATCCGAACGCTCCGCTGATCGGTCGCGCGCTCCAGGTCGTCGAACCCGCCGGTCGCACATATTCGACCAGTTGCCCGGTCTTGGGCAGCGGCGCGACGACGTCGACCTCGCCGTTGGCCCGAGTGACCATCGCGATCTTGCCGGTCACCCGGCCCGTCACGGGTGGCGCCACCGGAGGGACCAAGTTGTTGTCACGGTAGGCGATCCACGTCGAGCTGCCGTCCATCACACCCGGGTAGTAGGGGAACGGTATGACGTGCTCGACAGCGCCCTGCTGACCGTCGTTCTCATCGGCGAGGTACGCCGTGTGCTGCGCATTCGCCCACGACACGAACATGACCACGTGCGAGCCATCGGTCGGATCCTTTGTGCTGTTGTAGTCGAGGATGTCGCCCATCTGCAGCTGGGAGTCGGTGATCTGGGTGGCCACTCCTCTCAGGCTCTGTGTCGTGTCTGAGGTGTTCAGTCCCCACGCCATCGAGACGAATCCGGAGCAGTCGGTGCGATAAGGCCCGACGTATGGCGCGGGCCCGTCGACATACGTGGTCTGGCTGTAGGGAACATGCTCGTCGATCCACGCCAAGGCGCGCTGGTGGATCTGAGTGCCGGTCAGGGCGGGCTCCACGGTGGTCGGAGTGGTCGTGACGGTTGAGCGGCCGACTCTTGGCGCGGCGTGAGGCGCGGCGGTGCCGGTGGCGGCGAATGCTGCCGGGGCGACCGCGAAACTGCCGGCGACGAGCATGGTGATGGTGGTCTTCTTGAGGTTCATGACGAGCTTCTTTCAGCTTCAGGAGATGACATGGATGTCGTCGAGGGCCTCCATTCGCGGCCGCCGTCGATGTGGATGAGCGTTGCGACCGGCCATGTCGTCGCCGTGACGGCTGTGTGACGTCACGCTCGCGTCACGCCGCTCTCGTAGCGTCTGTCGCGTTGGACCAGAAACGCCGTCGATCACCGGGGGCGGATGCGATGCAAGGAGCACATGATGAGACTCGCCACCACGGTCGTCGCGACGACCTGCATGGCTGCCGCGGCTGCGGTCGCCACCCCGGCGATCGCCTTCGCCGCCACCGGGCCGGCGCGGGCGGTCACCGCCGGCGCCGTCGCGCCCGGGGCGCCCGGTCACCTGACGTTGACCATCGCCCCCAACGAACAGGCCATCGCCACCTGGACGGGCGCGTCCGGAAATCCCAGCTACTACGTCATCCAGCTGTACTGCAAGGGCAACTCGAAGGTGAAGGCGAGCACGACTGCTCCGGCGTCCGCCCGGACCGCCACACTGACGCTCGGCAAGGTCTCGGGCAAGTCGGCGGCGCAGCCAATTCCGGTCAATGCCACAACCACCTACAAGACCGGCTGCGTCGACTATGTCGCGTACGCCTACGCTGAGACGCCTGAGAACGTCGCGTCCAAGGTGTCGGCGCCGAGTAACCTGCTTACTGCTCCCGCTCCGCCGACCGACGCCGTTTTCACCTTCAACGGCAAGGTCGTCGCCGTCAGCTGGAAGTCCTCAACCGCGGCTACGGCATACACGCCGGAGTACTGGCACAAGAACGACTCCACGAAAACGAAGACGCCGGTCGGCGGAGTGTGGGTCGAGGCGCCGACGACCACTGCCGTCGTGACCGACACCAAGACGACCTGCGGCTGGGTGTATGCGACCAACTGGATCGGCACCTCCGCGCCGAGTCAGCTCACCTGGACAGATGGTGTGCAACCCGCCAGTTCCTTCGCGACTCGCAGCGTCGGGGTCGATGCTCAGACCGGATCCTGCTGCCAGGGTTACCCGTGATCCTCAGCCTCTTGGATGCGGAAGCGCACCGGCGGCCTCACATTCTGCAATGAGGTCGTCGGCGCGCCCGACGAAGTAGCTCTCGTTGCCAAGTGCCTCGAAGAGCGCGCGTGCCGACTGCGCGCTGTCGTGCGCTTCACTCAGTTGGCCAAGGCCGAACAGAGCCTGCGCCATACGAAGTGTCGCCACGGCAGTTCCGTGCACCGGGGCCGGGCGGATCTCGACCGATTGTCGGCTCAAGCGCAGCGCTTGGTCGAAGTCTGATCGGTGCAGGTGCACCAGCGCCAGACAACTGAGGGCATCCGCGTGACCGAAGTCGAAGCGCTCGCGTTCGCAAATCTGTGCGGCTTCGAGGGCGGATTTCTCGGCAGGACCGTCCAGACCGTTCTGTATGGCGGCTTCGGTCAGGCCGAGCAACGCGCTCGCCAGGCCGAGTGGGTTGTCGCACTGGCGCCACAGCCCGACCGCATTCTCGAATCCCGTACAGGCAGAATCGAATTGGTCGGTCGAGAACTCCAGATATGCCAAGTTCATCCGCACAGCCGCCTGGCCGGCAACATCGCCCAGAGCGGTCCTCAGATCGAGGGCATTCCGGAAGTGGTCTGCAGCCTCGTCGAGTTCGCCGAGATCCTGCAGCGAGGTTGCCAGGTTGTTGTGTATGCGCGCCTGCGCCGAGAGGTCCTCACAACGCTCGGCCGACGTCAGCCCGAGCCGCAGCATCGACGCCCAGTCCTCCAGCAGTCGGCGATAGCTGAAGTATCCCCAGAGCGCGACCGGGAAGGTCCAGCTCACGTCGTCGAGCCGATGGTCGATCGCCTGCTGCATGGCGATGCAGACACTGGGGTAGTGCCGGTCCATCCAGGCCACAGCGTCCTCGACACTCGTGAACATCGGCAGCTCGGCTCCGGTGGCTCCGGCGATCTCAACGCCCTCGGCGACTCTTCGGTCGATGGCACGCCCAGCACGCAACGCCGCAACGGCATACCACCGCACCAGCCGCTCCACCGCCTCGACACCGAAGTGGCGTTCGTCCGCGGAGGCCGGCAGGTCGAGGGCGTACGCCCGCAACAGATCGTGATAAACCACCGCCTGGTCCGGGGCGATGTCGATCATGCGGGCCTCGGCGAGCTCGTCGACGATCGCCTCGACGCGCGGCACCGGACAGTCGAGCATGGCGGCAGCGGCCATCGGATCCAGTTCCTGGATGTTCGCCAGAGCGAGGGTGCGGAAGGCGAGCCGCCGATCCAGCTCTCCGTCGCGCGGCTGACCGAGCGACTCATATCCGGCCGCGAAGACATTCCGAATCCGCAGATCCCCGACCTGCAACACGTCCAGGCGCCGGGCCGGATCGGCGATCCGGTCGGCAATCCGCTGCACGGTGGCTTTCGAGCCGACCGCGAGCCGGCTGGCCACGATCCGGATCGCGATCGGCATACCGCCACAGGCAGGGACGATCACCTCGCGCACCTGCGCGGAGTCGGCGATCGTGTCGTCACCGATGACCCTGCTGAACATCCGCACGCAGTCTTCACTCGACAAAGGATCGAGGGTGAGGCGACGGGCCCCGGCGACTTCGGCGAGAGTCCGGCGGGTGGTCATGATGCAGGCGGACCCTGGGCCGGCGGGGATCAGCCGGTCGATCTGCGACGCGCTCTCGACGTTGTCCAGCAGCACGAGGACTCGCTTCTGCCGCACCATTGCGCGGAACATCGCGGTCTTGGCGGCGATCGTGTCGGGCACGACGGCCGAAGCATCGAGTGCTCGCAGGAAGCCGGTCACGATGTGCTCCACGCTGCCGAGCGATTCCTCACGCAGGTCTGCATACAACGCGCCGTCGGGGTAGGAGTCGAGCACGTCATACGCGAGGCGAACAGCCAGCGCGGTCTTGCCCAAACCGGCCGCACCCGTGACGATCAGGGTCTGTCCACCTGCCAGCGCAGACCGACCTGACTCGAGCTCGGTCTCACGCCCGACGAAGTCGGCGACGTCTGCAGGCAGCTGCACCGGTCCGCTTGCCCCGGTCGTGGCGTGCGGGGCGACCGTGCCGTTGAGCACCTGTTGGTGCAGCGACGCCAGTTGCTGGCCCGGCTCGATTCCAAGCTCATCTATCAGGCGCTCACGCTGGGCGCGATAGACCTCAAGTGCCTCGTCGCGGCGACCACTCTCGGCGAGTGCCTGCATCAGCCGAGCGGACACCGACTCGCGCAGCGGGTGCGCCGCGCTGAGCGTGCGATGGTCGCGGATCAACTCCTCGTAGCGGCCCAGCTGCAGCTGAGCGGCGGCGTGCACGTCGTGCGCCTGCCACCGCAGTTCTTCCACGACCGGCACGACATCCAGGTGCAACAGCTCCGACGGCACGTCGGCGAGCATCGGTCCGCGCCACAGCGCCAGTGCCCGCTGCGAGGTCTCCAGAGCGACCGACCATTCGTGCCGACCGCTCGCCGAATGTGCTTGCTCGATAAGCGTTTTCACCTGGTCGATGTCGATCTGAGCAGGGTCGGCGTCCAGGACGTAGCCGGGGGCCTGGGTGCGCAGCCGGGAGGCGAGCGGTCCCAGCACCTTCCGCAATCGCATGACATAAGCGCGCAGCGTGTCGCCGGCGCCATCGGGCGCCTGCTCGCCCCAGACGGCGTCGATGAGGCGCGCCGACGAGACCGGGCGCCCCGGCTCGAGCAGCAGCGCAGCCAGGATCACGCGCTGCTTCGCCGCCGAGACCGGCAACTGGACGCCGTCGACGCTCACCGACAGTGGCCCTAACAGGCCGAAGGTGATGTCTGGCGAACGATCCAAGAGTCTCCACCCGCTCAGAACCCGTGCCGGCCGACACGGATTCGCCTCCACAACGCAGGCGGAAGGCTACTCCAGCAACCAGCGCGAATCCTGCGTCTGTGCCACCCCCTCGGGGTGGGCCGACCGAGATGTATGACGGAGTAATGTCGGCTCTTGTGAAGCGTCTGACCCCTCTGGAATGGCCGGTGTTCCGGCAACTCCGGTCAGGCGACTACCTCGGACGGGGTCCGGCGGTCGCCTCGCCGACCACGCGCGAGACCACCAGTCGCAATGCCACGGCCGATCGGGTCGTGCGCAGCGTCTGTCCGTATTGCGCCGTCGGCTGTGGTCAGAAGGTCTACGTCAAGGACGAAAAGGTCGTTCAGATCGAGGGTGACCCGGACTCGCCGATCAGCAGGGGGCGGTTGTGCCCCAAGGGCTCGGCCAGCGAGCAGTTGGTCAACGCGCCGAACCGGCAGATCAACGTGCTCTACCGGGCGCCGAAATCGACACAGTGGCAACGCCTTGACCGCGACAAGGCGATCGACATGATTGCCTCCCGCTTCGTCGCCTCCCGCCGCAACGGGTGGCAGGAGCGCGACGAGAAGGGCCGCCTGCTGCGTCGCACGATGGGCATCGCCAGCCTCGGCGGAGCCACGCTGGACAACGAAGAGAACTACCTGATCAAGAAGCTGTTCACCGCGGCGGGCGCCATACAGATCGAGAACCAAGCGCGTATTTGACACTCCGCCACGGTTCCCAGTCTGGGAGCCTCCTTCGGGCGCGGCGGCGCCACCCAAACGCTGCAGGACATGGCCAACGCCGATTGCATCGTGCTGCAGGGCGGCAACATGGCAGAGGCGCACCCGGTGGGATTCCAGTGGGTCGCTGAGGCAAAAGCCCGTGGCGCCACCGTGATTCACGTCGATCCGCGTTTCACCCGCACCTCCGCCGTGGCGGACAAGCACATCGCCATACGTGCCGGGTCCGACGTCGTGCTGCTCGGTGCGCTCATCAATCACGTCATCAGCAACGAGTTGTGGTTCAAGGAGTACGTGCTGGCGTACACCAATGCCGCGACGCTGGTGAGCGAGGACTTCCGCGACACCGAGGATCTCGACGGCCTGTTCTCCGGATTCGACCCGGAGACAGGCACATACGACACCAGTTCATGGTCGTATGCCGACGCCCAGGGGGATCCGATCGGCAGCCCGGGGGACGAGCATGCCGAGTCCGAGGCGACCCATCGCGCGCCCGGTGATCATCACGGCAGCGGGGGCCCGTCCCTGGAGCACGCGGGCGTCGAGCGCGACGAGACGCTGCAGGACCCGCGCACCGTCTTCCAGATCCTCAAACGCCACTTCAGCCGGTACACCCCGCAGATGGTGAGTGACCTGTGCGGCATCGATGAACGCGACTTCGGCTTCCTGGCCGACGCGGTGACCAAGAACTCTGGTCGCGAACGCACCACCTGCTGGGGGTATGCGACCGGTTGGACCCAGCACAGCCTGGGTGCGCAGTTCATCCGCACCGCTGCGATCCTGCAGCTGCTGCTGGGCAACGTCGGTCGACCCGGCGGCGGGATCATGGCGCTGCGTGGACACGCCAGCATTCAGGGATCCACTGACATACCAACGCTTTTCAACCTTCTGCCGGGCTATCTGCCGATGCCGTCGGCCGCGCTGCACGACACGCTGCCGGACTATCTGGCCTCCATCGCGTCGAAGAAGCAGAAGGGTTTCTGGACCGAGGCCGACTCGTATTTCGTGAGTCTGATGAAGGCGTACTTCGGTGATGCGGCGCGAGAGGACAACTCCTGGGCGTTCGACTATCTGCCGCGGCTGAGCGGTCCACACGGCACCTACCAAACCGTGGTGGGCATGCTGGAGGACCAGGTCGAGGGTTACTTCGTGCTCGGGCAGAATCCCGCCGTCGGTTCGGCGAATGCCCGTCAGCAGCGGGCCGGCCTGGCCCACCTGAAGTGGCTGGTCGTGCGTGACCTTCGCATGATCGAGACGGCGACCTTCTGGAAGGACAGCCCCGAAATCGCCTCTGGCGAAACACGATCCGAAGACATCGACACCGAGGTCTTCTTCATGCCGGCGGCGACGCACGTGGAGAAGGCCGGCTCCTTCACCCAGACGCAGCGGCTGCTGCAGTGGCGGCACAAGGCGCTGAATGCACCGGGGGAGTGCCAGAGCGAGCTCGACTTCTTCTACCACCTGGGCGTGCGCATCCGGCAACTGCTGGCTGACTCCACAGATGAGCGTGACCGCCCGCTGCTCGACCTCACCTGGGACTACGACCTCGACGACCGCGGCGACCCCGAGCCCGAGTCGGTGCTGGCCGAGATCAACGGCACGCAGTTGACGGGACCGGATGCCGGTGAGGCGTTGTCGTCATACACGCAGTTGAAGGCGGACGGCAGCACGTCGAGTGGCTGCTGGATCTACACCGGGGTGTATGCCGGTGCTCACAACCAGGCAGCCCGTCGCGTGCCGCACGGCGGCGACGGCGTGTCGCAGTCGCAGTGGGGCTGGGCGTGGCCGGCCGACCGTCGGATCCTCTACAACCGCGCGTCGGCCGACCCTGACGGCAAGCCCTGGAGCGAGCGCAAGAAGTACGTCTGGTGGGACGCCGACCAGGGCCGGTGGACCGGTGACGACGTGCCTGACTTCCCGGTCGACCGGGCACCACACGCACGCCCCGATCCCGACCTCGGCGGCCCTGCCGCACTCAGCGGCGACGACCCGTTCATCATGCAATCGGACGGAAAGGCATGGCTTTTCGCGCCCAAGGGATTGGTCGACGGGCCGCTGCCGACGCACTACGAGCCACAGGAGTCACCAGTCGGCAACGCGTTGTACCGCCAGCAGCAGAGCCCGTCGCGGGTGGTCTTCCCGCGCACCGACAACCTCGACGCACCCAGCTTCGGTATGCCGGGGGCCGACGTCTACCCCTACGTGTTCACGACCTACCGGCTGACCGAGCACCACACCGCCGGCGGCATGAGCCGGTTCCTGCCGTATCTGTCGGAGTTGCAACCGGAGATGTTCTGCGAGGTGTCACCGGCGCTGGCCGCCGAACGCGGTCTGGTCAACGAGGGATGGGCGACTTTGATCTCACCTCGTGCGGTCATCGAGGCCCGCGTGCTGGTCACTGAACGGATGACGCCGCTGACGATCAACGGCCGCCTTGTGCATCAGGTGGGCCTGCCCTATCACTGGGCCGTGGGCGACGAGGCGCTGATCACCGGCGATGCCGCGAACGACCTGCTCGGGGTCACCCTCGACCCGAACGTGCAGATCCAGGAATCCAAGGTGGCCTCGCTCGACATCATCGCCGGACGCCGTCCGCGGGGCGCCGCAGCGGATGAGTTGGTGCAGCAATACCGTCGCAGGGCAGGCGTCACGACGCAGACCGACAACGACCGGGTGACGCCGCTGCGCGACCAGGAAGGCGACAACTGATGGCGAGCCGGATCAATCCCTCGACCAGTCGGGTCTTCGGGCGACAGTTGAGCGGACCGACCGACCCCGCGGCGGATGCGCACTGGCCGGTGCATCACGAACGCAAGGGCTTCTTCACCGACACCTCGATCTGCATCGGCTGTAAAGCGTGCGAGGTCGCGTGCAAGGAGTGGAATCGCAACCCGCGAGATGGCGATCTCGAACTCACCGGCATGTCCTACGACAACACCGTGGCGCTGGGCGCGAGCACGTGGCGACACGTGGCCTTCATCGAGCAGGACGGCGAGCGGATCGCCGCCGCCCGCAAGTCCGGCGCGCGCCTGGTCGATCTCGGGATGCCGACGGTGCGCGCGCCGCGTCATACCGAACGGGGGAGTACGCCCGGCTCCGAAGGGGATGAAAGCAGAGTCAGCGCAACGGTTTTCGAGAATGTAGCACTTGACACGGCTCCGCCGGACACGCCTGAGTTCCGCTGGCTGATGGCATCGGACGTGTGCAAGCACTGCACCCACGCCGGCTGTCTGGATGTCTGCCCGACGGGAGCGTTGTTTCGCACGGAGTTCGGCTCGGTGGTCGTGCAGGCCGACGTGTGCAACGGCTGCGGCACCTGCGTGGCCGGGTGCCCGTTCGGTGTCGTCGAGCGGCGCAGCGACGGCACCGCGGCACCCACAGCGCGCGACGGTGACAAGAAGGGCGAACAGCCGCAGGTGCCCAAGCGCGGCGTCGCGCAGAAGTGCACGTTGTGCTACGACCGGCTGCTGGATGACGAGACACCCGCTTGCGCCAAGACCTGCCCGACGACGTCCATCAAGTTCGGCGATCACACCGACCTGGTGCACGCGGCGCGCGAGCGCGTCGACCAGTTGCACGCGCAGGGGATGACGGAGGCGCGGCTCTACGGCGCCAACGAGTTGGACGGCGTGGGCGGCACCGGCGCGATGTTCCTGCTGCTGGACGAGCCCGAGGTCTACGGCCTGCCGCCGGACCCGCGGGTGCCGACGGCGGACCTGCCGGAGATGTTCCGGCGCGCCGGACTCGCGGCGATCGGCATGATCGCGGCCGCGTCGGTGGCCTTCCTCGGTGGTCGCCGATGACGCTGTCCGACTACGACCAGTTCCGCCCGCCCGAGCCGCCGCGCAAGCGCCGCTTCGGCAAGGCGCAACGCAGCCGTCGGCGCACGTCCGAGGGCCGCGGTGACGGCTCGGTCGAGATGCTGATGGTGCCGGAGGTCGAATTCACTTCGTACTACGGGCACAACGTGGTCAAGCCCCCACCGTGGGGGCCAGAGGTCGCGGCCTACCTGTTTCTCGGCGGGGTGGCCGGCGGCTCCGGATTGCTTGCGCTGGGGGCGCTGCTCACCGGGCGAAACCTGTTGCGCCGCAACGCTCGTCTGGGTGCGATGGCTGCGGTGGCAGTCGGCGGTGCCGCGTTGGTCAAGGACCTTGGTCGACCTGACCGGTTCTACAACATGCTGCGCACGATCAAGCTGACCTCGCCGATGAGCATCGGCTCGTGGATCCTCACGGCATTCAGCGTCAGTATGTCGCTGGCCGTCGCAGGCGAGCTGGATCGCTTGACCGGAGAACGGATTCCGCTGGGTCCGGTGCGCAAGGCGGTCGCGCTGATCGAAGGACCGGCCGGTTTCGCGGCGGCGGCCTTCGCACCACCGCTCGCGGCATACACGGCGGTCTTGTTGTCCGACACCGCGAACCCCACCTGGAATGCCGCGCACCGTGATCTGCCGTTCGTCTTCGTCAGCTCGGCGAGCTTGGCGGCGGGCGGTCTGGCCATGATCACCACGCCGGTGCGTGAGACCAGGCCCGCGCGGGCGCTCGCGGTGATGGGCGTCGTCGGCGATGTGATGGCGACGAAATACATGGAGAGTCGGATGGACCCGCTCACGGTCGAGCCGCTGCACCACGGCCGACCCGGTCAGCTGATGGCCTGGAGTGAGCGGCTCGCCGTTGCCGGTGGCGTCGGCACCCTGCTGGTCGGGCGCCGGCGGATCCCGGCGGCGGTGTGCGGTGCGGCGCTGATGGGCGCATCGGCGCTGACGCGTTTCGGCGTGCTGGCTGCCGGGATCGCCTCCGCGAAGGATCCGAAGTACACCGTCGAACCACAGAAGAGACGTCTCGCTGCCCGACGGGCGGCCGGTGTCACCGAGGACTCGATCACCACGGCGTGAGGCTCGGTCGGTCTCGAGCGCCGAATCAGTTGGCACACATAGCAACTCGCCGAATCGGCGACTTCTGGTGGCCGTCAGAGGCAGCCCGTCGCCGTACTCGCCGAATCGGCGAGTTATGTGGGGCTGACGTGATGAGTGAGGCCAGTGAGTCTTGCGTGGCGGTGAAATCGACCGCATCGGCGACTTACTTCGTTAGCGAGATGCGAACTCGCGCCGAACTCGCCGGATCGGCGACGTATGTCGTGCATGCTGCCTCACCACCCAAGCGGAACTCGCCGAGTCGGCGACTTCTGGTGGCTGTCAGTTGTAACCCGTCGCCGTACTCGCCGAATCGGCGACTTCTCACATCCCACGCGGAGGCAGTCATGACGACCGGTTCCACTGGCTCGCCAGATCGGCGACTTTCGATACGCCGCAGGCGTTGGTCGTCTCCCCGTCGCCGCCAGGTCTGGCCCCGTGAGCCCGTCCGTCAGTTCACCCGGGCCAAGAAATCTGTTGGCAGGTCCTCGGGCGCCACCGAAATGACGGATTTGTCGTTGTCGCCGACATGTTCGAACAGCGTGATCCGGGGCGAACTCAGGCACCACGAAGATCGGGTATGTCGGTCCGGCGTCGCGAAATGCGCGCATCTCATCGAGATGGTCGTTCTGGTAGAGCACCGTCCCGGCTCTGCAGTTTCTCCACCAAGGGCTTCGCCAACGCCAGTGAGGCGGCCGACGGCTATCGGAAAGCCGGCCGGATGGAATCGCCCGTATGCCGGTCGCGCATGAGGCGTCACTGCCATCATGGCGCGATGAGCTACGACCCGCTGAACAGCTTGACCCGCAAGGAGGGCCGCGCGAGCGCGGACCGCAGCACCCTGGACGCGCTGCTGGACGAGGTGTCGGTCGGAGTGCTGTCGACGGTGCTGGACGGTATGCCGTGGTCGGTGCCGATGCTGTTCGCCCGCGACGGTGACAACGTCATACTGCACGGGTCGACCGGAGCCGGTGCGTTGCGGCAGGTGACCGAAGGGGCACCCGCGGCCTTCACGGTGTACTCGCTGGACGGTTATGTCGTGGCGTACAACGCGTTCGAGTCGTCGGCGAACTACCGCAGCGCGGTGTTGCGCGGCACGCTCGTGCACCTCAGCGGCGATTCCGCGGTCACCGGTCTCGAGCGACTGACCGACCGACTGTTTCCCGGTCGCACCGGCGAGGTCGTGCCGAGCACGCGCAAAGAACTCGCGGCGACGGTCTGCCTCGCGCTGCCGATCCGCGAAGGCTCCTGGCTCTACAGGGGGCGAGTCGGCGGGTCCGAGCCACCCGAGTATGACGATGCCACCGTGCCGGCAGCCCCGGTCTGGACCGGCATCGTGCCGTTGCGGCTCACGGCCGGCGAACCGCAACGCGATGAGTGGAATCACGACGACGTGCCGATTCCGGAGTCGGTGCGCGCGATTCAGCGGCACTACTCCCGCTGAAGCCGACCGCCGACCGCCAACCGCCCGCGGGCCGGCAAGCTCCGACGCGCAGGTCTCAGCGAATGCTGATGCCGGCTTCTGCTGTCGTGTGGCCGATCACCGGATGACCCGGCACTTCGCCGACCACGAGCAAGCCACCCGACGTCTGCGCGTCGGCGAGCAGCAGCAGGTCGTTCTCGGTGATGGCTGCCGTCGTGGCGAGATGCGGACGCACCCAGTCCAGGTTGCGCCGAGTGCCGCCCGAGACGTAGCCGTCGCGCAGCGCCTCGCGCGCACCGTCGATCACCGGCACAGCGGCGATGTCGATCACCGCGCCGACGCCGGATGCGCGGCAGAGCTTGTGCAGGTGTCCGAGCAGGCCGAAGCCGGTCACGTCGGTGGCGCACCTCGCACCGGCGGCCAGTGCGGCCACGCTCGCATCGCGATTGAGGCCGGTCATGACCGCCAGCGCCTCCGGTGAGGTCTCGCCGGTCTGCTTGTGCCGGTTGTTCAGCAGGCCGGTGCCCAGGGGCTTGGTCAACGTGAGTGGCCGTCCGGGGACGGCGGCGTCGTTGCGCAGCAGTCGATCCGGGTGCGCGACCCCGGTCACCGCCATACCGTACTTGGGTTCCGGATCGTCGATCGTGTGGCCGCCGATGACCGGGCAGCCCGCCTCGCCGGCGACGGCCAGCCCCCCGCGCAGCACCTCCGTCATCAGCTCCATCGGTAGCACTCCGCGCGGCCAGCCGACCAGGTTGATCGCGACGACCGGGGTGCCGCCCATGGCGTAGATGTCCGACAAGGCGTTGGCTGCAGCGATGCGACCCCAGTCGAAGGCGTCGTCGACGACCGGCGTGAAGAAGTCGGCGGTCGACAGCAAAGCCAGGTCGTCGCGCAGTCGGATCGCCGCGGCGTCGTCACCGTCGTCGAGGCCGACCAGCACGTCAGGACCGGCTTGTCCGGTGAGACCCCGCACGGCGTCCTCAAGCTCGCCCGGCGGGATCTTGCACGCGCAACCACCCCCGTGCGCGTAGCTCGTCAGGCGCGCTGCAGCAGCCTCGGACGGCGGTGTCGACTGGGTCTCGGTCACCCTCCGACCCTATGCCTGCCGAAGATTCGCTAGCTTGGCCTGCGGAAGCGTCAGGGTTCCTGGTGGGCCCCCCGGTCTTCAAAACCGGTGAGACCGAGTATCTCGGCCTGGCGGGTTCGATTCCCGTCCGCTTCCGCCAACAGCACTGTGGTGCAAGGAGATTCCGTGCCAATGACCGACCCGCGCAGGCGTATCCCGCGGACCGACGACATCCTGCGGTCGGCCCCTGTCGAAGCCGCCCGGGCATCGGTCAGCGAGCAGGTGATCCGCGATGTCATCGCGGGTGTGCAGCAGCGTGCGCGCCACGGCGAGATAGCACCCGAGCAGGTCGAGTCAAGCGTCGCCGAAGCACTCGCACGTCGAGGGAGCATCGCTGCGCGACCGGTGCTCAACGCGACGGGTGTGGTCATCCACACCAACCTCGGCCGGGCGCCGCTGTCAGCTGCCGCTGTCGACGCCTTGGTCACCGCCAGCGGCTATGTCGACGTCGAGCTCGACCTCGCCACGGGTGTGCGGTCCAAGAGAGGTATGTCGGCGCGCGCCGCGCTGCTGCGGCATTGTCCGGCGGCGCAGGACGCGCTGATCGTCAACAACGGCGCCGCCGCGTTGGTGCTCGCGACCACCACGTTCGCAGCCGGCGCCGAGGTGATCGTCAGCCGTGGCGAGCTCATCGAGATCGGCGCAGGCTTCCGGCTGACCGATCTCATCGAATCGACCGGCGCGCGGCTTCGCGAAATCGGCACCACCAACCGCACGCACCTGCGTGACTACGTCGACGCGATCGGTCCGCAGACCGGATGCATCCTGAAAGTGCATCCGAGCAACTTCCGTGTCCAGGGCTTCACCGCCGAGGTGGATATCGCCCAATTGCGTTCAGCGGCAGACAGATCCGGCATACCGCTCGTTGCGGACCTCGGCAGCGGACTGCTGCACCCAGACTCATTGTTGCCCGACGAGCCCGATGCGGCGTCGGCTCTGAGGGCCGGCGCCGACATCGTGACCGCCAGTGGGGACAAACTGCTCGGCGGTCCACAGGCGGGTCTGGTGCTCGGGCGCGCCGACCTCGTCGAACGTATGGCGCGGCACCCGTTGGCTCGGGCCGTGCGCGCGGACAAGCTCGCGCTCGCCGCTCTCGAAGCGACCCTCGATGGCCCGAGCACGCCGGTCGAGAGTGCGCTGCACGCCGACGCGGGCCGGATGGAAGAACGCGCCCGCCGACTTGCCGCAGCAATCGATGCCGAGGTGGTCACTCATGACGGCAGGGTCGGGGGCGGGGGAGCACCGGGCGTGCCGCTGCCTGGCTGGGCGGTTGCGATCACTGCCGGCGGCGCCCCGCCGACCGAGCTGGCGCGGCGGTTGCGCACCGGAGACCCAGCGGTGCTGCCGCGCCTGCACGAGGGCGTGCTGCTGCTGGATCTGCGCTGCATTCCCGAAGCCGACGACGATCGGCTTGCTGTTGCCGTCCGCGACGCTCTGACGACTCTGGTGCCGAACGATGGTGAGCCCGCCGTGACACCGGAGCACTGAACCGTGCACGTCATCGCGACCGCCGGTCATGTCGATCACGGCAAGAGCACCCTCGTGCGCGCGCTCACCGGCACCGAGCCCGACCGTTGGGCCGAGGAGCAACGGCGTGGGCTGACCATCGACCTCGGATTCGCTTGGCTGACAACGCCATCCGGACGAGAAGCTGCCTTCGTCGACGTCCCCGGACACGAGCGCTTCATCGGCAACATGCTCGCCGGACTGGGCCCGGTGCCAGTCGTGTGTTTCATTGTCGCGGCCGACGAGGGCTGGCGGGCCCAGTCGGCCGAGCACGCTGACGCGATCGCGGCGCTCGGCATACAGCACGGGTTGGTCGTGATCAGCCGCTGCGATCTGGCGCCCGACCGCGTCACCGAGGTCATGGCTGAGGCGCGTGCCGGGCTGACGCACACGGGACTGCGGGATGCGCCGGTCGTGGGCGTCTCCGCGGTGACCGGGACCGGCATGGATGACCTTCGGAGGACGCTGGATCAGGTGCTTGCCAGGGTGCCGCGGCCCGCAGTGGACGACCGCGTACGCATGTGGCTGGATCGTTCTTTCTCGATCAACGGTGCCGGCACCGTCGTGACCGGCACCCTCGCGGGTGGCACGCTCGCGGTCGGTCAGCAACTGGACCTGGCCTCTGGTGAGCACACCTATGCCGTGACGATTCGCGGCCTCCAGCGCCATGGCCAGGCGCACGATCGGGTCGGTCCGGTGAGCAGAGTTGCCGTCAATCTCCGCGGTCGAGGCGCAACGGAGATCCATCGTGGTGATGTCCTGATCTCGCCCGGGGCCTGGCCTTGGACAGCGACGGTCGACGTGCGCCGAGTCAGCGGGGTGCCGCTGGACGAGGTGCCCGTCGAGGTCATCGCACACGTCGGAACTGCAGCCATACCAGGCAGATTGCGATCATTCACCGATCGGCACGCCCGGTTGACGTTCACGTGGCCGGTGCCGGTGGTGCACGCCGACCGCATCGTGCTGCGGCATCCCGGATCCCGGCGTGTGCTGGGCGGTGTGCAGGTGGCAGACGCAGACCCCCCGGCGCTCGGCCGACGCGGCGATGCCGCAAGGCGAGGCCAGGTGCTGGCCCAGCTACCTGCAGCGGGGGACCTCGGCTACGAGGTGCGACGGCGCGGCGCGGTCAGGCAGGCACACCTGGTCCGGCTGAATCTCACTGCGCCGCACGCAGATCCACCCGACGGGATCCGCGCGGTCGGGGAGTGGTGGATCGACGGCACGGTCTTTGCCGCCTGGGTGGACCGCCTGCGCGACGTGGTTGCCCAGCACCATACCGAGCAGCCGTTGTCCGGCGGTCTCACCACGTCGGCAGTACGTGACCGGCTCGGCATGCCCGACACTGCACTCGTGCCGGAGGTCGCTGCTGTTGCCGGCTTGCGGCTCAGCGACGGCTTGATCAGCGACCCGGCTCGCGAGGCGTCACTCGGACGCGCCGAGCCTGGCATCACTGCCATCGAGGCGCGGCTGACGGCCCGACCGTTCGATGCCCCGGAGACGGACGACCTGATAGCGCTCGGCATCGGTGCACGCGAACTGGCGGCGGCCGAACGCCTCGGCCGCCTTCTGCGCCTCGACGACGGCGTGGTGCTGCTGCCGAGCACGCCCGCGCTGGCGATGCGCGAACTCAGCCGGCTTCCCCAGCCGTTCACGACCAGTGAGGCACGACAGGCGCTTTCGACCACACGGCGCATCGTCATACCGTTGCTGGAGCACCTCGACCGACGCGGCTGGACCAGACGCACCGACGCGCAGCACCGTGTCGTCGTGCGCTGATTCGCGTTGTTGTGGTCGCACACCAGGACCGTGACGTGGCCGGGCCCGCGATCGGCGAGCACAACGACGAGGTGTGGCAGGAGGTGCGAACGCTCAGCCGGTCGCGGTGAAACGCAGCGTGAGCGCCTGCGGCTGCATCATCAGCGTGTGCTGTGGCAACGGTTCGGGTCCGCACGCGGCCGAGCCGAGCCCGTGTTGGGCGACGTCCAGATGCCACCAGGTGGTGCCTTCCGCCTCGAGTTGACTGTCATGCGCGGCGCGCGCGAGCTGATCGAGACTGTGACGCCGGACCGTCATACCGATCGGACGATCGGCGGCGATTCGCAGCCCGGTCACGTCTGCTGCGTCCGTGGCTTGCAACTCGCCCCATCGCACGTTGCTGCGCTGTCCGTTCTCCTGCGGCCGCACGTATGGCGTGTGCAGTTGATCCAGCGAGCGTCGCCACAGACCGAGGCGGGTCCCGTTGCGGCTGTCGATATATGACTCGCCCGGGCCGTCGCCCCACCAGGTGAAATCGCCTGTCCAGTCTGGCAGTTGAAGCATCCAGCCGATGCGGGCGACTGGGTGTGACCACTCGCCCTCGGGCGTGCAGCTCAGGTGGCACCGCACGACGTCGGTCTGCGCCGACCACACCGCCCGGGTCACCACCGCGATGTCGCTGTCCGCAGGAGCGGACCGCACCATCGTGACGATCGAACGGTCGTCGACCTGCAGGTCCAGCAACTCGTGGGTCAACCGGTGCAGGCCCATGCGCGACCAGTGGGTGGCAACCGGCGTGAGGTCGCCGTTCAGGCCGCCACCGTGGTCATTGTCGGTGGGCGCGCGCCACAGCGTCAGGCTCGGGCCGGCGAGCGGGTTGCCGAACAGTCGCGTCAGCATGCCGGTGGCACGGTTGATTTCGGCGGGGCCGACGGTGAGGGTGCGCGCAGTCGGAGTGGGGGCGACTACAGCGACTGCTGTGTCGTCCTCGGCACCCGCGGTCGCCGGGATCTCGGCAGTGCTGTTCGACACCTCGAAACCTGCTGGTGCGTATGCCGTTTCGTTGGTCAAGTAGGCGTGGACCGTCACGGCCAGTTCGCCATGCGGCGCGTCGAAAATGTCGAGCACTTCCACCGGCAGCGCCACGGTGACGCTCGCGCCGCGCGCGATCGGCGGGATGATGAGAGGCCCGTCATACTCGTTGCCGGATTCGTCCGTGATGGTCCAGCGGTAGCTCAGGTCGGACGTGTCGCGGTGGTCACGGATGTTACGCACGTGCACCTCATGGTCGGTGACCCTGATCCGCGCAGGTGCGTTGAGCGCGGCCCAATCGAGCATCGCGGGGGAGGGTGTGCGGTCTGGGAACAGCAGACCGTCGCAGCAGAAGTTGCCTGAGTGCAGCGTTTCGCCGAAGTCTCCGCCGTACCCCCAGGTGGGGCGCCCGTCGATCGAGGTCCGCAACCCGTGGTCGAACATCTCCCACACGAAGGCGCCGATCATCCGGTCGCTGCGCTCGACATCTCGCAGATACTCCGCAGTGGCGCCGGCACCATTGCCCATCGCATGCGCGAATTCGCAGAGTATGTAGGGCTTTCCACGTCGGGCGGCATCGGCGTGCACATCCGGCAGCGCCGGCTCGGCGCGGTCGGCGATGGCGCTGACCGCGTCATGCCCGGGATACATCTGCGACCACACGTCGGTGTCCGCGGTGTTCTGATCCGGCTCGTAGTGGATCGGTCGCGTCGGGTCGGCCTCCCGGCACCAGGTCGCCATCGCGCTCACCGAGGATCCGGTGCCGGCTTCGTTGCCGAGCGACCACATGACAACGCACGGATGGTTGCGGTCGCGCGTCACGGTGCGGCGCATCCGGTCGACCAGCGCGTCGCGCCACTGCGGGTCCGCGGAGGGATTCCGTCGCCAGCCGAAGTCGACGAAGCCGTGCGTCTCGAGATCGCACTCGTCGATCACGTAGAGCCCGAACTCGTCACAGAGGTCGAGGAAGTCCGGGTGCGGGGGATAGTGCGAGGTGCGAACGGCGTTGACGTTGTGGCGTTTCAGCACGAGCACGTCGTCCAGCAGGTCGTCCCGGGTCAGCGCCCGTCCGCGGTCGGGATGAAAGTCGTGGCGGTTGACCCCGCGCAAAACGGTCCGGCGGCCGTTCAGCCGGAAGACCCCGTCACTGACGTCGACGCGACGGAATCCGACGCGCTGCGTGACTGTGCCCGCCGGCGTGGTCACCTGGACGTCGTACAAACGCGGGGTTTCGGCGGTCCACGGTTGCACCATGCCGACGGAGATCGGTTCACCGGTGCTTCCGGTGATGCCCAGTTGCGGCACGCCGACCTCGGCTGGGAGATCACTGGTGACGGTGAGTATGCCGTCGCCTGTCGCGGGGTCGAAGTCCGCGTGGCAGCGGACGTCGGAGGGCAGTCCGGATGGCAGCAGCCGCAGGGTCACCGGCCGGAAGATGCCCGACAGCCACCACATGTCCTGGTCCTCCAGGTAGCTTGCGGCGGACCACTGGTGCACATGCACGGCGATGAGGTTGTCACCGTCATGCACCAGGTCGGTCACGTCGAACTCGTGCGGTAGTCGCGAGCCCACCGTGGCTCCCAACAGCGTGCCGTTGCACCACAACTCACCGAACGAGTCGATCCCTTCGGTCCGCAGCACGACACGCGCACCGTGCGCGACGGCATCCAGCCACGACGGTGGTACCTGCGTCATACAGCGGTAACTGCCCACCGGTCCGCGCGGGGCACGTGGTGGGTCGACGGGGAACGGGTACTCGGTGTTGGTGTACTGCGGCGCTCCGTAGCCTTCCAGTTGCCAATGTGACGGCACCGCAATCGATTTCGTGTCACAGGGTGCTCCAGAAGCGAAGCCGTCCGGCACGTCCATCGGGTGCGGTGCGTAGTGGAACTGCCAGGTGTCAGGAAGAACAACGACCGGAGTGCCATCGGGCACTGTCCGGGGTGGCAGCGCGCCGACGGAGGGCTGCTGATGCAGCGCCGGGTCGACAGCTCGAACGGAAGAGGTGCCGTGTCGAGAGGTGTTCACCGCACGAGGCTACGCGTGAGCGCGCTGCTGATCGAGAGCGCAACGCGGCCGCTCTCACCCTTTCGGGTTGGATTGCAACGCGTCCGTCTCGTCGGGGAGGATGAAGGACCATCCCGCTCGTACACCACGAAGGCGAACTCGCGTTGGACACTCGGCTCATCGAACTCGGCTGCTACTTCCGCCACCAGGCGGCGTGGCCCACAGCCGCTGTCTTCCAGGTCACCGCCGCCGGCAGCGATCGAGTCCGGGTCAGTGATGCCAGGTGGTCGGTCGAGCCGAACGTCCCGTTGCACCACTACACCGACACCTTCGGCAACACCTGCACCCGGCTGGAGCTGCCGTCCGGTGTCAGCGTCGTCGAATACCATTCACTGGCAACGGTTCCCGACGCCATCGACGAGGCCGAAGAGTCAGCGCCCGAGATTCCCGCCGCAACGCTGCCGGATGACGTCCTCGTCTACACCCTGGCCAGCCGGTTCTGTCAGCCGGACGAACTCGGCCGTCACGCCTGGCGATTGTTCGCAGACGTGCCCACGGGCTGGTCCCGCGTTCAGGCGATCTGCACCTGGGTGCACGAGTATCTCGTCTATACAACGGGATCCACCGTTCCGACCTCGACGAGCGTGGACGCGTTCAGCTCCGGCGTCGGTGTGTGCCGCGACTTCGCCCACCTTATGATCACCATGTGCCGGGCTCTGAACATCCCCGCGCGGTATGCCTTTGGCTATCTGCCCGATGTCGATGTCGCGCCCAACCCGACCCCGATGGATTTCCACGCCTGGGTGCAGGTCTGGCTCGGCGACCGATGGTGGGATTTTGACCCGCGCCACAACAACCGGCGCAAAGGTCGGGTTCAGATCGGGCAGGGGCGTGACGCAGCCGATGCGGCGATGGTCACGACCTACGGCGCACCCTGGCTGCAGTTGATGACGGTCACCGCCCGAGAGGTGGTGCAGGAGCCCACACCTTCGGTTCCTACGGTCTGAGCAGAGCGCCAGGGCGTGCCTTATTGGCCAACCGCAGGACAGATCACGGTGCGTCACCCGTCCATCCGGGCTGCGGCGGTCTAGTTTTCTGGTCATGAGACGCGATGCGCCGGATGCGACGTGGACCCGACAGGGTCAGTCGCTGGCTGCCGCGCGGCGTCGGGCCCGTGATGTGCCGCCTGGGCTCCGTCGCCTCGGCATGATCCTGTGCGGCCTGCTCGCGGTGCTGCTGGTGTGGATCATCGTGGTCGATGGATCCCGCACGCTGTTCACGATCGCGCAAGCGGTGACCTTCGTCGTCGTGTTGGGCGCTGTCTCGATCATCCGGCGCCGGATCGTGATGGGCGAACGCACGCTCGCCAGACGGATGCGGCGCCGGATCGCGACACCCGAGAGAGCAACACTGACAACGTATGTCGGGCGTCCTGTCATCATGGCCGCGCTCGGTGCGCTTGTGGTCGCAGTGGTGACGTCGGTGTGCGCGATCCTCGCGCCCGGCGGCAGCGTGGCCCTCGGCGCCATCACCTTGGTGGGCTCCGTTCTGTATGCCGCCGGCGCCCGTCAACTGATCCGCTGGATCGTCGCGGCGCCGACACTTGCGGTGGATGACGGGTCATTTCAGCTCGATCGCGAGTTGCGCCGACGAGATCTGCTGCGTGCGCTGTCACCGGTGCCGTTGTTCCTGATTGCGCTGTTCGCCGCGGCCGGTCCACAAGTCGCCGGTGGCTGGCCGTTCGTTCGCATCGGCTGCATCGTTGCCGGGATCGCTTGTCTGCTGATCTGGCTGCCGTCCGAGCTTGGGTCGGGCACCGATCGGGGCGCGCCATGAGAGTGCACATCAATCGCGCGTCCCCGATCGCGCCATACCAACAGATCTGCGAGCAGATCGCCGCGCAGATCCAGGCCGGCGAATTGCCTGTCGGCACAAGGCTGCCCACGGTCCGCGCGCTCGCAGCCGAGGTGTCCGTCGCGCCCAACACCGCAGCGAAGGCGTACTCCGAACTCGAGCAGGCCGGACTCATCGAGACCGCAGGGCGCGCAGGCACCCGGGTAGCCGCGGCCGGTGACGCCTCGCGCGCGCTGGCGGCGGCGGCCGCAGCAGACTTCGCAGACCGCGTCAAAAGGCTCGGTCTGCCGGCCGATGATCTGGTCGCTCTGGTGCGGGCGGCGCTGGCCGACTGATCCTGCGGCATACCGGCCCCTGTTCTGACTTCGGTATGCCGCAACGCATCTCGTCTGCTCAGGTGGTCTCGGTCACCTTCCGCAGACCCCGCGGGCGGTCCGGGTCGTGATGACGCGACAGCGCCAACTGGAGCGCGAGTTGTTGCAACGGGATGATCTGCACGATCGGCGCCAGCTGCTCCGGCAGGTCCTCCGGCAACGGAATCCGGACCTGCGCCGTCCTGGTGCCGGTTGCACCGACCAGACACACGTCCGCGCCTCGCTCGGTGAGGCGATCCAGCACCGGGTCGAGCATCTGACCGCCGGCCCCAGGTGGAACGATCACCACGACCGGGCGGTCCTCGTCGATCATGGCGAACGGGCCGTGCAGCAGATCCGCGCCGGAGAAGGCGTGTGCGGACAGATAGCAGGTCTCCATCAGCTTCAGTGCTGCCTCACGCGCGGTCGGATACGCGAAGCCCCGTGACGTGGTGACCATGCGGTCGACGAAGCGATAACGCGAGGCGACCTGCGCGACCTCGGGCAGGTCGAGCGCTGCCGCCGCGACCTTGGATACGAAGTGTCCGGGCGCTAGATCGCCGCCTGACCACGCAGTCACCAGCTGCCACAGCCGCATCAGGCTGGCGGTGTAGGTCTTGGTCGCTGCCACTGACAGTTCCGGTCCTGCGAGCATCGGCAGGTGCAATTGGGCGGCATCCTGCAGTGGGCTCGAGGGTGTGTTGGTGACTGCGATCGTGAGTGCGCCGCCGCTGCGTGCGGCAGCGGTTGACTCGACCAGATCGGGTGATCCGCCGGACTGGCTGACGCAGATCCAGACCACACCGGTCAGGTCCGGCCGGGTCCCGTATCCGGTGAAGGTCGATGTCGAGACCAGACCGACGGGTAGACGGAGCTGGGTCTCGATGAGGTACTTCGCATAGAGCGCCGTGTGGTCCGAGGTGCCACGTGCCGCAAGCAGCACCGCTCGCGTCGGATGCCCCTGCAAATGTCGGACAAGTGCAGTCAACGGCTCCGTGTCAGTTGAGGCGATGCGATCGAGAACCTGTGGCTGCTCGCTGATCTCGGCGGCCATCAGGTGGCCGGGTGCGGTGGTGTGGGTGCGGTCTTCGGTCACACCGACCAGTATGTCGTGACCACCCCAGTGCGTCGCGACTACTTCAACTGACTGGAGTTCAGCTCCAGCAGCCGACGAGCGACCACGAGCAACTGGATCTGTTGGGTGCCCTCAAAGATGTCGAGGATCTTGCTGTCGCGGGCCCATTTCTCCAGCAGCTCGCGTTCGGCATAGCCCGTCGCCCCGCAGAGTTCGACGCACGTGAGAGCGATCTCGACGCAGGTCCGGCCGGCCTTGGCCTTGGCCATGGACGCCTGCATCGAGTTCGGCTTGCCGTTGTCGGCCATCCACGCGGCTCGCAGTGCCAGCAGGTATGCCGATTCGTAGTCGGCCTCGAGCTGGATCAGGCGTGCGGCGGCATACGGCTGGGTATGCACAGGTGCGGCGAGGTCGGCTGTGACGCCTGCCTTTTCGAGGATCTGGGTCGTCAGGTCGAGGCTGGCTCGGGCCAGCCCGACCGCCATGGCGGCGACAAGTGGCCGGGTGTTGTCGAAGGTCTGCATCGCGCCGCCGAAGCCGCCTTCGATGCGGATCTCCGGGTCGCCGAGCAGGTCCTCCGCCGGCACCCGGCAGTTCTCCAGGCTGAACGCAGCCGTGTCAGATGCCCGGATGCCGAGCTTGTGCTCCAGACGCATCAGTTTGAGGCCGGGGTTCTCGCGGCTGACGACGAACGACTTGATCGCCTGCTTGCCCAGCGAGCGATCGAGCGTCGCCCAGACGACGACGAGTTCGGCACGCTCGCCGGAGGTCACATAGATCTTCTCGCCGTTGAGCACGTAGTCGTCGCCGTCCTTGATGGCGGTGGTGCGGATGGCGCCGGAGTCCGAGCCGGTGTCGGGCTCGGTGATGGCCATGGCCGCCCACTTGCTGCCATAGCGCGCCTTCTGCTCGTCATTGGCGACGGCGGCGATCGCGGCATTGCCCAAGCCTTGTCGCGGGATGGACAGTGTCAGCCCCACGTCGCCGCGGCAGGTCTCCATGATCGACAGCACCGACGACAGGTTGGAGCCGTTCTTGTTGCCCGTGGAGACAGCCGCGCGCTTGCCCGCACCGACACCCGACGGGGAGTTCTCGGACGCACTGGTGGTGCGCGCGCCGGCGCCCTGGCTGGCCCCGGAATCTTGCAGGCCGTCGATCACCGCGGACATCAGGTCCAGCTCGCGGGGGTACTCGTGCTCGGCCAGGTCGTATTTGCGGCTGATCGGCCGGAAGACATCGTCGGCGAGACCTGCTGCCTGCTTCACCAGTGGGACGAACTTCTTGGGAACTTCAAGGTCGATCATCTGTCGGGTCCTTTGTCGTGTGGTCGATGAGAACGTATGTCGCAGTTGGTCTTTCGGGGCGTGGCACCCGTGAACAGGCGCAGCCGCGCCGACTCAGACCAGCAGTGCACCTTCGAAGAGGCCGGCGCCGCGCAGGTCGCGGTACCACCGCTCGTTGTCGAATTCCTTGACGAATCCGTGACCGCCGAGCAACTGCACTCCGTCGGACCCGATCTGCGCGGCATACTTCGCGGTCAGAGCTCGCGCGTGAGCGATCTGAGCACCGGCGTCACGGCCCGCGTCGAGCCGGGCCGCTGCGCGCCATACGACGAGGCGCAGCCCCTCCAACTCGATGGCGATGTTGGCGACGGCAAATGCCACCGCCTGGCGGTAGGCGATCGGCTCGCCGAAGGCCGTGCGTTCCTTGGTGTAGATGGTCACGTGGTCGAGCACCGCCTGAGCCGTGCCGACCGCGGCGGCCGACCAGGCCAGCCGGGCGCGCGCGACGACATCGCGATGGTCGTCGGCCGTGCCGAGCAGATTGCTGACCGGCACCCGCACATCCTCCAGGTGCAGGGCTCCGGTGTTCGCGGCGCGCACGCCCATCGCGGGGTCGTCCGAGACGCTCAGTCCCGGCGTGCCGGGCGCGACGATCACCAGTCGCGGCACACCGTCGATGGTTGCTGAGACGATGAACAGGTCGGCGCTGTCAGCACCGGGCACCAGTGCCTTCTCGCCGGAAAGCACGAGTTCCTGGCCCTCCACCTGCCCGGTGGTCGCGGGCGTTGCCGGGTCGAAGAGCGGCTGTGGCTCCATGAGCGCGAGGGCACCCGTCGCCGGGGAGCTCTCGTCGGTGAACGGCGGCAGGAAAGTCGCCTGCTGGTCCGAATCGCCGTAGTTGACAAGCGCATTGGCGACCGCAGCAGAGGACATGATGGCTACGGCGAGGCCCATGTCGCCGCGGGCGAGCTCTTCCATCACCAGCACCCCGGTCACGGCGGATGCCTCCTCGGCGACGCCGCCGAGGTCGGCAGGCACGCCGAGCAGCGTCATACCGAGCTGAGCAGCGGACTCTCGCACCGACTCAGGCACGGAGCGGCTCGTGTCGGCCTCGGCCCCGGCCGGTCGCAGAACCTCCTCGGCGAGCTCGCGCGCGGCCTGCCGGATCATCTCCTGATCCTCGGTCGGCGTCAGATCGAACTCGCGCTTGGGCTTGACCGGCGTGTTGCGGGTGGCGGTGCCCGCGCCGGATGTGCGCTGGAAGGCGCGGCCTGCAGCCGTCTGCGCCTTGAAGCCCTGGCGCGACCCGCGGTAGAGCGCCTTCTCGACCTTGGAGCGGAGGCTGGGGTTCTTCATCGCCTCCAGACCGCCGACCCGTGTGATCAGCCGCATGCCGAGGGACTGACTCTTGTCAACGAGCGTCGGCTTGGTGTGCAGGTTGCTCATCGCTGCCTTTCACGAGGTTGGGGATGGCCCGGAATCGTGCGCTTCTCCGGGTCGTACCCGAGAGTACCGGATTAAAGGTACGAGCGGTACCGGAAACATCGGGTACCGGGTAAATGGATCTCGTGAACGGCGCGTCGACGGCGTCCTCAGCCCGCAGCAGGTGCCTCGGCGAACTCGCGCGCCGCAGCCGCGACGCTTGGTCCGGCGGCCTCGGCGACCTGGCGGGTGAACCGCTCGCTGGGCCCCGACACCGACAGCGCGACGGTGGGAGCAGCGCTACCCGGGGCGACAGCCGCGACACACCGGACGCCGAGTTCCTGCTCCTCTTCGTCGATGGCGAAGCCGCGTTCACGGATGCCGTCGAGCTCGGCCTCGAGGTCGGCGACGGTGACGATGGTGTGCCGGGTCGTCGCGCGCAACGACAGCGAACTGATCAGTTCGGTGGCCTCGTCGCCCGGGAGTGCTGCGAGGGTCGCCTTGCCGATCGCGGTGCTGTGCATCGGCACCACGCGGCCTACCTCGGTGAAGATACGCAGTGAGTGCGGTGACGGCGCCTGTGCGACATACACCATCGAATTGCCGCGTCGAATCGCGACATTCGCAGACTCGCCGAAGATGGCGGCAAGGCGTCTCGCATGGGGGAGAGCGCGGTCGGCCAGGCTCTGGCGGCTCAGATCGGCCAGGCGCAGTGCCGCCGGGCCGACCGTGTACTTGCGTTCGTCGACCTGCACCGAATAGCCGCGGTCCGACAAAGTCGTGAGGATTCGGTGCACTGTGGCGACGGACAGCCCGGTCGCCGTGGCGAGTTCGCTGATGCCACGAGGTCGTCCATCGCCGAGAGCCTCGACGACATCCAGGGCGCGATCTACCGACTGCACTCCGGTGCGGCGTTCGCTTGCGGTCATGTCCGGCCCAGCAACTCGTCGACGCCGGCCCCGCGAATCGACGCATCCACGATCGACGCGGTGTGCATGATCGGCAACGGTCGGCCCAGGCGCTCGAGCGCGGTCGCGATCTGCATCATGCATCCCGGATTGGCGGTGACGATGAGGTCGGCACCGGTGGCCAGGATGTTGCGGGCCTTCGTCTCGCCCAGTTCCGCGGCCGGCTCGGGGTTGAGGATGTTGTAGATCCCGGCGGACCCGCAGCAGATCGCAGCGTCGGGGATCTCGAGCAACTCGAGGCCAGGAATCTCGCGCAGCAGAGCGCGCGGTTGGTCGCGGACTCCCTGCGCATGGCCGAGGTGACAGGCGTCGTGATAGGCCACCTTCAGCGGCAGTGGATGCCGCTCGGCGACCGTGCCGAGCGACGCCAGCAGTTCCGCCAGGTCACGCACCCGATGGCCGAACTGGCTGAATCTGACGTCCGCAGAACCGTTTTCGTCAGTCGGTAGATGGCCGTAGTCCTTCATGGCGCTGCCACAGCCGGCTGCATTGGTCACCACGTAATCACACGGAACGCCCAGTCGCGCGTCATCGAAGGCATCGACCGTGCGTTGCGCGAAGTGCACGGCCTCGTCCTCGCGTCCGGCATGTCCGCTCAGTGCACCGCAGCACCCCTGACCGGCCGGCACGAGCACCCGGCATCCCTCGGCAGCCAGCACGCGGGCGGTCGCCGCGTTGACGTCGCCGAAGAACGCGTCCTGGATGCATCCCGTCAGCATGGCCACCGTGGCCCTCGTCGGGCCGAGGGCGGGAATGTCGTCGGGCAGTCGGGGGTTGCGCGAGCCGAGCGCAGGCGTCAGCCGTTCCATGGCCGCGACCTGGGGAAGGAACCGGTCGAGCAGCCCGGTGCGGCGCAACGCGCGGTCCAGCCGGGTCACCTGCATGACCCGCAGCGGGCCACGGAGCAACCGCAGCCGTGCCGGATACGGGAAGAGTCCGAAAATAGCTGCACGCAGAGCCTTTTCGGCGGGTGTGCGTTCGTGGCGGCGTTCCACCTGTGCGCGGGTCTGCTCCAGCAGGCGGTCGTACTGCACCCCACTCGGGCAGGCCGTTACGCACGCCATACAGCCCAGGCAGGCATCGAAGTGGCCGACCATCGTGTCGGTCAGAGGAGCACCCTCCAGCCCCGCTTTCATCAGGTGGATCCGGCCGCGCGGCGAGTCCATCTCCTCGCCCCACAGCGTGTAGGTCGGACACGTCGTCATGCAGAAGCCGCAGTGGACGCAGTCCGAGATCAGGTCGGCTGAGGGTGGGTTGGAGTCGTCGAAAGCGCCTGTCGGCGCTGCGATGTCGCTGTCGGTCATCAGATGCCTCCCACGAATCTGCCCGGAGCAAGCAGTCGTCCTGGATCGAACTGATCTTTGAGCCGACGCATCACCGGCAGCCCGTTCACCGGCCCCCAGACATCGACCTCGGAACGTATGTCGCGTGGCCCGTCGAGCACGACGGCTGTTCCACCGAGGCGAGCGGTCAGGGGGCGCAGCTCACTGAGCACAGTGGTGAGTTCGGCGCTGGTGATCGAGGTCGGCGCTGCGGCATACAACACTCCGGCGCCTGCCGATCCGCGCACGTGCAGCCCGTGCGCCACGGCAGCGGCACACACCTCGACCACTCCGCCGAGAGCCGCCGTCAGTTTGAGGCCGACCTGCGTGCCGCCTGTGGTGAACGGGAATCGCAGCGTCCAGTCCTGCGCATCGCCGAGGCCTGATTTCGCTTGGTCGTGGTCGTCCGGCCCGAGATCGAAGGCGGCCAGCATCGTGCTGATGGCGGAGGCACGTGCCGCGACACCGGCACCCGTGCCTTCGACCAGAATCGCGACAGTGGCGGAATCGGGTGCATTGCAGTCGATTTCGATTGCCGATGGTGCGACGACGGACGCGCACGCCGCAGCGAGCACGGTTTCGAGGTCAGCCGTGGCGATACGGGTTGAGAGCCACCTGGTTGCAGTGGGTTCGGGGTGCAGGCGGAAGGTCGCTTCGGTGATGACCGCGAGAGTTCCGTGGGACCCGGTCATCAATTTGCCCAGGTCGTATCCGGCGACGTTCTTGACGACTTTTCCGCCGGAGTGTGCGATCGTCCCGTCCGCCAGCACGATGGTCACGCCGATCAGCAGATCGCGCACGGTGCCGGTGTGCACGCGTCGCGGTCCGCTCACATTGCTGCCGACGAGGCCGCCCACGGTCGTGCCGGGCACCATGGTGTCCACCGCGAGACGTTGTCCTCGGCTGCTCAGCGCAGCCTGGAGGTCAGCGATCGCGGCGCCGGCCTCGGCGCTGGCGATGAGGTCACCAGGCTGGTGGTCGAGGATTCGGTTCATCAGGCTGAGATCCAGCAGGATCGAGGCCTCCGGAGCGGGCGCGCCCCAGGTCAGCTTGGTCCCGTGCCCGCGAACGATGGTCACGGCATCGTGCTCGGTCGCGATGCTCATAAGGGCGCTGACCTGCTGCGTCGAGCGCGGTCGGACCAGCAGGCGTGGCAACCGGCCGTCGACGGTGTCCGCGCTGACGGCAGCGCGCACGTCGAGGTCTGCGCCGCGCAATGCGTTCAGCAATCCCATCAGAAGATCTCCACGCCGGCAGTTGTGGTGGGCGTGCGGGAGTCGTCGGACGCACTGTGTCGTCGTGGCACCTCGCCGCACAGGCGTGGGGTGGGAAAGACCTTGCCAGGATTGGAGATTCCGGTCGGGTCGAACGCGCAGCGGATGCGTTGCATCGTGTCGAGGTCGTCTTCGGTGAACATCTTCGGCATGTGCTTCGCCTTGTCGGAGCCGACTCCGTGTTCGCCGGTGATCGAGCCGCCGTGCTCGAGGCAGAGGTCGATGATGGCGCCGGAGGTCTCTTCGGCGGCGTCCGCCTGACCGGGCACTGCGTCATCGAAAAGCACGAGCGGGTGGAGGTTTCCGTCGCCGGCATGAAACACATTGGCCACTCGCACGCCACCGTCGTCGGCGAGTTGTTTCATCCGTCGCAGCACCTCTGGCAGCGCGGTGCGCGGGATGACGCCGTCCTGCACGATGTAGTCGGGGCTGATGCGTCCGACTGCCGCGAAGGCCGATTTGCGGCCGCGCCAGATCGCTTGGCGCTCCTGGTCATCCGCAGCAATGCGGATCTCGAAGGCACCGTGCTCGCGGCAGTGCTGCTCGGCGGCGGCCAGCTCCGAGTCGACCTCCGCCCCAGGCCCGTCGAGCTCGACGACAAGCACTGCACCCGCACCGGCCGGATAGTTGCAGGCGACGGCCGCTTCGGCTGCTTCGATCGCGAGGGCGTCCATCATCTCGATCGCGGCCGGCACGATGCCTGCGCCGATGATCGCCGAGACGGCGGCTCCGGCAGCGTCGGTGTCGGCGAAGCCGGCGAGGAAGGTCTGCACTGTCTCCGGGGTGCGCAACAAGCGGACGGTGGCCGAGGTTGCGATCCCCAACGTGCCCTCGGAGCCGACGAAGGCGCCGAGCACGTCATACCCGGGGGCGTCCGGCGCGCGGGTGCCGAAGGCGAAGCGGTCGCCGTCAGGAGTCACCACGTCGAGGCTGAGCACATGTGCCGCTGTGAAGCCGTACTTGAGGCAGTGCGCTCCGCCGGAGTTCTCGGCGACGTTGCCGCCGATGGTGCAGATCTGCTGACTCGACGGGTCGGGCGCGAAGTAGTAGCCGTCGGGGCGAGTGCGTTGCGAGATCTGCAGATTGATGACGCCTGGATCGACTACGGCGCGCTGGTCGCGCGCGGAAACCTCTCGTATCTCACGGAATCCGCTCATCACGATGAGCACCCCGTCGGCGTGGGGGAGCGCGCCACCGGACAGGCCCGTGCCGGAGCCGCGAGCGACGAACGGGAGGCCGTGCGTCATACAGGCCTGGACTGCGGCCTGCACCTGGTCGGTGTCGCGCGCGAGCACGACGACCGCGGGGGTGACCCGGTAGTGCAGCAGACCGTCGCAGTCGTATGCCGCTCGTCTGGTCGGGTCGGTGATGACCGCGTCGGACGGCAGGGTCGATCGCAGTCGTTCGGTGACGGCTGCGATCGACCCCGACGCGTCGGACATCGTGTTACGGCATCCGTCGGTATGCCGGCAGCGTCAGGAAGTCCGCGTAGTCGTCGGCGACCGCGACCTCGAGGAAGGTCGCCTTTGCATCGTCGTAATCGCTTGCCTCGCCGGGCAATTCGGCGATGACGTCATCGACGAGTGCGAGCACCATCTCCTTGGTGACCTGCTCACCGGTGTCGGCGAGGACGACGTCGTTCTTGATCTGCTGCCAGATCTGGGAACGGCTGATCTCCGCGGTCGCTGCGTCCTCCATCAGGTTGTGGATGCCCACGGCACCGCGGCCGGCCAGCCAGGAGCGGAGGTACTGCAGGGCGACGTCGATGTTGCTGCGCAGTCCCTGCGAGGTGACATCACCGGGCGTCGACTTCACGTCGAGGATCTGCTCGGCCGTGACGTGAACGTCCTCGCGCTTCTTCTCCTCGATCTGGTTCGGCTTGCCGCCGAGCACGTCGTTGAACACCTGGAAGCACGTGTCGACCATCGCCGGATGCGCAACCCACGAGCCGTCGAATCCGTCGTTGGCCTCGCGCGTTTTGTCGGCGGTGACCTTCTCGTAGGCCGCGGTGTTGACGGCGTCGTCCTTGCTCGGGATGAATGCAGCCATGCCGCCCATCGCGGAGGCCCCACGCTTGTGGCAGGTGCTCACGAGCAGTTCGGTGTAGGCACGCATGAACGGCACTGTCATGGTCACCGAATTGCGGTCGGGCACAATGTAATCCGCCCCTCGGGTGCGATAGGTCTTGATGACCGAGAAGAGGTAGTCCCACCGGCCGGCATTGAGACCGGAGGAGTGCTCGCGCAGCTCGTAGAGGATTTCCTCCATCTCGAACGCAGCCGGCAGCGTCTCGATCAAACAGGTCGCGCGGATGGTGCCCTGCGGGATGCCGATGGCGTCCTGGGCGATAACGAAGGCGTCGTTCCAGATGCGCGCCTCGAGGTGGCTCTCCATCTTCGGCAGGTAGAAGTACGGTCCCTTGCCCCGGTCGATCTGCTTCTGCGCGCAGGCGACGAAGTACAGCGCGAAGTCCACCAGCGAGCCCGAGGTCTCCTCACCGTCGACGGTGATGTGCTTCTCGGGCAGGTGCCAACCGCGGGGCCGCACGATGATCGTGGGCCGCTTGTCTGCCGAGACGAGCTTGTATTCCTTGCCCTCCGGACTGGTGAAGTCGAGGTTGTCGTCGAGAGCATCCATGAGATTCAACGGGCCTTGGACGACGTTGCCCCACATGGGGGTGTTGGCGTCTTCCTGGTCGGCGAGCCAGGCGCGGGCGCCGGAGTTCAGCGCGTTGATGACCATCTTGCGATCGGTCGGACCGGTCATCTCGACCCGACGGTCCTCCAGGCCAGGTGCCAGGGGAGCGACCCGCCAGTTGTCGTCCTCGCGGATGCTGCGTGTCTCCTCCAGGAAGTGCAGATCCTCGCCCGCAGCGACGGCCTCGACTCGGGCCTGTCGCGCTCGCAGGGCCTCCAGTCGCCGTCCGTTGAGATCCCGGTGCAGGGTCGCGACCAGGTCGAGCGCCTTGGGGCTCAGGATCTCGTCATACCGCTCCTGAATCGGACCGGTGACCTGCACACCCTCCGGCGTGGCGAGGGTGGATGAGTCGGACATGCAGACCTCCTAGCTGTCGCATCGCTTTTCGCAATGCGGAAAGATTGGCTCGCTCCGTGGAAAACCATACCCCCTCGCCGGGTGGAGTCACGGGGCGCGGGGAGCGCGATCGTGGCGCGCGCGACCGTGGCGAGCAGCAGGCACCGGGCACCGGACCTCGCGGGCTGAGCCTCGGGTGCGGGCCAACGGCGGATGCGCTGTATGCCGCACCGGGTCGGTCGCCTGGTCCA